>NZ_JAUSYU010000001.1:0-674868 GCF_030817075.1 Arthrobacter sp. V1I9
CTTCGGGGGTTCGGGTAAGTTTGAAAAGTTGCTCCGGAGCGATCCTTGACTTGTTGTTGTGGTGGTGCCGGGTGTGTCTGTTGTTTGAGAACTCAATAGTGTGCCAAGTTTGTTGATACCAATTGTTTTAGTGATTGGTTGAATTGATCGGGCTGCCCGCCCCTGTGGGTGGTCTGGTTTTTACAGCTGGTTTCAAATTTTTGCTGTCTGGTTGCTGCGTTATTTCCGTGGTTTCCGGGTGGTTTCTGTTTTTGTTTTACTTCAACGGAGAGTTTGATCCTGGCTCAGGATGAACGCTGGCGGCGTGCTTAACACATGCAAGTCGAACGATGATCTCCAGCTTGCTGGGGGGATTAGTGGCGAACGGGTGAGTAACACGTGAGTAACCTGCCCTTGACTCTGGGATAAGCCTGGGAAACTGGGTCTAATACCGGATATGACTCCTCATCGCATGGTGGGGGGTGGAAAGCTTTTTGTGGTTTTGGATGGACTCGCGGCCTATCAGCTTGTTGGTGAGGTAATGGCTCACCAAGGCGACGACGGGTAGCCGGCCTGAGAGGGTGACCGGCCACACTGGGACTGAGACACGGCCCAGACTCCTACGGGAGGCAGCAGTGGGGAATATTGCACAATGGGCGCAAGCCTGATGCAGCGACGCCGCGTGAGGGATGACGGCCTTCGGGTTGTAAACCTCTTTCAGTAGGGAAGAAGCGAAAGTGACGGTACCTGCAGAAGAAGCGCCGGCTAACTACGTGCCAGCAGCCGCGGTAATACGTAGGGCGCAAGCGTTATCCGGAATTATTGGGCGTAAAGAGCTCGTAGGCGGTTTGTCGCGTCTGCCGTGAAAGTCCGGGGCTCAACTCCGGATCTGCGGTGGGTACGGGCAGACTAGAGTGATGTAGGGGAGACTGGAATTCCTGGTGTAGCGGTGAAATGCGCAGATATCAGGAGGAACACCGATGGCGAAGGCAGGTCTCTGGGCATTAACTGACGCTGAGGAGCGAAAGCATGGGGAGCGAACAGGATTAGATACCCTGGTAGTCCATGCCGTAAACGTTGGGCACTAGGTGTGGGGGACATTCCACGTTTTCCGCGCCGTAGCTAACGCATTAAGTGCCCCGCCTGGGGAGTACGGCCGCAAGGCTAAAACTCAAAGGAATTGACGGGGGCCCGCACAAGCGGCGGAGCATGCGGATTAATTCGATGCAACGCGAAGAACCTTACCAAGGCTTGACATGAACCGGAAAGACCTGGAAACAGGTGCCCCGCTTGCGGTCGGTTTACAGGTGGTGCATGGTTGTCGTCAGCTCGTGTCGTGAGATGTTGGGTTAAGTCCCGCAACGAGCGCAACCCTCGTTCTATGTTGCCAGCACGTGATGGTGGGGACTCATAGGAGACTGCCGGGGTCAACTCGGAGGAAGGTGGGGACGACGTCAAATCATCATGCCCCTTATGTCTTGGGCTTCACGCATGCTACAATGGCCGGTACAAAGGGTTGCGATACTGCGAGGTGGAGCTAATCCCAAAAAGCCGGTCTCAGTTCGGATTGGGGTCTGCAACTCGACCCCATGAAGTCGGAGTCGCTAGTAATCGCAGATCAGCAACGCTGCGGTGAATACGTTCCCGGGCCTTGTACACACCGCCCGTCAAGTCACGAAAGTTGGTAACACCCGAAGCCGGTGGCCTAACCCCTTGTGGGAGGGAGCTGTCGAAGGTGGGACTGGCGATTGGGACTAAGTCGTAACAAGGTAGCCGTACCGGAAGGTGCGGCTGGATCACCTCCTTTCTAAGGAGCACCTACAAGCGCCGTCCTCATGTATGTGGGTGGTGGGGTTTGTCAGGAGTATATGCCCGTTGCGCAGACGTTTGTTCTGCGGCGGGTGCTCAAGGGTGGAATATCAATGAATAGGTGCCTGGTGGCGCGGTCTGGTGGTTAGTACGGGTTGATCTCCTTTGGGGGGTTGGTTCAGGAACGCTTGCTGGTCCGGGTTGTTGGGTGGTGTTTGGCACACTGTTGGGTCCTGAGGCAACAGGACCGGGTTTTTGCCCGGGACTTGTGTTTCTGGTTTTCCTGGCCGTACCGATCATGCACGTTTGTGTGTGGGGTGTGTGGTTTGGGGTTGTTGTTTGAGAACTACATAGTGGACGCGAGCATCTTTTATAAGAAGCAATTTCCAAGAATATGAACCTGGATCTGGCTGCGCGTGATGATGGCTGACCTTTCGGGGTTGGTGGTTGTTGGGTGTGGTTGGTTTTCGTGGTTCTCTCGTGAAGTAGTTTTTTGATCTTTGTGGTCAAGTTTTTAAGAGCACACGGTGGATGCCTTGGCATTAGGAGCCGAAGAAGGACGTAGGAATCTGCGATAAGCCTGGGGGAGTCGATAACCGGACTGTGATCCCAGGGTGTCCGAATGGGGAAACCCCGCCAGGGGCGCGAGTCGCCTGGTGACCCGCATCTGAACACATAGGGTGCGTGGAGGGAACGCGGGGAAGTGAAACATCTCAGTACCCGCAGGAAGAGAAAACAATAGTGATTCCGTTAGTAGTGGCGAGCGAACGCGGATCAGGCTAAACCGTTCCATGTGTGATAGCCGGCGGGCGTTGCATGGTCGGGGTTGTGGGACTTTCCATACCAGTTCTGCCGGGCTGGTGGGGTGTGATGTGCAGGCATAGGTGAACGGTCTTGAAAGGCCGGCCAGAGAGGGTGTGAGCCCCGTAACCGAAATGTTGTGTACCGCCTGGATGAGTATCCCAAGTAGCACGGGGCCCGAGAAATCCCGTGTGAATCTGTCAGGACCACCTGATAAGCCTAAATACTCCCTAATGACCGATAGCGGACCAGTACCGTGAGGGAAAGGTGAAAAGTACCCCGGGAGGGGAGTGAAACAGTACCTGAAACCGTGTGCTTACAATCCGTCGGAGCCAGTCTGATTCTGGTGACGGCGTGCCTTTTGAAGAATGAGCCTGCGAGTTAGTGTTACGTCGCGAGGTTAACCCGTGTGGGGAAGCCGTAGCGAAAGCGAGTCTGAATAGGGCGTTGCAGTGGCGTGATCTAGACCCGAAGCGAAGTGATCTACCCATGGCCAGGTTGAAGCGACGGTAAGACGTCGTGGAGGACCGAACCCACTTCAGTTGAAAATGGAGGGGATGAGCTGTGGGTAGGGGTGAAAGGCCAATCAAACTTCGTGATAGCTGGTTCTCCCCGAAATGCATTTAGGTGCAGCGTTGCGTGTTTCTTACCGGAGGTAGAGCTACTGGATGGCTAATGGGCCCTACAAGGTTACTGACGTCAGCCAAACTCCGAATGCCGGTAAGTGAGAGCGCAGCAGTGAGACTGTGGGGGATAAGCTTCATAGTCGAGAGGGAAACAGCCCAGACCACCAACTAAGGCCCCTAAGCGTGTGCTAAGTGGGAAAGGATGTGGAGTTGCGAAGACAACCAGGAGGTTGGCTTAGAAGCAGCCATCCTTAAAAGAGTGCGTAATAGCTCACTGGTCAAGTGATTCCGCGCCGACAATGTAGCGGGGCTCAAGTACACCGCCGAAGTTGTGGCATTCAGATATTAGCTAAGCCCTTGTGGTTCAGGCGTCTGGATGGGTAGGGGAGCGTCGTGTGGGCAGTGAAGTCGCGGTGTAAACCAGCGGTGGAGCCTACACGAGTGAGAATGCAGGCATGAGTAGCGAAAGACGGGTGAGAAACCCGTCCGCCGAATGATCAAGGGTTCCAGGGTCAAGCTAATCTGCCCTGGGTAAGTCGGGACCTAAGGCGAGGCCGACAGGCGTAGTCGATGGACAACGGGTTGATATTCCCGTACCGGCGAAAAACCGCCCATGCTGAACAGGGGATACTAACTGCCCGAGACCTGCCCGATCACCCTTGTGGTGTGAGGGTTTTGGTGGAGCGCAGGACCTGATCCTGGGAGGCAAGCGTATTAACAGGTGTGACGCAGGAAGGTAGCCAAGCCGGGCGATGGTTGTCCCGGTCTAAGGATGTAGGGCGAACGGTAGGCAAATCCGCTGTTCATGATGCCTGAGATCTGATGGGACCCCCGTTTGGGGGGATTTGGTGATCCTATGCTGCCGAGAAAAGCATCGACGCGAGGTTTTAGCCGCCCGTACCCCAAACCGACACAGGTGATCAGGTAGAGAATACTAAGGCGATCGAGAGAATTATGGTTAAGGAACTCGGCAAAATGCCCCCGTAACTTCGGGAGAAGGGGGGCCCCAACCTTGAACACCACTTGCTGGTGGGAGGGGATCGGGGCCGCAGAGACCAGGGGGAAGCGACTGTTTACTAAAAACACAGGTCCGTGCGAAGTCGCAAGACGATGTATACGGACTGACTCCTGCCCGGTGCTGGAAGGTTAAGAGGACCGGTTAGCCGCAAGGCGAAGCTGAGAATTTAAGCCCCAGTAAACGGCGGTGGTAACTATAACCATCCTAAGGTAGCGAAATTCCTTGTCGGGTAAGTTCCGACCTGCACGAATGGAGTAACGACTTCCCCGCTGTCTCAACCATAAACTCGGCGAAATTGCAGTACGAGTAAAGATGCTCGTTACGCGCAGCAGGACGGAAAGACCCCGAGACCTTTACTATAGTTTGGTATTGGTGTTCGGAGTGGCTTGTGTAGGATAGGTGGGAGACGTTGAAGCCCGGACGCCAGTTCGGGTGGAGTCATCGTTGAAATACCACTCTGGTCACTTTGGACATCTAACTTCGGCCCGTAATCCGGGTCAGGGACAGTGCCTGATGGGTAGTTTAACTGGGGCGGTTGCCTCCTAAAAAGTAACGGAGGCGCCCAAAGGTTCCCTCAGCCTGGTTGGCAATCAGGTGTCGAGTGTAAGTGCACAAGGGAGCTTGACTGTGAGAGAGACATCTCGAGCAGGGACGAAAGTCGGGACTAGTGATCCGGCGGTACATTGTGGAATGGCCGTCGCTCAACGGATAAAAGGTACCTCGGGGATAACAGGCTGATCTTGCCCAAGAGTCCATATCGACGGCATGGTTTGGCACCTCGATGTCGGCTCGTCGCATCCTGGGGCTGGAGTAGGTCCCAAGGGTTGGGCTGTTCGCCCATTAAAGCGGTACGCGAGCTGGGTTTAGAACGTCGTGAGACAGTTCGGTCCCTATCCGCTGCGCGCGCAGGAAATTTGAGAAGGGCTGTCCTTAGTACGAGAGGACCGGGACGGACGAACCTCTGGTGTGTCAGTTGTACTGCCAAGTGCACCGCTGATTAGCTACGTTCGGATGGGATAACCGCTGAAAGCATCTAAGCGGGAAGCTCGCTTCAAGATGAGATTTCCATACACCTTGTGTGTGAGAGGCCCCCAGCCAGACCACTGGGTTGATAGGCCGGATGTGGAAGCGAGGACTAACGACTCGTGAAGCTGACCGGTACTAATAGGCCGATAACTTACACCACACACCACCCCCGCAAACCAATCCTTCAAAAGAGGTTTGCACCCAAGAGGGTGGTAAAAGATAAACAAGACTGCTTGCGTCCACTATGTGGTTCCCGAACAACAAACCCGTTGCTTGAGAACCGATAACTGAATAACAACACCACAGCTCCAACACACGGAGCGATGTTGTAACCAAAAATTTTCCCACCCGCCCGGGCACGCCCCGGGTGCCAGGGTGCGGAGCAAGGGTTACGGCGGTCATAGCGTGGGGGAAACGCCCGGTCCCATTCCGAACCCGGAAGCTAAGACCCACAGCGCCGATGGTACTGCACCCGGGAGGGTGTGGGAGAGTAGGTCACCGCCGGACATAAATTAGAGTAGGGCCCTGACACGACGTCAGGGCCCTACCACTTTAACCACCATGAGGCAGCGCAGCAGCGGCAGAAGCCAGCACTTTAACCGGCTCTTCACGGTTCGTGGGGAAATGGAATCCCTGAGATGAGCATCATGCCGCCGTCCGGACGGCACTTCTCAAGAGAATAACCGATTTGTAATTGGCTGGGTTGCGGTAGCCGCGGGCGGTGCGTTTGATGTTCTTGATCGCGGTGTTGTTGGCCTCGACCTTGCCAGTAGTGGCGCCGGTAATGATCATCACCTCGATCTCCTTCCACCACCGGCAGACGGTGCGGTAGAGCCTGTTCGTCACCGCCCTCGCGGCTGCCTTGACCAGCTCCTCGAGTACCTTCTTGGCCGCCGTCGCGTCTTCCAGGGAGCCGGTGCGAAGCAGTGCCCTGAGCTGTTCCTTGACTTCCAGACGGCTTGGAGCGTGCCTGTTGGATCGTCCAGGGCGAACACTTCCTCGAGTCGGAGGGCTGCTCGGCAGCTGAGGTTGTCGCCGCCGCGCAGCAGGAGCATGCGGTGGGCCCAGGCCTTGTCGATGGCCCGGCCGCGGCGGCCCTTGACCTGTTGGGAGAGGTTCTGCCGGGTCTCGGTCATGGCCTGGTTGGCCAGCGAGATCAGGTGAAAGTGATCAACTGCGACCGCCGTGCGGGGAAGCCACATCCGCAACGCTTTACGGAATGCCGCCGAGGGGTCGATCGCGACGACCTGCACGGCCAGGCGCCATTCCAGGGGCCGGGCGAACAACCAGTCTCCCCGACGCATTTGTGGTCCCGCCCGTCGACCACGCCCAGGACCTGACCGGTGTCCAGATCCACGATCGTTGTCATCCACGGCTCGAACCGAGTCCACGCCTTCGTGGTCGGGTCCTGAAAATAGCGCACCGACCGGAACCGGTGTTCATCGATGCCCAGCATCCGCGGGCTCAGTTTGTCCACGTCAGGCAGCTGCAGCACGCAGGCCTCGGTCACCGCCGCCCGGACCATCCACCAGGACACGGCGAAGCCGGCAGCTGTCTCCGAGACAGCCCTGCCTGAGCGGATGACGGCGTTGACGAGTTGGTCCCGCAGCCGGCTCGTCGAGCGGGAACGGCGCGGCACCTGCGGGGTCGATTCAAAGAACGACAGCCGGTCACACGCTGGCTCTTCGCAGTACCAGCGGTACTTGGACCAGAGCACGTCTACCGGTCCGGCGACGGGAACATCGCGGAGTCGTTGAAGACGGCGCTCTTTCCGCCGGGATGCGATGACCCCGCAGCTCGGGCAGCCGGGCAGCTGGTCGGTTTCGATGATGACCTGCCGGCGGCCGGCAGTGATAGTGGTGGAGATGACGCGGTAGTCGGGCAGGTTGAAGAGGATGGTGGCAGCGTCGGCTGCGACCCCGGTAGGCTCGTTCAAAGGCTCGTGGTCCTGTTCCAGGTTGAATGCTAGACACACTCATCCCAGCAGGGCCACGGGCCCCTTTGTCTTCAACGACACGAACTCAATTCCCCATCAACCGTGAAGAGCCCTTTAACCACCAGAAAGAGCGAGAGCGTTGCAGGGGCGGGCGCAGCAAAAGACAACGCGTCCCAGGCGACGGGAGGCGCAGGAGGTGGGCTGTTCCGTAGGTGCGGCGGTAAGGGCTAAAGGGCGCGCGTTTGATGCCCGGGACGGCCGCGATTCCTCAAGAATCTGGTGATTAACCTCAAAAAGTCGCGGAAACACGCGGAATTTGCCGACCAGACCGGCCCAAGCTGGTAAGTTTTCGAAGAGTGGCTTGTACGCATGCCGCGTGCAGGCTCCAGAAATCATGACCGTCCAGGAGGACATCAATGGCTAAGAACCGTAGTGAACTTGTTTCAGAGGTAGCAGGCAAGGCCGGCACCAGCCAGGCAGCCGTCAACTCCGTCCTCGACGCGCTGTTCGAGGTTTTCGAGACTTCCGTTGCCGCGGGCGAGAAGATCACCATCCCGGGCTGGCTCGCCGTCGAGCGCACCGACCGTGCAGCACGCACCGGCCGCAACCCGCAGACGGGTGAGACCATTCAGATCGCCGCCGGCCACAGCGTCAAGCTGACCGCCGGCTCCAAGCTGAAGGCTGCGGTCTCCAACAAGAAGTAAAGCTTCTTCCTCCCGGCATCAGACCGGCGTGGACAAGGGGTGGCAACCACAGGGTTGCCGCCCCTTTTGCTTTTAAGGCGATTCGCGGCCCGGGCAAGGGTAGCGGACAATGGATAGGTGCCTTCTGCCGCAAAACCCCAATCCACAGCAACCCAGTCAGCTCCCGGCAAGGGAGCTCCTGGGCAAGGCATCGGTGCCCTCGGCGTCTCCAGGGCATGGCAGCTGGCGGGACTGGCAGCGCTCTTTCTCGGACTCGTGGCGGCACTCGTCTTTTCCGGCGCGGCCGCCGCCCGCGAGGTCTCGGATCCGGGCGCCTTGGTTCGCTGGGGCCTGCCCGTCAGCAAGGCGATCCACAACGTCGCAGTGGCTACGGTCATCGGCGGCCTCATCTTTGCCGTAGGCATCCTGCCCAAGCGTTTGGGACTCCGCAGCAGGGACCGGGACGCAACTGCAGAAGACGCAGAACATCCCGCCTTCACCCGCGCCTTGGCCCTCGCAGCCGCTGCGGGCGCCGTTTGGACCTTGTCCGCCATTGCAGTCCTGGTGCTCACCTATTCTGACGTGGCCGGGCAGGGCGTTTCCGGTGACGCAGAGTTCACCCAGGCCCTGGTCTATTTCATGACGGACATCGAGACGGGCCGGGCATGGCTCGCCGTCACCATCATCGCCGCCGTGGTGACAACTGCCCTGTTCGGCGTCAGGTCCCTTGGCGGACTGGCCCTGACCCTGATCCTGGCGCTCATCGGTCTGGTGCCGACGGCCCTGATCGGGCACTCCTCGAGCTCGTCAGACCACGAAGGCGCCATCAACTCGCTTGGCCTGCACCTGGTGGGCGTCAGTACCTGGGTGGGCGGCATCATCATGCTGGCGCTGCTGTCCGGGATCCTGACAGGCTCCAAAGCGGGCGGGACGGCGGATATCACCGAGGCCACACTCAAAAGGTTCTCTTCCCTGGCGGGCTTCGCCTTTGTGCTGGTCTTCGCCTCCGGCGTCATCAACGCCAGCATCCGGATCACCAACTGGGGCGACCTCTTCGGCTCGTCCTACGGCCAGCTGATCCTGGCCAAGTCCGCCGCAACGCTGGTCCTGGGCGGGATCGGCTTCATGCACCGCCAATGGGTGATCCCCCAGCTGAACCGCAAGGGCTCCACAATGTCCTCGCGAAGGGTCCTATGGCAGCTCGTCCTGGCTGAATTCCTGGTCATGGGGGCCACCTCCGGCGTGGCCGTGGCCCTGGGCCGTT
The DNA here is from genome assembly GCF_030817075.1 of Arthrobacter sp. V1I9. NCBI lineage: Bacteria > Bacillati > Actinomycetota > Actinomycetes > Micrococcales > Micrococcaceae > Arthrobacter > Arthrobacter sp. V1I9. The sequence goes on from NZ_JAUSYU010000001.1 coordinate 9,143, forward strand.
CTGCCCCGCCCCAGTCCACCACGTATGCACCTGATGCCTCGCCCGCGTTCATCCTCACCGGCTACGAACTCCCCCCGGAGCTGACCCCCGCCCGCTGGCTCACAGAGTGGCGGTTGGACTGGCTTTGGATTGCCGTCGCGCTGTTCGGGCTGGTCTCCTACTTCCTCGGCGTGGCGAAGATCCACCGCCGGGGCGACACATGGCAGTGGTTCCGGTCCGTGAACTGGGTGATCGGCCTGCTGGTGCTCACCTACATCACGTCCGGACCGCCGTCGGTCTATGGCCGCGTCCTGTTCTCGGCGCACATGGTGGACCACATGGCGCTCACCATGGTGGCCCCCATCTTCCTGGTCCTCGGCGCACCCGTGACCCTCGCCCTGCGCGCGATGCCCCCGCGGGGTGACGGTTCACGCGGCCCGAGGGAATGGCTGCTGGTATTTGTGCACTCCAGGTTCTCGCAGGTGGTCACGCATCCGCTCTTCGCCGCCGCAAACTTCGCCGGTTCGATCGTCCTGTTCTACTACTCGGACCTGTTCGGGTTTGCCATGCGCGAGCACGTGGGGCACGAACTGATGATTGTGCACTTCCTGCTCACGGGCTACATCTTCGTCCTGAGCATGATCGGCTCTGACCCGCTGCCGCTCCGGGCACCGTACCCGATGCGGCTGCTGCTGCTCCTTGCCACCATGGGCTTCCACGCCTTCTTCGGTGTGGCGATCATGGGCGGAACCAACCTCCTGGCGGCTGACTACTTCGGCAACCTGGGGCGGGCCTGGGGTCAGTCGGCGCTGCTGGACCAGCAGACCGGCGGAGCGGTGGCCTGGGGCATCGGCGAGGTACCAACGCTCCTGGTGGCCATCGGTGTTGCCATCATGTGGTCCCGGTCAGACCAGCGGGAGACCAAACGCGTGGACCGGGCGGCGGACAGGAATAACGACGCCGATCTCACCGCTTACAACGATATGTTTGCCAAATTGGCTGAACGCGACGCCAAGCTGGCTGAACGAAACAAGCTGGAAGGACGCTGATGAGCGAAACCGTACGCACCCACGCCCGGGTCCGGGCCTCCGAACTGGTGGGCCGCAATTGGCTGAACACCGGCGGCAAATCGCTGGACCTTGACGCCCTGCGCGGCAAGATCGTGCTGCTGGACTTTTGGACCTTCTGCTGCATCAACTGCCTGCACGTCCTGGACGAACTGCGGCCGCTCGAGGAACAGTACTCCGACGTCCTGGTCACGGTGGGCGTCCACTCGCCAAAGTTCGAACACGAAGCGGACCCCGTTGCGCTGGCCGCCGCCGTAGAGCGATACGAAATCCACCACCCCGTCCTGGACGATCCGGAGCTGGACACCTGGAAGGCCTACACCGCGCGGGCCTGGCCCACCCTGGTGGTCATCGACCCCGAGGGCTACATCGTGGCGCACCTTTCCGGTGAAGGCCACGCGGACGGACTGGCGGTGCTGATCCCCGAGCTCATCGCCGAACACGAGGCCAAGGGGACGCTGCACCGCGGCTCCGGCCCGTACGTCGCCCCTGAGCCCAGCTCAGGGACGCTGCGCTTCCCCGGCAAGGCGCTCTTCCTGCCCGCCGGGCGCGGTTCAGCCGCCGCAGAGGGAACGGACGACGCCGATGCAGCGGCAGGTGCCGCCACGCAGGGCACAGCGTCCAACGGTTCAGCAGCACGGGGTTCGTGGCTGGTCACCGACACGGGCCACCACCGCCTGGTGGAACTGGGCACCGACTTCCACACCGTACTGGGCACCTACGGCTCCGGCACCAAGGGCTACGCTGACGGCCCCGCCGCCGGTGTTGAGGCTACCGCCCGGTTCAACGAGCCCCAGGGCCTGGTTCTGCTGCCGGAAGATGTGGCAGCCAAGGCAGGCTACGACGTCGTGATTGCAGATTCCGTGAACCACCGGCTCCGCGGACTCTCACTCCAGGACGGGAAGGTGACCACCCTCGTGGGCAACGGCATCCAGCGCCTGCTGGAGACCGGCCCGGCCCGCGTTGACGAGGACGCTGCCGGATTCACCGGCCGCCTGAGTGAACACCCGCTTGAGGTCTCCCTGAGCTCGCCATGGGATCTTGTCTGGTCCAGCAAGCTCCACGCCGTGGTGATCGCCATGGCCGGCACGCACCAGATCTTCAGCTTTGATCCGCTGACCGGTGCCGTGGCCATCGAAGCCGGTAACGGCCTGGAAGGCCTGCTGGACGGCCCGGCCCACGAGGCCTGGTTCGCCCAGCCCTCCGGGCTCGCCGAAGACGCGGCGGGCAACATCTGGGTGGCGGATTCCGAAACGTCCGCCCTCCGCAAGCTCGTCATCAGCGACGACGGCGCCATCACCGTGGAGTCCGCCGTCGGCAAGGGCCTGTTCGACTTCGGCTTCCGGGACGGTGCCGCGGCTGAAGCCCGGCTCCAGCACCCGCTCGGCGTGACGGTGCTGCCGGACGGTTCGGTGGCAATCGCCGATACCTACAACGGTGCGGTACGCCGCTACGACCCCGCGGCGGGAACTGTTTCCACGCTGGCACGTGGACTTCTGGAGCCCTCGGACGTGATTGTGGACCACACTCAGTCAGCCGGTTCCGAGCCGCTGCTCGTGGTGGTGGAGGCCAACCAGCACCAGCTGGTGTACGTCCCCATTCCCAAGGAAGCGCAGCAGGTGGACGAGGGCGCGTCGCAGACTCACCGGCCGAAGAGCCCGGTGGCACCCGGCCCCTTGGAACTGACGGTACGTTTCACCGCGCCCACCGGGCAGAAACTGGATGACCGCTGGGGTGACCCCACCCAGCTGAAGATCTCCTCCACTCCGCCCGAGCTGCTGGTGTCCGGCGGCGGAACGTCGGTGGGACTGCTCCGTACCCTTGAGCTGTCCGCAGACGTGCCCGAAGGCGTCCTGCACATCACCGCCCGCGCCGCGGCCTGCGACGGTCCCGAAACCGAGGACGGCGAAATCCCGGACCACGCGGCCTGCCACCTTTACCAGCAGGACTGGGGCATCCCTGTGCTGCTGCAGAGCGACGGCGATACCGAGCTGGTGCTGGACCTGCGCGGCATGGACTGATCGCGCCGCCGTCGTCCTTATTCTGAAATGGCTGCCGCCCGTGACATACGCGTCACGGGCGGCAGCCTTTTTGCGTGGTGTCCCTTGGGAGGGCCTTGCGTTTGCGGGGACTGGTGCGGTCAAGAGCCCATAAAGCGTGCTCGCCGTGACGGGTTTTCCGGTATGGATTAGCGCGGACCACAGCTGCTGTGCATGGCACCAATTGGCCACCATGGCCCCATGGAGGTTCACAAAGCCTTGGCACTACAATCTCTGGTGCTTGCCGTCGTCGTCCGGGCCGCGCCATGTGTACCCACCGGAGGGAAGCGGCTGTCGGGGTGGATGCCGTGAGGTCCTGTCGGTGCTCGCCCGTAAAAGACTCAGAAGCTGAGCAGCGGTGTCACTTTGATGGTGTCTCCTGTGACGTCCAGGCGGGTGGTGAAGCTGAAGTCCACTTCTTCGTCCAAGGGGTACCAGGCGCCGGTGAACAGGTTCTGCTGGAGCGCCTCCACTCTCGCCTTGCCGTCCAGCGGCGCCACCACCCAGCGCCCGTCAAAGGGCTCGATGGCCACGTTGGGATATTCAGTCACGGACCATTTGATGCTGCCGTCCTGGACCCGGTTGTTGCTGGCGTAGTAGAAGGGGCAGTCCGGCTGGAGCTTCTGCTCCTTGACAGCCTGGGCCGCACAGCCGTCCAGGAACTCCTTGACCTTCGCCGCCACGTCCGTCTTCAGGCTGTCCGTGGCCTGGGTCAGCAGATTGAGCGGTGCCACGGGGACGTCACGGGTGGTCACGGTGGCACGGCTGGCGGGCGCAGAGAAGTATTCCCCGTTCACCGTGGCCTCGTATTCGCCCGGGTAGAAAACAGCGAAGGAGTTCCGGCCATTCGGCATGTTGACGTCCACGCCGTTGACCGTTGCCTCGCTGGAATTGACCACCGTGACATCAACGGTAGGCAGCCGGGACGGAACAAACGCCCAGGTGTTGAAGAAGATCCACTCGGTTCCGGTCTTCTGCAGCGCGAACTCGGTGCGCAGCCGGCTGCCGTCGATGGTGTATTCCATCGGCACCACCACCTGGCCGCCGGGGCGCTCCTCAGCCTCTCCGATGCTCACATTGGTAAAGCGGGACACGGCGGTCTGCAGGGCAGTGCCATCGAGCATTGCGGCGTTGCTGGGCGGCACCGTTGCCCGCAGAAGACCCAGCGCCTTGCCGCCGTCACCGCTCTGCAGCGCGTCCAGATACTCGCGTACCGGCTGCTGCGGGCTGGCCACAGTATTGTTCACGAGGTTAATGGCAACGATGGCGCCGGCCACAGCAAGCATGAGGCCCAGCAGCCATCCGGCCGCTATCCTCACCAACGCTTGACTCATTTGCACGTTCCATACGTTACCTGCCATGCGCCCGACGACGGCAGTTGAGTCAGCTGTGAGCGGTACCTGTCAGCGGCGGCGGCGCCGGGACGACGTGCCGAAAACACCCCTCAGCAGTTCGCGTCCCAGCTGCGTTCCTATGGACCTGGCCATGCTCTTCAACCCGCCTCCAAGGGCGCCGCCAAGAACGCCGCCGAAGTCGCCCATCATGCCGTCCCCCGGCTCCGGGCGGGTGGTGCGGGGTGCTTCTGCGCGGGCGCTGCCCGAACTCTGCCTGGTGGACGTTGGCTTGGGAGCAGGCCTGCTGCTGGGCCGGCCCAGGATCTCCTCTTCGATCCGCCGTGCCTCGGCATCAATGTCCGCACCGCCGGCGGTTCCGAAGCCTGAATCGCGTCCAGGAGCACCAGCGCCGGCGGGAACAGGCGGTTGGCCAGGCGCGGGCGGGTCCGGTGGGAGCCGCAGCCTTGCCGGTGAGCTTCTCGTACGCGGAGAGGTTGTCCACGGCGGTCCCGTACTTGCTGAGCAGGGCCGACCCGGCCACGGTGCTTCGAACCAGGGCCTCGTCGCTGGGCCCCATCACGGATTCAGGGGCGCGCAGCCGGGTCAGGGCCACGGGGGTGGGCGCGCCCTTCTCGTTCATGACGGTGATGACGGCTTCGCCAATGCCCGCGGACGTCAGCGTCTCTTCGAGGTCGTAGTCGCTCACCGGGAACGTGGAGACCGTCGCCTTGAGCGCCTTTGCGTCCTCCGGGGTGAACGCGCGCAGGGCATGCTGTACCCGGTTGGCGAGCTGGCCGAGGACGTCAGCCGGAACGTCCTTGGGGGTCTGGGTGACGAAGAAGATCCCCACACCCTTGGAGCGGATGAGCCGGATGGTGGTGGTGATGGCCTCAAGGAAGGCCTTGGAGGCGTCATTGAAAAGGAGGTGGGCCTCGTCGAGGAAGAACACCAGTTTGGGTTTGTCCAGGTCGCCGGCCTCGGGCAGGTCCTCGAACAGGTCGGCCAGCAGCCACATCAGGAAGGTGGAAAACAGCATGGGCTTGGTCTGCAGGGTGGGCAGTTCCAGGCAGGTGACCACGCCGCGCCCGTCCGGCGCGGTTCGCAGGAGCTCGGCGGTATCAAACTCCGGTTCGCCGAAGAACTTCTCCAGCCCCTGGGCCTCGAGGTTCACCAGTTCGCGCAGGATCACCCCGGCGGTGGCCTTGGACAACCCGCCGAGCTCCTCCAGCTGGTCCTTGCCTTCTGCCGAGGTCAGGAACTGGATGACCGCCCGGAGGTCCTTCAGGTCAATCAGCTCCAGGCCGTTTTTGTCGGCGAAATAGAACACGAGCTGCAGGCTGGATTCCTGCGTGTCGTTCAGCTCCATGATCCGCGCGAGCAGGATGGGGCCGAAGGACGTCACGGTGGCCCTGACCGGGATGCCGTTGCCGTCCCCGCCCAGTGCCAGGAACTCGACGGGGAAGGCTTTGCCCTGCCAGGCCTGGCCGATGCCTTCGGTGCGTGCCGCCAATTTCCCGCTGCCGGCGGCCGCAGTGGCCAGGCCTGAGAGATCGCCCTTGATGTCGGCCAGGAAGACCGGAACGCCCGCGGTGGACAGCTGTTCGGCCATCATGTGCAGCGTGACGGTTTTGCCGGTGCCGGTGGCGCCTGCCACCAGGCCGTGCCGGTTCATCATGGCCAGCGGCAGGCGGACCTGCGCCTCTTTATGGAGTTCACCGTCCACAATGGCGGCGCCCAGTTCGATGGCGGGCCCGTCCAGCGTGTACCCCTGCTGGATGGTGGCAAGCTTCTCTGCTGTGGTTTTGTTGGCCATGCCGCTAGCTTAGCGGCGGCAACGTCCAGCGGGCTGGGTAGGAAACGTCAGTTCGGCGGAACCTCGGGAAGCTCCTTGCTGAAGGCCAGGAACTTCAACGTCGCCGGGTCCGCGTCCAGATCGAACTGCGGCTGGTAGCCGGTGGTGAGGTAAAGGTGCTTTGCCTCCGGTTGACGGGGACCGGTGGTGAGGTAGAGCCTGGTGTACCCTCGGCGGGCGGCGAGGGCTTCCAGCTCGGCCATGACCCGCTTTGCCAGACCGCGGCGGCGGTGGCCCGAGTGGGTCCAGATCCGCTTGAGTTCGGCGGTGCTGGCGTCGTAGCGGCGGAAGGCCCCACCGGCAATCGACTCGCCGTTTTCCTGGATCACCAGGAGCGCGCCACCCGGGCCCTCGAACTCGTCAGCCGGGTAGCGGTTCAGCTCCTCCGCCGCCGCTTTCCGTCCGAAGAGGTCACCATAGCGGGTGTCGTATTCGACGGCGAGTTCGTCCAGCAGCGGCTTGACCCGCGGATCGTGCATGGGGAGGTTCAGGACCGTCAGCGCCGCCGGATCAAGCGGCCGGCGCGTGACGGAGACGGGCTGGCGGTCAACATCCTGGGGTTGGCCTCCAATCCCAAGCGGTTGGCGCGCGAGGTCAGGTTCTGCAGTCACGGTTCAATTCTTTCCGACGGCGGCTGGTTCTGTGGGCATGGTGGTGGACTCCTGGGCGGCGAGGTCACGGACAGCGGTAAGGATGTTCCGGGCCAGTGCATCGTTTTCGCGAAATGGCGCCGCGTTTGTGCCGGGGCGGGCGAAGGCTCCCGCGCCCCAGCCCGAGGTGGCGGGGCCGACTCCGAAGAGTGTCGGCTGCGGTCTTCCCTCGGCGCTGACCAGCTGGTGTTGGCTGGAGATCAGCAGCTTGCCCGTGGAATGGATCCCGTCGGCGGTCAGCAGTTGCTGCTCCGCGCCGAGGCCGTTCCGGTGCAGGGATTCGAGGACCGGGTTGACCGACCGTGCCACGGTGGGCGAAGGCAGTCGGGCTTCGATCAGGGCCTTCGCCGCCACAGAAGTGCCGGAACGCAGCGAGCCGGCATGGAACAAACCGGTGGACTCGTCTGCCGTCACTTCCACGTCCGGGCCGAGGAACTGCAGCAGCCCGGCACGGTGCAGTGCCAGCATCTGGCGGAGGCGGTGCGGGGGAGGCCCGGAGTCAACGAAGCTGAAGAACCCGTGCCACCAGCCGTGAACCACCTGCTGGGACCGGGCATTGAGGCGCTCCGGCGGAACCACGCGCCCCACTTCCATGTACACGCCGAGCAGCGCAAGGAAAAGGGCGAGGGTTTCAGGGTGGTCGGGGCTGTCCCGCAGGGCGAGATCGTGCTCGATGTGCTCCACCACCGCATCCTGTACGTCCTGATGCCCGGCAAAGCGGCGGCCCGTGAAGGGCCGGTCCAGCCGCTCCAGGTCAAGGTGCAGGGCGGCGTCCGGCACGGCCGCGGCCACGAGTTCCTCGCGGGCGGCGCTGTACCAGTCCAGGTCCGAGTAGCGGGCGGCGAATTCGTCCCAGCCCATCGCGGCCCGGGCCGGGCTGCCGGTCAGCAGCTCACGGTAGTAGCCGTAGCCGGCCTCCTTCGCGATCAGCGGCCACAGATGGCCGCGGAAATCCAGTTCCCCGTGCCGTTCCAGCAGGGCGCCCACGCTGTTGGGGGTTAAGAAGCGCAGCGGCCCCGGCGCCTCACCCCGGAGGGTGGCCGAGATCTTCGAGTGGTACGGCACTCCCCGGCGCGAACCTGCCCAAAGCCTCGGCTCCCTGCCGGACGCAAGGTACCGCAGGCCGCCGTCGTGCGTTTCAACGAAGCGTCCGCCGCGTCCTTCCATCAGGAGGACCAGGAGGTCAATGAAGGCAAGGCCCATACCGGAAACGATCACGTCCTGCCCCGGGGCGATGGGTGAGTAGTCGACGTCGGTGGTGTAGCTGGGTGCCGCGTGGTAGCCGCCGTGCCGCTCGGCGAAACCGGCCCAGGCCGCTGAGGCGGCGTCAGGGCGGGAGTCAGTGTGGCCCAGGGCGGTCACCACGACGTCAGCCTGCAGGGCCCGGCCGCTGGCCAGTTCGACGATGTGTTGGCCCGGAGGCAAGGGACCGGCAGGGGAAGCCTCGTCATTTGTCCGGCTGACAGCAGCGGCCGTGGTCCGGTGGACGGTGACGCTCCGGCCGAGGGAGCTGGCAGTGCGGCGGAAGAACCACTCAAGGTACTGGCTCTGCAGCTGGCGCGTGGGAAAGGTGACGCCGGTGAGGGACCGGAGCTGATCGTACAAGGAGCGGGGGAAGTCCGGCACGTCGGTGATGGAGCCGTCCACCACTCCCGCGGCCCAGTCAACCAGGTTCGGGCCATGGCTCGCTGGTCCCTCGCAGGCCACCGACTCATCAGTGAACATGGTGATGTCCACGGCGGTGGAATTCAGCAGGAGGCCCGGATCCTGGTCGTAGCGCCAGATACGGCCGGAACCCGGGACGTGCGGCTCTATGACGTGGATCTCCAGCGGCCCGCTGAAGACCTCGCGACGGTTTGCGGCAATCCGCTCGAGGACGCCGGCCGTGCGGGGTCCGCCGCCCACGAAGACGACGGCCGGGATGTGCGCTGGCATGGGGGCTCCTGGTGGCGGCGGTAGGGGGCGGCTGGAGTGCCATGCTAGGCAGCGTTTCCGGCGGCGGTCGAGCGCGTTGTCACGCCCGTTAATTGGGCGTCACATCCCGTCAAAGGACGCAAAAAACCGACTCATGACGCAGTGCGAACTCCGGTGAAGTTATGCAACCTGCTGCCTTGCTGGGCCCTTCCGGCCGGTCCTAGATTTGCAGCCAGTTACCGGGGCAACCAGCTCCGGCCCAACCAGTGAAGCGAGGTGGCGCATGAGTTCGGCAGCAACTACGGCGGCGCAGTCAACACAATCAGCAACAGCACAGACAGCACAGACAGCACATCCGGCTGCCGGGCTGGCGCCGGACGCCACTGCAGCGGCGGCGGCTTTCGGGTCGGCCGGGGTTCCGCCGGAGGACGGGACGGCGCGGGTGGCCACCGATTACTCCGCTTACCGCGTGGTGGCCGCAAAGCATCCCAGGCGCTGGGTGGGTACCGCAGTGGTGGCGCTTGGCGTCCTTGCCGTCGCCTGGTCCCTGGCCACCAACCCCCGCTGGGAGTGGGGGGTCGTAGCGCAGTGGTTCACCGCCCAGTCCGTCATCAACGGGCTGATCGAGACCCTGAAGCTGACCGCGATATCCGGCATCCTCGGCTTCGTGCTGGGCTTCATCCTGGCGCTGATGCGGCTGTCCGCCTCGCCGCTGCTGGTCTCCGTTTCCTGGACGTTCTCCTGGATCTTCCGGTCCACACCGCTGCTGGTCCAGATGCTGCTCTGGTACAACCTGGGGTACCTGTACGAAAAAATCATCCTGGGCATCCCGTTCACCGACGTCCGGTTCTTCGAGGTGCAGACCACCACGCTGATCAGCCAGTTCGCTGCAGCTGTGCTGGGCCTGACCCTGAACCAGGCCGCGTATTCCGCGGAGATCATCCGGGGCGGCATCCTTTCCGTGGACCAGGGCCAGCTTGAGGCCGCCGCTGCGCTGGGCATCCCGGCCTGGCGGAGGTCCACCCGCATCGTCCTGCCGCAGGCCATGCGGGCCATCCTGCCTACCGCCTTCAACGAGATCATCGGCCTGGTCAAAGGCACGTCCATTGTGTACGTCCTGGCCTACTCCGAGCTGTTCTACACCGTGCAGGTCATCTACAACCGCACCCAGCAGGTCCTCCCGCTGCTCCTCGTGGCAACCCTCTGGTACGTGGTGATCACCTCCGTGCTCAGCGTCTTCCAGTACTACATCGAACGGCACTACTCCAAGGGCGCGGTGCGTAACCTGCCACTGACGCCCTTGCAGAAGGCCCGCAAATTCTTCGCCGCCCACGCCGTGGTCAACAACGCAGGGAACGCCCGATGAGCACCGCAACCACAACTGCCGAAGCACCGGCAACCACTGCTGCCACCCGCGGCCTGGTGGAAATCACCAAGGTCCACAAATCCTTCGGTGCCAACGAGGTGCTCAAGGGCGTCAGCGTCACCGTCGAGCCCGGCGGCGTGGCCGTCATCGTGGGCCCCTCCGGCTCCGGCAAGTCCACCCTCCTGCGCACCATCAACCACCTGGAAAAGGTGGACAGCGGCCACATCGCCATTGACGGCAAGCTGGTGGGCTACGAAGTCCGGGGCCGGAAGCTGCATGAGCTGCGGGAGAAGGAGATTCTTCGGCAGCGCACCGACATCGGGATGGTGTTCCAGAATTTCAACCTGTTCCCGCACCTCACCGCACTCGAAAACGTGGCCGAAGCTCCCGTCGTCGCCCTGCAACCCGGCAAAGGGCGCCGCACCAAGGAAGAAGCGCGGCGCCGCGGCCTGGAGCTGCTGGACCGGGTGGGCCTGAAGGACCGTGCCGGCGCCTACCCCCGCCAGCTCTCCGGCGGCCAGCAGCAGCGCGTGGCCATAGCCCGTGCCCTGGCGCTTGACCCCAAGATCCTGCTGTTCGACGAACCCACCTCGGCCCTGGACCCGGAACTGGTCAACGAAGTGCTGGACGTCATCCGTGAACTTGCGACATCCGGTACCACGCTGATCATCGTCACCCACGAGATGGGCTTCGCCCGCGACGTGGCGGACACCGTGGTGTTTATGGACCAGGGGCAGATCGTGGAGCAGGGTACCCCCGAGCAGATTTTTACCAACCCGCAGGAACCGCGCACCCGGAGCTTCCTCTCCAAAGTGCTCGAGCCGGCTTTCAACATCTAAAGGATTCATCCCATGGCATTTCCCACCGGCCCTTCGAGCCGCCCCCGCCGCACGCGTCTACTGGCGGCGCTGCCCGCCGTCGTCCTGCTGGCCGCAGCCGGCCTGTCCGCCTGCGCGGATCCCGGCGCAACAGCCGCCGGCACCTCCATCGGAGGAGCGCAGACGACGGCGGCACGCAACGGCGTCGTGTACAACACCTCCCCCGACCAGCAGCGCCTCCGCGCGGAGAAGGACGCAGCGCTCGCCGCCAAGGTTCCCGAACTGATCGGCAAGGACGGCAAACTGACCGTTGCCACCACGGCGGGTTCCATCCCGCTGTCCTTCCATGCCACTGATGACAAGACGCCCATCGGCTCCGAGCTGGACATCGCCCAGCTGGTGGCGGACAAGCTGGGCCTGGAGCTGGACGTCCAGGTGACGTCCTGGGAGAACTGGCCGCTGAAGACCCAGTCGGGCGACTTCGAGGCGGTGTTTTCCAACGTGGGCGTGAACAAGGACCGGGTGAAGCTGTTCGACTTCGCCAGCTACCGGGCGGCGTTTATGGGCTTTGAGGCCAAGAAGTCGGCCAGCTACGACATCAAGGGCGCCGATGACATCTCCGGGCTGAAGGTGTCCGTGGGGTCTGGGACCAACCAGGAGAAGATCCTGCTGGCGTGGAACAAGGAGCTGGAAAGCAAGGGCAAGGCGCCGGCCACCCTGCAGTACTACTCCTCTGACGCCGACACCATCCTGGCGCTGTCCTCGGGACGCACCGACCTTAACATCGCGCCCTACCCGTCCACCGTCTACCGCGAAAACACCCGGGACGACCTGAAAGTGGTGGGCAAGATCAACGCGGGGTGGCCGTCCGAAACCCTCGTGGCTGCCACGACCTTGCGGGGCAACGGGCTGGCGCCGGTGATCACGGAGGCCCTGAATGCCGCCATCAAGGACGGCTCCTACGCAGAGGTGCTGGAGCGCTGGGGCCTGTCCGAGGAAGCACTGCCGGACTCCAAAACCATCACCGAGGAGAACTTCGCCGCCACCCAGGCTGCTCCCACGAAGAATGAGAAATCCCGATGAAAGCGACTACAGCCAAGCCCACTGAAACCGCGCTTGGCTCCTTTGACGTTGAATGGCAGGAATGGCATTCGGCCCATGAACGCCACCGCGCCCACCCCCACGGCTTCCTTGCCGTCACCCACCTGCACTGGTTGATTGCCGAACCTGCCGCCCTGGACGGTGTGCCCGGAACCTGGAGCGCCATCAATGACGTTGTCACCGTGGTCCTGGAGCCCGGCGAGGTTCTGAAACTGGAGGGGCAGGTCCTGCCGGTGGGGGAAACGGTCATCGGCCCAATCGCCGAGCGCGGCGGCCTGAACCTCACCTCCGGCGACACCGTCATTGAGCTGGCCAAGCGCGGCGGCGAGTACATCGTGCGGCCGCGGAACCCGGGGAACGCATTGCTGCGCGCCTACCAAGGCACCCCGGCCTACTCGCCGGACGTTGCGTACGCCCTCCGTGGAACATATGTGCCGTTCGAGACGCCGCGCCCCACCACGGAGGGTGTCGCCGTCGAAGGCATCCAGCATGTCTACGAGGCACCCGGCGAAATCCGCTTCAAGCTGGCCGGCCAGGAGCTGGCACTGACAGCGTTCAACGGCCATGCACCCGGGTCACTCTCCTACGATCGTCAGGACCAGCAGTGAGCACAACGGAAAAGAACACCTCAGAAGCGCGACCGGCTGGATTCCTGGCAATCGAGCTCGACGGGGCCGGATGGAACGGCGGGGACTTCGCAACACTCGCCGAAGCCGTCCTCGCCGCCGAATCCGCGGGGTTCCACGTGGCCACGTTTACGGACTCACCGCTTCCGGGCCGGGCCAACGCCCTGCAGCGCGCAGCCTACGCCGGGCCGGTGACCCGGACCATCGCCCTGGTCCCCGAGGTGGACACGGTCTACACCGAGCCGTTCCACGTCTCCACCCAGCTCGCCAGCCTCGACTACGTCTCCGGCGGACGGGCCGGGTGGATCGCAACCGCAGCGGAATCACCCGAGGCGGCAGCCGCCGTCGGGCGTTCTTCCGTCAGCGGCACTGCGCTTGCTCAGGAAGCCGCCGCGTCAATTGAGGTGTCACGCCGGCTCTGGGACTCCTGGGAGGACGACGCCGTCATCCGCGACGTCGCCACCGGCCGGTACATCGACGTGGACAAGCTGCACTACGTCGATTTTGAGACCCCCGCCGATTTCCCCGGCGGCTATTCAGTCAAGGGACCGTCCATCATTCCAAGGCCCCTGCAGGGGCAGCCGCCGGTGCTTGCCGCGTCGTCATTGGTGGGCCACGGGCAGGTTTTGGCGAACGACGTGGATGCCGTGCTCGTCACCGCACCGACGCCCGAATTGCTCGCCGCCGAAGTCAGGGATGTCCGAAGCCGCCTTGGTGCGTCCGTGGCGATCATCGCCGAGCTCGACGTCGTGCTTGATGCCCGCGGGCAGGCTGCCGCAGAGCGCGTGGCCACTTCGGAACGTGGCCGCGCCCAGTACGCCGGCACTGCAGCCGGCCTCACGGACCTCCTCGAATCGCTGCTGGCGGAGGCCGACGGCGTCCGTCTCCACCCGGCGTCGCTCGCCTTGGAGCTGGACGAGCTTAGCCGGCTGGTCCTTCCCGAGCTTCGGCGCCGGGGCGCCCTCCGGCCGCCGGTGCAGGACGGCACCTTCCGCGACCTGCTGGGACTGACGCGCCCGGCCAGCCGCCACGCAGACTCAGCCGCGGCCGCAGCCGCCGGAAACTAAGGGGAAGACCATGACGCAGCACAGCAGTGCTAAATCCCACACGTTCACGCCGAGCGGCAAGATCCAGTTCGGGGTCTTTTTCCAGGGCGTCAACTCCGGCACCATCTGGAAGGCGGCCGAATCCGGCTCGCAGACCGACTTCGAATCATTCCGCCGAATCGCGCAGACCGCTGAGCGCGGGCTGTTTGCGGCCTTTTTCCTGGGGGAAGGCCTGCGCCTGCGCGAGCACCTGGGGCGCCCGCACGCGCTGGACGTAGTGGGAAGGCCGGACGCCCAGACCATGCTGGCCGCCCTGGCATCTGTCACCAAAAACATCGGCCTCGTGGCCACCCAGAACACCACCTACAACGATCCCGCGGACTTGGTGCACCGGCTCGCCTCCCTGGACCTCATCTCCGGTGGCCGTGCCGCCTGGAACATCGTGACCACGGACAACGCGTGGACCGGCGCCAACTTCCGGCGCGGGGGATACCTGGACCACGCCGACAGGTACAAGCACGCCGAAGCATTCGTTGAGACGGCCAAGCGCATCTGGGATTCCTGGGAAACCGCGGAAGGGCCGGGGCGCCGGGTGCGCCATGAAGGGCAGCACTACACTGTGGACGTGACGCCGCGGCTGCCCCGGAGCGCGCAGTACCGGCCTGTGCTGTTCCAGGCGGGTGACTCCCCGGAAGGCCGCGACTTCGCCGCCCGCCAGGCGGACGTCATCTTCTCGGCCCACCCGAAGTTCGAAGCCGCCGTGGAATTCCGCAAGGATCTCGTGGCACGCTCACTGGCTGCCGGCCGCGGTGCCAACGCCGTGCAGATCATGCCTGCAAGCGAATTCATCCTGGCACCCACCGCGCAGGAAGCTGCCGCAAAGAAGGAGTGGGTGCGCAGCCTGCAGATCGGCCCGCAGCAGGCCGTGGCGTACCTGGAGCAGTTCTGGGGCCGCGAGCTGTCCGGGTACGATCCGGACGGGCCCCTCCCGGAGATAGATCCCGTGGTGGAGGAAACCTCCGAGACCCGCGGCAGCGGCTTCCACGGAGCCAAGGCGAGGCAGTTGGGCGGACCAGTGGCGGGCGGAGGCCAAGGACAAGGGCCTCTCCATCCGCCAGTTTGTCACCTCCCGCACAGCACGCGTGGACGCCACCTTCACGGGTTCCTACTCGGGAGTGGCCGATCAATTGGCTGAATATGCGCGGGTTGGTGCGGTGGACGGTTTCAACATCTCCCCGTGGCTTATTCCCACCGGCCTGGACGACATCGTGAACCACCTGGTGCCGGAACTGCAGGAGCGCGGCGTCTACCCCACCGAGTACCGGGGCAGCACCCTGCGTGAAAACCTCGGGCTCGCGGCGCCGGTGCCTGCCGAGGCAGTCCGGGCATTATGAGCGCGGCCGGCTACAGGGAAAGGGACGACGGTACTGAGAGTGCAGTCGTCGACCCTTCCCTGGGGAGCGTCAGGCTGCAGCTGACTGTATGGGAGCTGCAGATCTAAGGTACTTTGGCCTCCGCTCGGTTTCGACTGACGCTGCCCGCAAGGCGAAGCCTGACGACCGATGCGCTCCGGCAGCCGTGCGCCCTGGCTGCGGCTATTGGTCCCGCTGCGGGGCGAACGCGATCTGCTCGGTGCGGGCAATACTTCTCTGGATGGCTGCCTTGTCTATGCCAAGAAGCGCGGTGAGCCACATGCCGTTTTGTACGATGACAATATCGGCTGCCCGTTCCCTGCATTGCTCCCATGGGAGCCCGGGGACGGCATTGGACACCAGCGAAGCGAGCCCGTCGAGATACCGGTCAAAAGCTGCAGCATTAATCTCTGCGTAGTCCTCATCGGCTTGCGCGAGGGCCCAAAGGTGCAGTCGCAGGGACAGGTACCGTGTGGTCAGCAGTTCGGTGCCCGCAACCCGCCGCAGGGCCTTGCGCAACTGTTCGTCCGGGGCCGACGATGGGTCTGGTGCGACCAGTTTAAGGTCGTGCTCGTCTACCCGGTGCAGGGCCGCCCGGATCTATTGGTCCCCATCTGGCCAGACTAGGGCCGAACCTGCCCGCCGTGCACTTTCAGGGTGGGTGGCAGGGCGGATTAGGTCATGGGCGGTTACGGTGAGTCTTGCCGAACCTCCGCCGGAGCCCATCCCAGGGCAGGACCCAACCTGCCGGCGATGTCGGTAAGGATCTGGAGGTAGTCCTCGTGGTCAAAGCTAAAGGGGAGTGCGAACGCCACCTCATCCACTTCCTGGAATCCTGCATGCGCGTACAGCTGCTCGGCAATTTGATCGCTGGTGCCGATGAGGTCCGGGGCGAACATCATGCCTTTTGGCCCCTGCGGCGCCCGTGTGCGGGGCGTGCGTTCCTCGACGTACCGCTGGTACTTCTCCCGCTGTCCCGGTGACGCCGAATCGGTGGGGATGACCACCAAGCCCTGCGACACACGGGCCGGTCCCTGCGCTTGGGCTGACGTTGCGGCGGCCTCACGGAAGGCACGAATCTGTGATTGCTGAACGAGGGCGAAGTCCGGTTCCTGATCCGCTTCGGGGAAGATCACACTGCTGGAGAGCAGGTTGAAACCATTCGCCCCGGCCCAGACGGCCGACTTCCAGCTGCCGGCCCCATACCAGAGGCGATCCCGCAGGCCCGGGGAGTGCGGCTCGACCCGGTTGGAGAATTCCTCCACCACACCTTGCCTGCCCGAAAAGTTCCGCACCCTTTCCCCTGCGACCAGACGTGCAAGGCGCTCCACGCGGGCGTAGCTGAAGTCCTCAAGTTCTGACGTGTCCGGGTACAGCTCGTGCTTCACCGTGTCGTAGTGCATTGGTTCCCCCACACTCAGCCCCGGATTGATGCGTCCCCCGGCGAGCAGGTCCACGGTGGCCAGGTCCTCGGCCAGGCGCAAGGGGTTTTCCCAGCCCAGCGGGGTGACGGCGGTTCCAAGCTCAATCCGGGAGGTGCGCTGGCTGGCGGCAGCCATCACCGCGATGGGGGAGGAGATCCCGAACTGCAGATGGCGGTGGCGCAGCCAGGCGCTGTCGAATCCAAGCTGCTCGCCGCGTTCGATGATCTGCAAAGTGGATTCGTGGCCCGAGGCGGGATCCGCCGGATCGAACAGGCCAATAGTGAGGAATCCAAGCTTGCGCAAGGGACGGGTGGGGTGGGGCATGGGGATCCTTGAAAGTCGGGGGTGCGGCTCCGTCTTAGAATATGCGCACGGACGTGGCGGTTCTGTTGCCAAAAGCGTGAAGGATCCCCGCCTTGCCGAAGTGAGGCGGGGATCCCTTCGTCGGCAGACTTCCCTACTGCTTGGGCAGGCCCGCCGGGTTCAATTCGGACTTCTGGATGGCCTCTGACGAGAGGCCCCAGCGGTCCAGGATCTTACTGTAGGTGCCGTTTTCAATCAGCTCATTCAGTGCGGCCTGGGCTGCGGCGGCCAGGCCATTGTCCTTCTTGGTGGTGAAGGCGATTTGTGCGGTCAGCGGCCAGCCGCCGTTGAGGGTGCCTACTTCCTTGCTCTTACCGTCCAGTGCGGCCTTGTAGGCGGCCCCGGCATTCGGTCCAAACGTCAGGTCCGCACGGCCGGACTGCAGGGCCAGCGTGGAGGCGGAATCGTCGTCGTAATACTGGAACTCAACCGGCTTCAGGCCGTTCTTCTTGTTCTCCTCGTCCCAGCGCACCAGGATGGCTTCCTGGTTGGTGCCGGAGCCAACAATGACGCGCTTGCCCGCAACATCCTTGGCCTCTTTGATCTCGCCGATGTCCGAATCGCTTTTCGCGTAGAAGCCCAGCAGGTCGTTCCGATAAGTGGCGAAGTCGAACTTTTCCTTGCGGGCTTCGGTGACAGTCACGTTGGACAGCACGGCTTCGTACTTCGCGGACTCAATGCCCAGGGGCCAGTCAGCCCAGGCCACGGGAAGGACCTCGACCTGCAGGCCCAACGTCTCGCCCACCGCGTAAGCGATGTCCACCTCGCTGCCGATCAGGGTCTTGTTGTCCGTGGCAAAGGTGCTGAGCGGGGCCGTGCCGCCAGTGCTGACAACCGTGAGCTTGCCATCGGCTTTGATGGTGTCCGGAACCAGAGCGGCGGCTCCGGAGTGGACCGAAACCTTGAAACGGTCCTGCTCCGGCGACAGGTTGAACGCCTTGCCTGCCGTGGCGGCGGAGGATCCCGACGTCGGTGCTGTCGCCGCCGTCGCGCCGGGGTCGGAGCAGGCAGTGAGCGCCAAGAGTGCCGTGATGGTGAGGGCGACGCCGGCTGGTTTTGCCTTGGGAAAGGCCATTTTTCCTCCTTGGAGGTAGGTAGCGGATGCATCGAAGCGCGTTCGTTGAGGCAACTATGCGGCAGGGCCAGACGGGGAATCAAAGGCGCTGCAACCCGGAGATACGGGGAGTAACGGCAGGTCATGGGAGGACCACGGTGGTCATATTCGAAAGCGAGTACCCGGATGAAACCACGTAGTGCCCGTCGAGTACTGGTTAAGAAAGCGAGTAGTTGAGGAGCAAAGACAGGTGGGGTATTACGCGTGTGCTCAACCTGTGTCGCCCCCTACGGTGGGTTCAGGCAGCGGCCCGGGTGGGCCGCTTATTGGTCTCAACAGGAGTTCACATGCGCACTGCAGCGTCAAAGTCTGTCCTTTCCCGCCGTCTCGCCGCAGCTGTTGTGCTGCCCGGACTGCTTACCACCAGCCTTGTGCTGGTCCAGCCGGCGGTTGCGGCAGGAACAACGTCCAATTCTTCCGTCTGCAGCGGTGTGGTGAACCAGTTGGCGCACCGGGGGGCAGTTCAGGAGAACCTGCTGAAGAACGCGGCGAAAAGGAACGCTGACGCCATTGCCAACCTAACGGCCGAGCGGCGTGCACTGGAATCCAGTGCAACGACGCTTTCGAACCAGATCGCGGAGACCAACAAGGAAATTGCCAACCTTGATGCAGAGGTAAAGCAGTTGGGACAAGACGCAACGGCCGCTCAGGGTGACATTGATGGACTTGAGATGGATATATCAACTACCAAAGCCGAAATCTCGGACGCTGAAAAGACACTCGCCACCCTGGAAACACAGGAGTCCGACGCGGTCAACGAGTTGGGACCCCTCCAGGAAAAGCTCGCGGCCGCCGAGGATGCAAAGGCGGACCTTCGTAGCCAGGCTGACCAGTTGGCCGTGGACCAGGCAGCCAACAGCGATGCGCTCGCCACAGCCCAGACAGAGCGGGACTTGCTGGAACAGGCTGCTCAAAAGGCTGCCGAAGACGTGTCCGCGAAGAATAAAGAGATCCAGGACGCCCAGGGCGAGCTGGACAACTTGACTGCGCAGGCAGAGCAGGCAGCTGCCGCTGTCGGGACCGCGAACCAGGAAGTAAATAAGGCCCTGGAGGACCTGGTGGTCCTCGAGGCAGCTGGTGACGACGCGGGCGACGCGCTTCAAGCCCAGAAGGAAAAGATCGCCGCGGCGGAAGAAACTCTGGCGGATGCCCAGAGGGTTGAGGCTGCTGCAAGAGAGGCAGTCGCGGTCAAGAAGGGCCAGATCACCACCGCCGAAGGTGATCTCGGATCTTTGCACACCGTCGCAGCCGATGCCAAAACCGCCCTCGACGCCAAGAACGCTGCAATAGCCGCAGCCCAGACAGATCTCGCCAGACTTAAGACAGAGGCCGCTGCGGCAGCCAAGGCAGTGGACGACAACAATGCGAGGATTACGGCGACCACGAGCGAGATAACAGCACTCCAGGGGCAGATCAGCACCGCTGATGGGCAAATTACTGCCAAGCGGGCAGAACTCACCAAAGCACAGGGTGAGCTCACAACGCTCGAGGCTAAAAAGGTCTTCCTTGAAAGCGAGATAAAGCGTTATGAAGCTATCAAGGACAACCGCGACGGCCTGAAGAAGGAGGCGGAGGACAAGCTTCCTGTGCTCCGAACAGAGCTGAACGCCGTTAACACCCAGATCACCAGCAAGAACTCCCAGATCTCCGCGCTTCAGGGAGACCTGACTAAACTGCAGAATGACGTCAACACCTTGAACGCCCAGTTGGTGGCAAAGCAAACGGAAAGCAGTGCACTGCAACTGAAAGCCAAGCCCCTCCAGGATGTGCTGACGGCGGCAAATGCCGCGGTCACTTCCAAGGAAGCTGATATCGCGGCGCTCAACGCTCAGATCGCTGGGCTGCAGGATGCAGTCAATCTGGCGAACGGCGACGTCGCTGTCAAGCAAGCGGAGCTGACCACCCTCCAGGACGGGCTGCCTGCGCTCCGGGATGCGGCCGCGGCTGCGGCACGTGCTGTTGCCTACCAAGAAGATGTAGTGCTCCACCTCCAAGAAGCACTGCCGGGACTGGACAGCGACGTTGAGGAAGCGCTGGCCGCCATCGCCGAGCAGGAGAAAGTGCTGGAGTCACGTAAGTCCACCCTGGCTGAAGCGCAAAAAGCCCAGGAAGATGCGGACGCGGCAGTGGAAGCGAAGCAGGCAGAGCTGGCAGGTCTGCACGAGGAGCTCCCGGTCCTTCAGAAGGCCGTCGACGATGCCAACAAGGCGGTTTCCGATAAGACGGGTCAGATTGGTTCGCTCAACGAGGTCGGCGAAAGGCTGGCTGCGGACCTCACGACGCTGAACGGTCAGATTACGAGCAAAGAGAACGAGATCGTGGGCCTGCAGAACCAAGTGAACCCCCTGCTGACCCTGCTCGATAAGCTCAACGGTGAGATCAGCGCCGCAGAGGCAAACCTCTCGTCCTTGCAGGCGCAGCTCACAACCCTCGACGGACAACTTACGGCCGCCCAGGCGAAACTTCGAGACCTGCTGACGGCGAAGGGTGTAAAAAGGGACGCAGCGGAGGCACAGAGGACCGTGGTGGCCAACCTGCAGCTTCAGCTGGCAAACGTGCAAAACCAGATCAGGGCCATAGATCCGACCATTGCTAACGGCGGCTGCGCCTGACCTCATAAGCGCGGTGCGCAAGGACGTGCCCCGCAGGAAGTGGCCCGGTTAACCATATCGGGCCACTTCCTTGCGAACCGAGTAATACTAGCCCAGCGCCTTGATGACCTCCTTGGCCACGTCCTCGCTGGACTGCGGGTTCTGGCCGGTGATGAGGTTGCCGTCGCGGACCACGTGGGATGTCCAAGCTGCCGCGTTCTCGATGACGGCGCCTTTGTCCCTCAGTGCGTCCTCAACGAGCCACGGCGTGTTCTCACCGGTGCCGCCGCCCAGCTCCTCCTCGTTGGTGAAAACCGTCAGGCGTCGGCCGGCGAAAACAAACCTGCCGTCGTTGTCCGTTGCACTCAGCAGCCCGGCGGGACCGTGGCAGAACGGCGCAATGATTTTGCCGTCACTGTCTGCGGACGCCAGGAGCCGGCCCAGGTCGGCGTCCTTGTACAGATCGGTCATGGGGCCGTGGCCACCGGGCATCACCACGGCGTCATAGGAAGAGATGCCGACGCCGGCCAGCACCAACGGGTGCTGCAGCTCGCTATCGATTGACGCGAGGTAGTCCCGGAAGCCTCTTGCCCTTTCCTCGCCACCAGCCGATTCGGCAGCCAGGCTAACCTGGTCCACGGTGGGCCGGACGCCGCCCGGGGTCGCAATATGGACGGTGTGGCCAGCCTCGAGCAGTGTCTGGTGGGCTACCACCAGCTCCTCGGCCCAGAAACCGGTGGGGTGTTCGCTGCCGTCCTTCATGGTGAGCGAATCTGCTGCTGAAACAACCATCAGAATATTTGCCATGGTGCTGCTCCTGTCTGTCGGTCCTGCGGGATTTAGTTGGTCTTGCGGGATTTACTGGCCTGCGGCTTCGAGTTCCGCGTAGGTATCGTCATCGAGCGTGACGCCCGCAGCAGCCATGTTCTCCTCAAGGTGCTCCAGGGAGCCAGTGCCGGGGATGGGCATCATCACCGGGGAGCGGCGCAGCAGCCATGCCAGTGCCACCTGCGAGGTGGTGGCACCCAGCCGCTTCGCGGCCTCGTCCAGCGGTCCGCCCGGCTGCGAAAGGTCTCCCGCGGAGATGGGCGCCCAAGGGATGAAGCCGATCCCGTTCTCCTCCGAGTACCGCAGCACATCCTCGGAGCTCCGGTCCGTCAGGTTGTAGCGGTTCTGGACAGTGGAAACGGTGAAATGCTTGCCGGCCGCTTCCAGTTCCTCCACGCCCACCTGCGAGAGGCCCAGCGCCCGGACCTTGCCCTCGTCCTGGAGTTCGCGGAGCACGCCAAACTGCTCTTCAGCATCCACCTTCGGATCGATCCGGTGCAGCTGCAGCAGGTCCAGGGTGTCCACCTTAAGCTTCCGCAGGCTCAGCTCGGTCTGCTGGCGCAGGTATTCCGGCCGGCCCACGGGGATCCACTTGCCGGGGCCGGTCCGCGTGAAGCCCACTTTCGTGGCGATCTTCAGCCCTTCCTTGTACGGGTGCAGCGCCTCGGCCAGGATTTCCTCGCTGATGTTCGGGCCATAGGAGTCTGCGGTATCGATGAAGTCCACACCGAGTTCGACGGCGCGGCGCACCACCTCCACGGCGGTGCGGCGGTCAGCGGGCTCGCCCCAGACGCCCTCGCCCACGATGCGCATGGCACCGAAGCCGAGCCGGTGCACGGTCCCGAGGTCCTTCAGGTCAATAGTCGCGGACAGTTCCAACTGGTTCGTTGTGTCTAGGCTCATGGGGGCGGCAACCTCATAAGGGTGCTGAGTATTCCGAACGTCACAGAAATAAGACGGGCACCGCGGTGGTTATGCAATGAGTGCCCGGCGCGACCCGGCCGGCGAACTCTACGTAACGTTCTGAAAGGTCGGCTCCCACCGTGGCTCTTCCCCTCTCCATTCTTGACCTGGCAACCATCGGCAAGGGCCAGACGGCGGCAGAGAGTTTCGCGGGCAGCGTGGCCATGGCGCAGAGCGCCGAGAAGCTTGGGTACCGGCGGGTCTGGTACGCCGAACACCACAACATGTCCTCCATCGCCTCCTCCGCCACCAGCGTCCTGATCGCCCACGTCGCCGCCCATACGGAGAGCATCCGGCTCGGCGCCGGCGGAGTTATGCTCCCCAATCACTCGCCGCTGACCATCGCAGAGCAGTTCGGCACCCTGGAGACCCTGCACCCCGGCCGGATCGACCTCGGCCTCGGCCGCGCCCCCGGCAGCGACCAGAACACCATGCGCGCGCTGCGCCGTGACCCGATGTCCGCGGACAGCTTCCCGCAGGACGTCCTGGAGCTCCAGGGCTACCTCACCGGGCCCACCCGGATTCAAGGCGTGGAAGCCACCCCGGGCAAGGGCACCGACGTCCCGCTGTACATCCTGGGCTCGTCCCTGTTCGGCGCGCGCCTGGCCGCCCAGCTTGGCCTGCCGTACGCCTTCGCCTCGCATTTTGCCCCCAACGCGCTGCAGGATGCGGTGGCCCTTTACCGCCGCGAGTTCAAGCCCTCGGCCCAGCTGGATGCGCCGCACGTCATCGCGGGCGTGAACGTGATTGCCGCTGATTCCGCCTCTGAGGCGCAGGCCATGCTGCAGGAGACCAAGCGCGCCAGGGTCTCCCTGTTCTTCGGAGGGGGCCGGGAGTTCACCGACGACGAAGCGGACATGATCCTCGACTCCCCGCAGGGCCAGCACGTCGCGCAGATGATGACCTACTCTGCGGTGGGTACGCCCGACGTCGTGATGGATTACCTGGAAAGCTTTGGCGCGCATGCCGACGCCGACGAACTCATCGTGGCGCACCAAAGCACGGGTACCGATTCTCGGCTGCGTTCCGTGGAACTGCTCGCGCAGGCAGCCGGACTGGCCCGGGTCTAGCGTGGCACCCACCAGCGAGGGCGTGGGGTTCCGCTCCAAACGCGGTCCCATCCTCATTGCACTGATGCTGTCCACCGGACTGGTGGCCATCGATTCCACCATCGTGGCCACCGCCGTTCCGTCAATCGTCCGCGATGTTGGCGGGTTTGAGTCATTCCCCTGGCTCTTCTCCGCATACCTTTTGGCCCAGGCCGTCTCCGTTCCCATTTACGGCAAGCTTTCGGACATGGTTGGCCGCAAGCCGATCATCCTGGCCGGCATCGGGCTGTTCCTGCTCGGTTCAATCCTCTGCGGGATCGCCTGGAGCATGCCCGCCCTGATCGCTTTCCGGGCGCTCCAGGGACTCGGCGCGGGTGCCGTGCTGCCGGTGTCCATCACCATCGCCGGTGACATCTATTCGGTTGAGGAGCGTGCCAAGGTCCAGGGCTACCTGGCCAGTGTGTGGGCGGTCTCGTCCGTGGTGGGGCCCAGCCTCGGCGGCATCTTCTCCTCGCTGGGGATCTGGCGCGGCATCTTCCTGGTCAACGTTCCGCTCTGCCTGCTGGCCGGGTGGATGCTGCTCCGAACCCTGCACGAGAACGTTGACCGCGCCAAGCACAAAGTGGACTACACCGGGGCGGCATTGCTGGCGGTTTCACTTGGCCTGCTGATCCTTGGCGCCCTCGAGGGCGGCCAGGGGTGGGAGTGGAATTCCCCTGTCAGCATTGGCATCTTTGCCGTCGGCGGCTTGCTGCTGGCGCTGTTCCTGGTGGTGGAGCGGCGCGCGGCGGAGCCTGTCCTGCCGTCCTGGGTTGTATCGCGGCGGCTTCTTGGCACCACTGCGCTGGTGTCCTTCGGAGTAGGGGCGGTAATGATCGGGCTGACCTCCTACGTGCCCACGTTCCTGGAAGGGGCGCTGTCCACGTCGCCCCTGATTGCCGGCCTGGCTCTCGCAGCGCTCACCCTCGGGTGGCCGATCAGCGCCTCGCAGGCCGGGCGCCTCTACCTGCGGATCGGGTTCAAACCCACCGCGCTCATCGGTATCTCCATCACCGTGGTTGGCCTCCTGGCCCTGGCACTCACTGCGGCCACTCCCAACGAGGTGCTGGTCGCTGCCAGCTGCTTCGTTGTGGGACTCGGCCTTGGCCTGGTTGCCACGCCAACCCTGATCGCTGCCCAGTCCAGCGTGGAGTGGAATGAACGCGGCGTTGTGACCAGCACCAACATGTTCGCGCGGTCCATCGGCAGCGCACTTGGTGTGGCCGTGTTTGGTGCCGTGGCCAACGCAATCTACGCGAACACGGCGGGGGAGGGTGACGTGCCCGCCGTCGTCGCCGCTTCAGGTGCGGTCTTCCTGGCGGCGCTGGCGGCAGGCATCCTCACCGTGGCGGCAGTGCTGGCAATGCCCGCGGTGAAGGCGGGGGAGCCAGGCCAGGCCGACGCCGAACCTGTCGCCAGCGACGCCGAAGGCAGCTCCCGCCGCTGAGCGTGGCGTGGGCTAGCGGGATGCGCGGAAAATTTCCGGGGCTGGCCGGTTGCCGGTAGCGAGGTCCGCGAGGATCCGCCCGACAACGGGAGTGAACTTGAACCCGTGCCCGGAGAACCCGGCGCCGATCACCACGGGCCCGATCCGGTCCAGGATGAAGTCCTCGTCCGGGGTGGTGGTGTAGGTGCAGCTGATGGCCTCGAACGAGTCAGCGTCGACGCCGGGCAGCCACGCCCGTGCATAGTCCTGCAGGGCGGCAAGCTGGGCGGGCTCCGGCTGGAAGGAGCGCCGGTCCGGATCCACCACCGGTCCCACGCCATGCCAGCCGGCCTTGATCCCCTCACCCGGAGTCTGCATCCCGTACACGGGGGAGTACCAGTCCTTGTACTGCGCGCCTATGCCCGGCATGTGGTTGAACCCGGGCCACGTGGCGCCCTGGTCCACCACGCGGAAGTGCGCCGGCTGTTCCTGGGTGACCCGCAGCTTAGGAATCCGCAAGCCCGTGCTTCCGCCGGCGCCGGCCAGCAGCTTTTCGGTCCAGCCACCTGCGGTAACAACCACCTGCCCCGCAGTGACCACCTCGATGCCCGCGGCCGACTCCAAAGTGAGCCGAACGTCGTCCGCCATCACCTGGAGCTCAACCACTTTGGTATGGTGTCGGATCTCGGCGCCCCGGGCTGTGGCGAGCCGCTGCAAGGCGGGCAAGGCAGCCTCCGGGTTGAGCTGGCCGCCGTCGGGCATATGCAGCACCTGCTGGTCGAAGCGGATGCCGCGCCAGCGCTCCCCTGCCTCGGCCGGGGACAGGAACTCAGCACGGATGCCTGCCTGGTTCAATGCCGCGGCAACTTCCGGCAGCCGGGGGTCCGGGCCGTGGTTGACGATTCCCGTCCGGGCCAGCAGTTGTTCGCCGCTCTCCTGCTCCAGGTCCTCCCACAGGCTCAAACCTTCGGCCAGCATGGCCACGTATTCCGGCCGATGGTAGCCGGGGTTGAGGTTGCGGGTGCTGCCGTGCGAGGCCCCGATCTTGTGTCCCAGCCCGAACTGCTCCACCAGCGTCACCTGGCGGCCGCGGCGGGACAGCGCCCAGGCTGCGGCCGAACCCATGGCTCCGCCACCGATCACCACTGTGTCCAGCATTGTTCCCATCAATCTCCCATCAGGTCAGCAGCAGCGCCACGCCAATCATCGCCGGAACCGCCACCACGGTAGTAATCAGCACGGTGTCCTTGGCGACGGTAAGGCCCGTTTTGTAACGGCTGGCAGCCACAAAAACATTCTGCGCCGTCGGCAGCGCCGAGGTAACCACCACGGCGAACAGGACATGGCCGTCCAGCCCCAGCGCGAACCGTGCGAAGAGGTACGCCAGCACCGGCTGGACTGCCAGTTTGAAGGCACTGGCCAGCAGGGTGTCCACCCGGCGGGCCGCGGAGGCCTGCAGCGGGCGGCTGCCGTTCAGGCTCATGCCAAAAGCGATCAGCATCGCCGGGATTGCCGCGCCGCCGATCAGGTGGATGGGCTCCATGACCAGCGGCGGAACCTGCCAGCCGGTGCCGGCTACCAGCAACCCCAGTGCGGAGCCCACGATCATGGGGTTCTTCAGGATCATCACCACAAAGCTGAGGGGCGTGGTGCGGTGCGAACTGGTGCTTGAATCCAGGATCATCAGGAACAGCGGCGTGAAGAAGGCCAACTGAAAGATCAGCAGCGGCGCCACGTAGCTCGCATCGCCCAGGACGTACACTGCGATGGGAATACCCAGGTTGGCCGAGTTGACCAGTGAGGCCGCCATCGAGGACATCAGGGACTCTGACAGGGAGCGTTTCAACCAGAACCTGGCGATCGCGAAAAATATGGCGGCGGTGGCGATGGCCGAGACGGCAGCCACCAGCAGCGGAGCTGCGAAGACTTCGGCGAGGCGCGCCTTGCTCAGCGTTTCAAAAAGGAGCGCCGGGCTGGCCACAAAGAAGGTGAGGGAGCTGAGGACCTGGCGTGCGTTATCGCCCAGGATCTTTTGCCGGCCCACGAACCAGCCCACCAGGATGATGCACCAGACCACAAAGAAACCTGCCAGTACCCCTAACAAGGGATAGGCCGCTGCGAATTAACCCACAGGGCGCGGCGGAGGCAGGTACCGGGACGCACGCTCCGGGTTAGAGAGCAGCGTTGTTAAGGGCAAACGGGGGGCGCATCATCCCCGGAGTCAGGCCCTCGGCGGGATCGTTGCCCAGCTGGATCACCCGGTTGTTTTCGTCCACGTGGACCACCTTGGGCTCGTAGGCCTTGGCCTCTTCTGTGGTCATCTGGGCATAGGTAATCAGGATGACAAGATCGTTTTCGTGCATCAGATGAGCGGCTGCGCCGTTGATGCCGATGACACCGGAACCGCGCTCACCGGCAATGGTGTACGTTTCCAACCGGGCGCCGTTGGTGATGTCCACGATGGACACAAGCTCGCCGGGAAGGATGTCGGCAGCATCGAGCAGGTCCAGGTCCACGGTGACGGAACCGACGTAGTGCAGGTCAGCATGCGTGACGGTGGCCCGGTGGATTTTGGACTTGAACATTGTTCGATTCATAACGGCATCAGTCTAGCGCCGGGGGCCCGCCCGCGCAGTGACGTAAGGAACACCAGGAAGTGCCTCGCTCAGGGAACAGAAGCGTACGACGGCGGCTGGTCACCCGGCGTCGTTCCCCGCCACGGCTTCTGCGGCGGCAGCGAGCGTTTCCCGGGCGGCGAGGATGGCGGGCCGCTTGACGCTGGAACGGCGCACGGAGGTGAAGATGGTGCGGTGCGGTTTGCCCGCAAGTTCCAGCAGCCGGGCGGTGGTGCCGCGGCCGGTCCACACCAGGTCCGGCATCAGCGCCACAGCATTGCCGGACTCGATCAGGCGGATCTGCGCCTGCAGGTCAGCCGTTTCGTACCGGACGTCCGGCTCGAACCCCGCGCTGCGGCACGCCTGCTCCGCCCAATGGCGGGAGGCGGCACCCCGCGGTTCCATAACCCAGGCAAGTTCCGCGGTGTCTTCGAGCGAGCGGACGGCGGGTCCGCCGTCGGACTCCGTCGGGACTGCCAGCCGGATGGCGTCCATGGTCAGCTTGATCCGGTCCAGCTCCGGATAACGCGGCGCCGCGTGCCCTGGATACTGCTCGGCGATCACCAGGTCGAAGTCGCGTGCCCACGTCTCATGCAGTGCTGTTTCTGGTTCGCGCTGGATCATCTCGATGCGGACTTCCGGGTAGGCCTTGGCCATCCTGGTCAGCGTGTCCGGCATCAGCGCAAGGGCCGCTGACTGGAAAACCGCGATCCGGACGGTCCCCGTGACGGTGGTCAGGGAAGCCGCCAGGTCCGCTTCCGCTTGTTCCATGGTTTCCAGCAGGCTCGCCGTGTGCGCTACCAGCACTTCTGCCTGCGGCGTGAGCTGCACCCGGCGCCCGGTCTTCCGGAGCAGCTCCACGCCCACTTCCTTCTCAAGCAGGGCAAGCTGCTGCGATACGGACGACGGGCTGTACTGGAGTGCGTCCGCCACCTCCGCGAGCGTCCCCCGGATGCTTAATTCACGGAGCAGCCGGAGACGGCGGACGTCGAGCATAGGGAATTCCTAACTGAAACTAACGAATATAGGTTAGAAGTAGTCACTTTATCTAATGCAAGCATGCTTGCATACTGTTGGGATCGAGTTACCCCCGTCACTGCGCCTGCGGGCGTGCCGCGGCGGGGTCGCACCCAAGCAGGAGTTCCTGATGAGCACTAGAGATATGAGCCAGTCGGTCCTGAGGCGCAAGCCCATCGACGACATTGAGGAAGAAAATAAACACAGTGGCCTCTTCAAGTCACTCGGGCTGTGGCAGCTTACGGCAATCGGCGTAGGCGGCATTATCGGCGTCGGCATCTTTTCCCTTGCGGGGCTGGTGGCAGCAGGCAGTGAAGGCACGCCCGGGGTGGGGCCCGCCGTGCTGATTTCCTTCCTGGTGGCAGGCCTCGCTTCGGCGGCCGCGGCGCTGTCCTACGCGGAGTTCGCGGGCATGATTCCCCGTGCGGGTTCTGCCTACACCTACGGATACGTGGCGCTGGGCGAAATCATCGGCTGGTTCATCGGCTGGGACCTCCTGCTGGAATACATCGCCATCGTGGCAGTGGTGGCCATCGGCATCTCCGGTTACCTTGAAGCGTTCCTCTCCGGCATCGGCATCCACTTGCCGGTCTGGATGACTTCCACTGCGGACGAGGGCAAGGGCGGCATCGTTAACATCCCCGCCATCCTGGTCTGCCTCCTGGTGACCTGGATCCTTTCCCGCGGGACCAAGGCGTTCGGCCGGTTTGAGCTGGTGGCGGTGGCCATCAAGGTCATCCTGATCCTCTTTATCATCGGGCTCGGCGTCTTCTACATCGACACCAACAACTACAACCCGTTCATGCCCAGCGGCTTCGGCCCTGTCCTGGCAGGCGCCGCCACCGTCTTCTTCGCTGTGTTTGGCTACGACGCCATGAGTACTGCGGCGGAAGAGGCAACGGACGGCAAGAAGCACATGCCCAAGGCCATCATCCTGTCCCTGATTGTGGCGATGCTGCTGTATGTCGCAGCTACCCTGGTGCTGACCGGCATGCAGAACTACCGCGACATCGACCCGACTGCGGGCTTCGCGTCCGCCTTCACCGGTGTGGGCCTGCCCGTTATCGCCACCATTATTTCGGTCTTTGCGGTGCTGTCCATCCTCACCGTGATGCTGACATTCCTCCTGGGCGTCACCCGCGTGTGGTTCGCCATGAGCCGCGACGGGCTGCTGCCCGGCTGGTTCGCCAAGACGGACCGCCACGGCACGCCGCAACGCGTCACGTGGATCGCCGGCGTCGCTTCCGCCTTCCTTGCCGGTGTGTTCCCCATTAAGGAAGTGGCGGACCTGACCAACATCGGCATCCTGGCAGCGTTCGTCGTCGTCTGCCTGTCGGTGATCATCTTCCGGTACAAGCGCCCGGATGCCCCGCGCACCTTCCGCCTGCCGCTGATGCCGGTCATCCCGGCCTTCGGTGTGCTGTCCTCGGCGTTCCTGATGTTCCAGCTGCACTGGGAAACCTGGGCGCGCTTCGGCGTATGGCTCATCATCGGCCTGGCCATCTACTTCTTCTATGGCAAGAAGAACTCGCTGATGAACCCGAACAGCCCGCGGCACGAGGAGATTGTGGAGATGCACCGACCTCTCCGCTGACCCATCCTTTCGACGCGCGCTCACTTGTGGCGGCTTTTCCGGCGACGCCCGCTCTCCTTTGGCGGCTTTTCCGGGAACGCCCGCTCACCCCGGCGCTTGGCCAGCCAGCCCTCCTGCACATCTGTGCGGGAGGGGCTGCTCCATTTAATGGCTGTTGGGTGAGCGGGCGTTTGGGTTTTGAGCACCAAAAGAGAGCGCGGGTTGACCTCCGAACCGCCGTTAGCGAGCACGCGTCTGACGGTATTGAGGACGTCCTGGAAACTTCATTTTTTCTAACCTGTATTGCTTAGGAAAGATCGCTTTATCTTATGTGAGCGACAGTTCATACTGGGGGTAAGACCTCTCCGAACCACAGGAAAGAACGAGAAAAAGCCATGACCCACATTGCAATGGAGCCCGGAGTTGCGACGGGAACAGCGCAGACCGTCGACGTCGATGTGCCGCAGGCGAAGGCATTGGCGAACGAAGCCGTCGCGCTGGTCCGCCACTGGCTGACTGAAGCGTCCAAGGTTCCCGTGGATGCGTCAGCACAGCAGCTCGCCGGTGTGCTGAAGGACCCTAACGGCCTCGAATTCACCGTCGGCTTCGTCGACGGCGTGGTCCGTCCCGAAGACCTGAACGTCGCCGCCCGCAACCTCGCTGCACTGGCCCCTAAGGTCCCTGCGTTCCTGCCCTGGTACATGCGACGCGCGGTCCAGCTTGGCGGAACCATGGCTCCGGTCATGCCGCACGTTGTTATCCCCATCGCCCGCAAGGTCCTGCGCGAAATGGTGGGCCACCTGATTGTGGACGCCACCGAGGCCAAGCTGGGCCCGGCGATCGCCAAAATCCGCAAGGACGGCATCAAGCTCAACGTCAACCTCCTCGGCGAGGCTGTCCTGGGTGAACACGAGGCGTCCCGCCGGCTCGAAGGCACACACACCCTGCTGGCCCGCCCTGACGTGGACTACGTTTCCATCAAGGTGTCCTCCACCGTGGCCCCGCACTCCGCCTGGGCCTTCGACGAAGCCGTGGAACACGTCGTCGAAAAGCTCACCCCGCTGTTTCAGCGCGCCAACTCCTTTGCCGCCGGCGGCGGCAAGGCCAAGTTCATCAACCTGGACATGGAGGAGTACAAGGACCTGGACATGACCATCGCGGTCTTCACCAGAATCCTGGACAAGCCCGAGTTCAAGGACCTCGAGGCCGGCATCGTGCTCCAGGCGTACCTCCCGGACGCCCTTTCAGCCATGATCCGCCTGCAGGACTGGGCCGCCGAGCGCCGCGCCCACGGCGGCGCCGCCATCAAGGTCCGCGTGGTCAAGGGCGCCAACCTGCCTATGGAGCAGGTGGAATCCTCACTCCATGACTGGCCGCTCGCCACCTGGGGCACCAAGCAGGATTCCGACACCAGCTACAAGAGCGTCATCAACTACGCCCTGCACCCGGAGCGCATCAAGAACATCCGGATCGGCGTGGCCGGGCACAACCTGTTCGACATCGCCTTCGCCTGGCTCCTGGCCAAGCAGCGCGGCATCGCGGACACCGCACAGCAGGGCATCGAGTTCGAGATGCTGCTGGGCATGGCCCAGGGCCAGGCCGAAGCCGTCAAGAAGGACGTCGGCTCGCTGCTGCTCTACACCCCGGTGGTGCACCCGGCCGAGTTCGACGTCGCCATCGCCTACCTGATCCGGCGCCTCGAAGAGGGGGCCAGCCAGGACAACTTCATGTCGGCGGTCTTCGAGCTGAGCGAAAACGAAGTCCTGTTCGAACGCGAGAAGCAGCGCTTCCTTGCTTCGCTGACAGCGCTGGACAACGCGATTCCGCCGGCCAACCGGCAGCAGAACCGCAGCCTGCCGCCGGTCCCGATGGCCCACAGCGGCTTCGAAAACACCCCGGACACCGACCCGTCCCTGCCTGCCAACCGGGACTGGGGCCGCGCCATCCTGGGACGTGTTCCGTCCTCGACGCTGGGTAATGCTTCCGTTGCTGCAGCATCCATCAGTGACGAGGCCACCCTCAACACTGTGATTGCCGCCGCCGTCGAAAAGGGCAAAGCCTGGGGCAAGCTCTCCGGCGACGAGCGCGCGGAGATCCTGCACCGCGCCGGCGACGTCCTGGAGGCCCGCCGCGCGGACCTGCTCGAGGTCATGGCCAGCGAAACCGGCAAGACCATCGACCAGGGCGATCCCGAGATCAGCGAAGCGGTGGACTTTGCCCACTACTACGCCGAGTCGGCCCGCAAGCTGGACGAGGTCGACGGCGCCACGTTCGTCCCCGCCAAGCTCACCGTGGTCACTCCGCCGTGGAACTTCCCGGTTGCCATCCCGGCAGGATCCACCCTCGCAGCACTTGCCGCCGGTTCCGCCGTCGTCATCAAGCCCGCCAAGCAGGCCGCCCGCAGCGGTGCGGTAATGGTGGAGGCGCTCTGGGAAGCCGGCGTGCCCCGCGACGTGCTGACCATGGTTCAGCTCGGTGAGCGGGAACTCGGCAAGCAGCTGATTGCACACCCGGCCGTTGACCGCGTGATCCTCACCGGTGGCTATGAGACCGCTGAGTTGTTCAGGTCCTTCCGCCAGGACCTGCCGCTCCTCGCCGAGACCAGCGGCAAAAACGCCATCATCGTCACCCCCAGCGCCGACCTGGACCTCGCTGCCAAGGACGTTGCCTACTCCGC
Organism: Arthrobacter sp. V1I9; assembly: GCF_030817075.1. Taxonomy (NCBI): domain Bacteria; kingdom Bacillati; phylum Actinomycetota; class Actinomycetes; order Micrococcales; family Micrococcaceae; genus Arthrobacter; species Arthrobacter sp. V1I9. The sequence continues at coordinate 42,026 of NZ_JAUSYU010000001.1, forward strand.
CTTCGGCCACGCCGGACAGAAGTGCTCCGCCGCCTCGCTGGTGATCCTGGTTGGCTCGGTGGCTAAATCCAAGCGGTTCCACAACCAGCTGATCGACGCCGTCACCTCCCTGAAGGTGGGCTACCCCGAGGATCCCACCAGCCAGATGGGCCCGATCATCGAGCCCGCGAACGGCAAGCTCCTCAACGCCCTCACCACCCTGGGCGACGGTGAAAACTGGGCCGTCGAACCGAAGAAGCTGGATGACACCGGCCGACTCTGGAGCCCCGGCGTTCGCAACGGCGTCAAGCGCGGTTCCTACTTCCACCTGACCGAATTCTTCGGACCGGTCCTGGGCGTGATGACCGCGGACACGCTGGAAGAGGCCATCGCCATTCAGAACCAGATCGAGTACGGCCTCACCGCCGGCCTGCACTCCCTGAACTCGGAGGAGCTGGGCGTCTGGCTGGAGACCATCCAGGCCGGAAACCTGTACGTGAACCGCGGCATCACCGGAGCCATCGTGCAGCGCCAGCCGTTCGGCGGCTGGAAGAAGTCGGCAGTGGGTGCGGGCACCAAGGCCGGCGGACCCAACTACCTGGTGGGCCTGGGCGACTGGACTGCCGCCACGAGCACCGCCACGGCTGCTGTCACCCACCCGGGGGTCCGCCGGATCATCAACGCCGCCGGCGCCGCCCTGGAGCCTGCCGAACTTGAGTCCGTCCAGCGCGCCCTGGCATCCGACGCGAAGGCCTGGGCTGAGGAGTTCGGCGCGGCCAAGGACGTTTCGGGCCTCAGCGCGGAGCGCAACATCTTCCGGTACCGCAGCCTGCCGGTTACGGTACGGCTGTCCGAAGGTGCACCGCTCGCGCACCTGGTCCGGACCGTAGCAGCCGGCGTGCTGGCGGGATCGGAGCTGACGGTGTCCACCGCCGTCGAGCTTCCCGCCCAGCTGCGCCCGGTCCTCACCGCGCTGGATATCGACGTCAAGGTTGAGTCCGACGGCGAGTGGCTGGCTGCCGTTGGCCACCTCGCTTCTGCGGGCAAGCTTTCCGGCGCACGCATCCGCCTGATCGGCGGGAACCCCGCTGCCTTGGCGAAGACGACGGGCGGCCGTCCTGACCTTGCTGTCTATGCTCACCCGGTCACGGAGGCGGGCCGTGTGGAACTGCTGCCGTTCCTGCATGAACAGGCCGTCAGCATCACCGCGCACCGGTTCGGCACCCCGAACCACCTCTCGGACGCCCTGATCTAGCTTCGTTCCCTGCATAACAAAGCGGAAGGCCGGGCGGTCACCTTTATGGTGACCGCCCGGCCTTCGTTGTACTGCTGGTCGGCAGTCCTCAGCCCAGGTACCAACCTGGCGGTGACCAGGTCACGGGCACGCTGTGGGCGGAAAACTGCTCGCAGCGTGTGCAGGTGTAGGCGGCTTCGCCCAGGGAAGCGACGGAACCGTCGCGCCGGTATGTCGGCGGAATGAAGGACTCCAGGTAGATGAACTCGTCCGTGCGGCACTTGTCGCAGGTGGGCTTGCCCACGTATCCGGAGTCCGTCGTGGCCAGCCCGGAGCCAAGGTTGGAACGGCGGGTGGCTTGGGGCCGTGCAGTGTTATGCGGGCGGGCATGTGCAGAGCTGAGATGGGTGTTCTTGGCTGTCGTCATTGGCTGCCTGTCCCGAGCACGCAACTTGGTAGGCGGGGCGCACTCGTATTGAAGAACTGGCCAGCTGCTTGACCATGGGAAAACCAGCATAGGTTATGCGTGCTTCCGGCATCAATGGAGAACGGGTTGTCTTCCCTCCTCAGCGTCCCCCGGCTTGGGGTGCTCCGGCCGCGGCCTCAGGCAGGCCGGTTGATGGTCCTGCCCACGATGGACTGCGTCAGTGCGTCGATCACCTCGGAGTTGGCCAAGGGGTTGCGGATCAGGGTGAAGTCCACGTCACCTACTGCCGGCAGGTCAAAGCGCCGCGTGATGATCTTCAGGTCGTCGGGGACCAGGGAGGAGGGCATCACCGCGACCCCGATGCCCGCCCGGACGGCGGCCAGGACGCCGCTGATCTGCCGCGTGGTGCAGGTGATGCGCCAGGTCCTGCCGTGGGACTCCAACGCATCGATGGCGAGTTTGCGGCTCAGGCTGGGCGAGGGGTAGGCGATCAGCGGGACCGGCGCGCCTGGTTCCAGCACGGTCTGTTCCTGGCCCACCCAGGAGAAGGAGTCATGCTGGACCACCGTGCCGTCCTTGGCGCCGGCCACCCATTTCACAAACACGAGGTCCAGCTGGCCTGCATTGAGTTTCCGGTACAGCTGGTCACTCTGCCCGACCGTGAGCTCCAGGTTGATCTGCGGATAGATCTGGCGGAATTCGCGAAGGATGCGTGGGAGCCCGGTGATGGCGAGGTCATCAGCGGTACCGAACCGTAGCCTACCGCGCATGGCAGAGCCGGAGAAGTACCGCGCTGCGGCGTCGTGGGCGGAGAGGATGTTCCGCGCAAACCCGGCCATCGCGTCGCCGTTGTCCGTCAGCCTGACGTCGCGGGTATCCCTGGTGATAAGCACCCGCTTCGCGGCCGTTTCCAGCTTGCGGACGTGCTGGCTGATGGTGGGCTGGGCCAGGCCCAACCGCTCCGCCGCCTTGGTGAAGCTCAGGGTTTCGGCGACCGCCAGGAAGGAGCGCAGCTGGGCTGGTTCAAACACTTTGACTCCGGTGGCAAGGGGCGGGCGACGGGCAATGATGTTCTCATATTGCGGTTTGCAATGCGAGTTATAGCTACAATACGGCTCCATAATGACCTGCACCCAGCCTAGCGTTAACCACATCCCGGACCGACCGCAATTTGAGGACACTCCTGTGGCACCCCCACCGCCTTCATCGGCAACCATCACCCAGCCCGTTGTTGACTTAGCCGCCTCCGCACCGCGGGACCACCAGACCCAACCCCTCGCCGTCGTGCCTGAACACCTTCCGTGGAAACACACCTTCATCTCGCTGAAGGTCCCCAACTTCCGGATCTTCGCGATCGGGCACTTCATAGCTGTCGTCGCCATCTGGATGCAGCGGATAGCCCAGGACTGGATGGTCCTGCAGCTTTCCGGATCGGTGACGGCCGTGGGGATCACCGTGGCGCTGCAGTTCCTGCCTTCCCTGCTGCTGGGACCCTGGGGCGGCATGGTGGCGGACAGGTTCGCCAAACGGAAGATCCTGATCCTCTGCCAGAGCATGGCCGCGATTCTGGCCGCCGCGCTCGCGGTTCTTGCGCTGACCGGCGCCGTTGAGGCCTGGCACGTCTACCTGATCGCCCTGGTCCTCGGTTTGGTGACCGTGCTGGATCAGCCGGCCCGGCAGGTGTTCGTCAATGAACTCGTGGGTCCGAAGTACCTGCGCAATGCGATCAGTGTCAACTCCACCACGTTCCAACTAGGCGGCCTGATCGGTCCCGCCCTCGCCGGCTGGCTGCTCACCGCGGTGGGGGCAGGGTGGGCATTCGCCGGCAACGCCGCCGCCTGTTGTTCAACGGTGGCCATGCTCCTGATCCTGCGGAAGGACCAGCTGCATGTCAGCACCCCGGCCCCCAAGAGCAAGGGCATGCTCCGGGAGGGACTCCGCTACGCCCTCAGCAAGCCCACCATCTACTGGCCGTGGCTGATGGCCGGATTCATTGCGGTGTTTGCGATGAGCCTGCCGGTAGTGCTGGCTGCTTTCGCCGATCACGTCTTTGACGTCGGCGCCGGCGGCTACGGGCTGCTGAATGCCCTCGTGGCTCTCGGCGCGTTAGCGGGAGCGGTGGCGTCCACCCGGCGCCGCCAGTTGAGGCTCCGCTCCGTGGTGTTCTGCGCCGGTATGTACGGAGTCATGCTCTGCCTTGCGGCCCTGGCGCCGTCGATGCCGGTGTTCGGGGCGGTGATGGTGCTGTCCGGATTCTGGTGCCTGATGTTCCTGACGGGTTCCAACCAGCTTGTCCAGGTGAGCTCGAACCTCAGTATTCGTGGCCGGGTCATGAGCCTGTACATCATGGTGCTGATCGGCGGCCAGGCGATCGGCGGGCCGATGCTCGGTTGGCTCTCGGAGCACGCCAGCCCGCACGTGGCCTTGCTGGTTGCCGGGGGAGTCCCGGCGCTCGCTGCCCTGACCGTCGCCGTCGTCCTTGCCCGGAAAGGCTCGCTGCTGCTCAGGGTGGATTTGAAGGACCGGCGCCGTCCGGTGCAGATCGCGCGCCGGGCCGCGGCTTAGCGGCTGCGAGGCGAAGGTTGGAGCGGCTGACGGGAATCGAACCCGCGTATCAAGCTTGGGAAGCTAGCGCTCTACCATTGAGCTACAGCCGCATGACCCCGTTTCAGGGGCAGAACATAGCTTAGCGCAGAAGTGGCAGCTGGCCGCCCAAGCGAAGGGGCGGGCCGGCCGTGTCCGGTCACCTGAGCGTCATCCAATAACTCTTCAATAACGTACCGGGTTCGGGCTAGGTAGGGGTGGGGGAGCGCGGGCTAACCTGTTCCGGGTAGCTGCAGAGCCGGGGGGTGCAGCTGCTGGCCGGTAGACGTCAACCAGGAAAGATCCCGATGGCATTCGCAGAGCATGAGGTCCTCATTCAGCGCGATGCCATGGCCGTCTACCTGTACTTGCTTGATGCTACGAACCTTCCGCTGTGGCGTGACGGGGTCCGTAGCGTCAAACTGCTCAAAGGTTCTGCCGGAACCAAGGGCGCCGTGTATAGGAAAATGGTGGCAGGGCGTTCCGGGCTGAGCATTCCGGCCGATCTGGAGATCACGGAGGCAAGGCCAGGCGCCGAGATCCAGTTCCGGGTCACTTCCGGCCTGGGCCGCCGCGTGGGGGGTTACTACCTCAGCTCCGAACCTTCGGGGACCCGCGTCCGCTTTGCCCTCGAAGTCTGGCCGGAGGGCCGCCTGGCCTTCCTGCACAGGCTCGGGTTCCTGAGCAGGATGGCCCAGCGGAACCTCAGCTCCGAGGTAGCCCAACTGGACCGCCTGGAGGACGTCATGGAGCTCCAGCCGGCAATCTAGGCTCCTACTGGGCCAGCCGCTGCCCCGCCCACGGGCCGGGAATGTTCGACGGCGACGCAAGGCTTCCGGCGGTCAGGTCCCAGTACTGCACCACGTCAGACGCCCGGCGCAGCGCCACTCCGGTGGAGTTAAGCGAGGTGACGTCCCGCAGCGGCCGAACGCCGGTGACGTCGCCCCAGCCCGTGGCAACGGTAGCCCTGGCCTCGGCGCGAAGGGAGGTGGTGCCCCAGCCGCGGTGGAGCTGGACTGACCCGTCCGTCCGTACCGCCAGGATGTCCTGGAACCCGTCGGCGTCGTAATCCACCATGGACAGCTTCCGGGCGGTGCCGATGTTGCCGATCGTTGCACGGGCGGAAAGATCTCCCAGGCCAGTATTGGGATACAGGTACAGGTTTCCGGCGCCGTCAAGGGCCAGAAGCTGGGGGAGCCTGTTGTTGGCGCACCACCCGCCCACTGCGAGGGTCAAGGGCTGCCATCCGCTGCTTCCAAGCGTCGCCGGCACGTGGAATCCCCCGGCCGCAATCCCCCGGTGCAGGGTCAGCTTGCCGTCATTCCATTGCGTCAGGACGTCGTACGCGCCGTCGCGGTCCCAGTCGGTGGTGAAGACTTCCTTGGCACCTGCGAACCCTGACCCGATCACCTTGCTCGCGGCATAAGTGCGCGCACCGGTGGATGCCCGCGAGAGCAACTGCCCTGCGGAGTCGATGGTCACCAGGTCGCCTGGCCCCTTGATGGCTGCGGCAGAAAGGTCCAAAGTGGGCGGCATGTGCTTGACGGAAGCATCGCACATGGTTGGCGCCGGCGGCGGGAACGCGCCGCCCGACCCTGCTCCGCCCGGGGAGTTGAGCGTGCCGGCCGGCAGCGTGGTGTAGCCAAAGAAGTTCACGACGCCCCAGATGGTGTACTGGCTGTTGGTATACGAGATTCCGGCGCCCATGACGTTGAAACGCGGATCAATCAGCATGGCGTTGTGGCCGGGAGAGCCCTTCCACCACTCCACCAGTTGTGCAGCGTCCCGGTCGGTGCGGATGGCAATGACCTCGCCGGCACCGTTGTTGGGACTCATGGCCCGGGGGTCAGTCCAAAAATTGGCTCGGTGTTCGATGACTTCCCGTGAGGCAATGCTGTTGGACCATTCCTGCGCCAGCCCTGCCACCGTGGGGTGGTACTTCACCGGATTCAGGCCCTTGGACGCCCGGTATTCATTGATTCTGTTGAACACTGTGAGAACAGCGGCGGCGTTGCTGTCCGGAACCAGGGCCTCCGGCGCGGGCAGGGCAGCAGCAGACTCGGGGGCTGCAAGGCGCTGGGGCGAGGGGGCCGATTCCCCGTCCGGCCCCCAGAGCGGGGGAATCGACGGAACCTCGGGGGCGTGTGCTTCTTCTGCCGGGGCGGCCGGCGTTGGTGCAGGCGGGGCCACTGCCTCTGCCGCGGGAATCGCAGCTGCTGGGTCCGTTCCGGCGCCCGCTGCTGCAGCAGATGATACCGGTGTTGCAGCGGGTGACGCCGGTGATGCCGGACGTATATCTGGTTCCACGGCGGGGTTGAGCCCGGACGCAACTGCGCTGTCGCTTGAGGAGGCACCGCCGTCGTCGTTCACACTGGCCGGGCCCAGCGTGACGCCGCGCGGGCTTGCCGCGCTCGCGGCCTGGCTCACAGCGACCGGCAAGGGGGCTGTACCAACGGACGAGGAAACCAGCGCCAATGCGCAGAGCACGCCAATAAACGTGGGCGCGACCAATCTATTCACAACATCCCCAGCTCTGTTGGGCCATCCGGGAGACCATCCGGCGCCTGAATCACTGAGGCAACACTAGTCCCACCAGGCCACAGGAACAACGAAAGAATGTGGCTGTGGATAACCGATACGGTAATTTGGGACGGTGCTCATCTCTGACCGCGATATTCGTGCCGAAATAGACTCCCAGCGGATCGTCCTGGAACCGTATGATCCTGCGATGGTCCAGCCCTCGTCGGTGGATGTCCGGATCGACAAGTTTTTCCGTCTGTTCGACAACCACAAGTACGCGCACATCGATCCGGCGGAGGAGCAGCCTGAGCTCACCCGCCTGGTGGAAGTGGAGCAGGACGAGCCCTTTATCCTGCACCCGGGCGAGTTCGTCCTCGGGTCCACCTATGAGACCGTCACACTCCCGGACGACATCGCCGCTCGGCTGGAAGGCAAGTCTTCCCTCGGCCGCCTGGGGCTGCTGACGCACTCCACCGCGGGCTTCATCGATCCCGGCTTCTCAGGCCATGTCACCCTGGAACTCTCGAACATGGCAACGCTGCCGATCAAACTGTGGCCAGGCATGAAGATCGGCCAGCTGTGCTTCTTCCGGCTCACGTCGGCGGCCGCGTACCCCTATGGGCAGGGCGAGTACGGCAACCGCTACCAGGGCCAGCGTGGGCCGACCGCCAGCCGCAGCCACCTGAACTTCCACCGCACATCGATCTAGGCTTTCGCCGCAACCGCCGTTTAGGCTTTCGCGGCCATTCCCGCGGGCGGCAGGACGGACTTCACCAGGGGTTCCACATAGCGTGCGGCGAGCGGACCCACAACGGCCATGATCAGCACATAGGCAGTGGCCAGAGCGGCAAGTTCGGCAGGAATCGCCCCTGAGGCCAGGGCCAACCCGGCGATGACAATGGAGAATTCGCCGCGGGCTATCAGGGTGGCTCCGGCACGAAACCGGCCGGGACGTGCAATGCCAACGCGCTTTGCAGCCCAGATCCCGGTAGCCATCTTGGTGACTGCGGTGACCAGGGCGAGCACCAGCGCCCAGCCGAGCACCGGAGGAATGGACGAGGGATCCGTGTTGAGCCCGAACGCCACAAAGAAAATGGCGGCAAACAAATCCCTCAACGGTTCCAGGATGCGCGTGGCGTTGTGGGCGGTGGCGCCCGAGATGGCGATGCCGAGCATAAAGGCCCCCACCGCCGCGGATACCTGCATGGCCGAAGCCAGGCCGGCCACCAGCAGAGCAGCACCCAGGACGTTCAGCAGGAACACCTCGGAGTTCTCGCTGTGCACGGCCTTGGAGACCCGGTGGCCGTGGCGCAACGCCACCATAAGAACCAGGCTCACCACTGCCAGCGCGACACCCACGGTGGTCAGTCCCCCCAGGAAGCTCACGCCGGCGAGCACCGCAGTGAGGATGGGCAGGTAAACGGCCATCGCCAGGTCTTCAAAAACAAGGATGGACAGCACCACGGGGGTTTCGCGGTTGCCCAGCCGGCCCAGGTCCGTGATGACCTTCGCCGCGATGCCCGACGAGGAGATGTAGGTGACCCCGCCCATCACCATCGCACCCACCCCGCCCCAGCCCAGCAGCAGCGCAAGGGCAGCGCCGGGCAGGAAGTTCAGGATGAGGTCCAGTACGCCCGCCTGCCAGGAGCGGCGCAGCCCAGTAAAAAGCTCGGCGGCGGTATATTCCAGTCCGAGCATAAGCAGCAGCAGGATAACGCCGATTTCCCCGGAGAGGTGTGCAAACTCGTGCATACCTTCGAGCTTGACGATCCCGCCGGCCCCGAAGGCGAGCCCGCCTAAGAGATACAGCGGGATGGGCGACATTCCGATCCGTCCGGCCAGCCTTGCCAAGAGGCCAAGGCAGAACACAACGGCCCCCAGTTCGATGAGGGTCAGGGCCAGCGGGTCCATTGCGTTTATCCGTTACGCAGGATATCGGCCGCCGAGTCGAGGCCTTCCTGGGTGCCGACAGCCACCAGCAGATCGCCAGTGTGAAGGACGACGTCGGGTCCCGGCGAGGGGAGTACTTCGCCTTCGCGCATGATGGCCACAATCGAAACGCCGCAGCGGGTGCGGATGCAGGCCTTCCCCATGGGCTGGTTCTGGAACGGGGAGTCGGGTGCGATCGAGAATTGCCGGGTGACGATGCCGGGAACATTTTTATGTTCTTCGGTCAGCTTCATGGCCAGGTGCTGGCCGCCCAGGAGGTTTCCGAGGGTTGCAGCTTCGTCACCGGTTAAGGGGATTGAGGCCTGGCAGGTATCGGGATCATCCCAGGTGGACACGATAAGTTCCGTCTGGCCTTCCCGCAGCTCCACGACGCCGATACGGCGGCCGGATGCTGTCATAAAATCCTTCCTCCGGCCGAGGCCCGGAAGGTCCGTCTCATCCACGTTCATGGCTTAAGCCTAGTATGCCTCCGCCCACTTGGGGCGGGCCCTGAGGATTCCCGCAGGACCAGCCGCATCGCGGTGGGGCCGGGCTCCTGGGGAGCCGGGGCATCAGGGTCGAGGGCTGCGAGCAGCTGGTGCATGGTGCTGCTTCCCTGGGCCTCCAGGTCCATCTGCACGGTGGTCAGCGAGGGCACCAGGAAGGCGGACTCCGGGTGGTCGTCCCACCCCACCACGCTGACGTCCGCCGGCACGCTAAGGCCAAGGTCGTGCAGCGCGCGCAGGGCGCCGATGGCCAGTTGGTCGTTGGCGGCGAAGATGGCGGTGATGGAGGTGTCGGCCATCAGGCCCCTGGCTGCCTTGTAACCGGAGGCGGAGCTCCAGTCAGCGTCGGCCACGCCACTGTCCTCGATGCCTGCCTGGCTGATGGCCTGCCGGTAAACGGCCAGGCGGTTGCGCGCAGCAGGCCACTCCTGCGGACCGGCGATATGGGCAATCCGCCGGTGCCCCAGGCCGGCGAGGTGCGCCACGATGGCCTGAGCTGCGGAACCGTCAGAGATCCGGCCCTGGCCGCGCATCCTGTCGTCGTACTCCCCGGCAACCACCACGGGGATGCGTTCCTGTGCCTGCAGGAGGTCGCTGCCCGAAATCGGCACAAAGGACAGGGCACCGGCGAAGTGGCCGCCGTCGAGGATCCGCCGGAGCCCCGCTGTCCGTTCCGGCCCCGTTCCTTCAAGGGCCACGACGTCGAGCTGGTAGCCGGCAGCGTGGGCGGTGGCGGCGGCGCCGTTGAGCATCCGGGACGGGAAGTATGGCGAGGCGCCGGGCACCAGGGCCAGGAGCCGGTGTGTGGCCTTGGTCCGCAGCGAACGCGCAGTGAGGTTGGGCGAGTACCTCAGCTCCGCCATGGCCTGCTCCACCTTCTCGGCGGTGGCTGCCCTCAGCTTGGAGCGGTCTGCCATGTACCGGGAGACCGTTTGGTGCGAAACACCGGCGAGCCGGGCCACCTCATAGATGGTGGCGGCGCGCGCGGGTTGCCGGGATCCGGCGGGGGTTTGCGTCACAGCCTCGAATCATCCCACGTGGTCAGGCGCCCGCACATTCCGTAGCCTTCACCCGCCCGCTGCCGGGCCTGGAACACTGCAGCTCCCGCCATGGAGGCGGGCGAGCCGTCCTCCAGCTCCTGCAGGGCCTGTCCGGTTGCAGCCGCCTGGCTGCGGACACTTGCCGCCCAGATTTCCTTCCAACGCTCCACCTTTGGCCGGACCAGCGCCGCCGCGAGGCGATGGAACTCTGCAAGGGCCTCCGGTCCGCTGCGAAGGACCGATTGATGCAGCTCGGCGTATCCTTCCAGGGCCAGGTCCCGCCGCCGGCGTGCAGCAGCAGCAACTGATTGGTCCGAACCGGAGGGAAGGGCGGCGTGCTCCGCATAAAGGTCCGGGTCCTGCAGGATGTGCCGTGGGAAGGTCAGCACGGAATCCCCCGCTTCGGGCAGGCCTGCATTGGCCATGATCACGTTGAGCGTGAGCCCATCCGTATTGACCAGGCGGTGCACTGTGCCTGGACTGAACCACAACAGCGATCCGGCGGCGAGGTCGTGTTCCGCGGTGCCGTCCATCGCGATGGTGTGGACCTGGCCGGCGCCGGCGGTTACGAGGTAGGCCTCCGTGGAAACGGTATGCAGGTGCGGTGAGCCGCCGCAACGACCGTCGGCAGCCTCCCAGTCGTAGACGCGCAGGCCAGTCACGGCAGTGCCCCCGGGAAACCCTGGGGCCTGGGGCATTGTGCCGCGTGGGCCCTTCATCGTCCTGCCCGGGACGCAGCCCCACCCGTCAGGACACCGCGGGCGGCAGTGGCCAGTGCTTCAGCCCGGGCGGCGTCCGATTCGCCGTCCGCGATGACAACCCCGTACCGGTAGCGCAAGGTGGAACCTGCCTCGAACAAAACTTCCTGGCTGAAGAATGGCGCCGGACCCATGCAGGCGAAGGGCTCGGAGCGGGCAAACCACTCGGGCTGGGGGCGGTCGCTGTGGGGGTCGTCCACCATTACAACGGTGGAGAAGCGGCAGGTTTCATCGTGCTGGCCCACGAAGGAAAGACAAGGCGCACGCTGGCCGCGCAGCTCTTCACCGGTCGCCCCGCCGGGTCCAATGATCGCTCCGCCGGCAAAGGACCGCGGTCCGCGCCAGAACAGCCCGCCGTACCCGGCGTTGTCCCGTCCCTCGGTGGTGGGCGAGCCGATGTGGATGTCCGCCCCGGAAACGTTGGTCATGGCTGAGTCGAAGACCAGGGTGTAGCTGGTGTCTTCGCCCGGCACTACCTGGAAGGACCGTTCCTCCTCAACCACGAGGGACCCCGACTGCGTGATCCACTGCAGCGAATGGGCGAAACTGAACGTGCCGGCGTCGTCCGCTGCCTGGTGCACCCCGCCGTGCCGCATGGCACCGTTGTTGGGCAGCCATTGGTAATCGTGGCCGCGGCGGTAGCTGGGACCGCCCCAGAAGTTGTCCGGCCCCAGGTGCGGCAGCGACCAGGCGATCCCCTTGTGCCAGACGTGGTCATGCGGGCGGTAGGCGCTCACGAGGTCGCCGGTCCGGGTCCGGACCGGATGGAAGTAGGGCCGGGGCGATTCCACTTGGGGATCGTCGGCGGCGTAGGTGTACGTCAGGACGGGCACGCCGTCGAGGGATACAGCGACTGCGGCGCCGTCGTCGAACCAGCTGAAGGGGCTGGTGGAGGTGGCGGAGGAGGTGGGGGTGGCGGTGCTCATGCGTTGCTCTTTTCGAGTTTCCAGGGTTCCAGCCGGCCGTCGGCACGGTCGAAGAACGGGTGTCCTTCATTGATCTCGCCGCCGCGGACGGTCTTGCCGGTGATGGCGGACGCATAGATCGCGGCGGCGAGTTCCATGGTGGGGTAGGCCTCGGCGAGGGTAACCGGCGGGACGGCACCCGAGCTGATGGCTTCGATGATCTCCGCGTACTGGGCAGGATGCCCGCTGGGTGCGGCGGCCGATCCGTCTGCCCAGAGGCCCGCGAGGTGCTCCTGGCCCGGTGCCGGGGTGAAGCGCCAGTGGGAGTCGTCGTAGCCGTAGAGATGCTCAAGTTCCACCGTGGCGTTTTCGTAGTCGAACCGGAGCTGGGAGGTTTCCCGCGGCGAAATGACCGAATTGATCACGGTACTCAGGGCGCCGGACTCGAAACGCACGATTGCGGTGGAGACGTCCTCGGTTTCCGTGCGGCGCGCCAGCCTCCCGGCGAAGGCGGTGACTTCCTGCCACGGGCCCCAGAGGTGGAGCAGCAGGTCGAACTGGTGGATGCCGTGGCCCATGGTGGGACCGCCGCCTTCAACGTCCCACAGGCCGCGCCACGGAACATCGAAATACTCCTGGGTGCGGAACCAGAGGGTGTTGCAGAAGCCGGTGAGTGCACTGCCCAGGACTCCGGACTCCTGCAGGGCCGCCAGCTTCCGGGCGCCGCTGCCGAAGCGGTGCTGGAAAACGCAGCTGACGTGCTTTCCCGATGCGCGCTCCGCCTCCTGCAGTTCCCGCATCTGCCGCAGTGAGAGCGCCGGAGGCTTTTCCAGTACCACGTTCAGGCCAAGGGAGAGCGCCTCGAGGGCAAGGGAAGCATGCGACGACGGCGGCGTGCACACTGCGACGACGTCCAGGCCCGCCTCTGCAGCCGCGGCCAGGCTTGGCGCCGTACGGGCGAAGCCCGTCTTCGCCGCAAACGCTGCCGCGCGGTCTGCGTCAATGTCCACGGCGACGACGAGCTCTGCGCCCGAAAGTTCGAGGGCTTCTGCATGGGCGTGGGCTATGCCGCCCGTACCGATGATGCCGGCGCGCGGGCGGTGTGGGACCTGCTCCATGGATGGTGCTCCTCGTTCGTCTTTGAAAGGATTCAAATGCTGACCATCAATATTATGTGATCGATAACAGGAGAGGTCAACAGCTGCTGGCATAAAATACCTGCGGAAAGTCAGGCTGCGGGAACCACCGCGATGGGGGCCTTGTCCGGTGACTTCACCGGCAGCAGTACCAGGAGCCCGGCCAGGAGCACCACCATGATTCCCAGGATGCCCCAGCGCTGGGCCTCGCCCGGCGCCACCAGCGGGGTGGCCAGGGTGATGCAAAGGGTGAAGAGCGCCGGCGCCAGGAAGCTGACGGCCCTGCCAGTGGTGGCATAGAGCCCAAAGAGTTCGCCCGATTCACCGTGCGGGGCAAGGCGGGCCAGGTATGCCCGGGACGAGGACTGGGCAGGCCCCACAAAAAGGCAGAGGAACAGCCCGAAGACCCAGAACGTTGTGCTGCCGGGCCATGACATGCCGAAGAAGACGTAATTGCCGTTGCCCAGGACCAGGATGACGGTGCCGGCGATCAGCAGGCCCACCAGGGCCCCGATGATCACTGCCTTGGGCCCGATTTTGTCGTCAAGGAAACCGCCGATGATAGCGCCCACGGCAGCCACCACATTCCCGAAGATCGCGAAGAAGATGACCTGGGACAGTTCGAAACCGAAGGTGCCTGCGGCGATGATTCCGCCGAAAGTGAAGACAGCTGCAAGGCCGTCGCGGAAGACCGCGCTCGCCAGCAGGAAGTAGATGGTGTGCGGACTGGTGGCATAGATAGCCTTGATCCGGCGGATCAGCAGCCCGTAGCTGGCCACGATTCCCAGCCTGTGGGCTTGCGGGGCCTTGGGCAGTTCGGGGACGGCGAACAGCACTGGCAGGGCGAAGACGAAGAACCATAGGGCGGAGAAAACCGCCACGAGCCGGATGTTCAGGCTGTCCTCCGTGGATGCCCCGAACCACGCGAAGCTGGGCTGGACGAACAGCTGCAGGACGATCAGCAGCGCGACGATGCCGCCCAGGTATCCCGCACCCCAGCCGAGTCCGCTGACCTTCCCGATGTTCCGCGGGGTTGAGACCTGGGCCAGCATGGCGTTGTAGTTCACGCCTGCGAACTCGAAGAACACGTTGCCCAGGGCGATCAGGGACACCCCGAGCAGGAGGAACTCGGGCCGGGGAAACACAAAGAAGCACAGCGCAGTAAGGATGGCGACGGCGGCTGTGTTGACTCCCAGCCACAGCTTGCGGCGTCCCCCGGCGTCCGAACGTTGCCCGGTGACCGGAGCCAGCAGCGCAATGGCGATGCCGGCAACGGCCAGCGCCCCGCCCAAAACCGCCGATGCCTGGTCTTCCCCGCCAAAGGCGTTGGAGGTGAGGTACACGGTGAACACGAACGTGGTCATCACGGCGTTGAAGGCTGCCGATCCCCAGTCCCAGGACGCCCAGGCGAGGACCCTGCCCTTGCTGGTGGCCTGATTCCCGGATTCAAGTTCCGAGGACGGGTGCGTGGCCCCGGGAGCGCTGGCGCTGTTCATACGATGCATCGTATCCGCCCGTGGCGAACAGGCGGCGGACCCGAATCCCGTGACGGCGGGGAATGTGGCCGGAGGATACAACACGTACGGGGGAAGCGGCAGCAGCGCCTTGATAAACTGGGCCTTCCCGAACCTTACGAATGACCGCCTGCCCTAACTTTTGACAATCGAATCCCTGACGTTGCGGAGAAAACAGTGATCACAGTCCTTGCCGTGCACTTTACGGTGGCTGTGGTGGCTCCGTTGCTCTTCAGGGCCTGGGGCCGCAACGCTTTCTACGCACTCGCGGCTGTTCCCGCTGCCTCCTTCTTCTGGCTGCTGTTCCAGCACGGCCCCATCTACTCGGAGCCCGGGGCGGTGGCCGAAGTGGTCCCCTGGATTCCGGGCCTCCAGCTTGAGTTCGCCTTCCGCATGGATGCCCTGGCGTGGGTCATGTCCCTGCTGGTGCTGGGCGTCGGCTCGCTGGTCCTCGTCTACTGCGCACGGTACTTCAAGCGGAAGGACCACGACCTCGGCGCCTTCGGAGCCCAGCTCCTGGCTTTCGCGGGGGCCATGTTCGGCCTGGTGGTGGCGGACGATCTCCTGCTGCTGTTCATTTTCTGGGAACTCACCACCATCCTGTCCTACCTCCTGATCGGGTTTGCCCGGACCAGGCTGGCGGCACGGCGGTCGGCACTCCAGGCATTGATGGTCACCACCGCCGGCGGCCTGGCCATGCTGGTGGGCCTGATCATGCTTGGCTACGCGGCAGGCACCTACCGTATCTCGGACATCCTCCAGCAGGCGCCCGCACTCATGGCCGGACCTTTGGGCACCATGGTGAGCGCCGCCGTCGTACTTATTCTGGTCGGCGCCATCACCAAATCGGCGCTGGTCCCGTTCCATTTCTGGCTTCCGGGAGCCATGGCCGCTCCCACCCCGGTCAGCGCCTACCTGCACGCCGCAGCGATGGTCAAAGCAGGCATTTACCTCGTTGCGCGGCTGGCCCCGGGCTTCTCCGAGACGTCTTTCTGGCAGCCGGTGGTGCTGGGCCTCGGCCTGGCGACCATGCTCGTGGGCGGGTACCGCGCGCTGCGGCAGACCGACATCAAGCTCATTCTCGCTTACGGTACGGTGAGCCAGCTGGGCTTCCTCACCATGGTGGTGGGGCTTGGAACACCGGACGCAGCCCTCGCCGGCCTCGCAATGCTGTTGGCCCACGGCCTGTTCAAGGCCACGCTGTTCCTGGTGGTGGGCATCATCGACCACCAGTCCGGCACCCGCGATGTCCGAAAGCTCTCGGGGGTCTTTCGGTCCTCGCGCGCCCTCGGAATCGTGGCCGGAATCGGCGCCGCCTCCATGGCAGGCGTACCCTTCCTGGGCGGCTTCGTAGCCAAGGAATCGGTGCTGGAGGCTTTTGTCCACCACGCAAATGACCTCGCCGCAGGCCCCTGGGGAATGGTTGTTCTGGCCGGGCTGGTCCTGGGATCCGTCCTCACCTTCGCGTACAGCGCACGGTTTATGTGGGGCGCGTTTGCCGTCAAGCCGGGTGTGGAGCGCACGCCCTTCAAAGCCATCAGCCCCTCGTTCCTGGCCGCGCCGGCCATCCTCAGCCTCCTCACCATTGCCTACGGCCTCTGGCCGGTCCCCGTGGATGCCTGGATCCAGCCGTACGCGGCCTTGTTTGCCTCGTCCGCTCCCGACGCCGGCACGCCCGCTGAGCAGGCAGGTCATCTCGCGCTGTGGCATGGCTTCACGCCCGCGCTTGGCCTGACCGCCCTCACCTTCGCGCTTGGTCTGTTGATGTACTTGGGCCGCAACGCCGTTTCGAGGGCCCAGTCCCTGGTGCCGGCCTGGGTGGACGCGGACAAGGCCTACCAGTACACGGTTGGCGGGCTGGACGATGTGGCGGTGTGGGTCACCGGACGTACGCAGCGCGGTTCGCTCTACTACTACCTGGCCGTTATCCTCAGCGTCGCCTTTGTGCTGCCGCTCGCGGCCATCCTGCTGGCGGGCAAGCCACTGCCGGACGGCATCTACCTTGTAGATCCCGGTTCCCCGCTCCAGCTCGTGGTGGGCGTGGGCATTGTGATCGGTGCCCTGGCCGCAGTCAAGGCCAACAAGCGGTTCCTGGCGGTCCTGATGGTTTCCGTCACGGGCTACGGCATCGCCCTGATGTTTGCCCTCCAGGGCGCTCCGGACCTGGCACTGACCCAGATGCTGGTGGAAACCATCGTCCTGGTGGCCTTCGTCCTGGCGCTGCGCAGCCTGCCGCCTGAGCTCCGCGACCGCACCGGCGGCAAATACCGGGTCGTGCGGGTCATCATCGGCCTGTGCTTCGGCGTCACCATGGTTTTCGCCGCGATCTACGCCATGGGCGCGCGGACTGCAATCCCCGTCTCGCTGGAGTTTCCGCGCCTCGCCTACGAGGGCGGCGGGGGATTGAACATCGTCAACGTGACCCTGGTGGACATCCGGGCGTGGGACACCTTCGGCGAAATTACCGTCCTTGCCCTTGCCGCCACAGGTGTCGCAAGCCTTATCTTCATCCGCGGCCGCGGCGACCGGATCAGGAACTCCGCCACCGTCGCCGCGGGCACCGTTGGCCGCTACCGCGCCGTCAACCCCAGCACGCGGGACGCCGCGGCGCTCGCGGTCAGCCGGAAGTTTGCTGCGGCAGCACGTGACGCTTGGATCGTGGCAGGGCGGACCCTCGCGCCGGAACGCCGCTCCATCATCTTCGAAGTGGTTACCCGGCTGATCTTCCACTCCATGATCATCTTCTCGCTTTACCTCCTGCTGGCCGGCCATAACCTTCCGGGCGGAGGGTTTGCAGGCGGCCTCACCGCAGGCCTTGCCCTGACCATCCGCTACCTCGCGGGCGGGCGCTTTGAACTCAGCGAGGCCACGCCCGTGAGCGCGGGCGCCCTCCTGGGCGTCGGGCTGGCGGTCGCTGCAACCTCCGGTGTGGCGCCGCTCCTGCTGGGCGGCCAAGTGTTCCAGACAGCCATCATCGAACTCTGGCTGCCGGTGTTCGGTGACATCAAGTTCGTCACCTCCACCATCTTCGATATCGGCGTGTACATCGTGGTGGTGGGCCTGGTGCTGGACGTCCTGCGGAGCCTCGGCGCCGAAATTGATGAGCACCTTGAAGAGCGGTCCGCCGCTCCCGCCGGGAGTGACGCCGATGACGAGCCGGAAGGCCTGTCCTCCGAAACCACCGCAAAGGGCCAAGCATGAGCGTAAACCTGACCCTCCTGATTGTGATGGGTGCCCTGTACGCCTGCGGAATCTACCTGATCCTGGAACGCAGCCTCACGCGGGTGCTCCTGGGATTGATGCTCCTGGCAAATGCCACCAACCTGCTGATCCTGGCAACCGGCGGATACTCCGGGCTCGCCCCGCTGTATTCAAAGGACATCGCGGCGCAGGACTACAACGATCCGTTGCCCCAGGCGCTGATCCTGACGTCCATCGTTATTTCCTTTTGCGGTCACGGCCTTTATGCTCGGCATCATCTACCGCACCTGGGTACTGGCCCGCCAGGATGAAATCCAGGATGACGTGGAAGACCTCCGCGTGGCGGTGACGCCAAGCTTCGACGCCGAGGACGACGCCGAGATTCCTGCCGAAACGTCTGAATTCCCGGTTGCGACGGTCGTCGCCGGCGGCCGCGAAATGCCCGCCGAGCGGGCAGCCGCGGAAGAAAAACCCGGCTCCAACAACGTGGCCCGTGGCCCGGAAGGAGGCGGACAGTGAACATCGCAAGCTTTGCCCCGCTCGCCGTCGTACTTCCCATCCTGGGCGCCGCCCTGACCTTCCTGCTGATCCGGCACTCCCGGGCCCAGCGCGCGGTGAGCATCGCGTTGCTGTCCCTCACGCTCCTGCTCGAATGCTTCCTGTTGGCCTCGGTGTGGGACGGCGGGACTGCGGCCGTGACCATCGGAGGCTGGCTGCCGCCCTGGGGCATTGTGATGGTGGTGGACCAGTTCTCCTCCCTGATGCTGGTGGTCTCCTCGGCAGTGAGCCTCGCGGTGCTGGTGTACGCCACCGGGCAGGGCATGGCCGACGGCGACCAGGACGCCCCGGTCTCGATCTTCCACCCCACGTACCTGATCCTGGTGGCGGGCGTTTCCAACGCCTTCCTCTCCGGTGACCTCTTCAACCTCTATGTGGGCTTCGAGATCCTGCTGACGGCAAGCTATGTCCTGATGACGCTCGGCGGAACCGGGCCGAGGATCCGGGCGGGCGTCACCTACGTGGTGGTCTCGGTGGTGTCGTCCGTGCTGTTCCTGATCTCCATCGCCATGGTTTACGGAGCCACCGGGACCGTCAACATGGCCGATCTCGCGATCAAGCTCGGCGAGCTGGACCAGGGCACCAAGACCCTCCTGCACGTGATGCTGCTGGTGGCGTTCGGCATCAAGGCCGCTGTCTTCCCGCTGTCCTTCTGGCTGCCGGACTCCTACCCCACGGCTCCCGCGCCGGTCACCGCCGTGTTCGCGGGCCTGCTCACCAAGGTGGGTGTCTACGCCATGGTGCGCACCGAGACCCTCCTCTTTCCGGGGGACACGCTCAACACACCCCTGATGGTGGCCGCGCTGCTGACCATGGTGGTGGGAATCCTTGGCGCCCTGGCGCAGAACGACATCAAGCGTCTGCTCTCGTTCACGCTGGTCAGCCACATCGGCTACATGGTGTTCGGCCTGGCAATGTCCTCCACCGCAGGGCTGGGGGCAGCGGTCTTCTACGTGGCCCACCACATCACCATCCAGACCAGCCTCTTCCTGGTGACCGGCCTGATCGAACGCCGTGGCGGCAGCTCGTCAGTGGACCGCCTGGGCGGCCTCGCCAAACTTTCCCCGCTGCTGGCCCTGCTGTTCTTCGTTCCCGCCATGAACCTGGCCGGCATCCCGCCGTTCTCCGGGTTCCTGGGGAAGGTGGGACTGATGCAGGCCGGCATTGAGCTGGGCACGCCGCTGGCCTACGCCCTGGTGATCGGCGGGGTCCTCACCAGCCTCCTTACGCTGCTTGCCATCGCCAGGGTCTGGAACCGCGCCTTTTGGCGGAGCCCGGCCGACGCCGAACATCCCGATCCCGTCCTGCTTGCCCCGACTCTGGCGGGGGTGGCCGGCCCGGGCGCCAAGCGGAACACGGCAACCCTCCTGCCGCGCACCATGGTGGGTTCCACGCTGGGGCTGGTGGTTCTCGGCGTCGCGCTTACAGTCTTTGCCGGTCCGCTGTTTACGGTCTCGGACCAGGCTGCAGAGGACATGCTGGACAGGTCCTCCTATATCCAGGCCGTCCTGGGCGAGGACACCGTTGTTCCAATGGTCCTTACGTCCGGAGGAGGAAAATGAGCCGCCGGCGGATTTCCCTTCGCCAGGAGCTTCCCCTCCTGGTGTGGCTGGTCATTGTCTGGGGAGCCCTGTGGCAGGACTTCAGCCCCGGAAATCTCCTGTTCGGTGCACTGCTGGCCGTTGCCGTTGCCAGGTTGTTCTATCTCCCGCCGGTGGAACTCAGCGGCCGTTTCAATATTCTCTACGCCGTACCGTTCGCGCTCGTGTTCCTGGCCAAGGTGGTGGTTGCCAGCGCCCAGATCCTGTACCTGGCCGTGGTGCGCGGGCCCAGGGTGAAAAACGCAGTGGTGGCCGTGACGCTGCGGAGCCACCAGGACCTGCTGGTCACGGCAACGGGGCACGTGATTTCCCTGATCCCGGGCTCCCTGGTGGTCGAGGTGGACAGGTCCACGTCAACCCTCTACCTGCATGCGCTGAACATCAGCTCCGCTGCGGACGTTGAAGACCTGAAGAAAGAGGTGCGTTCCATCGAAGCCGGACTGATCAGGATCATGGGCACCAAGGAAGAACTCGACGCCGTCCGGCTGGAGGCCGCCGCATGATGCAGACAGTCCTGATCCTCACGGCCGTCATTTTCTCGCTCGCCGCAGCCGGCGCCATCATCAGGATCGCCCGCGGGCCCTCGCTGCTGGACCGCGTGCTCGCAGCGGACGTCCTGCTGGCCATCCTCGGCGGCGCCCTGTGCGTGGACATGGCCGTGAACCGGCACCTGAACAACCTGATGCTGGTGGTGGCCATCTCCATCATCGGCTTCCTGGGGTCCGTGACGGTTGCCCGGTTCGTGGCCGACCGAAGGGAGGTGCCGGGTGAGTCCTGACGCTGCCGCTATAGACTTCTGGATCGACCTGGTGTCCGCCGTGTTTATGGTGGTGGGTGCCGTGATGTCCCTGGGGGCCGCGATCGGCCTGCTCCGCTTCCCGGACCTCCTGAGCCGCATGCACGCCGCCACCAAGCCGCAGGTACTGGGACTGTTCCTGCTGCTGGCGGCCATCGGTCTGCAGATGCGGACCTGGTGGGCGTGGCCCGTCCTGGTGGTCGCCTGGATCTTCCAGCTTCTGACGGTGCCGGTGTCCGCCCACATGGTTGGCCGGGCGGGTTACCGCACAAAGCACCTGCACCGCGAGCTGCTGACCTCCGACGAACTGGAAGCAGTAGTGCAAAAAGCCGCCGCCAAAACCGCCCGTGAGGACGATTCCGGCGACGGCCCTGCAAAGTAACTGCTGAACGGTCCCGTCTGGTCAGACGATGTCCTGGCTCTTCGCGAACCGGGTGATGGCCCGCTGCGTGCCGCGGTTGGCCAGGACCTGGATGATGGTGCTTACCGAGGCCGAAATCAGCGCGAACGTCAGCGCCGACTGAAGGCTCGTGGGAATGTCCTCGTCCTTGCCGGTAGGCGGCTTCCGTCCGGTGGTTTTTTCCCAGATGGTGTTAACCAGCTTGGTCCCGACGAAGCCGGCGCCGAGGCTCACACCGGTGCCGAGCAGCTTGATGAAGAAATTCATTCTTAGTACTCCTTGCGGGCGGAAAACAGGCTGTACCCAGCCTAACTGCCCTCTGCCGTTCAAGAGCACAGGCCCGCCAGCCATGCACGCCCGGCCCAGCGGCAGCGAGCAGTCCGGAGGACCAGGCAGCGCCGCTAAGGGGCCTTTACCAGGCCTTCCCAAGCCACAATCCAGTGCGGCGGGAAGCCCGGGGCGTGCCGGTCCGGTCCGCCGTCCCAGCCGGCAGCCATCAGGGCGACGGCGGCCAACAGCCCGCCGTTGCCCGGCAGATACAGGGGCAGGGAACCGGTTTGCCGGTTATGCCCGTTCGGCAGCACGGTGTTCTTGGCGGCGTCCAGCAGTAGGGCGTCGACGGCGGCTTCCGGATCTTCGAGCCGCGCCGCGGTCATGGCCATCACCGGGTAGTCCCAGCCCCAGGTGCTGTCCCAGTCCCAGTCCGTGAAGACTCCGGCTAAGGTGGCCCGCATGATTTCCGGATCGATGAGGTCGGTCAGCGGCAGGACGCCGAGTGCGCAGAGCATGGACGGGTGGTCGGCGCGGATGGTGAAAGGCTCGACGTCGCTTGCGGCGTAGGTGCCGTCGATGACCTTTGGCCGGACCATGCCGTCCGCCACCGCCTGCCAATGCTCCCGCGGTTCCAGGCCAAGGCGTTCCCGCCAGGTACTGGCAATGCGCAGGGCCCATTGCCAGTAGGCGAGTTCGAAAGTGGGGTTGGTGACAGCGCCCCTCATTGCCTCGTAGCTTTCCTGCGCCGGGACCAGGGGCGGGCCGAGTTCGAACCCCCGTGCCGTGGGGTGCGCGAAGCTGGCCATAAACTCCGCTGTTTCAAACACGATCCCGGCGAACTCCTCGAGCAGTTCCCTTGACGGCTCGGCCCGGTAAGCCAGTTCCGCAAGGTGAATCGGGTGCGGCTGCTGCCAGATCAGGAAGGTGCCGATGGTGCTTGGGCTCTCCCGCCCGTCCGGCCCCACCTGCTTGGGCCAGCGGACGCCGTCGAACCCTTGGCTTTTGGCTGTTTGACGCGCCCGCTCCAGGATGGAGCCGTACCAGCGCAGCGCCGGGAGCAGCAGCGGGGTGCGGTTCCAGTGCGCGAAGTGGGCTGCGTGCCACCAGTGCATTTCCAGGTGGAAGCGGCCGCGCCAGGAGTTGCACACCAGCCCGGTCTCCTGCGGTGGCAGGGAACCCGAGCAGTTGATGGCCGTGAGGTACTGGGAGAGAACTATCCTGCGTTCCAGTTCCGCTGCCCGGGGATCATCAGTGCCTGCGAGTTCGACGGCGCCTCCTGACTTCCAGAAGTCCGGCCAGCAGGCCCGGGATGCCTCCGCCACGGCGGTGCCCGGCGTGGCGGTTCCGGACCCGCCCTTGCCGATTCCAGCGCTGCCACGAAGCAGGCAGTCACCTTGACCGGTGCTGATGAAATGGACTGCGACGTCCAGGACGTCCTGTCCGCCTGCGGCGTGCAGCACAAGCTCGTGCGGACCCGTGGACCTGAGTTCCACCCCGGCCCCTGTGACCGCCACCTGGTAGCCGGATGCGTCCAGCTCCCGGTGTATCAGCCAGCGCCGGCAGGGTCCGTCCCCGGGCAACTCTTCGATCGCGGTGGTGTGGGCTTCAGGGTGGGACCAGTCGGCGGCGTCATGCCAGGCATTCGAGCCGTAGGGGAAAGCAAAGGAGACGCCCAGGCCCTGGCGGACCGCGGAGGACTCCACACGTATCCCCAGTTCGTCCCGGTCCGGATGGCACGCCGTCGTCACGCTCACGGGATGACCACGGAGGGTGAAGCTGCTGGTGACCGTGCCGGTCCAGAGGTCGAGTGCCTGGCAGGGGGCTGAAATGTCTGCAACATCCAAAGGGCCTGCATTGCTGCCGGAAAGGGTGAATCCGATCCTGCCCAGGTCGAGGCGGTGCGGGTTGGCTCGCAGCCAGGCCTCCGAGGGGGACGTCCGGGTTTCCTCTCCGTCCACCATGCCGCCTGCCATGTCCACGTACGGCACCGGTCCCCGCGGCGAGTCGTAGAGGATGCTGGAATCCTCCAGCCGGTAGTCCCCGTCCGGCGGGACGCAGTGCCAGCCCCACTGGGACTGCGTGCCCAGCAGCGTGCCCGGTGGCAGTTCGCTTCGGGCGCCCACCGGGTACGCCGCCGGGAAGGTTTGCAGGCCGCTGAGGTCCACGGTGAAGCAGAACTCCCCGTTGCCTACTGAGACGGGACTGCGCGGGTCAAGGCTTTGTTGCTCTACGTTGTGGCGGCGGACCAGCGACTCCCGGTCGATGGCGCTGTGCTGGCTGTGCAAGACGGACGCCCTCCCGCTGAGAAAGCGTTTTCTGGACGTCTTCCATCCTTCTGGACCAGCTCCAGGCTGTCAACAGCGGGACTTACATTGATCCTCGCCACGGGCCTTATCAGTCCGCCGGTGGTTCCGTCCGGAACTTAATCATTTTGTGCGTGCCGTCGCAGTAGGGCTTGATGGCCGATGCGCCGCAGCGGCACAGCGCCACGGTCTGGCGCTGGCGGGGGACCGGGTCCCCGGAGGGCGTCACGATTTCAAAGTCGCCACGGACAATCAGCGGCCCGTCGGGGCACACCACGATTGAGCTTTCGGCGGGTTCCTGGTTCATGACTGCTCCTGGTGGGGGTTGCGGGCGGAAGTCTGTGGGTCCGGTTCGTACATGGCGGCCAGTTTTCCGGAATGCCGGCGCCGAAGTTCGGCTTCCGAGTGGGCTGCAGTCTTGAGCCGGGTCCCGGCGTAGGGGACACCCCCGCCCAGGCGGTAGGCAAGGGCGATCCAGATGCAGACCGCCCGCTCCAGAACCCACAGCGGGGCGCACCACACTGCCCGGAAAGGGAAGACCGTTGTCCCGTTGTGCCCCCGCCGCCCGATTCCGGCAATAATGACCGGTGCCGCCGCCAGTGCAAGGAAGGCTTTACCGCGGTGCCTCGCGGGAAGGCCGGCTGCTGCGGCAATCACCGGAAGCAGGACAAGTTCCGCGGCGAGGCGGAGTGGCTGGGCGAAGTCGTCGTAGGCCTGGCGGGTGCGCTGCTTGAGGAAGTGGCGCGGCCCGGGCGGCTTGCGGGCAACGAACAGGTCCGGCAGGATCTTTTCCCGGCCGCCGGCAGCCCTGACGGTCCGGATCAGCTCGAGGTTCTCGAAGAGGACCGGATCGTAGCCGCCGGTGGCCAGCAGCGCGCTCCGGCGCACGGCCAGCGTGCCCGGGAAGTCTGCGGACCAGGCCCGGTTGATCAGAGTCCTGGACGTGTCCCACCAGGCGTGCCATGGCAGGGGGTCGAAGTAGTTCTGCGGCCGCACAACATCCGCCGACTCAAGGTGGTTGACGACGGCGGCAAGCGATTCGCGCGTGTAGCGCACGTCGTCGTCCGCTATCACCAGCAGCTCCGCCCCGGCCGCCCGGACGCCGGTCATCACACCGGCCACCTTGCCGTTGCCGCCGTTGCCGCCCTGCTCCGGACGGATGTGGCGGATGGCAGGCGGGAAGGCGGCCCGATGCCGCTCGAACAGCTCCGGGGCGGAGCCGTCCACCACGGTGACGGGTATCCACCCGGAGAGGCGCCCGAGGTAGGCCGCCAGGTCCGGAAGGTCCGAATCCCCGGTCCAGCGCAGCGGCAGGATGTACTCGGCAGACTGGCTGATGGCTGTAGTGCTCACGCTGCTGCCGGCACTGCCGCCCTCAGCGAGGTCTCGCCGTTTTCCCAGCAGGCTAAAAGGTGTGCCGAAAGCCTGCCGTCGATCGCCATCACAGCCGTCGCCCCGAAAAGGACGTCCCCCAGCAGTTCGGGTTCCGCCTCCACAAGACCTCCGGCGAGGTCGCGGCCGGCGATCTGCTCGTGGACCGCGTCGGCTTCCACGTGCTCGTCGAAGTAATGCGTCACCTCGGCCTCGAAGCCGTGCCGGCGGAAACCGTTGCCGTACAGGCGGTTGGGCTGTGAGGAGGTCATCTCGTAGATGGCAAGGTGTCCGGTGATGGCTCCGCGGAGCCGCCGGTTGAGCCCGAACAGGGACATCATGTTCACCGCTGCAAGGGACACGGCCGGGACTGCGTCGAGGTAAGCGCCGTAGTGGTCGTCCATTCCCAGGCCCCGCATGGTGCGGGCAAAGAGCGCACTGTGCATGCGTTCCGGGCGCCCTCCGCCGTACTCGTCGGCCTGGATCTCCACCAGTGCGGCCTTCGGCCTGCCAGTGAGCCGGGGGATGGCCCAGGTGTGCGGGTCCGCTTCCTTGAGCTGGTAGACCGACTTGTGGACCAGGAACTCCTTGAGCTGCTCCAGGGTCGCCTTTTTGGACACATAGCGGGACACGCTGGGTCCGGTGTCGGTGGCGGCAAGGCCGAACAGGACGTCGGCGACGGCGTCACTGGTCATCTCCGCCGCAGGCGGCAGGTCCAGCTCCCCGGCTGCTGATTGGGCTGCTGCCCGCAGCGCTGCTTCGAATGGCCGTTCGAGCAGGTGGCGGACCTGGATGAGGCCCGGCTCCCATTCCCACTCGTCCCCCACGCCTTCAAGGCCGGAGTAGTGAAGCTCGTAGAGGCAGAAAAGTGCCAGCTGGACGTCGTCGTCCCCGATGATGTCGGTGGCTGCCTGCAGCTGTGCCGTGACCAACCGGCGCAGTTCCTCGACGCCCGCGGCGGCATCGTCGGTCCCGGCGGTAACCGCCAGGGCACTGAACAGGGCGGTACTGATGGGACCTCTGGGTTGCGGGATCTTCATGATGCTCCTTCGGGCGGCAGCGGTGCTGCCGGTGCTGCGCCGTCGACGGTGGCGGCTTCGGTCAAGGCTGTGATTTCAGGTCACGTTTGCGGCTGCGCCGTGGGGTGGTGCGGGGAGAAAGCAGGATGGCGAGGATGATCATGGCGAGGCCCAGGGCAAGGTGCAGCCAGTTGTCGGCGCCGTTGAGGGGGACAAAGTTTGCTGGGGTCTCATCGCCCACCAGGAGGCCGTACAGCCACAGGACGAGGTAGATGACGCCCCCGTAAATGAGGAAGCTCCTTGCCTGTTGGTGGGTCCTCGCCAACAGCAGTCCGGCCGCCCCGAAGGCCAGGTGCACGATGTTGTGCAGGACCGACACCTGGAAGACACCCATAAGCAGGGCTCCCGAACCGTGTCCGGCCATGCCCAGCGATTCGTAATTACTGGTGATCCCGGGGATGAACCCCAGGATACCCACCAGCAGGAAGAGGGCACCCGTTGCAAGGGCCGCCTTTTGCAGGCCTGTCCTCGCTCCGGTGGCGCGGATGCTGACTGTCATGACCTGTCTCCTCAAAAGCTTGGAGACAACATAGTAAGCATGATTACTAATATAAGCTAAGTGGGGCCATCAGCCGCTGCCCGCAATTTCCGCGGCCGCTGGTGGCCCTTAATCCTCCAGGGCGCTCCACACATAGGGGTTTGGATGGTGCCCGCCGCGACGGCCGTGCTCGTACCCCTGCTGCCAGGCATTCCCGACGGCGGACACCAGTTCCGCCAGCAGGGGATAGTAAGGGTGGTCCGGGCCGATGTAGATCATTTCCTCCGCGGCCTTGTCCACCGCCGCCCGCACCTGGTTGTCGGCTGCATTACCGAGCATGGCGCCCCTCCTTTGGAACTTCCTGCCACCCGCTTTGAATGTACTCCGGGCGTTCCTGGGGGTCCATCGCGCCCGTTGAGGCCCCGCGTCAGTCCGTGCGCATGGAGCTGAGGACCTCGCGCAGGGCCTGTACCACCAGGTTGTGGTCCTGCACTTGGGGAAGCCCTGAAACAGTTACCGTAGCCACCGCGCCCACGCCAGTGACGTACACGGGGAACGAGCCGCCGTGCGCGGCGTACCGGCTCTGATCGAACCAGCCCTGGTCCTCAATCCGTCCGCCGCCGAGCCGGGCGCGCAGCCCCACCAGCAGGGAGGGCGCCTCGTACCTGGCGGCGGTGCGCTGTTTGGCCCGGATCCAGTGCTCGTTGTCCGGGGTGGCACCGGTCAGGGCCACATGGAACAGGACCTGCTCGCCCTTGGTGATGTCAATGGCGATGGGGAACTGGCCCTCCTTGCCCAACTCCACGAGCAGCAGCCCCAGGTTCAGTGCATCGTCCATGGAGAAGCCAGGAAACTGGAGCTCCCGGATTTCGCCCTCAATCCGGGCGATAAGCACTTGCAGCGAACCTTCCGGCTGGGTGGCATCGGAATCCGGATCGAACTCAGTCACATGCGGGGAATTGGCAGTCATGGCCCACAATCTACCCCTCCTCCGGTGTAAACTGGACCCCGCCCACCAGGGCAAATATTTACCAACAGAAACATTCAACGACAGGGGAGCGCCGCCGTCGGGGCATCACTGGCCAAGCCAGGATCCGCAGGTGGGCGCTGAGAGTGCGGACAGCCGCAGACCCTCGAACCTGATCCGGTTAGTACCGGCGCAAGGGAGTCGAGTTCTCGAAGTACTGCAGCGGCGTGCCGTTGCAATACTTTCCCCTCCTGTTCCTCAGGAGGATCGCATGGCAACTACAGCAATCAAGAAGACCACCAGCAGGTCCTGGCGCGTCGTGGACATCGTGGTGGCGGCGTTGATCGCCATCGCTGGCGGCGTCATTTTCTGGGCCTGGTCCCAGGGGGCGGCCGCAGTCTCGGCGCCCATGAACGCCCTATACCCGCCGCTGACCGGATTGTTGGCCGGCGGGTGGATGATCCCCGCGGTGCTGGGCATGCTCATCATCCGCAAGCCGGGAGCCGCACTCTTTTGCGAGACTGTTGCAGCCACCGGCGAACTGCTCATGGGCTCGCAGTACGGCGCCTCCGTGCTGTTCTCCGGGTTTGTCCAGGGTTTGGGTGCCGAGATCATCTTCGCGATTTTTGTGTACCGGAAGTTCAACCTGCCGGTTTCCCTGCTCGCCGGCGCTGCTGCCGGGCTGTTCTGCGGCCTGAATGACTCCTTCGCGCCCTGGGGCTGGAACATCGCCTATTCCGGCGGGGACAAGCTTGCCTACATCGTCTTCACCGCGATCTCCGGTGCCGTCATCGCAGGCGCGCTGTCCTGGATCGCCACCCGCGGCCTGGCGAAGACCGGAGTCCTGAGCTCCTTCGCGTCGCGCAGGGCAGCTACGGAGCCAGTCCTCTCCTGATGACAGCTCCTTCCCTTCACGGCGCGTCGGTGGCGGCGCGGCCGGCTGCCGTCACCGCCCGCGGCTGGGGCTGGCGGCATGCCGGGCGGTCCAGGCCCGCTGTCCGTGCCCTTGACCTGGACATCCGGCCGGGGGAGCGCGTGCTCCTGCTGGGCCCGTCCGGGGCAGGCAAGTCCACCCTCCTCCATGCCTTGGCCGGGGTGCTGGGGGACGCTGACGACACCGATGACGGCGGCGCGGCCGGGGATTCCGACGAGTCCGGTTCGCTGCTGATTGACGGCGCCTCCCCCCGCGAGCAGCGCGGCAGGGCCGGACTGATGCAGCAGGACCCGGAGACGCAGGTGGTCCTCTCGCGGGTAGGTGACGATGTCGCCTTCGGCGCCGAGAACCTCGCCGTGCCCCGCGCCGACATCTGGGCCCGCGTGCATGAGGCGCTGGACGACGTCGGGCTCTCCCACCTGCCGCTGGACCACCCGACGTCGGCCCTGTCCGGCGGGCAGAAACAGCGGCTGGCGCTCGCGGGCATCCTTGCCATGCGGCCGGGGCTGCTCCTCCTCGACGAGCCGACGGCCAACCTGGATCCCGCCGGGGTGGTGGAGGTGCGTGACGCCGTTGGCCGTTGCCTCGACAAAACCGGGGCAACGCTGGTGGTGGTGGAGCACCGCGTGTCTGTCTGGAAGGACCTGGTGGACCGGATCGTGGTGCTGCAGCCCGGCTCTTTGACGGATCCTGCCGTGCTGCTGGATGGGCCGCCGGACCAGGTTCTCAGGGAAGCCCGGAGCATGCTTATGGCGGCCGGGGTTTGGGTGCCTGGCCACGTTCCGGCTACGCGTCTGCGTGCGGCGGATCCTGCTCCCGGCAACGGGGACCTGCTGCTTGCCGCCGAGGAACTTGCCGTATCGCGGGAACGTGCCCGCCGCAAGGGTTTTCGCAAACTTGCGCCCGTGCCGGTGCAACAGGGCATTTCCGCGCAGGTCCGGGCAGGGCAGGCCCTGGCCATTACCGGGCCCAACGGCGCAGGGAAATCCACGTTCGCACTGACCCTCGCAGGGCTGCTGCAGCCTGTCGACGGCAAGGTTTCCGCCACCCTGGCGCTAAGTCGCGGTGCGGGCATTGACCCGTTTAAATGGAAGGCGGAGCAGCTGATCGAGCGCGTGGGCACGGTGTTCCAGGAACCCGAGCACCAGTTTGTCACCGGGAACGTGCTGGACGAACTGCGCTTTGGCCCGCGGCATCTTGGGCACGGCGAGGACCGGGTGGATGAACTGCTGGAGCGGCTCCGGCTCACCGAACTCGTTGACGCAAATCCGTATACGCTCTCGGGCGGCGAAAAGAGGCGGCTCTCGGTGGCTACAGTCCTGGCCGCGCATCCCCAGGTCCTGGTCCTGGATGAACCCACCTTCGGGCAGGACGCCAACACCTGGGCGGAGCTGGCATCGTTCCTGTCCGAACTCCTGGACGCCGGCACCGCCGTGGTGTCCGTGACGCATGACGCCGAATTTACGGCCGCGCTGGGCGGAACGGAACTGCGCCTGGCAGCGGCGGTGGCGCCATGAGGCAGGAGCTGAACCTGCGCGGCAACCACGCCCTGCTGACCCGAGCGAACCCGTTAAGCAAGTTCGCCGCCGTCTTCCTGATCACGGCCGTGCTGGCGCTGTCCATCGACTGGGTGTCCGCCTCCGTGGCGCTGGCCTTTGAGTTCCTGCTGTTCACGTTGGCGGGGCTCACCCTGACGCTGCTGTGGCAGCGGGGGTGGCCGCTGATCCTCGCCGCGGCCGTCGGCGGCTGGAGCACCTCCATCCTGGCGGCGGACAGCGGAAAGACGCTGATCGACGTCGGCATCTGGACCATGAGCGAAGGCTCGCTGGAACTGGGGGTCGGGTTTATGCTTCGTGGCCTGGCAATTGCGCTCCCGGCGGTGCTGCTGATGAGCTGCACCGATCCCACTGACCTTGCCGACGCGCTGGCGCAAAAGGCGCGCCTTCCGCACCGGTTTGTGCTGGGAACCTTGGCCGCCATGCGCCTGGTGGGGCTGATGGCGGAGGAGTGGCAGACCATTGGGATGGCCCGCCGTGCCCGCGGCGTTGGTTCCCGCGGCAGTGCCCTGCAGCGGCTGAAGGCAACGCTGGGGCAGAGCTTCGGGCTCCTGGTTCAAGCCATCCGGCGTGCTTCAAGACTGGCCGTCACCATGGAGGCGCGGGGTTTCGGCGGCGGAAAGCGGACATGGGCGCGGGAATCCACGTACAGCGGATTGGACGCGTGGGTTCTTAGTGGTGGCGTGCTGATGGCGGGTGCAGCCTTTGCTGCGGCAATCTGGGCAGGCACGTGGAACATGGTGTGGCTGGGGAGCTGACTGGTGGACGCCGGAGCTCAGTCGCAGGAGTGGTTGTAGTCGAATTTCCTGGAAACGAACTGGGTAAGAGCCACTTCACCGCCGTCGGTCAGCGGCGGGTCTGAGCAGTTGGCTTTGGCCCCGGCGACGGAGCGCGCCCCGGCCAGCCAGCTTGGCAGCGAATAGAGGTTGCTCGAGTTGCTGACGGTACCCACGATCCGGCCCCATTGAAGACCGGTTGAATAGATCCCGACTCCCTTGACGTCGATGCTGTGGAAGAAGTCCGTCATGCCCTCCAGTACAGTGCGGTTCGCATCCTTGTCTGTGGTGGACCAGCTGTTCTCGGTTTCCACGTCCAGCCACCAAAAATAGTCCGAAGGGTTGGTGATCCCGCGGATGTAGGCGTCGTCGTAGGCCTTGGCGTAGCCGTACATGTAAGCGCAGGCTTTCCCGTAGTCGTTTTCCTCGCAGGAGCCGTAGGGGTTATGGACGGCCGATAGTATGGGGTATTCGTTGCTGGTGGGCCACCACGAGCCGCTGCTTCCAGGGTTGGCGGTATTGACGTAAAGGGACACCTTCGGCTGGGGCGTAATGCCGGATGAGGTTTCCGCCCATTCGAGCTGTTCCCTCAGGCAAGGGTTGGTGTTGTTGGCCAACCCGTTGTTGACGCCGACGATGGCAAAAGCCGGCTCTGCGGGAAGGGGATTTTCGCACTGGGGCCAGGAGACATCGTTGCCCAGCGTGGACTGCCGGCCTTCACCCGGAGAGGGCGCCGCGGACGCGGGCCCGGCAGGGAGCAGGAGCAGGACAGCGAACAGCAGGGCGGCCAGCTGAGCCGTTACCCGGACCTCTCGAGTTCGGCGCACTGTCACCTCCGTCGTCGTCGAAAGTAAGAGGGTCTATCCAGTTTCCTCCGGTTAGGCAGGCAAGGTCAACAAAGCTGGCAGCTCATCGCTATCGCATGTAGTGGGTAAACGCTCTCCAAATGGCTTTGAACGGGCCGGGGCGGCTATTACGTAGCTCATTTGTGATATATTTATGGGCATGACGCAGGAAACTACCGAACACGTTGCCGCCATGCTCAGGGATGCCCGGGGCGAGAAGGGCTGGACCCAGGGCCAGCTGGCCGCCGAGCTCGGGACCAGCCAGAGTGCCATTGCCCGGATGGAGCAGGGCAAGCAGAACCTGAGCCTGAAAATGATCCAGCGCCTTGAGACGATCTTCGGCCGGAGCATCGTCAACGTGGGAAAACCCCAGATGACACACCTTCGGGTGGAGGGCGGCCGCACGCTCTCCGGCTCCGTGGACGTTAACAGCAGCAAGAATGCCGGCGTCGCGCTGCTGTGCGCAAGCCTCATCAACCGGGGGACCACTATTCTTCGGCGTCTTGCGCGCATCGAGGAAGTGAACCGCATTGTTGAGGTGCTCAGCAGCATCGGGGTCGAGTGCACCTGGCTCAACGATTCGGACCTCCAGCTCCGCAGGCCTGCCGTCCTTAACCTGGAGGCGATGGACGTTGAAGCCGCCCGCCGCACGCGCAGCGTCATTATGCTGCTGGGGCCGCTGCTGGACGAGTCTTCGCAGTACCGCCTCCCGTATGCGGGTGGCTGTGACCTGGGCACGCGCACTGTTGAGCCGCATATGCAGGCACTGCGCCAGTTCGGACTCACAGTGGAAGCAACTGCAGGTTTTTATGCAGTACAGGCCCCTTCTGCTGACACGCGCGACCGTTCCTTCGTGCTTACGGAGCGCGGCGATACTGTCACCGAGAACGCCATCATGGCAGCGGCGCACCGTGAGGGGACAACGGTGATCCGCAACGCCAGCCCGAACTACATGGTGCAGGACCTCTGCTTCTACCTGCAGATGCTGGGCGTGACCATCGACGGCGTCGGCACCACCACCTTGAAGATCACCGGGCGTCCCATGATCGATGCTGAGATTGAGTACTTCCCGTCCGAGGACCCCATCGAGGCCATGAGCCTCATTACCGCCGGCATTGTGACCAACTCTGAGGTGACCATCCGCCGGGTGCCCATCGAGTTCATGGAAATCGAGCTGGCCACGCTGGGGCAGATGGGCCAGCAGCTGGAGATATCGGGCGAGTACATGGCCCGCAACGGCCGGACCCGGCTGGTGGACGTGACCACCAAGCCTTCGGAGCTGCACGCGCCGGAGGACAAAATCCACCCGATGCCTTTCCCGGGCCTGAACATCGACAACCTGCCCTTCTTCGCCGTCATTGCCGCCAACGCCAGCGGGCAGACGATGATTCACGACTGGGTTTATGAAAACCGGGCCATTTACCTCACGGAGCTGAACCGGCTGGGTGCACAGGTTCAGCTGCTGGACCCCCACCGGATCTACGTCAACGGCCCCACCAAGTGGCGCGCAGCAGAGGTCGGCTGTCCGCCGGCCCTGCGCCCGGCAGCATGCCTGCTGCTGGCCATGCTGGCCGCCAGGGGAGTCTCCGAACTCCGGAACATTTACGTCATCGAACGGGGATATGAGGAACTCGCCGAGCGGTTGAACGCTATCGGCGCCAAAGTGGAGTACTTCCAGGACTGAACATTCACGCTTCGTCATGAAGCCATGGGGGCCTTCAAAAGGGGCCCGCCTGCCGCAGAATGTGAGTATGCGAACATTCGGCGTTGAGGAAGAACTCCTGATCGTTGATCCGGAGAGCGGGGAGCCGCTTGCCCTTGCTGATGCTCTCCTGTCGGGCCGCCGATTGGCTGCCGATGACGCTCCGGATGACCCTCGGGATCTCGAAACGGAAGACAAAACCGTTTACGACGACGACGAGATGGGCTTGAGTGCCGAACTCAAGCTGGAGCAAATTGAGACGCAGACGCGGCCATGCCTGGAGTACGGTGTGCTGCTGGACCAGATCCGGGCCGGCCGGGCGCTCGCTGACAAGGCTGCCAGGAAGAATAATGCCCGGGTGACTGCGTTGGCCACCTCACCCCTTGGGCTGGCCAGCCACACCACTCCAGATCCGCGCTATGCCAGGATGCTGGAGCGTTTTGGCCTGACTGCCCAGGAGCAACTGACCTGCGGTTTCCACGTCCATACCTATATTGAGTCCCAGGACGAGGGCGTGGCTGTACTGGACCGAATCCGCGACAAGCTTGCGGTCCTCACGGCACTGAGTGCGAACTCGCCGTTCTGGAACGGTCTTCAGACTGGTTTTGAAAGCTACCGTACCCAGGCGTGGAACCGCTGGCCGACGGCGGGTCCCGCCGGTATTTACGGAACCTATTCTGCCTATCGCCGGGTGGTTACCCGGCTTTTGGACAGCGGGGTGATGCTGGACGAAGGGATGATCTACTTCGACGCCCGACTGTCCCGGAACCACCCCACTGTGGAGGTCCGTGTTGCCGACGTCTGCCTCCGGGCCGAGGATGCGGCCCTCATTGCTGTTCTTGTCCGGGCGCTTGTGGAGACCGCGGGCCGTGAGTGGCGTGAGGGCGTCGATCCCGCGCCGGTGCCCACCGTACTTTTGCGGATGGCTTCCTGGCAGGCGAGCAGCGACGGGCTCAGCGGGGAGCTTTTGGACTTCGGTTCCTTCCGGCCGGCCCGTGCCGCCGACGTAGTGCGTTCCCTGGTGGACTATCTCGCCCCGGTACTGCAGGAGCAGGGCGAGCTTGCCCTGGCCCGGCAGGGGGTAGAGGACGTTATTGCCCGTGGTACGGGGGGCAGCTGAACAGCGCCGCGTCCGGGACAAGGCGTTGACCGCTTATGCGCCTGAGGACTTGGGCTTTGGTGCCCTGGTCAAGCATGCAATAGACGTGACGATGCGCGGCTCCTTGGATTTCCCGGACGTTGATGAGGTTCCGGATCTGTTGCGGGTCCGCCAGCCCTAAGATCTCAGGAGGTGTCTGGGAAGGACTGGTTGCCGGGGTCGGTGTGGACGCAGCGCCAGCCAAACTTTAAATCTGCTTCAGTGCCTGTTCGAGGTCGCCAATCAGGTCATCCACGTCCTCCAAACCAACCGAAAGCCGCACGACGCCGTCGCTCAGGCCAATGGCTGCGCGTCCCTCCGGACCCATCGCACGGTGCGTGGTGGTGGCGGGGTGGGTGATCAGGGACTTTGAGTCGCCAAGGTTATTGGAAATATCAATGATGCGCAGGCCATCCAAAAGCGCGAAGGCCGCTTCTTTGCCCGAGCGGCCACCCGTCGTCGCGAGTTCCAGGGTGAGAACGGTGCCGCCGGCACTCATCTGCTTGGCGGCGAGTTCATACTGCGGGTGCGACTTCAGCAGCGGGTACTTTACCCAACTCACGGCAGGCTGCTGCTCCAGCCATTCGGCCAGCTGAAGGGCTGAAGCCGAAGAGTGGTTGACGCGGAGGGCCATCGTCTCAAGGCCTTTGGTGAGCACCCAGGCGTTGAAGGGGGACAACGACGGGCCGGTGTGGCGCATAAGCTGCTTGACCGGGCCGTCAATGAATTCCTTGGTGCCGAGGATGGCGCCGCCCAGCACCCTGCCCTGACCGTCGATGTGTTTGGTCCCGGAGTAGACAATCACGTCCGCGCCGAACTTTCCGCACCGCTGCAGCAGGGGAGTGGCAAAGACATTGTCGACCACCACCGTGGCACCTGCCGCGTGCGCAAGTTCGCTGACAGCGGCGATGTCCACAATTTCCTGCATCGGGTTGGACGGCGACTCAAAGAAGACGGCGGTGGTGGGCTGGGACAGGGCATCGCGCCACTGCTCCAGGTCCGGGCCGTCCACGAACACTGTCTCCACACCCCAGCGCGGCAGGATTTCGTTCAGGATCACAAAGCAGGAACCGAACAGCGAGCGGGCGGCAACCACGCGGTCGCCGGCAGCCAGCAGGGCACCCAGGGCGGTGAAGACGGCGGACATGCCGGACGCTGTCGCGAAGCACGCCTCGGTGCCCTCGAGGAGGCGGAGCCGCTCCTGGAAGGTAGCCACGGAGGGGTTGCCGTAGCGGGAGTACACAAAGCGCTCGTCCTCGCCCGTGAAAGCGCGCTCTGCCGCAGCCGCGGATTCATACACGAACCCTGAGTTCAGGAACACCGCCTCGCTGGTTTCCTGGAAATTGGTGCGGTCAAGTCCGCCACGGACGGCCTGGGTGTCGGGGCTCCAGCCGGCGGCGTCTTCGTTAAAGGTCACTTAGTTCTTTCCGAGATTGGTGGGCAGGCCGCGGTTCTTCCAGCCGTTGACGGTGCGTTCGCCGTACCGGTCGGGTTCGCCCTCGAAGCCCTCCAGCACGTTGTAGGAGGTGAAGCCGGCCCGGGTGGCAGCAATGGCGGCCGCGATGGAACGCTGCCCCGAGCGGCACAGGAATACCAGTTCGGCCGAAGCGTCCTCCGGCGCCTGCTGCGTCAGGTGAGTAATAAAATCCGGGTTGGGGATGCCCCCCGGGAACGTCCACTGGATGAACAGCGGATCGTTGTCGGTGGCCTTTGTGTCCGGGATACCGATGTGGGCCCATTCGCCTTCGGTGCGCACATCCACCAGGATGGCGCCCTGCTCCAGCTTGTCCCATGCCTCCTGGGGCGTCAGGTCTCCTGCGTAGCTCATGCGTGGCCCTCGCCGTCGAACTCAAGGTCGTCGCCCGCGGATTCGAGGTCATCCACGGCGGTAGCAACTGCTGCATCGGCGGAAGCGATGGCTGCCGGAAGAACCAGGGCTTGCGCAACAATCACCTTGCCGCCGTTGGACGTGGCGGCAGGGCTGCCGTGAAGCACATAGCCCTCGGCCAGGGCGGTCGAAACCCGTTCACAGAAAGACCTGTCATCGGGCCCGGTAACGAGCCGGTAGGAGAGTCTTTCTTCAGGGGCAGGTGCGTCAGACACGACGGATCTCCTTCTTTCACGCTTGCAACACGATTCGGTCGATATGCCGAGTATTCACCTGAGGCACCCCGCCGCGAAAGGAGGGTTGCCGACCGGCCAGTCAGGGCTTGACGCCGGTACTCATTACTCCCCAAAAAAGTAACACTTGGCGCGCGGCACCGCATCGCCGCCGTCGTCATGTTCCGTAACTGAGCGGGGCGGCCGCCCAGCTGTTGGAGCAAACGAAAGGCGTGAAGGGCTGCCCGCTGGGGGGCGCTTCACGCCTTTCCTTTGATGTCGTTTATACGATCCCGGGGCAGCTCGCCAGGATGTAGTCGGCTGCGGCCGGACCCTTCATCCGCAGGCCGTTATGGCTCGGGCTGATCCTGTGCTTCATGCCTGCCCAGAAGGCGGCTTCCATTCCGGGTGCCTGCTGGTTGATGAAGCACCAGCTGGTGTAGAGACCATAAAGGCGGTCACCGCTGAGGCTGTGGTCGGACGCTTGGTCGAGGTGGGTGGCTTCCTGGAGAAAAAGATCGAACTGCGAATGTGCCATGACGGCGTCCCTTCGCTAAGTGCGTGTGTACCGCCGTTCGGCTACAGCAGCGAAATCCTCAATGCCCTGCACGGGGCCACGGAGGGGTGATCGAGACCTTTGGAATCGATGGATTGAGCGGTGTCAACGCCCTTACTACAATGTAGACTTTACCCGTAGACTACATATACAGCAAGCGTTTGGAGATACCCTCTCCAGAACGCTTGCCGCCGGCTCCAGAACGGAAAAATCATGCCCTCCCCGAAAACCCCCGGCCCTGCCAAGGGCCGCGCCCCAAAGGAGCGGCTCAACCGTGATCTGGTGCTCAACAAGGCATTGGAGCTGGTGGACGCGGAAGGCCTTGACGCGCTGACCATGCGCCGGCTGGGGCAGGAGCTGGGCCGGGATCCGATGAGCCTTTACCGCTACGCAGAGAACCGGGCGGCGTTGCTCGATGGCGTTTCGGAGCTCGTTCTCAACGAACTGCCCATCCACCCGGAGGACCCCGACTGGAAAGCCCAGCTTCGGCACATCGCGCATAACCTTCGGCGGCTCGCGCTCGAACATCCCAACGTGGTGCCGCTGCTGGTGACGAGGCCGCTCTCCACTCCGCTGGGTCTGCGCCCGCTGGGCACCCTGCGCCCGCTGGAGCAGATTCTCGCCCTGCTGATTGGCGCCGGATTCAGCCCTGCCGACGCCCTCCACGTCTATAGGGCCTACTACGGGTTCCTCTATGGCCACCTTCTGAACGAACTGCAGGAGTTCGTGGTTGACCCCGAAGAGAATGAAGTGCTGCTTCGGCTAGGGCTGCACCGGCTGCCGTTCAAAGAGTTTCCCCATCTCCGTGCGTTGGCTCCGGCGCTCGCCGAATATGACGGCGAGGCTGAGCTGGACCAGGGCATCACCATCCTGCTTTCCGGCCTCGAAGCGCAGCTGATCGCGCAGCCAAAAGCTCCCCCCGCTTAGCGGCGGGAAGTGCGGCAGCTACTCGAAGGAAGCCCGGCGGCGGTCGGTACTGCGGCAGTGGAAACCGCTACGCGATGCTGGCAAACAGCTCGTTCAGTTCCGCGGTCAGCTCTTTCTGCACCGCCGGGGTGCCCACGTCTTTGCCATCGATGCTGTTCACCGGAGCAAGCAGGCGCACGCTCGAAATGAGCCAGACAGCGTCGGCGTCCAAAATGTCCTGGGGCTCCAGCGGACCGTACCCCAGTTCCCAGCCGGCCGCTTTGGCGGCGGCGAACAAGGCACCCTGGGAGGTGCCCGCGAGGATACCGCTGTCCAGCTGCGGTGTGATGAGGCGCTTGACGGACGTACCGTCGTCGGCCGTTTCCACGTGGGCCATCAGCACAGTCGACGTGGGGCCCTCCAGGACGCGGCCGTCGGAGGAGATGAAGATGACGTCGTCGGCACCCTGCTTGTGGGCATGCCGCAACGCCGCCATGTTGACCGCGTAGGAGAGCGTCTTGGCGCCGAGCAGCAGCCACGGGGCACGCTCGGCAACGTCGCTGTCGTAGCCCCGGTCGAGGAGGATGACGTCGATGCCGGCCTCGCGCTGGCGGCGCCCGGCCGCTCCGACAGGGGAAACCTGTACCCAGGAGGTGGGGGCTGAGGCGCCTTCGGCTCCGCGGGTCACCACGAGCTTGACCACCAGTTCATCGTCGGACCCGGAAGCAGGCTGATGCTGGGCGCGGTGTTCGGACAGGGCAGTGGCGATGGCGCGGCGCCATACCTGCTCGCTTGGAATGGCGAGGTCCAGTGCCTCGGCGGAACCCGCCAGGCGGTTCAGGTGGGCCTGGATTTTCCGCACTTTGCCGTCCACTGCGAGCATGGTCTCAAAGATCCCGTCACCCCGGGTGGCGCCCTGGTCCGTCACGAGCAACTGCGGCTTGGACGCATCGGCAAGCCGCCCATCCGGGAAAGCCGGGTCGAGGAACACGAGAACAACAGGAGCTGGAGAGGTCATGGCTCCAGCTTAGTGCGGCACCCGCGGATAAGCTGGGCAGAGTGCCCCGGCCGGAACCGTCCGCCGGGAGCCCATCCTTCGGGGGTTAATCACGTGTTGTGGCCATTTTCGCTTGCCGGTTCCGCGCCGACTTGGACCGTGGTGCTGCTGGCCGTCGCCGACCTGGTGATCCGGGTGCTGGCCTTGGGTATCATCCCGGGCAACCGCCGGCCCACCACGGCGATGGCCTGGCTCCTGGGCATCTTCTTTGTCCCGTTCCTGGGCATCATCCTTTTCCTGCTGTTCGGCAACTTCAAGCTGTCCAGCCGCCGCCGCGAGCAGCAGCAGCAGGTCAACGAGCGGGTGCGCGCCGGGATCTCGTCGCTTGCGGACGTGGAGAGCGACTACCCGGGCCCTGAATGGGTGCGGTCCGCCGCGGAATTGAACCGGCGGCTGGGCTCGCTGCCCATGGTGGATGGCAATTCCGTGGACCTTATCCCCGGCTACCCGGACTCCATCCTGCACATGACGCAGGCCGTGCGGAAGGCGAAGAAGTTCGTTAACGCCGAGTTCTACATCATGAGCACGGACCACATCACCAACGACCTGCTGACGGCCCTGGAGGAAGCGGCCGAGCGCGGCGTGGAAGTCCGGGTGTTGTTCGACCACATCGGCACCCTGCGGGTCAAGGGCTACAACAGGCTCCTGAAGCGGCTCAGGGCCAGCAAAATCCAGTGGAAGCGGATGCTCCCGCTCCTGCCCATCCACGGCCAGTGGCGCCGGCCGGACCTGCGGAACCACCGCAAGATCATGGTGATCGACGGCGAAATCGCCTTCACCGGCTCGCAGAACCTGATCGAGCCTTCCTACAACAACCCGCGGCACCGCAAGGCAGGCCGGGAGTGGGTGGAGCTGATGGCCCGCCTCCACGGGCCGATCGTCACCACCCTGAATGTCGTCTTCGCCACCGACTGGCTGAGCGAAACCGACGAGTCCCTGGAACACCAGCTGCAGCTCCCGGCGAACGTGCATCCCGGAAACGTCACCGCGCAGGTGGTTCCCAGCGGCCCGGGGTTCATCACCGAAAACAACCTGCGGCTCTTCAACACCCTCATCTACTCCGCCCAGCACCGGATTTCCATCTGCAGTCCATACTTCGTTCCGGACGATTCACTGCTCTATGCCATCACCACCGCCGCCCAGCGCGGAGTGGACGTAGAGCTTTTCGTTTCCGAAAAGGGTGACCAGTTCCTGGTCCACCACGCCCAGCGTTCCTACTACGAGGCCCTGCTGGAGGCCGGCGTCCGGATTTACCTGTACAAGGCTCCATCTGTGCTCCACGCCAAGCACTTCACCATCGACGACGAAGTGGCGGTCCTTGGTTCCAGCAACATGGACATGCGCTCCTTCTCGCTGAACCTTGAGGTGTCGGTGATGCTGCTGGGCGCGGACATCGTGACCAAGATGCGCGCCGTGGAAGACACTTACCGGGACATCTCGCATGAGCTCAAGCTGTCCGACTGGCTCAACCGGCCGCTGGCAGCGCGCTATGTCGATAACGTGGCGAGGCTGACGGCAACCGTCCAGTAACAGCGTGCGGGAGCTTGGTTCAGGCGTCCGGAAACTCCGCGCCGAGTGTCGAGAGGACACCGAAGGCCTTGGTCCGGATCTCCTCGTACTCCTCGTCGACGTCCGAGTCGGCCGTGATGGCGCCGCCGACGCCGAGGGTCAGTTCCGCGGTTCCGTTGCCTTCGTCGCGGATCACCAGCGTCCGGATGGCGACGGCGAGGTCCGTTGCGCCGTTCAGCGAAAAGTAGCCGACGGCGCCGGAGTACAGCCCCCGTCCGTCGCCTTCCAGCCGGTCCAGGATGGCCATGGTGCTGATCTTGGGAGCGCCGGTCATGGAGCCGGCAGGGAAGCACGCCGCCACAGCCTCCGCGCGGGATGATCCACGCCGCAGCTGGCCGTCAATGGTGCTGACCATTTGGTGGACGGTGGCGTAACTTTCGATGGCACAGAGCCTGCTCACGGTCACGGAGCCAGGGACCGCGAAATGGCTGAGGTCGTTCCGCAGCAGGTCAACGATCATGATGTTCTCTGCGCGGTCCTTCAGGGACGTTTCGAGCTCGAGCCGCAGCCGGCCGTCTTCCGCCGGATCGGAGGCGCGGCGGCGGGTTCCCTTGATGGGTTCGGCGCGCATGCCGCCGTCGGACGCGATCTTCAGGAAGCGTTCGGGCGAGGTGCTGGCCACGGTCAGGCTGCGGAACCTCAGGTAGCTGGCAAAGGGGGCGGGGTTTCTGCGGCGCAGGGACAGGTACGTTTGCCACGGATCCAGCGCTGCGGCGGGAACCTTGGCCGTGAGTGACGTGGTCAGGCAAACTTCGTAGGTGTTTCCTTCGGCGATTTCGTGCTGTGCCGCAGCAATCTTCTCCTTGTAGGCATCGGCAGTATCACGGCTCCGGAACACGGGCGCCTGCGAAAGTACGACGCCGTTGCTGCCGCCCGCCTGGGCAGCCACGGCGGCTTGGGCGGCACGACCGGAGGCCGCCTCAGTGGCTGCCCGCGCGTCCCTGAGCCACTGGTCCGAGTCGGGGACGTCCAAAGCCAGGAGCCAGGAAGTGCCCTCGGCGTGGTCCAGGACCACAGCCCTGCCGGCGAAGATCAAGGCGGCATCCGGGGTGGGCGCGGAGAGGTCTGCTCCACCCGTCTCCCGCTTGAGTTCGTACCCAAGGCAGCCCAACCAGCCCAGGGTGAATTCGCCCGGGTAGCCCTCCGGGGTGCGGACCGCTGCGCCGCCCCATACCGTGTCCAGCCAGCGGAAGAAAGGACCTTCCACCGTAGCTGTGGCGCAGCCTGCGCTGATCTGGCTTTCGCCGGAACAATGGATCACCAACTGGCCGGACAGGCCGCCGTCGTCCGCCATGATGCTGAAGCGGCTGCGCTCCGCCGCTGCGGACCCTGGCTGGTCCGCCCCGGTCCCGGCTCCAGTGGCCGCGTTGGAAGAGTCCAGCCAGACGGCGTTGGGTGAGCTGCCGTAGAGCATGCTGAACAGCATGGCCGCATCCGGGCGCAGCTCCAGGCGCTCCGCGGTAAGGCTTAGGCCGCGGCGGGAGGACAACTCAGGGGAGAGAACAGTGGCCAGGGCGGGGAGGTACGGCAGCAACTGCAGAACGTCGGTGGGGGCGCTGCCGTCAGCGCGGTTCAGGACGCGTAGATCAGCATGGCGCGGGACGTCGTCGGCGCTCAGCCACTCCTCTTCCTGGGCCGCCCATTGGTCCCAGTACGGTTCGTAGGTTCCGCCATCACGGTCCAGCGCGCGGGCCCGGCGAACCTCCTCCGGCGAGTCCGCCCAAATGACGGCACTTAGGTGGGGGCGGGCGGGGGCGGCAGCGGAGCCCACACCCTCAACAATGACGATCTCGGCGGGCAGCGTGACGCGGATGTCGCCGTCGTATCTCTTCTCCCAGTCCCAGCTGGTCCACGTGGCCGCATCACCACGGCTCAAGGGTTCGAGGACGGCGGCGACGTAGCGGTCAACCCCGGCCATCAACCCATTCCAGCCGGGGTAGATGTCCTCGAGGTGGAACAGCGAGACCTTGTGATGGGCGCGCAGCCGTGCCGCCAGTTCGACGGCGAGCGTTGTTTTCCCTGCTCCGGAGCGCCCGTCAACGGCGATGATGACGGGGGCTGGGCTCATGGGTTAGAGCGTACCTTTATCCCTGCCGCGGTTTCATCTGCGCAGGAGCTGGGCATCTTTGATGACGGCACCTTTGATGTGGTTTACGAGCCCGGGCAGCGCGGCGTGGATCTGGTGCCAGACGGCGTCGAAATCGGCTTGCCCGCCGTACCAGGGGTCTTCGATGCCCTGGTCCAGCAAGTCCTTTCCCGCCTGCCGGGGGTCAAAGCTGCGGAGCATGCGGATCTTGTTCCTGGACTCCTGGTCCGGCGCGGACTGGCTCAGCCAGGCGTAATGGTCGATATCCAGCGCCAGGATCAGGTTACGTTCGCGGAACCATCCCGGCTGCCATTCCCGGGCCACATGTTTGTCGGAGAGGAGCTGCGTGACGCTTAAGCGGCGCGCGGCCCGCGGGTCTATCGGCCGGCCCGCTTCGTAGCCGGTGGTGCCCGCGGAGTCTACTGTGACTACGCTGTCCAGCCCCTCGCGTTCCAGCGCCGCGGCGAGCATCAGCTCGGCCATAGGGGACCGGCAGATGTTTCCGGTACAGACGGCAATAACGCGGTATGGGCTCGACATTGAGTTCATATACTAAGCATGCGTGCTAATTAGCCTTATTGGCTAGCGCTGGTTCACAAATGTTGACGGCCCTGTAAAGAACCTTTGCTTCTCCGTCACATCCCGTTCACATTGTTTGCCCGCCTCCTGCGCGCGCAGAACGTCAGTGGATCAAAGCCAGCAGGATTCCCACAGCCACGAACAGCACGCCGAACGCACGGTTAAGGATCAGCTGCCCTCGGGCACTATGGGTGAACCGCTCGAAGGACCGGGCTGCGGCCGCGAAGAAGAACCACATGACCAGGATGTCGATGGCCACGACTGTAGCGGTGAGTACTGCGTACTGAGCGAGGAGGGGCTGTTCCGGGCGGATGAACTGGGGCATAAAAGCGAGGAAGAATACGATCGCCTTCGGGTTCAGCAGGTTCACCCAAAGTCCGCGCCGGAAAATGGACCAGGCGGGCTCGTTCCGGAGGCCCGCGATTTTCTCCTGCTCGAGGTCCGGCTTGGTGAGGAACTGCCTGATGCCCAGATAGACCAGGTACGCGGCGCCGGCATAACGAATGACGTTGAAGGCCACAGGCGAGCTGGCCACCAGCACCCCGACGCCAAGGGCCACGATCACCACATGGATCACCAGTGCTGCCTGTTGGCCGAGGATGCCCCAAATGGAGCGGCGGAAGCCGGCGTTCAGGGAATTGCTCATGGTGTTGATGGCTCCGGCACCAGGCGTGAAGCTGATCAGGGCACCGGCACCGGCCAGGGCGAGCCAAAGGGAGAATTGC
Organism: Arthrobacter sp. V1I9; assembly: GCF_030817075.1. Taxonomy (NCBI): domain Bacteria; kingdom Bacillati; phylum Actinomycetota; class Actinomycetes; order Micrococcales; family Micrococcaceae; genus Arthrobacter; species Arthrobacter sp. V1I9. The sequence goes on from NZ_JAUSYU010000001.1 coordinate 86,113, forward strand.
ACCAGTCAAGTTTAGGGCGGTTTTACCAGAGGGTTGCCACGGGTCCGAATGCTTGCGGCATTCTCCTACGCCCGTGCGATGACCTCGCCGTTGGGGATCAGGAACCAGCCGTCGTCGGTGGATCCCCAGCGGTGCCAGCCTGCCGAGATCCGCGCGAGGTCGGCAGGGTTGGCGAAGCCGTATTCCAGCGCCTGCTCGGCGAAAGCGGAGTGCAGCACGCGCTCGCCCCAGACGCGGGCCTGCCAGCGCCGCTGCTGCCCGGTGGCGTAGAGCCAATTGCTGCTGGTGGGCGCGACGTCGGTAAAGCCCGCCGACTGTGCCCAACTGACGAGCCGCCGGCCGGCGTCGGGTTCTGCACCGTTGCGCCGCGCGATCCGCTGGTAAAGCTCCATCCACTCATCAAGCTCCGGGATGGCGGGGTACCAGCTCATGCCGTGGAAGTCGGCGTCGCGGATGGCTACGATCCCGCCTGGCTTGGCGACGCGGCGCATCTCCCGCAACGCCTCCACGGGGTCGGTCAGGTGCTGCAGCACCTGGTGGGCATGAACGACGTCGAACGTTTCATCCTCGAAGTCGAGGTCGTAGATGTTCCCGGCCACGAACTCGACGTTGGCTACCCCGCGCTCAACGGCGAGCGCCTTTGCCTGGGCAATGATGTCCGGGGAGCGGTCCAGCCCGGTGACCTTCCCGGGGTTGACCAGGGCGGCGAAATCGCAGGTGATGCTGCCCGGGCCGCAGCCGACGTCGAGCACTTCTGCCCCGGGGGCGAGGTGCGGCAGGACAAAGGCCGCGGAATTCTCGGCGGTCCTGGCGGCATGGGCGCGGACCACCGACTCGTGGTGGCCGTGCGTGTAAACGTCGTCTTCGGGCTGCTGCGCACTCATAACCAAACGCTACCCCCAACTGGGTGGCTCTAAGTGTCGTTTGGTTCCGTCAAAACGACACTTGGCGCGGCCTGCTTGGGTGCGCTGGACGATTCTTCCCGCGCGGCCACCGTGGCTTCCACCATGGCCGTCATGAAACGGGTCACTGTTTCCAGTTCCCCCTGGCTGAAGTCCGCCATGGCGCTGCCCATCCGGCGCGAAAGGGGAGCGAAGATGGCGCCCCCGTCCTGGAATGCCTTGGGCGTCATCCGAAGATGGACCTGCCGGCGGTCGGAGCTGTCCCGTTCGCGCACCACGTGTCCGGAGCTGTCCAGCCTGTCAATCAGGGCTGTGGTGGCGGGGGAGCTGAGGTTCAGCTCCTTCCGGAGGAGCCCCGGCGTGACCGTCCCGCCGTTCGCGGTATGGCGCATGATGACGGCCAGCGCGTTCAGGTCCGTCCGGTGCATGTCCTTGCGCCCGCCGGCTGTGTCCACGTAGCGGTTGGCCTCGAGAGTGAACTCCTGAAGGAGCCGAACCAGCGGGTGTGGCCCCTCGCCCACAGGAGGACCAGGGGTGGCCGGGCTCTCCTTGCCTGCCATGTCCACCTCCAGAAATCTGCTCGTTGCGGGAAGGCTGTCCCGGCCAATAACAGTGCCGCTAAACCGTACTGACGGATATTACTTCAGTCGGGCAACCCCCTCTTATCGGGACGAGGTAGGAAAAAGCTAGTCAGCCTCTTATCTCCATTGTGGAGATACTCTAATATGGAACCAATTCTACTCCCGTCCACCCCCGAAAGGCATCATGAACTCCCATTCCCTCGCCAAGGAACGCGTCCCGTTCTGGCTGCGCTGGCTGCTCCCCGTGATTCTGGTGCTGACGTGGCTGGCCCTCGCCGGGATCGGCGGTCCCACCTTCGGGCGGTTGGAGGAGGTCTCTTCCAACGACCAGGCGTCGTTCCTGCCCGCCAGCGCCGAGGCCACTGCAGCGCAGGACTGGCAGGCAAAGTTCCGGGACTCCGATGAGGTTCCCGGCGTCATCGTCCTGGAAAGCGATGAGACCCTGACTCCTGCGCAGCTCGGCGAGGTGGCAGGCCTGCGGACGGAGCTTGAAGGCCTGGAGCTCGGCAGCGCAGTTATCGTGCCCATTCCGTCCGACGACGGCAAGGCGGTCCAGTTCATTGCTCCCATTGATTCTTCAGCCGAGGTCAAGGAGGCCGTACAGGAATTAAGGGACACCGTCGCTGAGGCGGCACCCGAAGGCATGCGCACGTTCGTCACGGGACCTGCCGGGCTCGCGGCTGACCTGACCGCAGCTTTCGCCGGCATCGACGGCATTCTTTTGGTGGTGGCGCTGGCCGCGGTGTTCGTGATCCTGCTGATTGTCTACCGCTCGCTGCTGCTGCCCATTGTGGTGCTCCTGACCTCCGTCTTGGCCCTGTGCGCGGCCATCCTGCTGGTCTTCGGCATGGCCAAGGCCGGCTGGATCCAGCTCAACGGCCAAAGCCAGGGCATCCTCTCCATCCTGGTGATCGGCGCCGCCACGGACTACGCCCTGCTGTATGTGGCGAGGTTCCGGGAAGCCCTTACCCACACCGCCAACCGCACGGCTGCGGCGCTGACCGCCTGGAAAGCTTCCTTCGAGCCGATCCTGGCCTCCGGGGCAACCGTGATCATTGCGCTGCTGTGCCTGCTCTTCTCCGACCTGAATTCCAACAAGGCCCTGGGTCCCGTGGCCGCTGCAGGCATCCTCTGCTCACTGTTTGCGGCCCTGACCCTGCTGCCCGCACTGATGGCCATCCTGGGCCGCGCCGCATTCTGGCCCTTCCGTCCCCAGCTGGTAGCCGCCGGTGAGCGGGACCCCGAGCTTGTCACGGGACTGGAAGGCCAGAGGGGATTGTGGCGTGCCACCGGCTCGCTCATCTCCCGGCGCCCACGCATTGTCTGGGTTGCCTCGGTTCTGCTTTTGCTCGCCGGCTCCGCGGGTGTCCTGCAGCTAAAGGCCAACGGCGTTCCGCAGACGGACGTCATCCTCAGTGCGTCAAACGCAGTGGACGGCCAGGACGCCCTGGCGCGCCATTTCGACGCCGGCAGCGGCAGCCCCGCCGTCGTGGTTGCGGACCAAGGCAAGGCGCAGGAGGTGCTGGACGCCGTGAAGGCGGCCGACGGCGTGGGCGAGGCTTACCTGCTGGGGGCAGGTTCGGTGCCCGTCACCGGAGCCCCGGGCGCTCCCCGCGCTCCTGACGTCCGTGAAGGAAAGGTGCTGATCAACGCAACCTTGAATTCCGCTGCGGATTCACTCGAGGCGGAGGAAGCCGTGAAGGCCCTGCGGGAAGAGGTCAAGGCTATGGATTCCGGTGCTCTGGTGGGCGGCGTGACGGCGACGGCCCTCGATACCAACACCACGGCCCAGCGCGATCTGGGGATCATCATTCCGGCTGTGCTGGTGGTCATCCTCTTTATCCTGATGCTGCTGCTCCGTTCCGTCCTCGCCCCGGTGCTGCTGGTGCTGTCGGTGGTGCTCTCCTATGGGGCGGCCATGGGTGTCTCGGCGTTTGTTTTCAACAACGTCCTGGGCTTTCCCGGGGCGGACGCCACCGTTCCGCTGTTCGGGTTTGTGTTCCTGGTGGCGCTCGGTGTTGACTACAACATCTTCCTGATGAGCCGGGTCCGCGAGGAGTCCCTGAAGCACGGCACCCGCCCCGGCATCCTTCGCGGGCTTAGCGTCACGGGCGGTGTGATTACCTCAGCCGGTGTGGTGCTGGCAGCGACGTTCGCGGCACTGGGTGTTATTCCCATCATGTTCCTGGTGCAGCTGGCCTTCATTGTCGCCTTCGGGGTGTTGCTGGATACCGTGCTGGTGCGCTCGCTGCTGGTGCCCGCCCTGGCGTACGACATCGGTCCCCGGATCTGGTGGCCAGGCAAACTTGGCCGCCCCGAGAAGGATGCAGCCGTCCAGCGCGAAGCCGGCGGGAACCTCGAGACCGATCTGGAAGGGGCCGGCCGCCGGTAGGGCCGGCATGCACGGCGCGCAACGAAGGCCCTGTTGACGGAAACGCCTGCTGGATAGACTGCAAATGCGCCCGCGTGGACGCGGAACTCAAAGGAGAGATGCACCATGACTGAGAACCAGGAAACCTTCGGCGAGGAGCCCCGTAAGGGAAGCACTGCCCCCGGGCTGGAGGGCGAGGGCGGGCAGTACGTGGACGGCGACTACGGCGATGCCGGGACTGTAGGAGAGCCTGCCGGGAACCTTGAGGACGGCGAGTACCAGGAGGGGGACTACGGGGATGCCGGCACCGCCGGAACGGCTCACGAGACGGACACCATCCGCGAAGGCCTGACCGACGGGCAGGTCAACACCACGGCCGAGGAGCGGGGGCCCCTTCACGGCGACCGGGACACCGGGAGGTAGCACCGCACGCAAGCAGTCCGGCGGCGGCGTTCTCCATCAGCGAAATGGAGAGCCGCCGTCGTCCGCTGTTAAGGCCGCTATTCCGCGGAAATGCAGGTCGTCCCTCCGCTGCCCCGACCGAAGTTGAGCGTACTTCGCTCAACTTTGGATTGACATCGCAGGCGCCTTGAGTAGAGTTGAGTGCAGAACGCTCAATTGTCTGGGCGCCCGCAGTTTCCAAGGAAAGAAGGAAGCAACACATGTCACGTGCAGTAGGTATCGACCTCGGAACCACCAACTCCGTCGTCTCCGTTCTCGAAGGTGGCGAGCCCACCGTTATTGCCAACGCCGAGGGTGGCCGCACCACGCCGTCCGTCGTTGCATTCTCCAAGTCCGGCGAGGTCCTGGTCGGCGAGATCGCCAAGCGCCAGGCCGTCAACAACATCGACCGCACCATCGCTTCAGTCAAGCGCCACATGGGCACCGGCTGGACCGTCGGCATCGATGAGAAGAAGTACACCCCGCAGGAAATTTCCGCGCGTATCCTCATGAAGCTGAAGAACGACGCCGAGTCCTACCTGGGTGAAAAGGTCACCGACGCTGTTATCACCGTCCCGGCCTACTTCAACGACGCCGAGCGCCAGGCCACCAAGGAAGCCGGCGAGATCGCAGGCCTGAACGTCCTGCGCATCGTCAACGAGCCCACCGCCGCAGCACTGGCCTACGGCCTGGACAAGGGCAAGGAAGACGAACTCATTCTGGTCTTCGACCTCGGCGGCGGCACCTTCGACGTCTCCCTGCTGGAGGTCGGCAAGGACGAAGACAACTTCTCCACCATCCAGGTCCGCGCCACCGCCGGTGACAACCGCCTCGGCGGCGACGACTGGGACCAGCGCGTCGTTGACTACCTGCTCAACCAGCTCAAGGTCAAGGGCATCGACCTGTCCAAGGACAAGATTGCCCTCCAGCGCCTCCGCGAAGCGGCTGAGCAGGCCAAGAAGGAACTCTCCTCCTCCACCAGCACCAATGTCTCCCTCCAGTACCTGTCCGTCACTCCTGACGGCCCGGTCCACCTGGATGAGCAGCTGACCCGCGCCAAGTTCCAGGACCTCACCAAGGACCTGCTGGAGCGCACCAAGAAGCCGTTCCACGATGTGATCAAGGAAGCCGGCATCAAGCTCTCCGACATCAACCACATAGTGCTGGTGGGCGGCTCCACCCGTATGCCCGCCGTTTCCGAGCTGGTCAAGGAACTCGCCGGCGGCAAGGAACCGAACAAGGGCGTGAACCCGGATGAGGTTGTGGCCGTTGGCGCAGCCCTCCAGGCCGGCGTGCTGAAGGGTGAGCGCAAGGACGTCCTCCTCATCGACGTCACCCCGCTGTCCCTCGGCATCGAAACCAAGGGTGGCGTGATGACGCACCTGATCGAGCGCAACACCGCCATCCCCACCAAGCGGTCCGAGACCTTCACCACCGCTGACGACAACCAGCCGTCCGTGGCCATCCAGGTCTTCCAGGGCGAGCGTGAATTCACCCGCGACAACAAGCCGCTGGGCACGTTCGAGCTGACCGGCATCGCGCCGGCTCCGCGCGGCGTGCCGCAGGTTGAGGTCACCTTCGACATCGACGCCAACGGCATCGTCCACGTTTCCGCAAAGGACAAGGGCACCGGCAAGGAACAGTCCATGACCATCACGGGCGGTTCCAGCCTCTCCAAGGAAGACATCGACCGCATGGTCAAGGATGCGGAGGAGCACGCAGCAGAGGACAAGGCCCGCCGCGAGGCAACCGACACCCGCAACACTGCCGAGCAGCTCGCCTACTCCGTGGACAAGCTCATCGCCGACAACGCCGACAAGCTGCCTGAAGAGGTCAAGACCGAGGTCCAGACCGACGTCGACGACCTCAAGAAGGCCCTCGAAGGCACGGACGACGCCGCAGTGAAGGCTGCCTTCGAGAAGCTGCAGGCTTCCCAGGGCAAGCTGGGCGAGGCCATCTACTCCCAGGCCGGTTCCCCCAACGGCGCAACCGGTGCCGCAGGTGCTGAAGGCGGCGCTCCTGCCGGTGCCGCAGGCGGCGACAAGGCTGCTGACGAGGACATCGTCGACGCCGAGATCATCGACGAAGACGAAGCGAAGAAGTAGCCATGCCGCACCACGGTAACGAGGAAGAGCACCTCCAGGAGCAGCAGGGCAACGGCCGCCAGGAACCGGTCGTCCGGGACAACCGCAAGGTTGACCCGGTGACCGGGGAGGCCCGGCACCCGGAGGGCGGCGGGTCAGCCCCGGGCGCCGGTTCCGAGGCAGCGGATTCCGACGGCGACGCGCTGGCCCAGGCCGAGGAGATCCTTAACGGCATCGAGGTGCCGGCCGAGGAATCCGTGGCCCAGGGTGTTTCGGCAGGGTCCACCTCCGCTGAGGCGGCCGAGCTGAAGAACGACCTCCTCCGCCTGCAGGCAGAGTACGTCAACTACCGCAAGCGCGTTGAGCGCGACCGTGCCGTGGCAGGGGAAATGGCCGTCATCGGCGTCCTGAACTCCCTGCTCCCGGTACTGGACGACGTCGACGCCGCCCGGCAGCACGGCGACCTCGCTGACGGCCCCTTCGCCGCGATCGCCGCCAAGCTGGAGAACGCGCTGAAGACCTACGGCCTGGTACGCATCGATGAGACCGGCGTGGAGTTCGATCCCACGATCCACGAGGCTCTCATCCAGCAGCCCGGCGAGGACATCGAAGTTGACACAGTCAGCCAGGTGCTCCGCTCCGGCTACAAGTCAGGCGAACGCGTCCTCCGGGCCGCGCAGGTGATTGTGGCCGTTCCGGCTTAGTCCGCTCATGGTCGCGCCGAACGGATAAGGGGGCCCCGCCCCTACGCTGGGTGGCCAAGGATCTGCGATCCTTGGCCACCCAGCTCCGGCAGGCCCGATGCCACTCCCGGGCCCCCTTATCCGTCCGTCGCTTGGCGGTTGTCTCGCCTAAGGTGGGGACAGGCGAAGCGCAGCTGGATAGGGGGCCGCGGCGTGGCGGGCACCGCGGAGCGGGCACGGCCCCCTATCCAGCGGAGCGTCACAAACGCCGAGCACTAAGGTTTGAACGAGAAAGGAAACGCCATTGGCTAGCCAGGATTGGGTGGACAAGGACTTTTACGCGATCCTTGGTATCGCCAAGGACGCTTCCGACGCCGACATCAAGAAGGCTTATCGGAAGCTCGCCAGGCAGCACCACCCTGATACCAACTCGGGGAACACTGCGTCCGAGAAGAAGTTCAAGGACATCTCCGAGGCTTACTCTGTACTTTCCGATCCCGAAGAGCGCCAGCAGTATGACGCCATCCGGGCCATGGGCGGCGGGGCCCGCTTTGCCCCCGGCGGCACCGGTGCGGGCAACGGTGGGTTCGAGGACATGTTCGGCGGGCTGTTCACCGGCAACACCGGGCGCCACTCAGGCGGGTTCAACCCCTCGGCCGGCGGCATCCCGCCCGAGTTCGCTGACCTGTTCGGCGGCGGCTTCGGGCAGACGGGTTTCCAGCGCACCCCGCAGAAGGGTGCTGACCGGACCGCCACCACAAGTATTTCCTTCTCGGGTTCCATCCGCGGCACCACCATCGGCCTGCGTGAACCCAGCGGCGAGGTCATCGACGTCCGCGTGCCCCCCGGCATCAAGGACGGCCAGAAGGTGCGCGTGCGCGGCAAGGGCCAACCGGGTCTGGCCGGCAACGGCGACCTCGTGGTATCCGTGGCGGTCAAGCCACACGACTTTTACACGCGCGACGGCGACAACCTCCGCGTGCACGTCCCCGTCACCTTCCCCGAAGCTGCTTTGGGCGCCGACATCGAAGTGCCCACCATCGACGGCGAAAAGGTTCGTGTCCGCGTGCCGGCCGGGACGCCGTCGGGCCGTACACTCCGGGTCAAGGGCAAAGGCGTGAAGACGTCCAAGGGGACCGGCGACCTGCTGGTGACCATCGACGTCGCGGTTCCCAAGAACCTGAACAAGGAAGCGGAAGCTGCGGTCAAGGCGTTTGCTGAAGCCACGGCCGGAGCCGACGTCCGCGAGGGCCTGGCCGCCAAGGCCCGGCTTTAGCAGCGGGTGAGCCGTGGACATCAACTCAGACCAGCCGATCTTTGTGATCTCGGTGGCGGCTGAACTGGCGGAGATGCACCCCCAGACCCTTCGGCAGTACGACCGGATGGGTATCGTCTCGCCCAGCCGCGCGCCGGGTAAGTCCCGCCGCTATTCGCAGCGCGACATCAACATGCTGCGCGAGGTGCAGCGGCTGTCCCAGGAAGGCGTCTCGCTGGAAGGGATCAAGCGGATCCTCGAGCTCGAGAACCAGGTGGCCGCTTTGCAGCGCCGGGTTTCGGAGTTGGCTGACGAACTGAGCCGGCGCCCGCAGCCTTTCGATTCACGAATTTTTGCGGCCGGCGCCGCTGGCGACGTCGTGAGCCTGGCCCGTGGCCAGCGGCCCCGTCCCCGCTCGCAGGCTGTGGTGCTCTGGCGGCCGCGCGCCATCGGGCAATAGCGCTCCGGCTGCGGATTGTGTCCGGCCGGCAGGCCAAAGTTACGCGGAGGAACGTTTCCCGCAGGTTAACTCTCAGCCCCAGCTTTCCAGCGGTTTTTCCAGCTCCTCCATAGGTGCACCAATACTGTTGTCGGCCTTGGCAACAGTCCTGAAACTGTCCCGAAACCAACCTGGCAGGCACCGAAACAATCTGCCCCTACATTCATCCGAAGAGGTCACTTCCCAGGACCTCGGAGGCGAGCCGCTGCCGGCGCAGCGGCTGAGTGAGAAGCAGGTACACATGAGGGTTTCGGTTAACAAACGCGCTTTCCTTCCCCTGGCGGCGGCAGCCATGGCCGCAGTCCTGACCGGCTGCGGCAGCCAGATTGCGGATCCGGCGTCCGGAGGCTCCACGGCCAGCACCGGCACTTCCTGCGTGGACACGTCCGGCAGCAGCATCAAAGTGGGCTTCATCAACTCCCTGTCGGGCACTATGGCCATCAGTGAGAGCACCGTCTTCGACTCCCTGTCCCTGGCCGCCGAGGAAATTAATGCTTCCGGCGGCGTCCTGGGCAAGCAGCTTCAGGTGGTCAGTGAGGACGGTGCCAGCGAACCGACCAAGTTTGCCGAGCGCGCCGGGAAACTGATCCAACAGGACTGCACTGCCGCAGTGTTCGGCGGCTGGACGTCATCAAGCCGCAAGGCCATGCTTCCCGTGTTCGAAGCCAACGATGCGCTGCTGTTCTACCCGGTGCAGTACGAAGGCCTGGAGTCTTCCAAGAACGTCTTCTACACCGGCGCCACGACCAACCAGCAGATCATTCCGGCCTTGGATTACCTGGCCGAGCAGGGTACCAAGTCCCTCTTCCTGGTGGGTAGCGACTACGTCTTCCCGCGGACGGCCAACAAGATCATCCAGGCCTACGCCGCCGCCAAGGGCATTGAAATTTTGGGAGAAGAGTACACGCCGCTTGGCTCCACGGAATTCTCCACCATCGTCAACAAAGTCCGGGACTCCAAGGCCGATGCGGTCTTCAACACCCTCAACGGCGACAGCAATGTGGCTTTCTTCCGGCAGTACAAGAGCGTCGGCCTGACGGCGGACAGCATGCCCGTTGTCTCCGTCTCCATCGCGGAGGAGGAGGTGCCCGGCGTCGGCCTGGACAACGTGGAAGGACAGCTGACCGCCTGGGATTACTACCAGACGCTGGATACCCCGGCCAATAAGAAGTTCGTCGCAGCCTTCAAGGCCAAGTTCGGCGCGGAGCGGGTAACAAGCGACCCCATGGAGGCTGCCTACACCTCGCTGTACCTCTGGAAGGCGATGGTGGAGAAGGCCGGGTCATTCGAAGTGGACAAGGTTCAGGCCGCCGCGGACGGCGTGACCTTCGAAGCGCCCGAAGGCCTGGTGACAGTTGACGGGGAAAACAACCACATCTCCAAGACTCCCCGGATCGGGAAGATCAATTCCGAGGGCCTGATCGACACGGTCTGGTCCTCGCCCCAGGCAGTTGAACCGGACCCGTTCCTGGCAACCTATGACTGGGCCAAGGACCTGGGCAAGTAGCAACTCCGGATACATCGAAGAAAGGCCTGCTGGAATGGAACTCCTGATAGGGCAGATGTTCGCCGGACTCAGCCTCGGTTCCGTGCTGCTCCTCGCGGCACTGGGATTGTCGCTGACTTTCGGCCAGATGGGGGTCATCAATATGGCCCATGGCGAGTTCATGATGGCCGGTGCCTACACGGCCTTCGTGGTCCAGAAGGCCATCTCCGATGCCGGCGTTTCACTGCTGGTTTCCATTCCCGCGGGCTTCCTGGTGGGAGGTGTCCTGGGGCTGGTGCTCGAGGCGGTGCTGTTGCGCCGCATGTACCACCGGCCCCTGGATACACTTCTGGTGACCTTCGGGGCGGCGCTCATCCTGCAGCAGGCCGCACGGGACATCTTCGGCGCTCCCAGCGTAGATGTCCGCGCGCCGGCCTGGCTTCAGGGGAACCTCGAGGTGCTGGGTGCGCCGATCCCGCTGACCCGGCTTATTATCCTGGCGCTCTCGCTGCTGTGCCTGGCGGGCCTGATCCTCCTCCTGAAGGCCACCCCGCTGGGCCGCCGCATCCGGGCCGTTGTGCTGAACCGGGACCTCGCAGAAACAAGCGGCGTCTCAACCCGGCGCAGCGACCAGCTGACGTTCTTCATCGGTTCCGGCCTTGCCGGTGTCGCCGGTGTGGCCGTCACCCTCATTGGTTCGACCAGCCCGTACCTCGGCACCAACTACATCGTGGATGCCTTCCTGGTGGTAGTGGCGGGTGGCATTGGCCAAATCAAGGGGGCAGTCATTGCCGCGTTTGCCCTGGGCGTGCTGCAGTCCGTCTTTGAGTACTCGACCACGGCCAGCATCGGCAAGGTCCTTATCCTGATAGTGATCGTGGTGTTCCTTCAGCTTCGGCCGCAGGGCATCTTCAGCCTCAAGACGAGGAGCCTGGCATGAGGGGACTGATGCGCGGACGGTTGGGCACTGCGGCGGGATTTGCCCTCGGTGCGGTCCTGCTCCTTGCTGTTGCGCCGGCGGTTCTTCCAGCGTTCAGCCTGGCGCTGCTGGGAAAGTTCCTCTGCTTCGCCATCGTTGCAGTGGGGATTGGCCTGGCGTGGGGGCGCGGCGGCATGCTGACGCTCGGCCAGGGGGTGTTCTTCGGACTAGGCGCCTACATCATGGCAATGCACATGAAGCTTGCTGACGCGTCGCTCTTCGGCGGCTCCGGCGTGCCGGACTTTATGTCCCTTTACGGCAGCGGCGAGGTGCCTGGCTGGTGGGAGCCATTCCGGAGCCCCGCTGTGACGCTGCTGGCGGTGGTGCTGATACCGGGGCTCGTGGCACTTGTCCTGGGACTGGCGGTCTTCAAACGCCGCGTCAAGGGCGCCTACTTCGCCATTCTAAGCCAAGCGCTGGCAGCTGCGTTTGCTGTGTTCCTGATCGGCCAGCAGGCCACCACTGGAGGCTCCAACGGGCTGAGCGGGTTCCGGTCATTCTTCGGCTTTGACCTGCAGGACCCGAACAACAAGGTGATGGTGTACATGATTGCGGCAGCAGTCCTCCTGCTGTCCCTGGCACTTGCCCGGCAGTTGATGCACAGCAGGCTGGGCGAGCTCCTCGTTGCGGTCCGGGACCAGGAGGAGCGCGTCCGCTTCCTGGGCTACGATCCAGCAACCATCAAAACCGTCATCTACGTGGTTGCCGCTGTCTTGGCAGGCATTGCAGGTGCCCTGTTCGTTCCGCTCGTTGGCATCATCTCGCCGGCAGACGTCGGCGTGATCCCTTCCATCGCCTTCCTCATTGGCGTTGCAATTGGCGGCCGGGCAACGCTTCTGGGGCCGGTGCTCGGCGCTGTCGGCATCGCCGCCGCCCAGTCCGGCCTGTCCTCCACCTTTCCCTCCTTCTGGTTGTACTTCCAGGGCCTGTTGTTTGTCCTGGTGATCGGATTCATGCCGGGCGGGCTGGCCTCGTTGCCATCTCTTGTGGGCAGGCGGCGCAAAACCAGAGCTCCGGCACCGGTGCCTGCCGCGCCGGCACCTCCGGCTGCCCCGGCAACATCGCCTGCAGCCGACGAAAAAGCCACCGTGCCAGAGGAGGCCCGCAGATGACGACACCCACCCTGCTTCCAGATGGGCCGCGGGCCGGAGGGCTGCGCCATGGCCGGCCAAAGTACCTCGAGGTCCGCGATCTATCGGTTTCCTTTGACGGGTTCCTCGCCGTGGACAACGTCAGTCTCGATGTGATCCAGGGTGACCTGAGGTTCCTGATCGGCCCCAATGGCGCCGGGAAGACCACCGTGATCGATGCGATCACCGGCCTTGTACCTGCCACAGGATCGGTAAACCACACCGGCACCGAGATCCTCGGACGCAAAGTCCATCAGACCGCGCGGCTGGGGGTGGGGCGCACGTTCCAGACTGCCAGCGTGTTCGAGAATCTTTCCGTACTTCAGAACCTTGACATCGCTGCCGGTTCCGGCCGCGGCCCGCTTCGGTTGCTCCGGCGCCGCAAGAGCGTGGATGCGGCGGTGGAAGAGGCGCTTGAGATCATCGGCCTGGAGGGGGCGGCCGGGAAAAAGGCGGGAATCCTCGCCCACGGACAGAAGCAATGGTTGGAAATCGGCATGCTGCTGGTGCAGAACTCGGACGTCCTCCTGCTGGACGAACCAATTGCCGGGATGAGCCAGGACGAGCGCCTGGAAACCGGAGAGCTGCTGCGCCGGATAGCTGCCAGCCGCATCACGTTGGTGATTGAACACGACATGGACTTCGTGCGGGAGTTCGCAACTTCCGTCACGGTCCTTGCCGCGGGCAAGGTCCTCAGTGAGGGCAGCGTGGCGCAGGTGCAGGCAGACCAAAAGGTGCAGGACGTCTACCTGGGGTCCTCGGGAGTGGAGGCCACCGATGCTTGAAATTGAAAATCTGCAGACCGGTTACGGCCGCACCCAGGTCATCTCCGGCGTCAGTATGACCGTCCCGGACGGAGCCGTTGTCTCTGTCCTGGGGCACAACGGTGCCGGCAAGACAACCCTGCTGCGCGCCGTCGTCGGACTGCTCAAACCCACCGCCGGACGCATCAGGCTCGACGGGGAGGATATCTCAGCCCTCCGTCCACACCGGCGGGTAGACCGTGGAATGGCCTATGTGCCGCAGGGCCAGCAGTCATTCGGGCAGCTGTCCGCCCGGGAAAACCTGCAGCTCGTGGCGGACGGACGCAGGAACGGCGCAGAACGCATGGCGGAAGCCTTGGACTTGTTTCCGGCGCTCCGGCCTTTACTTTCGCGGCGGGCCGGGCTGCTCTCGGGCGGTCAGCGGCAGCAGTTGGCCATCGCACGGGCACTCATCACGGACCCGCGCCTGCTGATCCTTGACGAACCCACGGAGGGAATCCAGCCAAACGTCGTGGCCGAGATAGAAGCGATCATCATCAAGTTGTCCCAGCGAAACGGGATGAGCATCCTTTTGGTGGAGCAGCACATCGGCTTTGCTTTGCAGGCTGCGGAAAGCTACCACGTACTCTCGGCGGGAAAGGTCTCGTCCTCAGGGGCCGGCGGTGCCGGATCCGCGGGAGACGTCCGGAAGGCGATGCTTATCTGAGTCACGGGAGACCTTCGGCCGATCCAAAAAATTAGAGTACCCACTACTCGTGACGGTACAGCCCGCGGAAACTTGAATGGAACCACTGTTGGATCAGCAGCAGTGGTTCCAAGATTCTGGGGGTTTTGATGTTTGGTACTCATTGGCGGGCGCCCAATCCGCCACGTTCTGATGGCGGGGGCACCCTGTGAGCCCGGGAATGGAAGCGGTCGCCTCCTTCAGCGGCTCGCTTCCCGGCCAGGTACTGCTGGCAATCGGTCAAACCATTGTGGTGGTGTGCGTCTGCTTTGACATGGTGCGTGCGCTGTCCGTGCCGCGCTCGCACCGGCGTTATATCGCCAGCACCGTTTTCAGGACCCTTGCCATTCCGTCCGTCATTGCCAACGGACTGACGGTCCTTATTGCTTTGGTCCTGGCGTCCTGGATCGATGTGGTGATGGGCATGTTTGTGCTGATGGCCATCATCTTCCGGCTGCATCACGACAAGGACGAGGACAACTGGTGGAAGGGCAAGGGCAAGAAGCTCGCCCGCTGGGCCCGCTGCCAGTTTGCCGGACGGACCGCAGCCGCTCCTGCAACGGGGTGAGTTCGACCACCTTATTATGAGTTATTAAAAATAAGCCCGTACAGTTAGAGCCATGACTTTCACGACCGACCGACCCGTAGCCACTGCACCCAAGACGCCTGACACAAAAAAGATTCCTCGCGGCGGCAGCTACGTCAGCCTGCCTGCCGATCGGGAAGTTCCACCCCGCGCCGAAGGCAACTACGTCTCCTTCCCCGGCGTGCTTCCCGGCAATGCCAACAAGCGGCAGGGCACCTACGTGACGCTCCACTCGGCTCCGCTGGGAGAGACAGAGATCAGCTACACCCGCGTCGGCTAGCCCACGTGAACAACAAAGCGCCTGCCGGCCCCTTTTGGAAGGGCTCGGCAGGCGCTTTGACGTTTAAGAAGGGTTCGAGGGGCTCCACCGCGGGGCGTCAGTAGCTGGTGGGGCTTTCGACCGGCTCAACCACCGGATCCTTCGGCACGTATGTGGCGGCGAGGGCTTCGGAGCCACGGGCGAGCAGGGCGACGTCGGCCCCGACCAGGATGAAGTTCGCACCGTTGTCCAGGTAGTGGTGGGCGGTGTCGGGGTTGAAGGCGTTCACCCCTGCCGGTTTTCCAGCGGCTTTGGCGGCGGCCAGGCAATGTTCGACGGCGGCGCGCACCTTGGGGTGTTCCTGCTGGCCCAGCAGGCCCATGGATGCGGCGAGGTCGGAAGGACCGACGAAGATGGCGTCGACGCCGTCCACCTTCAGGATGTCCTGCACCGATTCGACAGCAGAGGTGGATTCGATTTGGACGGTGACGCTGATGGTTTCACCGGCGCGGGCAAGGTAGTCCGGGACGCGGTTCCAGCGGGCGGCGCGGGCCAGCGCTGAGCCGACGCCGCGGACACCCTCTGGCGGGTAGCGGGTGGCGGCAACCGCAGCTTCCGCCTCTGCCACGGAGTTGACCATGGGGATGAGCAGGTTCTGCACGCCCAGGTCCAGGTACTGCTTGATCACCACTGTGTCGTTCACGGGCGGCCTCACCAAAACCTGGACCGGGTAGCCGTGGGTGGCCTGGAGCTGGGCGAGGATGGTTTCAAGCCCGTTGGGGCTGTGCTCGGCATCAACCAGCAGCCAGTCCAGGCCGGAACCGGCGCAGAGTTCGGCCACCAACGGGCTGCCGGAACAGACCCACATCCCGGCCAGCGGCCTGCTGCCTTTGCCGTTTTCAAGCCGCAGGGCGTCGCGGAAGGTGTCCTCTATCCGAAGCGGCATGTCACACTCCCCAGGGGTCCGTAGTCGGCGTGGACGGTGTCACCCTTGTAGACCCACATCGGCCGGGTGAAGGAACCGGCGAGGATGATGTCCCCGGCCTTGAGCGAGTCCCCGTGCGCGGCGATCTTGTTGGCCAGCCAATGCACGCCGTTGGCGGGATGGTCAAGGACCCCGGCGGCCACACCGGTTTCCTCCACGGTCTGGTTCTTGTAGAGGATGGCAGAGACCCAGCGGAGGTCGACGGCGTCCGGCTTCACCGGGCGGCCGCCGATTACCATGGCGCCCATTGCTGCGTTGTCGGAGATGGTGTCCACGATGGTCCGGCCCTCCATCTCGATCCGCGAATCAAGGATCTCCAGGGCAGGAACCACGTAGTCGGTCGCCTTCAGGACATCAAAGATGGTCACCCCCGGGCCTTTCAGGCCGTCCGTGAGCACAAACGCGAGTTCCACTTCCACGCGCGGGTGGGTGTACTGGTCCCACTCCACCGAGCATCCGGTTTCGAGGACCATGTCGTCGAAGATGGCGCCGTAGTCGGGTTCGGTGATGCCGGTGGCGTCCTGCATGGCCTTGGACGTGAGGCCGATCTTGCGTCCCACCAGGGTCCGGCCCGCTTCTTCGTTGCGTCGCCGCCACAGCTGCTGGACGGCGTAGGAGTCCTCCACCGTCATGTGCGGGTAGCGGGCAGTCAGGCGTGGAACCGGGGTGCGGCTCCGGCCGGCCTCCAGCAGTTCGTCGGCAATGGCCTCGATCGTCTTGGCATCCATCATGGCTACAGCTGCGCGCCGAGCTTGAAGCCCTCGGTTTCGGCGTTGTCGCCGTCAGGCTTGCGGGTGTAGGAGAAGCCGTCGGCGCCCACGGTGACTGCCATTTCGCTCTTCTCTTCACGGACGACGACAGGTTGCGGGTTGCCGTCCAGGTCCAGGACGAGGGAGGCTTCGGTGTACCAGGACGGGACCACGGGGTTGCCCCACCAGTCGCGGCGCTGGTTGTCGTGGACATCCCAGGTGATGGTGGGGTTGTCCGGGTCGCCGGTGTAGTAGTCCTGGGTGTAGATCTCGATGCGGTGGCCGTCCGGGTCCAGGATGTAGAGGTAGAACGCGTTGGAGACTCCGTGCCGGCCGGGGCCGCGTTCGATCCGGTCGCTGATGCGCAGGGCGCCCATCTTGTCGCAGATCTGGATGATGTTGTGCTTCTCGTGCGTGGCGAACGCGACGTGGTGCATGCGCGGGCCGTTGCCGCCCGTAAGGGCGGTGTCGTGGACTGTCTGCTTGCGGTGCATCCACGCGGCGTACGTGACGCCGTCAGAATCCTTGATGTCCTCGGAGACGCGGAAGCCCAGGTCCTCGAGGTAGGCGCGGCCGCGGGGAACGTCCGGGGTGACCTGGTTGAAGTGGTCCAGGCGGACCAGTTCGCCTGCGGAGTAGAGATCGTAGCGCTGGGTGAGGCGTTCCACGTGCTCCACGTCGTAGAAGAACTCGTAGGGGAAGCCCAGCGGGTCCTCGACGCGCACGGAGTCGCCGATGCCCTTGGTAAAGCCTTCCTTGCGGCGCTCCACCCGGCAGCCCAGCTCCTTGTAATAGGCCTCGGCAGCGTCCACCTCGGCGGGGGACTTCACGCGGTAGGCGAAGGCGGCGACGGCGGCGATGGGTCCCTTGCGGAGCACCAGGTTGTGGTGGATGAACTCCTCCAGCGGGCGCAGGTAGATGTTGTTCTCGTCTTCCTCGGTGACGTGCAGGCCCAGGACGTCCACATAGAACTCGCGGGACTTGGCGAGGTCCGTGACCACGATTTCCATGTAGGCGCAGCGGACGATGTCCGGGGCCGGGACAGAAGGGGTGGGTACGAAGTTGGTCACAGTGTGCTCTCTTCTTTGAAAGGGGTTCGGGAAAGTACGACGGCGGCGGGCCCGCTTGGGTGCCGGTGGTTAGCCTTCGTTGGCAGCGGAGGCTTCGATGCTGCCGAATTTGGGGGTGTGGACGGAGCCCAGGGTGATGTGGACTGCCTGCTGGTCCGTGTAGAAGTCGATGGAGCGGTAGCCGCCCTCGTGGCCGAGGCCCGACGCCTTGACGCCACCGAACGGGGTACGCAGGTCGCGGACGTTGTGGCTGTTCAGCCACACCATCCCGGCTTCCACGTTCTGGGAGAAGGTGTGGGCACGGGTCAGGTTCTGGGTCCAGATGTAGGCGGCGAGGCCATACTTGGTGTTGTTGGCCAAGGCGAGGGCTTCGTCGTCGTTCTCGAACGGGGTGATCGCGACGACGGGCCCGAAGATTTCCTCCTGGAAGATCCGGGCGTCGGGTGCAACGTCGGCGAACACCGTGGGCGCGATGTAGTTGCTGTTGTTGAGCCCTGCGGGCAGGTTCTCCGGCCGGCCGCCGCCGGCAAGGAGCCGGCCTTCGGACTTGCCGATCTCCACGTAGGAAGCCACCTTTTCGTAGTGTTCCGGGTGGACCAGGGCGCCCACTTGGGTCTTGGGGTCGTGCGGGTCGCCCACCACGATGTTTTTGGCCCGGGCCGCGTACTTCTCGCAGAACTCGTCGTAGATTGCGCGTTCCACGAGGATGCGGGAACCCGCGGTGCAGCGTTCCCCATTGAGGGAAAAGACACCGAACAAAGCGGAATCGATGGCGGCGTCCAGGTCGGCGTCAGCGAACACGACGCACGGGGACTTTCCGCCCAACTCCATGGACAGGCCCTTGAGGTTCTCGGCCGCGTTCCGGAAGATGGTCTGCCCGGTGGTGGTCTCTCCGGTGAAGGAGATCAGCGGAACGTCAGGGTGCCTGACCAGCGCGTCGCCGGCTTCCTCGCCCAGGCCGTTGACCAAGTTGAAGACGCCGTCTGGCAGGCCGGCTTCCTTGAAGATGGCGGCCCACAGCGAGGCGGACAGTGGGGTGAATTCGGCGGGTTTGAGGACCACCGTGTTTCCCGTGGCGAGGGCGGGGGCGAGCTTCCAGGACTCGAGCATGAACGGGGTGTTCCACGGCGTGATGAGCCCTGCGACGCCGATCGGTTTGCGGTTCACGTAGTTGATCTGTGAGCCGGGAACCTTCATGGCGTCATCGAACTGGGCCACGATCAGGTCCGCGAAGAAGCGGAAGTTCTCCGCTGCCCGCAGTGCCTGGCCCTTGGCCTGGGTGATGGGCAGGCCGGTATCGAAGGTTTCGAGTTCGGCGAGCCGGGCTTCCTGGGCCTCGACGGCGTCGGCGATCCTGTTCAGGATCCGGGCACGTTCGCGGGGCTTCATTTTCGGCCAGGGTCCGTTGACGAATGCTTCGCGGGCGGCGGCGACGGCGTGGTCGATGTCCTCTTTCTGGCCGGCCGCGGCGGTGGCGTAATTCCGGTTGGACACAGGGTCCAGGACGTCGAAGGTTTTGCCGCCCACGGAGTCAACAAATTCGCCGTTAATGAAGTGCTGGATGTGGGTGGGAAGGTCCTGCGGCACGTAATGGCTCTTGGTCTTTTCTGCAGTGAACGTCATTGTTGTTTCCTTACTGCTCGGGTGGGGTCTCTGCTTCCGGAAAGCGGGTCAGCGGTTCGTGGCCTGGCGAAGGTAGGCGTCCAAAGTGGCGGAGCGGTGCAGGCGGGCGGCCTTCTCGATCTCATCCGCGTCTGCTCCGGATGCGATGAGCTGCAGCAACGCCTCATGCTCGTCCACGGAATCGTGGGCACGGCCGGGGATGAAGCGGAAGGTGGAGGACCGCAGCGCCGCCAGCCGGTTCCAGCCCCGGTGCACGAGGTCCAGGATGTGCGGGTTGGGGCAGTGCTCAAAGAGGACGCTATGGAAGTCCTGGTTCAGCCGGGTAAAGCGGATGGGATCGAAGTGGTTGAGGCACTCGCGCATCTCCTCGTTCACGGCGCGGGCCCGGGCGATCGCTGCCGGATCGATCAGGGGAGCCGAGAGTGCCGTGGCGGCGCCCTCTACGATGCTCAGCGTCTGCATCGTGTAGAGGTATTCAGTGGGATCAATCCCGGCCACGGTGGCGCCCACGTTCCGTTCGAACTTCACCAGCCCCTCGGCCTCGAGCCGGCGGATGGCTTCCCGGACCGGGACCACGCTGAATCCGAGGTCCTTGGCGATGCTGCCCAGGACCAGGCGGTACCCGGGGGTGTAGGCCCCTTCCACAATCCGGGCCTTCACTGTTTCGTAGGCTTGTTGGGACTTGCTCCCGGCGGGGGCCGCCGCGGAGAGGTCAATCGCTGTTTCAGTCATTGGCCTGGCCCGCTTCCCATTCCTTATACCGTGCCTGCCACTCAGGGTTCATCGGGTACAGGCCGTCAACGCTGTTGCCCTGCTGCACCATCTCGAAAATGAAGGCTTCTTCCTTTTCCTGCCGAATGCAGTCCTCCACCAGTTCCTCGGCAATGGCCGGCGGGATCACCAGAATGCCGTCCGAGTCCGCCACGATGATGTCACCGGGCTGCACGGTGGCGCCGCCGCAGGCGATGGTGATGTCCGTGTCCCAGGGGATGTGGCGGCGGCCCAGCACCGCAGGGTGCGGGTTGGCAAAGTATGTGGGCATTTCCAGGCCGGCCACCGCGGAATAGTCGCGGACGCCGCCGTCGGTAATGATCGCCGCGGCGCCACGCACCTGGGCACGCAGGGCCAGGATGTCGCCCACCGTCCCGGTGCCCTTTTCGCCGCGCGCCTCCATCACCAGGACTTCGCCCTCGTTCACGGAGTCGATGGCGCGTTTCTGGGCGTTGAAGCCGCCGCCGTGAGTCTTAAAAAGATCCTCACGGTTGGGGACGTAGCGCAGCGTCCGGGCCAGGCCAACCACGCGCCGGTCCGGCCGGGTGGCCTGCAGGCCGTCAATGCTGACGTTGTTTAGGCCGCGCTTCCGCAGCTGCGAGGACAGGGTAGCGGTGGCGACGGACTCCAGTTTGGCTTTCAGCTCGGGGGAGAGGGCGGGACCGTCGGCGGTCCCCGCCTCTGCACTGTCGACAGCAGGCAGCCCGGCGGCTGCCCGTGACCCGTACGCCTCCTCCCGCTGGAGGTCATCAATCTTGGGGCCGGCACCAAAGTCAGCGAACGGCGTGGTGCCTTCCTCCACGCGGGTGACCAGGCGGCCCGTGGTCAGGCCGTCGTCGCTGCCGTTTGAACCGATGGCACTGACCTCAACTTCCAGCACGTCGCCCGGTTCAGCCACCGAAGCGCCGGCGGGTGTGCCGGTGAGGATGATGTCGCCCTCCTCCAGGGTGAGCAGCTGGGACAAGTCGGCCACCAGCCGGGCGAACGGGAAGAGTAACTCCTCAGTGCTGTCGTCCTGGACGAGCTCACCGTTGTGCCAGGTTCGGATGCGCAGCCCGGCGGGGTCGACGGCGTCTGCCGGGATCAGTGCCGGGCCCAGCGGTGTGAAGCCGTCCCCGCCTTTGGAACGGAGGTTCGAGCCCTTGTCCGCATAGCGGAGATCATAGACGCCCAGGTCGTTACTGGCCGTCACGAAGGCCACGTGGCTCCAGGCATCCGCGATTCCGATGCGCCGGGCGGCCTTGCCGATGACCAGGGCGATTTCGCCTTCGTAGCCCAGCAGTTCGCACCCGGCCGGGCGTTCCACCGGGCTGCCGCTCAGCGAGAGCGACGACGACGGCTTCAGGAAGTAAGACGGCTGCGCAGGCGTGCGGCCCCGCTGCGCCGCGCGGCTGGGGTAGTTGATGTGCAGCGCAATCACCTTGCGCGCCGCTGCGAGGGTGTCTCCATTGACCTGCTCCAAAACCGCTCCTCATCAAGTACGAAATCGTATACGATCACTATCGCCCGAGAACTTCCACTGCGTCAACCCTTATGTTTCGGCGCCTTTTAGGGCCCTTGTCCACCGCGTCGCAGGTGGCGTACAGTGTTGCTCCAACAGCAGCTTCTTTCTAATATGGAAACTCAAGTTCTATTATCGAACAACCTTTCCGCCGAAGAGCCACACAACGAAGTGAGGAATCCCGTGCAGTTTCACCACCACGGCTACGTATCCGGAGACCCGCGGGTAAAGCCGGTGGCCGGCGTCGGCCTCAACCGGCCTGAGGAGCTCCCCGACCAGGTTGACGTGCTGATCGTTGGAACCGGTCCGGCGGGCATGCTCGCCGCCGCGCAGCTTTCGATGTTCCCGGCTGTCAGCACGCGGATTATCGAGCGCCGTCCGGGACGCCTCGCCATCGGCCAGGCTGACGGCATCCAGGCGCGGAGCGTCGAGACCTTCCAGGCCTTCGGGTTCGCGGAGCGAATCATTGCCGAGGCCTACCGCATCACCGAGATGGCGTTCTGGAAGCCGGACCCCGCCAACCGCGCGAACATCATCCGGACTGCCCGGGCCGTGGATGACGAAATGGGCATCAGCGAGTTCCCGCACCTCATCGTCAACCAGGCCCGCGTGCTTGACTATTTCGCCGAATTTGCCGCCAATTCCCCCTCCCGGCTGAAGCCGGACTTTGGCTACGAGTTCCAATCCCTCAGCATCGCGGACGATGGCGAGTACCCCGTCACCGTGACACTTCTGCACACCGCCGGTCCGAACGAAGGGCAGGAGCGCACTGTCAGGGCCAAGTACGTGGTGGGTGCCGACGGCGCCCGCAGCAAGGTGCGCGAGGCCATTGGCTGCCACCTTGCCGGAGACCAGGCCAACCACGCCTGGGGCGTGATGGATACCCTCGCCGTCACCGACTTCCCCGATATCCGCACCAAGTGCGCCATCCAAGGTGAAAAGGGCAGCATCCTGCTGATCCCGCGCGAAGGTGGCCACCTCTTCCGCATGTACGTTGACCTCGGCGAAGTGGACCCCCTCAACAAGGGCGCGGTCCGCAGCACCACTATCGAGCAGATCATCCATCAAGCCAATGAGATCCTCCACCCCTACACACTCGACGTGCGGAACGTTGCGTGGCACAGCGTCTATGAGGTGGGGCACCGGCTCACAGACAGGTTCGACGACGTCCTGCCGGAGGAACGCGGGACCCGGACCCCGCGTGTCTTCATCACCGGCGACGCGTGCCACACGCATAGCGCCAAAGCCGGCCAGGGGATGAACGTTTCCATGCAGGATGGTTTCAACATTGCCTGGAAACTCGGGCACGTGCTGGAAGGCCGCAGCCCGGAAAGCCTGTTGTCGACCTACTCGGCCGAACGGCAAGTGGTGGCCAAAAACCTCATCGACTTCGACAAGGAATGGTCCACCATGATGGCCAAGAAGCCCGAGGAGTTCGAGCACCCCTCGGACCTTGAGGACTTCTACGTGCGCACTGCCGAGTTCCCGGCCGGATTTATGACCGAGTATGCGCCGTCGATGCTGGTGGCCCCCGCGAAGCACCAGGACCTGGCCACCGGTTTCCCGGTGGGCAAGCGTTTCAAGTCGGCGCCCGTAGTGCGGGTGGGCGACACCAACCCGCTGCACCTCGGGCACCATGCCACGGCGGACGGCCGGTGGCGCATCTACGTCTTCGCCGACGCGGCCCAGGCAGGTGCGCCGTCAGGTGTGGCGCACTTCGCTGAGTGGATTGCGGACTCGCCGGAATCGCCGCTGGCCGCGACGCCGTCGGACGCTGATCCGGACGCCTGGTTCGACGTGAAGGTGATCTACCAGCAGCCGCACACCGCCGTGGACATCGGCGCCGTCCCCGGGGTGTTCAAGCCGCAGGTGGGCCCGTTCAAGCTGACCGATTACGAGAAGGTGTACGCCACCGACCCTGCCGCGGACATCTTTGAACTGCGCGGCCTGGACCGTGGCGGCGTTGTGGTGGTGGTACGCCCGGACCAGTACGTGGCGAACGTGCTGCCCCTGACGGCGACGGCTGAGTTGGGGAAGTTTTTCGCACCCCTGCTGAAGCCGCACCAGACGGCAGGTCAGCCGCAGACGGTCTGACGCGTCCTGTACTCGGCCGCTGGATACACGCCGAGGACACGTACTTCGGTGGTGAAGAAGTCCAGTTCCTCGAGGGCCAGCTTCAGCGGCAGGTCCTCGGGGTGGCCTTCGACGTCGGCCATAAACATGGTGGCGGCGAACTCGTTGCCCACCATGTAGCTTTCCAGGCGCGTCATGTTCACGCCGTTCGTGGCAAACCCGCCCAGCGCCTTGAAGAGCGCGGACGGGACGTTCCGGACGCGGAACACAAAGCTGGTCACCGCAGGCCCGGGCAGTTCGTCCCGGGCAGGCAGTTCCGTTTCCCGGGCCAGGACCACAAAGCGGGTGGTGTTGGAGGGGTCGTCCTCCACGCGGGTGGCCAGCACCTCCAGGCCGTAAATCTGCGCGGCCAGCGGGGGAGCGAGGGACAGCTTGCGCGGGTCGTTCCACTCGCTGACCTCGCGCGCTGAGCCGGCGGTGTCGCCGGCGATCACGGGCTTGAGTCCGTGATCGCGGATGAGGCGCCGGCACTGGCCCAGGGCGTGGATGTGGCTGTGGACTTCGGTGGCGTCCTCGATGGTGCTGCCCGGGATGCCCAGCAGGTCGAAGTGGATGGGCAGGAAGAACTCGCCCACGATCTGCAGGTTGGACTGGGGCAGCAGGATGTGGATGTCCGCAACCCGGCCGGCGATCGAATTCTCGATGGGGATCATAGCCAGGTCCGCCTCACCGCTGGACACCAGTTCGAAGGCATCCTCAAAGCTCGCGCAGGGCACGCTTTCCAGTGCTGGGAACATTTGTTTGCACGCGATATTGGAGTTGGCGCCGGGCTCACCCTGGTACGCAATCTTTTGGGCCATGGTCCGTATGCTTTCACGCCGCGCGGCTGCGGACCCAATTACAGGCTGGGGGTGACGCGCAGCCAGACGTATTGGCGCGGAAGGAGCGTGACGCCCTCATCCAGCTGCAGTTCGGCTTCGGAGAGGAGATCGACGGCGGCTGCTGAGTACCCGGCAAAGGTTTCGGCGGGCAGGGTCTGGGGTTGGTCGCTGAAGTTGGCCAGCGCCAGGACCGTTGATTTCTTGCCTGCCGGGGCGCTGCTGCCGGGCCGCTGGTACGCCAGGACGCCGCGGTTGTTGGTTTGGAAGCCGATCAGCCGGGTGCCTGCCAGCTCAGGCGTGCCGGCCCGGACCTGGACCATCCGTTTCAGGCCGGCGTAGACGGCACCTTCGGGGGTGGACGGGTCCAGGCGGTGCTCGTACTGCTCTTCCGGGAAGTGGGGCCGGTGCACCCAGCGGCTGTCCGTCTCGTGGCCCGCTTCCCGGTCGAATCCGTAGTCGTTGACCTGGCCAACCTCATCGCCGAGGTACAGCAGGGGGATACCGCCGGTGCTGAAGGCAACCGAGTGGGCAAGGAGGATCCGCTCCACCGCCTCCGCCGGGTCAACCTCCATCCCGCACAGCGACGCCGTCGTCCCTGAAATCCTGCAGTCACCGGTCTTCGGATTGTCCTGGAAGGGAACGCCGCGGGCAAAGCTGCCGGGGAAGCGGTTGACGAAGAAGGAGTTCAGGAAGCGGCGGTGGTCAAAGCCGTTGATTCCGAGTTCGGCTGCGTCTTCATCCGCGAACGTCCAGCCGATGTCATCGTGGCTGCGGACGTAGTTCACCCAGGAAGTTCCCTCGGGGATGTTGTGCCGGCGCTCCAGCGCCTGTGCCAGCAGCGAGACGTCGCGTGTAGCCAGGGACTCCCAGATTAACGCCATCTGCAGCGGGTTGTAGGAGATCTGGCATTCCGCGGGGTCGATATAGAGCGCCACCTCGTCCGGGTGCACGATGGCTTCGGACTTGAACAGCAGCGACGGCGCGGCGAGCCGGCACACGGCGTTGAAGGCCTGGAGCAGGGTGTGCGCTTCCGGGAGGTTTTCGCACGGGGTACCAAGCTCCTTCCAGATGAAGGCCACGGCGCCCATGCGGAGAATCTCCACGCCCTGGTTCGCCAGGAACAGCATCTCGCCGGCCATCGCCCGGAAAACGTCCGGGTTGGAGTAGTTCAGGTCCCACTGGTAGGTGTGGAACGTGGCCCAGACCCAGCGGCCGTCCTCCATCTGGATAAAGGACCCCGCATGGTTCTCGGGAAAGATCTCGCGCACGTCCTGTTCGAAGGCGTCCGGCATGGTGCGGTCCGGGAAAATCCAGTAGTAGTCGCTGTACTCTGGATCGCCCTGGGCCGCGCGCCGGGCCCACTCGTGCTCGTCTGATGTGTGGTTGAAGATGAAGTCCACCACCAGGCTGATGCCGTTGGCCCTCA
Organism: Arthrobacter sp. V1I9; assembly: GCF_030817075.1. Taxonomy (NCBI): domain Bacteria; kingdom Bacillati; phylum Actinomycetota; class Actinomycetes; order Micrococcales; family Micrococcaceae; genus Arthrobacter; species Arthrobacter sp. V1I9. The sequence goes on from NZ_JAUSYU010000001.1 coordinate 111,936, forward strand.
GCTCGGCGGCCAGTGACTGCAGCTGTTCCATGGTGCCCAGCTTCGGGTTCACTTCACGGTAGCTGGAGACAGCGTAGCCGCCGTCCGAGTGCGGTTCGGGCGCCAGGAACAGCGGCATGAGGTGCAGGTAGGTGAGGCCGAGCTCCTTAAAGTACGGGATGCGGCTGCGGACGCCCTCCAGGCTTTCCGCGTACCGGTCCACGTAGCACACCCCGCCCAGCATCCCGTTGGACAGGAACCAGCCGCTGTTCGCCGCACGCTCGGCGTCGACGGCCTTCAACTCTGCCGGACGGTCCTGCCAGGAGCGGGCGCTCTGCAGGACCAGCGCGGTCAGCTGGTCCAGCCAGTCGGACCGGGCGCCGTACAGTGAGTAGAAGAGTCGGCAAAGGTCGGGAAAGTGCCGCTGGAGCCGCTGGGTAAAGTCAGGCCCTACGTTGAGGTCCGCTCCTGCAAGGGCGCCAGCGACATGCTGCCGGGCCGCTTCGTCCAGGCTGGCGAATTCCTGCATCCCAACTACCCCTTCCGTCTCCGCCGGCACCTCCGGCAGGAATTTTGTTATCGGAGTATCGCACGTCGCAGGGCCGGGGATGCGGACGACGGCGGCCAGTTGCCCGTGAGGCTAAAAAGTGGCGAGGGCGCTGTAGAACGCGCGCAGCACGTTCATTGGCTGCCCGTCTGCTTCCGGGGACTGGACGTGGAACTGGGGGAGCGGCGCTCCGGCCAACCGCCGTGGCCTGCCCCAGCCCGCCGACCAGTACCGTGTCCAGGCCGGCCTCGAGGGCCTGGCGGGCGGGTTGGTTCTGTACTGACGCGGTGGGATGGGCATTTCTGATCCCTCACTGACACAGGCTGGAGGCGTTCGCCTAGATGGTTTTCGTCCAGATGCTGTCGGCTTCTGCACTGCGTTCCACAGCGTTCAGTACCCTTTGCACCTGCAGTCCGTCGGCGAAGGACGGCTCCGGCTGACGGCCCTCAGCGATGGCTTCAACGAAGTCCTTTGCTTGGTGCGCGAAGCCGTGCTCGTAGCCAAGGGTGTGTCCTGCAGGCCACCAGGCAGACAAGTAGGGGTGACCCGGTTCGGTAACCATGATGTCGGTAAAACCCTGGCGGGTGTCGGGCGCGGTTGCATCGTAGAAGCCGAGAGAGTTCATGTTCTCCAGGTCGAAGGAGATGGCGCCGGCGGAGCCGGCAACTTCGATTCGCAGCGCATTTTTTCGGCCGGTGGACATTCGTGTCGCTTCGAACGAACCCACTGCGCCGCCGTCGAAACGCCCGGTGAAAAGGGCGAGATCGTCTACGCTGACGTTGCCGCGCTCCGGTGCGGCGGTGCCCGCCGGGCCTGATTCCCCGCCGGGAAGCGGCCGCTCGTGGACAAAGGTGTTCAGGATGCCGCTGACTCCCGTGATCTTCTGGCCGGTGATGAACTGGGAGAGATCCACCGCGTGCGCGCCAAGGTCTCCGAGCGCTCCGGATCCGGCGTGCTCTTTTTGCAGACGCCACGTCAGCGGCGCCTCGGCGTCAACCAGCCAATCCTGCAGGTAGGCGGCACGAACCTGCCGGACTTCGCCAATCGCCCCGGACTGGACCAAGTACCTTGCGAAGGCTGCAGCGGGAACGCGGCGGTAGGTGAAGCCGACCATCGCGAGGACGTCTTTGCCGGCACGGTCCGCGGCGGCAGCCATTGCTTCAGCTTCTTCCAGGGTGTTTGCCAGCGGCTTCTCGCACAGGACGTGCTTGCCCGCCTCCAGTGCAGCAATTGCGATCTCGGCATGGGAGCCGCCGGGCGTAACAATGTCGATTACGTCAATGTCGTCGCGGGCAATGGCTGCCCGCCAATCGGTGTGAGTCTCTTCCCAACCCCATTTCCTCGCCGCTGCCTCCACCCCGGTGGCATTGCGTCCCACCAGCAGGGTCATTTCCGGCCGGGCCGGCAGATCATAGAACCGCGGTGCGACCCGCCATCCCTGAGAATGGGCAGCGCCCATAAATCCGTGTCCGATCAGGGCAACCTTCAGGGGTGGTACGTCGTTCAGCATGTTTCCTCTTTGTCCGGCGGCAGTAAATAGTGGTTGGAACAAGGTGGGGCGCCCTTGCCAGCGGCAGGGCGCCCCACCTGACACGGTCCTACGATTCGAAAGCTGTCGGCAGGTACTGGTCGACGTTCTCGCTGGTGACAACAGGGGCGTTCAGAACGATGCGCTTCGGGACTTCCACTTCCACAAGATCGCTCATGGCCTTTTTCTGTGAGATCAGGCGAGCGAGGCGGACTCCGTCCGCGGCCTGGGTCGAGGGGTAGATGACGGTGGCTTTCAGGACGCTCTCACCGGACTGGATCTCACGCATGGCGTTGGCAGAGCCGGCACCACCGACCATAAAGAAGTCCTTGCGGCCGGCGTTGTCGATGGCCGCGAGGACGCCTACGCCCTGGTCGTCGTCGTGGTTCCACAGCGCATCGATCTTCGGAGCGGCAGAAAGGAGCTGGGACGTGGCCGCTTCTCCGCCCTGGACGGTGAAGTCAGCTGCAACGCGGTTGTCCACATTGAGGCCGCAGGTTTCCAGCGAATCCTTAAAGCCCTTGCTTCGGTCCTGCGTCAGCGGCAACGAGTCGATGCCGGCGATCTCTGCGACCACTGCATCCTTCTTGTCTTTGAGCTGCTCACAGACGTAGGTGCCGGCGCTGACCCCCATGCCGTAGTTGTCGCCCAGGATAGTGGCGCGAGCCGCCGCGGGGCTTGAGAATTCGCGGTCAACGTTGATGACGGGAATGCCGGCTTCCATGGCCTGGGTGGCAACCGGTGTGAGGGCAGCGCCGTCGGTGGGAAGCAGCACGATGGCGTCCACGCGGTCGTTGATGAACTGCTCTACCTGGCTGATCTGCAGGTTGGCATCGTTGGTTCCTTCAGCCACCCGCAAGTCGATGTCGCCGTACTTCTTCGCCTCGGCGATAGCGGCGGAGTTGATGGCGCCCAGCCAGCCGTGGTCTGCAGCGGGGCCGGAGAAGCCGATGACAACCTTGTCACCCTGGGCCTCATTGCCTTCCACCGATGCATTGGTGGGCTGGGTGTTGGTACCGCCCCCGCCTTCTGTACACCCGGTAACAAGGGCGCCGACAGCAAGAAAGGCAGCGGTGGTGACGAGCAACTTCCGGCCCGTACGAACTGCAAGCATGTGTATCTCCTCAATGAGTTAAGTGCGTCTTCGCGTGGTGCAGCATGCTCTTTTGATGCCCGCTACTTTGCGTGACTGCCCTCACAATAACAGAAGATTGTAGGAAATCGACGACTTTATACCGATCGCCGACATAATGTGTTAGGTTCATCGCATGTTCGAAGAAGATCAGCCACGGCCGTTGCTCGAAGTTCGGGGACTCACCAAGCGCTTTGCTGGCGTCCAGGCGCTGAAAGGCGTCGATCTGCAGGTACTTCCGGGGGAAGTCCACTGCGTTATGGGCCAGAACGGAGCGGGCAAATCCACCCTTATCAAGACGCTCTCGGGCGTCCATCAGCCTGACAGTGGAGAGATCCGCTGGGAGGGCAAGGAGATTTCCCTCCCCCGCCCCACTGCAGCGCTCGACCTGGGCATTGCGACCATGTACCAGGAGCTCGACGTCGTCGATGGGCTTTCCGTTGCCGAGAACATCTTTCTTGGCCACGAACGTGCCACCGGCGGCGTCCTCCACGTGAAGAAGGCGAACGCCATTGCGCGTACCCTCCTGAAACGGCTGGGACACGGCAGCCTCTCGCCGTCCACTGAAGTAGGCACGTTGTCCGCCGCCAACAAACAGATTGTCAGCATGGCGCGGGCCCTGTCCCGGGATACAAAGCTGATCATCATGGATGAGCCCAGCGCAATCCTTGACTCCGGTGAGGTCTCCAACCTGTTCCGCGTGGTTCGCGAACTCACCGCCCAAGGCATCGCCGTCGTCTACATTTCGCACCGGCTCGAAGAGATCCGGCAGATCGGCGACCGCATCTCAGTGATCAAGGACGGGCGCAGCACTGCAAACGGCCTCAGCGTCAAGGATACGCCCAAGTCGGAACTGATCCGCCTGATGACAGGCAGGGACGTCGCGAACGTATTTCCGGAGCGGAAGCCCATCCCTGCGGATGCCCCCGTGGTGCTCGATGTGGACAACCTTGAGCTTTCCGGGCACTTCGAGAAGGTCAGCTTCACGGTCCGAGCCGGCGAGACCCTCGGTTTCGCCGGACTGGTGGGATCGAAGCGCTCCGAGATCCTTGAGACCATTTATGGTGCCAGGAAGTCCTCGTCGGGCCGCGTCTCAGTGAACGGCAAGGTCCTCAGGCCGGGATCGGTCACGTCGGCCGTCAACGCCGGAATCGGCCTTTCACCGGAGGAACGCAAAAGCCAGGGGCTCATCCTGGACGAGCCCGTGTTCAAGAACGTCACTCTTTCAACCTTTGAGCGGTTCGCCCGGGCCGGGCACCTGAACGAAGAAGCCGAGCGTGACGCCGCACGCGAGCAGATCGCCGCACTGGAGCTTCGACCGGCGGATCCCGACCGGCCCGCACGGACCCTTTCGGGCGGTAATCAGCAAAAGATCCTCCTCGCCCGCTGGCTGGTGCACGGAACGCCGGTACTCCTGCTGGATGAACCCACGCGCGGCGTGGACGTCGGTGCACGGTCCGAGATTTACGCACTCATCCGCAGACTCGCGGCCGCCGGAACGGCGATGATCGTCGTCTCCAGCGAAATCGAAGAAGTCCTGGGCCTCGCCGACAACGTGCTCGTTATCGACGATGGCAAGGTCCTCACCCAAACCAATGCAAGCGATCTAGACGAGCACGGAGTGCTCGACCTCGTTATGAAGGGAAGTGCCGCGTGAGCGAGCAGAATACCAAGGTGGCTGAACCGCGTATCGACGCGCCGGCTGACCACAGCACCACCAAGGCCAACCCCCTGCGGAACTTTCTGAGCGGTTCCACGGGCCGGAGCCTGGGACTGGTCATCGCGCTCGCGCTGCTCGTCGTAGTGGGTGGAGTCACCAGTGGGGACCGGTTCCTCAACCTCGAGAACATGCTCACCATCCTCCGGCTCGCCTCGATCATCGGGGTGATCAGCATCGGCATCACCTTCGTTATCACCGCAGGCGGCATTGACCTCTCCGTCGGATCGGTCATGGGCCTGACCTCGGTCGTCGCCACCCTGGCCAGCGTCCAATTGGCCGCCACGCAGTCGTCGTGGCTCCTGATCGTAGTGGTGGCGCTCGGGGTGGGCCTCGTTGCCGGCCTGATCAACGGACTCGTGATCGCGTACGGCAACGTCGTCGCCTTTATGGCCACCCTGGCCATGTTGGTGGGCGCCCGCGGCCTTGCCGAGCTCATTTCCGGCCGCAGCACCCAGATCGTCAGCAACCGGGACTTCCTGAGGGTCATGCGCTCTGACTTTCTGGGCATTCCGATCCTGATCTGGATCTTCGTCATCGTCGCAATAGCAGGATGGTTCCTCCTGAACCGCACCACCTTCGGCCGGCGCACCATCGCCATCGGCGGAAACCTTGAGGCGTCCCGCCTGGCAGGCATCAAGGTCAAGCGCCACCTCGTCTCCCTCTACGTCCTGGCCGGCCTCGCCGCCGGCATCGCCGGCATCATGATGCTCGGCCGCACCACCGCGGGAACCTCAACGCATGGCCTCCTCTACGAACTTGACGCGATTGCCGCCGTCGTTGTCGGCGGCACGCTGCTCATCGGCGGGCGCGGCACCATCATGGGCACCGTCCTGGGCGTGCTGATCTTTGCGACGCTGACCAACGTCTTTACCCAGAACAACCTCGACACCTCCGTCCAGTCGCTCGCCAAGGGCCTGATCATTGTCGTCGCAGTTCTCCTGCAGCAGCGCTTCGCCACCCGGAGTCCGCGCAAGATCAAAAGCTAGGTCGCCGGAGGGCGGGCACAGGGCGCTCCCGGCAATCCCGCGGAGCCAGGACCAGAAGCGAAGGGCAGCGCAATGAACTTCCTGAACGTGGACAACCGCCTGAACGGCAACGCGGACCTTGAGCTGGTCGAAGATGCGCTTCAGCGCTTCTTCGCCGACGCGAAGCTGCGCGCTGTCTCCGTCAACGCAACCTATCTCGGCCTCTGGGAAGCACTCGAAAGAGCAACCGCGGGCGGCAAACGCTCCCGCCCGCGGTTGGTCATGCTGGCTTACCGCCAACTGGGCGGCACTGATTTCTCCAGCGCCGCGGAACTCGCGGCCTCGTACGAACTCCTGCACAGTGCGCTCATTATCCATGACGACGTCATTGACCGTGATTTCGTCCGGCGAGGCATTCCCAATGTGTCCGGCCACTACCGAAGCAGGGCACTGCGTGCCGGTGAGCCGTCTGCGTCGGCAGACCACGCCGGGGTTTCGGCCGGGCTCCTTGCCGGGGACCTGGCCCTGTCCAGCGCCTACCGGCTGTTGAGGCCCATAGAAGCGCCGGCCGCGGTCCGCCAGCGGCTGAACAGCATCCTCGACGATGCGATTTTCTCTTCCGTCGGCGGCGAAGTCCTGGACATCGAGTTCAGCCGGACCCCGGCAATGCCTTCCCTCGAGGACATCACCAAGACGGCACACCAAAAGACTTCCGTTTACTCGTTCGAGGCGCCCCTGCAGGCCGGCGCCGTGCTGGCAGCGGCTCCGGAACCCGTTGTGGCGGCGCTGACTGGCTTTGGGCGTTACGCAGGCATCGCCTATCAGATCGCCGATGACGTCCTGGGCGTTTTCGGCAAGGAAAGCCGCACCGGGAAAAGCACGTGGGGAGACCTCCGGGAAGGCAAGCGGACGGCCCTGCTCTCCTTTGCAGCTACCCGTACGGAATGGAGCAGGATCGCATCACTCATCGGATCGCAGGACATGACGGCCGCAGACGCGGGGCAGGTCCGGTCGTTGCTGGTGTCCTGCGGTGCGAAGGACTATGCCGTACAGCTTGCCACCGAAAATGCCCACCTCGCAGTGATGCACCTGGAGGCGGACGGAGTGCCCGATGCCGTACGCAGGAGCCTTGAACACATGCTGTTCTCTGCCATTTCCACCGTGGGGTCACACTAGCCGCGCTGGGATGGCTCCCTCCTCGCAGATACCGCCCGCCCTGCCGTTACTATGAGAGAACAAATCCGGCACCGAGGCTATCTGCCAGGAAGGACCTGATCCGGAGTGGAAGGCAAGACGTCGGCCGTTGTCGAGGTGCCCTGCCTTTGCCGTTTGGTTCCACTTTGGATTGCTGGAGACGCGCCCGGACAAGTTGACGCGGAATGACTTCGCCAATGCACGATGAGCGCGTGCGACGCACCGTTGCCGGGACCAACCTCGGGAACAACCGCGATTCCACCCGGCAGCACAATCTTTCCACCGTGCTGGGCCTGGTGCACTCCATGGCCGGTGTTTCCCGGGCACAACTGACCCGGGCCACCGGACTCAACCGCTCAACTATCGCGGCGCTCGTGGGTGAACTCGTCCACCTCGGGCTGGTGGTGGAGAGTGACCTCGACCAGGCACAACAGCATGGCCGCCCCAGCATCATGATTGAACCGAGTCCCGGCGCGCTGGCACTGTCGGTGAACCCGGATATCGATGTGGTCAGCGTCGCGCTTGTTGGGCTGGGCGGGCACATCGTGAACCCTGTCCGCTTCCATACCGTCCGGGCGCCGTCGGTAGCGGAGGTGGTAAACATCGTGACGGCGATTTACACGGGGATGCGGACCTCGCTACCCGCCCGGCACCGGATCATGGGCGTGGGGCTGGCCATTCCAGGGCTGGTGGATCCTGTTGATGGCACCGTCATCGAAGCCCCGCATCTTGGCTGGCGCGACCAACGTCTCGCAGCACTCCTCAGTGAGGCCTTGAAACTGCCGGTCACGGCAGCAAATGATGCCGTCGCCGGTGCGCGTGCGCAGGCCACCTTCGGGGCGGGCCGCGACGTTCGGGACCTTGTCTACCTTTACGGCGGAGCGAGCGGCATAGGCGGAGGTGTCATCAGCGGAGGGCGACTTATCCGAGGAGCCACGGGATTCGCCGGACAACTTGGGCACACTCACGTGCGCTCAGGCGGGACCGCATGCACCTGCGGGTCCTACGGCTGCCTTGAAGCCGAGGTCACGCGTGAAGAGCTGATTGCCGCAGTCGGGCTGCCGGCCGGGGAAAGGGAGAACCTCGAAGAGGCCGTGCTGGAGAAGCTGCAGGACGAGGCCGCGTCCCAGGAGCTGCGGGAGATCATCGACCGGCAGATTGCGCTGCTGGCTATCGGACTGAAGAGCGTGGTCAACCTGCTGAATCCGTCCCTGATCGTGCTGGGCGGTTTCCTGCGCATTCTCGTTCGCGCCGCACCGGACGCCCTCGGCGAAGCGCTGCGCACACCGGGAACACGGGGGCCGCGGGAGAGCGTCGCCATCGAGTTGGCTCCCCTGGGGGAAGATTCCATCCTGGTTGGTGCCGCGGAGCTCGCCTTCGAACCCCTCATCCGGGATCCCGCCGGTTTCCTTCGCCCCCAGGATGACGACGCCGGTGCGAGGGTTCCGTCCGCGTAAATTCTCCGCGGCAGGCCACCAAAAAAGCGGATCCTGTTCCAGCTTTCGGCTGGGACAGGATCCGCTTCGTGTTATGGGCCGGTGGGCCTTATCGTGCAGCCACTGGTACTCCGCGGAGCATCAGTTGGCTACGGCAAGTACTACCTCAGCGGTTCCGGTCAGCGGAGCAGATGCGGCGTCGCCGGCGTCGGTGTAGCTGGCGCTGAAGACGGCTGAAAGGTCATCTACGGCCGGGTCATGGCCCTCGGGAACGGTAGTGGTGAGGGTGCCCGTGCAGCCCGCCGTCGTGGTCTGCGGGTGTCCGTGCGTGTGGTGGCCGAGGATGTAGGTCACCTGGACAAGTGAGCAGTCAACCGGCTGGTCGTCCGTAACGCGGACCTCGTAGCTGACAGTGTCGCCAAAGCGGAACTCCTGGCCTGCGACGGGGCTGATGAACTCGATGACCGGTGCCTGGTTGCCGACCTCAATTGCCACCTCTGCAGAGGAGTGGCGCCCACGGTGCTTGCCGCCCTGGTCCGTGACCTTCAGGCTCGCAGTATAGGTTCCGATTTCCTCATAGGTCCAGGTGGGGTTTGCTTCCTCAGAGTCCACGACTCCGTCGGAGTTGAAGTCCCACTCATAGCGGATCTTGTCGCCGTCGGCGTCGGCGGTGCCTTCGCTCGAGAACTTCACTGTCAGCGGTGCAGCACCCGCCGTCGGTGTTCCAGCGGCTACCGCCACCGGGCTGTGGTTGCCGCCTGCGCCGATGTAGTCGATGCGGGACAGCTGTGCGTCCGGGTTCTCGCCGAAGTAGCCGTCACCGTATTCAAGGACGTAGAGAGCGCCATTCGGACCGAACTCCATGTCGATGGGGTTGTCGACCACGAGGGAGTCAACGACGTTCTCGATTGAGGCGAGCTCACCGTTCTCCGTCGTCATGCCCTTGATGTAGTCGCGCGTCCACTCGTACAGGAAGGACTTGCCGTCGTAGTAGGACGGCCAGGCAACAGGGGACTTTCCCTTGGTGGCCTTCTCGTTGAACACATATTCAGGGCCGGCCATAGGACCGATTCCGCCGGTCTCGAGCTCGGGGAACTCGGCCGAGGCGCCGTAGGAGTACCAGACCTCCGGCTGGGCTACGGGGGGCAGCTCCCGGAGGCCGGTGTTATTGGGTGATTCATTCACCGGAGCAGCACAGTTGAATGCCTTACCGGAGGTGCCGGTGGCGAAGTCGTAGTCGACGTACGGCAGTTCAGCGGTGGCGCAGTAGGGCCAACCGTAGTTGGACGGCTCAGTGATTGCTGCCCATTTGCCGGTACCTGCAGGGCCGCGGGAGGGATTGGCACTACGCGCGTCGGGCGAGTAGTCAGCGACGAATAGTTCGCCGGTCCTCTGGCTGAGTTCGATGCGGAAGGGGTTCCGGAGGCCCATCACGTAGATTTCAGGCCGGGTCTTGGGGGTGCCGGGCTGGAACAGGTTGCCTTCCGGGATGGTGTAGCCGCCGCCGTCCTTGGGCGTGATCCGCAGGACCTTGCCGCGCAGGTCATTGGTGTTCGCGGAGGTCCGCTGCGCATCCAGGGCGGGGTTGCTGGTGGGGCGCTCGTCGATCGGGGTGTAGCCGCCCGACTGGAACGGGTTGGTGTCGTCTCCGGTGGAGAGGTAAAGGTTGCCCTCGGCGTCAAAGACGATGTCACCGCCGACATGGCAGCAGATGCCGCGGTCGACTGGCACTTCGATGATCTCCTGCTCGCTGGCGAGGTCGATGGAGGAACCGTTGAACTGGAAACGTGAAAGCACCAGGGAGCCCTTGAACTTATCGAAGTCCGCGGCTGCGCCGGTGAAGGGCGCGTCACCCTCATTCACGCCGGTGGTTGCGGGATCATCCACCGGGGTGTCCTGCGGGGGCGAGTAGTACAGATAAACCCAGTTGTTGCCCTTGGTCCCGAACTTGGGATCAAGGGCAACGCTCTGCAGGCCTTCTTCGTCATGCTCGTAGACGTCCAGGGTTGCGGCCAGCGTGTTGAGGCCGGTCTCCGCGTCGTTGAGCCAGACTTCTCCGCCGCGGGTTGTGTGCAGGACGTCGTTGTTGGGCAGAACGGCCAGGTCAACAGGCTCGCCCGGGCCGTCGTTGAGCGTTACCTTCTGGAAATTGGCGTCGGGCGGAGCTACGTCGGGAGCGCCGCCCTGCTGGGCCTGCGCCGGTCCTACTGCGAAGGAGGTGGCCATCAGGGCAGCCATGGCCAAGCCGGCACCAGCCCGGGCGGTGCGTCTTTTTGTAAAACCAAAGGCATCGGCGCGATGCCCGGAAGCTTCCGCTATCCCGTGTCGATTAACAGTCATCGTTCACTTTCTTCTCGTCATTGAGGACCCGGACCAGCCGGACTCAGGTCACTTAGAACGCTAGTTGAGCCGAACCAGATTGCCTAGTGGTTTCAGAAAACAAAATTGCGCAAATCTTGAGCCGTTCGCATATTTTCGGACACGTTAAAGCGCAACAGCAGCTTACGGTGCCTGCCGCCACTTTGTTGTTTCGAGCTCGAAACCTTAGCTACTGATCCCCTGCGTCTGGAGAACCAGCTCCTTCACCGCAGCCGCGGGCACCTGCCGGCCACTGTTCAGGAGCACCTCTATAGAGGATGGAATCCGGTCTTCCGAGCCAATGATGAGGGGCGTGCCGGCTGCGGAATCCGGGAGCCGTCCGTGAGTGCCCCGCACGTGCGTCGGATCCAGTGGCACGGTACTCATGGCGTACCGCAGGCCCAGCTTCTTCTTCACCAGATTGAGCCCTGCTTTTGCCTTCGCCAGCCTGTCCGCCGGGTTGAAGAAGAGCTCGGCGGGATCGTAGCCCGGTTTCCGGTGGATATCGACGCCGCGTGCATACTCGGGTGCACGGTCGTCGTCGAGCCAGAAGTAATAGGTGAACCAGGCGCGGGGCTCCGCTACGGCAACCAGCTCCCCGGACCTTTCATGATCGAGTCCGTACCGGGCCTGCGCTTCCCGGTCCAGGACCTCGTCCACGCCGTCGGTCCCGCGAAGAACCGCAGCCACCCGCTCCACGTCCGCCGGGTCGGAGACGTAGACGTGTGCAACCTGGTGGTCGGCTACGGCAAACGCCCGCGACGTCCACGGATCGAGTTGCTCCCGGCCATCCTGCACATAGACCTCCAGCAGGCCTTCCCTGCGCAGGACGCGGTTGATGTCCACCGGTGTGCTTGCTTCTTCGATCCCATATTCGGCCACGGCAATCACCGCGTAGCCGCGCGCCTCGGCTTCATCCAGCAGCGGCGCCAGGGTGCGGTCGAGGTCCGAAGCGGCACGCGAAGCCTGCGGTGAATCGGGCCCGAACCGCTGCAGGTCGTAGTCCAGGTGCGGCAGATAGGCCATCAGCAGGTTCGGTGACTGGTTCCGCATGATGTGCCGTGTGGAGTTGACAATCCACTCACTCGACTGGATTGTCGCCGTCGGGCCCCAGTACTGGAAGAGCGGGAAGTCACCGTAGCCGGCCACCAGTTCGTCGTGAAGTTCCGCGGGCCGGACGTAGGCATCGGGGGATTTGCGGCCGTCCGCATGATAGATGGGCCTTGGGGTCACGGTAAGGTCGGTGGACATTCCCATGGCGTACCACCAGCAGATATTGCCCGCGCTGTACCCGGGATGCTGCCGACGGGCCGCTTCCCAGATGTTCTCGCCGCTGACAAGCCTGTTGTGCTGGCGCCACAGGTAAACATCGCCGAGCTCCCGGAAGTACCAGCCGTTGCCCACGATTCCGTGCTGCGCGGGCGCCAGGCCCGTCAGCATGGTGGACTGAACGGTGCACGTTACCGCGGGCAGGACCGTGGCCAGTTCGGATGACCATCCCTGTGCAGCAAGCCGCGACAGGCGGGGCATCTGGCCCAGGGCCTTGGCAGTCAGGCCAACGACGTTCAGCAGCAGTACTGGTTTCACGGTTTTTCCTTGTTTGGGGGTGTCATTGGCGTCCGCGTCAGGAGCTTTGAACAGCGGGTGCGGCAGCAAACAGATTCGACTGCGCCCACTGAATCTCCGCTGCAATCCCGTCGGTGATGCCCACCGAGGCACCGGGCAGCACGCTCCAGGTATAGGTCTCGATATCGAGGTGGACCTCTGGCGCGTAGGGCAACCGGCGGACTTCGGTGACGGTCCGGCTCAGCACGTCCACGGTGGTCTCCAGAGGGGCGGAGGGGACGTGATGGAGGGGGATATGGAAGTGAACCCGCCACGCGCTTTCCCCTGGCAGCTCAGTGAGGGCTTCACCGAGATCGTCTGCAGCAACAACGCCTGCCGGCTGGGACTCCCGTACCTGGTGCAGGTATCGGGGTTCAACGAAGGCAGCCAGGGCCTCCCGCGCTGCCGGGTCGGATGGATCCGTGACGTGCAGGGCTGCTGACGCCTGTACCTTAACTATCCGCAAACCAGCGGCATCAATTTCCTGGACAGCGCCCGCCGGGTCCGCGAACGAAACGGCAAGGTGGCAGGTATCCACGCACAAGCCTACGAACTCGGGATCCACGCCGCGTTCAATGCGGGGACGCAGCCAGCCGACCACGTCGGACACGGTGTCGAGCACGCACCCAGGTTCGGGTTCGACGGCGACGCGGACGGTCTTTCCCGTACGTTCCCGCAGGTCACGCAACCGGGAGCTCAGCTCGGCAAAGGCGGAGGTGGCGTCGTCGTCGTCGGCCTGTGTCCATGGCTCACGCCAGGCAAGGGGCAGGGTGGAGATTGACCCGGTTGTGCCCTCCGGCAGGAGGGCTGCCAGCACCTCGGCGCAGTCCAGCGTGTACTCCAAGCGGGCACGCTCGGCCCACGTCGGCTTGTAGACGTCGAGCTTGACTACCTCATTGTGGAAGCCGCCGTAGGGGAAGGCATTGATGGTGTGCAGCTGCAGCCCTTCAGCCTGGAGGACGTCGCGGAGCGCGGCGCGGTCCTCTGTGTTGTGGGCCAGCTGACGGGCCAGTCCGGCGGGCAACCACAGTCCCACGCCGAGGGTTTCCAGCCCGACGGTGCGGCGGATGGGACCGGCGTATTCGCGGAGCTGCCGGATGACGCCGTCGAGATCCTCGGCGGGGTGGACGTTGGTGCAGTATGAAAGGAGCATCAGACCCTGGCCCCCCGCAGGACGGAGTTGCCCTCGAAACCCGCTGCCGCATCAGGCAGCCCAGCCGCATCGAATCCGGGGATCGGATCAAGGATGAGCTGGCCGCTCTGGCCGTAGAACTCGACTGGGTTGCCCCAAAGCACCTGGTCGACGTCGTCGGCCGTGAAGCCGGCCGCGAGCATCGCGTTGGCGGTGCTGACGGTTTTCAGGGGGTCCGACCTGCCCCAGTCAGCCGCGGAGTTGACCAGCACCCTTTCAGTTCCGTACCTGCTGAGGATCGCGACCATCCGCTGCTCATCCATTTTGGTGTCCGGGTAGATGGAAAACCCCATCCACGCGCCGGCGTCTTTCACCATCTCGACATTCGTTTCATTGAGGTGGTCGACAACCACCATGCCCGGGGCTACGCCTGACTCGCGGACGACGTCGAGCGTCCTTTGGGTGCCCGCGAGCTTTTCCCTGTGCGGAGTGTGCACCATGGCCGGCAACGAATATTCGAGCGCGAGTTGCAGCTGGCGGCTGAAGGCCTCGTCCTCAGCGGGAGTCATGGAGTCATAACCGATTTCACCGATGGCCACCACACCTTCCTTCATCAGGTACCGGGGAATCTCCTCCAGTACGGGGACGCACCGCGGATCGTTTGCCTCCTTGGGGTTGAGGGCGATCGTTGCGTGATGCCGGATGCCGAACTGGGCGGCGCGGAACCGTTCCCAGCCGAGCAGTGAGTCGAAGTAGTCAATGAAGGAGCCCACGTTGGTGCGCGGCTGGCCCATCCAGAACGCGGGTTCCACGAGGGCACGCACGCCGTTGGCGTAGAGGGCCTCGTAATCGTTGGTGGTCCGGCTGGTCATGTGGATGTGCGGGTCGAAAATACGCATGGCTTGCTTCCCTTAAGAGGAGGTGGAATAGCTGGATGAGGACTGCAGGAGCAGATGGAGGTCTTCAGGAATGGCGCGCCCGGCGGCCTTGCGTTCCGCAGCGAAGTCACGTGCCATCCGCGCCAGCTCGTCATCAGCCCGTTCCTGGAGATCGGTGACCGTGCTGAGGCTAATGCCCATAAAAACCAGTTTCAGCACGGCATGGCGCCAGCTGTGCTGGTCCAGGTAGGCGGCCGCGAAGGGGCCGGCGCCAGCCGCTACGAGGCTGCTCTCGTTTGTCCGCAGGGCCTCCGACGTCAGGCGCACTCCTGCCGTGACGACGACGGCCGGAAGTTCCGGCGAGCGCGTTGCCAATGCCCCCAATCCCTTCAGTACGCCGCGGCGTTCGGCTGAATCGCCGCCGTCGTAGAGCGCTAACAGGGCTTCGGCCAATTCATCCGGCGGAAGGACCTCCCCAAGCCGTCCGATCAGCTGGCCCCGCGCGTCGTCGCTTACGGTGCCGAACAGAACCCCGGCGGGATCGGCATCCGGCCGCAGGGGGCCGCGGCCCAGGCGGCGGCCGGCCATGGCAAAGATTTTGCCAAGGCTGGCGGGGTCGGCGGCGATCGCCGCTGTACTTTCCCGCAGCCATCGTTCCGATTCCGCCCTGGTTCCCGCTTTCCGCCACGCGGTGCCGAGCGCATCCATACTGCGTACCGCCAGCCCCGGCGCGTCGTGGGAGTGCCGCGGAAACTCGACGGCGGCAACACCGCGGTAGCCCAGCTCGGCCAGGGTTGCGAGTGCGAGCGGCAGGTCGACAGTGCCTTCGCCAAACGGCAGGTGCTCGTGGGCATGTGGGCGCATGTCGTCCAACTGGACGTTTGCCAGGAGTGGACCTGCCTGCAGCAGTGCGCCCCGCACCCCGCCCGGCTCCACCACTACGCAGTGGCCGATATCCACGGTCACCCGCAGGTTGTCTGGACTGCCGAGTTCTTCACGAAGGCGCAGCACGTCGGAAACCGTCTCGATCAACATACCCGGTTCGGGTTCGACGGCGAGGAGGACGCCCTTGCCGCGTGCGTACTCAACAGTGTCAGCGACCCGGGAGGTAAGCCGCTGCCATCCCGTTTCGGGGGTGGCGTCTTCAGGAAGTATGCCGGAGAAGAAGGAGACGCACTCTGCCTGCAGGGCGGCTGCTATGTCAACAGCACGGCGAAGGAATGCGACCCGGGCTTCGGCCTCTTCATCCACGAGCGCGGGCCGGTGCTTGTGCCGCGGGTCGAGCAGGAAACGGGTGCCTGTTTCAATGACGACGCGAAGCCCAAGCTCATCGAGCCGGCTTCGCAGTGCCTGCAGTTGCGCGTCCAGGTCCTCCGCGAACGGATCCAGGTGGGGGTGGCCCAAGGTCAGGGCCACTGCGTCGTAGCCCTGTTCCGCGAGGAGTTCGAGGGCGATGGGAAGGGGATGGTCGGCAAAACCGTTCGTACCGTATCCCAGGCTGAAGGGCATCGTGGGTGCTGAGATGGGTGTAGGTGCTGTCATGACTCGCTTATCCTCGAACTCCGGGGACGGGAACGCAGGACCATGCCGAGCAGGTCCACCGACGCAAGCACTCCGGCAGCGGCCACGTTTCCCTGCCGCAGCGTGAGGGCAACCTGCAGGGGGATCATCGCCCGGATGCCTGCCTTCGTGGCCTCGAGTGCGTTCGTCGCCACCGGCTTCCGGGCAGCCCGCAGCTGGGCCGGACCGCAGCGGACGGCGTAGGCCGCCGCCGCGGCGAGCACAGCAACGACCTGGATGCGGGGTACAGCAGAACCGGCAACTACGGCACCGGCCAGCAGGCCAGTGCCGGCAGCGACGCCGGAAGCCGTCGCCGTCGTTGTTCCCTCGACTTCACCGCGGGAAAGGAGGGTGACAGCCACCGTGTGACCGCCCATGATGCCGGCCGCCGCGAGTGCGGGGCGAACGTGCCCGGAGCCTGCGCCCATAAGAACGTCCAGGGCACGGCAGGACGCCATGGTGAGTGCACCGGCCACCGCATGGCTTTTGGCCAGCAGGTCATAGGTCCAGATTGCCGCGGCCAGGGGAAGCGCCACGGCGAACGCCCGCCTGCCGCCCCCGGCAGCGCTGAGGCTGAGCCCGGCCAGGGTCAGGGCTGCGGCCGCAGTTAGGGCGCTCCGTTCGCTGACCCGCCCGGACGGGATGGGCCGTCCCGGCCGCTCGCGCGCATCGATCCCGCGGTCGGCGTAGTCATTCAGGGCCATCCCGCCGGCGTAGAGGCAGGCGCTCGCAATCGGAAGGATCATCCGGCGGCCGCTGAGCGCGTGCCCGGCGGCGGACCCGCCCACAAGCGTGTCGCCGAGGACGGTAAGGACGGCCGGTGCACGGACCAGTTCAAGGTAATCGTTGATGCGGCTCACTGCTGCTCGGGGCTCCCGGTGCCGGCCGCCAGCTTCGCGCTTGCCGTCTGTGCCCACTCCACGAGGTTGGTGGTCTGGTTCGCAAACGAGTGCTCATCGCTGCCCCACGGATCCTTGAAGAAGAATCCCAGGGCACCTACGTGGTTTTCTTCTCCGGCAGCATGGGCCAACGCCATCAGACGTGAGAGGTCAAGCACCATGGGTGCGGCCAGCATGGAGTCGTAAGCGCTCCAGGTGGTTTGCAGCGTGAGGCGGGAGCCGAGGAAACCTTCAACGTTGATGTGGTCCCAGGCAACCTTCGTCTCACCGAGATCCTGGACGTTGTCAATGTGAAGCGGGGTAACCGCGCCTCCGGTCAGCTCCTGGAGCCCCCGGTTCTTCGACTGCAGTTTCCCTGCAACGGCACGCGGGTCAGCAAGCGTCGCTCCGTCACCGCCGCCGAGGAGGTTCGTTCCGGCCCAGGACAGGACACGCAGCCCGCGGGCGGCAAAGGCCGGAGCCAGAACGGAGCGCAGCCAGGTCTGGCCCGTCTTGCCATCCTGCCCCGCGGTCGGTACACGGTACCGGGCAGCCAGCTCGCGCAGCGCAGGCACGTCAAGAGCCGTGGAAGGTGTGAAACACACGTAGGGAGAGCCGGCCAGGACGGCGGCGTAGGCGCTGACGGAGCTGGGCGGAAGCACCGAGCGTGCGGGGTCCTTCATGGCGGCCAGCAGCAGGTCCGCGTCGCTGAACTCCGGGATGGGTTCAACCGGCGCCTCGGTGGAAGCGACATCGAGAACAATGACGCGGTCCAGGCGGTTGGAGTGCTTGAAATCTTTGATGTCCCGGGCAAGCCGTTGCACTACTTCAGCCTGCGACTCCGACTTCTGCGCATTGTTATAGCCCGGCCGCACGCGCTGGTCGGTTTCCAGAAGCTGGGGCCGGACGGATTCGAGCAGGTGAGGCGGAAGCATCCCCGATTCAACGAGTGCTTCGGCGCGCTTGGTCATGCATACATCACTGATGTCATGGCCGCCCACCACAAAGTCCGCGAAGCCGGGAAGCGCGACCCCGCGGAAGGGCTCCTGCTCCGTGACGCACCCGGTGGCGTTCGTGAGGCCGGCGGAAATGGCAGCCAAGCCCACCGCGGCTGTGGTCGCCACTGACCCCCGCGCGCCTATCAGCCAGATGCCCGTCTTTCCGTAGGCATAGGCGGCCGGTCCTGCGCTCGAGGTCACGCCCGGTGTCCCCTCAGCTGATGTACCCAATGTGATGTCCTTTCAAGGTGCGGTGTGCAAGCCCTCAACGGGCGGGCTTCATGAGCCGGTCGAAAATCTAAGCGTCAGTAGGAGTAGCAGGTGAGGAAGTTGAAGCTGTCCTCAGCGAATTCGCGGGTAGCCGGGGCACCATCACGCTCCACCACGTAGTACTTCACCGTTCCCTGCGCCGCGTCGAGGACCGGGGCCCAGTCGATGTCGCCCTCGCCGACGTCGGTCGGGATGGCCCGCGCGTCTCCATTCAGGAAACCGTCCTTAACATGCAGGAGTTCGATACGGTCGCCATGCTCCTCGATGAGTTTGACGACGTCGACGCCGGCGTCAGCAGCCCACAGGACGTCCAGTTGGAAGGTCACATACCGCGGATCGGTGTTCTCCACCAGGATCTCCCAGGCGCTCTTCATTTCCCCGGTTTCCGGATCGGCGAACTGGTTGGTGAATTCACCCTGGTGGTTATGGACGAAGATTTTGCCGGTGCCCGCCTTCTTTGACATCCCGCCTAAACGGTTCAATGCCTGCGCTGTCGCCAGGGTGTTCTCATACGTGCCGATGCCAGGCGACGCGGATCCACCCGATCCGGTGTACTTCTGGCCAATAACCTTCGCGTAGGCGAGTGTCTCGCCGAACTGCGCTTCGTTGGTGCTGCCGTGGGACGTGGGCGCCTTCAGGCTGTACCTGCCGAGCAGGTCGGCGAACTCAGCCGCAGTCCGGCCCTCGTAGGTGCCGCCGAAGGGCTCCACATTTTGGTAGCCGATGTCGCTCAACTCGGCGAGGACGGTCTCGGTGCCTACCTCGCGCGTCCAACCCCAGTAGCTGAACATCTGAATCGAAATCTTGCTGGCGGGAACGCTTCTGCCTGCACAGTCAGCAGCCGTGTACGAGTTGGGGGAAGCGGGAGCCGCGGCAACCGGACCGGCGAGTGCTGCAGTTGCCGTGATGGCCAGTGCCGCAGCTGCAGCGGCCCTGCGGAGGCCCCGGCGCCGGTGGGCCCGGCCGAAGTTGATGTCGTTGATCAAATCTTCCTCCTTGAAGTGATGCTGCATCTGCCCTGTCGGCGCCCCTTCGAATGGGGCGTCGCCCTGTGAGGCGTCGATCACAACGAACCTAACACGACTAATGACGTCAAACAACGAATGTCGTCCACTGCTCGATATATTCGCGCTTCCGGTGACGCGTCTTAGACCGAAACCGGGCGCAGTTATGCGGATTGCTCGAAGGGGGCGTTCGCTTGGTGCCTTTGGTGAGCGCTTATTTTGGGGGAGCAGGGCGTCAGCCTTCAGGCACGCGCTCGCGGACCCTTTTGTCGAAAGGTGTGCTTTAATTAGTCGATGAGTGACATAAGTACTTTCAACGGCTTAGGTTCATCCGGAGCGAGCGAACTGTTCCAGATCCTGCGCGACGGGCGCCCGCGTACGAGAACTGAACTCGCGGAGCAGATGGGGCTCGCACGTTCCACCATCACGCTCCGTATCGAGGCGCTTATGGAACTTGGGCTGGTCGGCTTCGTAGACGATGCTGTTTCCACTGGCGGGCGCCCCTCCTCACGTATTGCGTTGAAGGCCGGCAGCAAAGTTGTCCTCGGTGTGGACATCGGAGCATCGCACCTGAGTGTGGCGGTAACGGATCTCACCGGTCACCGCTTGCGTGAGGCCGCGCGCAGCATCGAAGTAACCCAGGGTCCGGACATAGTGCTGGAGGCTGTTGTCGAACTGGGTACCGAGCTG
This sequence comes from Arthrobacter sp. V1I9, assembly GCF_030817075.1. Taxonomy (NCBI): domain Bacteria; kingdom Bacillati; phylum Actinomycetota; class Actinomycetes; order Micrococcales; family Micrococcaceae; genus Arthrobacter; species Arthrobacter sp. V1I9. Next base: position 131,810 of record NZ_JAUSYU010000001.1, read on the forward strand.
CTCAAGGACTCCGGGCGGGCAATGACGGATCTCCTGGCAATCGGCATCGGCCTGCCCGGCCCGGTGGAGCATAGGACCGGCAGGCCCATCAATCCCCCGATCATGCCCGGCTGGAACGGCTTCGACGTCCCGGGCCACCTGCAGGCCCACTTCCATGTTCCGATTCTTGTAGACAATGATGTGAACATCATGGCACTGGGGGAACGCAATGTTGCGTGGCCAAACATCGACAATCTCATCTTCGTCAAAGTGGCCACTGGCATCGGGTCGGGCATCGTGTCCAGCGGCATGCTACAGCGTGGCGCGGACGGAGTTGCCGGGGATATCGGGCACATCAGGGTGCACAACGGCGCCGGCGTTCCGTGCCATTGCGGAAATTTGGACTGCCTTGAAGCCGTAGCGTCAGGACCAGCCGTTGCGGCCAAGCTTCGCGAACACGGCGTGGAAGCGAACACCAGCGAAGACGTAGTACGGCTTGTCGGGGCCGGCAGTGCTGAGGCCGTGCGGGCGGTGCGGCAGGCAGGAAGGGACGTGGGTGAGGTTCTCTCCGCCTGCGTTAGCCTCATGAACCCATCTGTCATCGTCATTGGCGGCTCCATGGCATTGACGGGCGAGCACTTCATCGCAGGCATCCGGGAGGTCGTGTACTCCCGCACCATCCCGCTGGCAACCCAGCACCTCCAAATCGTCCAGTCCAGTTCAGGACTCGATGCCGGAGTGCTCGGCGCCAGCATGCTGGCTATTCACCACGCCATGTCTCCGCAGCGCATCGATGCCATGGTTTTGGGCTTGTCCGGTGCCGTGAGCGTCTAGCTCGTCACCTTCTTTCAATCTCCCTCCGACTTTTGCTTGACAGGCAACAAAACCGGCGATTAGTCTCAAACCCAAAGCCCGGTCGACGGCGACGCTACTTTTAGTTCGAGGCGCCGATGGCCGGTCAGGCTGAAAGCGAACATCACTTTCTGCCTGGGTTTCAGGCGCCAAACGTGCGCGTGAGATCAAGGAATTCATGGCAGCGAAAGGGTGCATCACAGCTGCACCATGAGTTCCAGTCGCCATCGCATCTGATGCTTATTGACGGCAACGGTGGAGCGGGAAGCTCACGGCGAAGACGCTGTGGGTGAAACAACCAACCGTGGGCGGCGTTGCCGCCTGGCCGTGGAAAGCCTCTGCCGCGAGCCCTCGTAAACAACCCGCTGCGTTGCAGCTTCGCATGCTTCCCCTCACCAATGCCGGTGGAGGAACGCATTACCTGCCAGGAAAGGCAAACATATGTGCTTCGGATTCAATGCCCCAGGCGCCCTTCGTCGTTCATTGGAAGAGAAGGGTGTCGACCGGCGCGGCTTCCTGAGGGGAGCGATGGCGGCAGGCGTGGGTGTCGGGCTTGCCGGGTTCGGCGGGACTGCTGCAATGGCCGCTCCGGCTGCCAAAGCGGCAGGCCGCCCGGTGCCGCCCGGACTGATCAGCATCCAGCTGTACACCCTGCGTTCGATCATGCGGGGCGAGGGCGTGGATGCCACGCTGGCAAGCCTCGCCAACTTCGGCTTCACCAAGGTTGAACTCGCCGGATTGTACGGCCGAACGGCCGAGGCGATGCGCTCGACGCTTGATTCACTCGGCATTACGCCCTCCTCGAGCCATGACGGAATCAGTGCCACCCCTGCCGCGCTCGAGACGAAGATCGCCAATGCCGTGACTCTCGGCCAGACCCACATCAACGTCCCGTACCTGGTTTCCAGCTCTGCAGCTGACTGGTACGGCTGGGCGAAGCAGATGAACGCGGAGGCCGCTGTTGCCCGGCAGGCCGGCCTCAAGTACGGCTACCACAACCACGCCCACGAGTTCACTACCGATCTCGGTGGCGGCCTGACCCCGTGGGACATCTTCACCAAGCACCTCGATCCAGAACTGGTCCACCTCGAGGTGGACCTGTACTGGGCAGTGACCGCAGGTGTTGGAGTGGGTGCAAAAGATCCTGTCCAGTTTGCCATCGATACCATCCTCCAGGCTCCGCAAAAGGTCCTGCAGTACCACGTGAAGGACCGCGCCCCCGCGGGCGATTTTGCAGACCTCGGAACCGGAACGATCGACTTTGCACGCATCTTCCGGGCACACACGCCGAAGGAATTTATCGTCGAGAACGACCAGCCCGATGTCACGCCGCTGCAGACGGCGGAGGTGGGCTACAAGTACCTTCGCGGGCTCCGCTTCTAACGGGGACCGTTCATATTTGAGAGTCGGGCCTGTGCTATTGGGGAGTGCAGGCCCGGCTCGGCCGTCCGCAGCCCGTCAGCCCGCTCTTCGTTCCGGAATTGCCTTATCTGCTGATGCCGGAAAATCGAAGAGGATCCCAATCTCCGCCTGGAGCAGGGATAGTTGTTGGTGCCAGCCTCGCCGTCAATCATGTGAAGGCCCGCCAGGTTGAAGGGCCGCGCCTGAAAGGAATGCCCCTGTGAATGCTTCAGCCTTAGGAACCCACCTATGACTGGCACTACAACGTCCGGGCAATGCGATGCCGTTCCTGATGATGCCCTGCGTGGCTTTATAGGCAGGACGTGGGCATGACTGATAAGGAGTTAGTGGTTCTCCTGGACGCGAACGGCCAGCCCTGCGGGACAGCGCCGAAGCAGGATATCCATGATCAACAAACCCCGCTTCATCTGGCGTTTTCCTGCTACGTGTTCGATCGGATGGGGCGGCTTCTTGTGACCCGGCGCGCCCTCGTGAAAGCTGCCTGGCCCGGGGTCTGGACCAATTCCTTCTGCGGACATCCGGCTCCAGGCGAGGACATGGTGGACGCGATCCGGCGACGAGGCCAGTGGGAACTCGGAATAGAGGTCCTGAATGTGGAGCAGCGACTGCCGCAGTTCAGGTACAGAGCTGTTGACCCGAATGGCATTGTGGAAAACGAGCTGTGCCCTGTCTTCACAGCCCTGACTGATGATTCGGTAGCGCCCCGACAATCTGAGGTGTGCGAGTACCAGTGGGTTTCCATGTCAAGCCTCGAGGCGGCAGCGGAGTCCGTTCCATGGGCTTTCAGCCCCTGGCTGGTCCTGCAGCTAAAGGAGCTGCGCAGCAGCCTCCTGTAAGGCGCTCCTGGGAATAATAGAGCCCGAAGTCACCCGTTCAGGGATTGGACGTGCTGGCTGGCCCGGCGTCGTCTGCCGGAACAAGGCCCGTAAGGAGCACCGTTCTGCCCTCGCGGCGGGCCAGTATGAACGCCGCTGCAAAGAGCACCGCCAGGATGGCAGCCGCAAGCCAGGCCGGCCCAGGCGTTCCGGGCCAAATTCCCGCCAGGCCGAGGAAGGCGGGGATGGTGGCAGTCGCCTGGCTGGCCAGAACCAGGCCCCACCCGATGATCGGGTCCAGGCGTCCCAGGCCCAGGGCCATCGAGGCGAACATCAAGCCCCAGAGAGCTGCCCATGCCACCCACAGCACGGCGAGGAGGGGATTGGAATGCAGCCAAACGGCGGCCAGCAGCAGCCCGACGAATGAAGCCATGCCGGAGAACCATCCCAACCCCTTGGACCCGAGGCCCAGCAGCACGTCCAGACCCACGTAGACGTAGGTCAGAGCGAACAGGAACATGCCCGCGGCAGTCGGCAACGGGCCTGCGCCGCCGTCGTCATTCGTCACGTATACGACGGCGAGGACCAGTTGGATGGACCCCACCACCAGGCTGAGCACGGCTGCATCGCGGCGCGGCACATGCGCGAGCATGGCAAGGCCGTTAATCAGCAGTGCGGCGCCGGAAAGGAGGAGGCATACGTGTGGCATCAGGACATCTCGCAGGTACACCGTGACGCGACAGGAGTTTTCATGAAGTGGAAGTTGTTTGTCACAATACGGACAATAGAGTCAAGCTCGCGTCCCCGCCTAACGGTACCCGGTCGTAATCCGATAGGTTGAAACGTAAACTTTCTGGGACAGTGCTGCCTCCGCGTCGCCGTCCCGCGTTCGGCCCACGGTAAGGAATAGTTCATGGATGCACGGCTGGAGGCCATCAGGGACACGGTCCTGGCCCGGAACCCTGGCGAGGCGGAATTCCACCAAGCCATCACGGAAGTCTTCGAGAGCCTGGGGCCGGTCCATGACCGGCACCCCGAGTTTCTCGAAGCTGCCATTCTGGAGCGGCTCTGCGAACCCGAACGGCAGATTATTTTCCGCGTACCGTGGACCGACGATGCCGGCCGCGTGCAGATCAACCGCGGCTTCCGGGTGGAATTCAACTCCGCCCTGGGCCCCTACAAAGGCGGCCTGAGGTTCCACCCCTCCGTCTACCTTGGCATTGTTAAGTTCCTTGGCTTCGAGCAGATCTTCAAAAACGCCCTCACCGGCATGCCCATCGGCGGCGGCAAGGGTGGCTCCGACTTTGACCCCCGCGGCCGCAGTGATGCCGAAGTCATGCGGTTCTGCCAGTCCTTTATGACCGAGCTCTACCGCCACATCGGCGAATACACCGATGTCCCGGCCGGCGACATCGGGGTGGGCGGGCGCGAAATCGGCTACCTGTTCGGCCAGTACAAGCGCATAACCAACCGCTATGAATCCGGTGTCCTCACCGGCAAGGGCATCTCCTGGGGCGGCTCCCTGGTAAGGCCCGAGGCCACCGGTTTTGGGACCGTGATCTTCACCCAGGAAATGCTGAAGACTCGGGGGGCGTCCTTCGAGGGCCAGCGCGTGGTGGTTTCCGGCTCCGGCAACGTGGCCATCAACGCGATCGCCAAGGCGCAGGCGTTGGGTGCCGCGGTGGTGGCCTGCTCCGACTCTTCCGGCTATGTGGTGGATGAGGCAGGAATCGACATCGCGCTGCTCCGCGACGTGAAGGAAGTGGAACGAGGCCGCCTGAAAGACTATGCGGAACGCCGCGGCGGCGCCTCCTACGTGGAAGGCGGCTCCGTCTGGGACGTGAATGCCACCGTAGCGTTGCCCTGTGCCACCCAGAACGAGCTCGACGGCGATGCTGCCGCCCGGCTGGTCCGCAACGGGCTCCTCGCCCTCGGCGAGGGCGCGAACATGCCGTCCACCCGCGATGCCGTGGCAGTGTTCCAGGAAGCCGGCGTGCTGTTTGGCCCGGGCAAGGCGGCCAATGCCGGAGGCGTTGCGACATCGGCCCTTGAGATGCAGCAGAACGCCAGCCGTGACTCATGGTCCTTCGAGCACACGGAGGAGCGGCTCACCGACATCATGGTGGGCATCCACCACCGCTGCGCGTCCACCGCTGACGAGTACGGCGACCCGGGCAACTACGTCCTCGGCGCCAACATCGGCGGTTTCGTCAAGGTGGCCGACGCGATGCTGGCGCAGGGGCTGATCTAGCCGGACCGTCTATCGGTTCCTGCCCCTGGCAGCCACCCTCCACCGGTCCACGAGTTGTCCCTGCTGTACGACGGCCACTTCGTCCACGAGGTTGATAGCCAGGCACACATGGTTGGGGATGACCCTCAGCTGGGTGCCGATGGGCGGCGGCGTTCCGCCGTCGTGCCATTCCACGGTGGCGTGGTGCTCCGAGAGGGCGGTGATCCGGGCATCGATATGGTCGATCAACCGGCCAAATCCAGTTGCCCAGGACGGGCGGTCGCTGCCCAGGATCTTGCTGCCGGCGTCAACGATAAAGCGCGCAGGGGTTCCGTGCGGAGTGCTGTGGTGGCTGACCACTGTGGTGGCAACGGTGAGGGCGATGTCTTCGAGGGCGCACCGGCCCAGCTCAAGTTGCTGGGCGTCACCGAATACGTAGACGCCAGGACGTACTTCGGTGGCAGCGGAACCCTCGGTGAGCAGCGCCGTCGGCGTGGATCCGCCACTGCGGACCTGCGCCTCGAACCCAGCCTCGGCAAGGGCCTCTGCCGCATGCTTCAAAGCTGCCTGCTCCTGCACCGCCGCCTCGATCGGCATCCCCGGGGCGTAGCTGTGGCCTGGGAAGGTGAACACACCTGCCACCTTCAAACCGGCGTCGGAGGCTGCCCGGGCCACCGTTGCCGCGGCTTCCGGCCGGACGCCGCTGCGGTGGTGGCCGCTGTCGATCTCAACAAGGACGGCAACTTCCCCTGCCGCATCACCCAGGCCCTTTCCGAGCATTGCGGCACCGGCCGCAGAGTCCACGCCGACCGAAATGACTGCCGTTGCCACCAGCCGCCGGAGACGTTCAGCCTTCTCCGGAGAGAGCCACAGGGGGTAGGCAATGAAGAAGTTGTCCACACCCCTCGCTGCGAACACCTCCGCCTCGCCGATGGTCGCCACGGTCAATCCCGCTGCACCGGCGGCGAGCTGCCGGGCTGCGATCTCGGGAATCTTGTGGGTCTTGCCATGCGGTCGCAAGGCAAGGCCCTTGGCCTGGACTGCGCGGGCCATCCGCTCGATGTTGCGGTCCAGTACATCCACGTCAACCAGGATTTCGGGTGTGTCAATCAATAAAGGAATGGTCATTCGGCGAACCAGTTCCGGGCCGGGTTGGTCACTTCCGGGGCCGCGCGGTGCAGTTCAGGCTGGGCCGCCCAGCGCACACCGTTCGCCAGGACCCGCTGGATCTGCGGGTGGTGGTACACCGGGTATTCCTGGTCGCCGGGGCTGAAGTAGAAGATGCGCCCCTTGCCGCGGGTGAAGGTGACGCCGGAGCGGAACACCTCGCCGCCGGCGAAGGAGCTGATGAAGATCAGGTCGTCCGGGTCCGGGATGTCGAACAGCTCGCCGTACATCTCCTGCTCGGGGATCACGATGGGGCTGTCCACGCCCTCAGCTATGGGGTGCGACGGTTTCACGGTCCACACCAGCTCGCGCTCGCCGTCGTTCCGCCAGGCGAGGGAGCAGGTGGTGCCCAGCAGCCTGGTGAAGACCTTGGCGAAGTGCCCGGAGTGGAGCACGATCAGTCCCATTCCGCAAAGGACGTGGCGGTGAACGCGTTCGACGACAGCGTCGCTCACCTCTTGATGTGCCATGTGTCCCCACCAGAGCAGGACGTCCGTTTCCGCGAGCGCCTCCTCGTCAAGGCCGTGCTCATCGTCTGTGGCGAGGACCGCCGTCGTGATTTCCGCTTCCGGGTAGTACGAGCGGAGACCCGCGGCAATGGCGCCGTGAATGCCGTCAGGGTAGATTTCCCCGATGTGGGACGGCTCGTTGATGGCCTCGTGGACGCCCTCGTTCCACACCCGGATCCTCAGTTTGCCGTTCATTAGAGGCGAACCTCCCTCTGCTCCCGCGCGGACTGGTAGCACGCGTCGATAATCTGTGCCCGGTAGAGGGCCAGCGATCCGTCGTGCCCGCCCCAGACTGCCGTTCCACCGCGCACTGCCGTTACAAAATCTTCCACAACTCCGTCATGGGCGCGCCCCGGCAGCACCGGCGGCACGTAATCGGCGCTTTCCCCGTCCCTTTCCGTGAAAACCCGAAGCTGGCCGACAGGCGGGAAAGGTGCCCCCTGGACCTTAAGTTCCGCGCCACCGTCGGTGCCGTAGACGGTGAAGTCCAGCAGGTCGTCCGTTTCCCGGTACGTGGCCCAGCTCGCCTCGATCAACAGCGTTCCGCCGCCCTCAAGGCGGAGGAACGCGGAGGCGAAGTCTTCCACCTCGAAGGCGTGGCTCGAGGCCAGGGCGGAGTAGGCGCTTCCGCCGCCGCGCCCCTGCGGGCCCAGCTCTGAATGTGTGGCAGCCGAGACTGCCACCACCTTCGGTTCGCCGAGCAAGTGCAGCGCGTAATCCAGGGCGTGGACTCCGATGTCCGCGAGCGGTCCGCCGCCTGCCAGTTCGGGGTTGGTGAACCAGCTGCCCAGCGTCGGGATGCCCGAACGGCGCAGCCAGGATGCCTTCGCGTAATACGGCCGGCCCAGGCCGCCGTCGTCAATGACACCCTTCAGCGCCTGGATGTCGCCGCGGCGGCGGTGGTTGAAGGCCACGTCCAGGACGCGCCCCGCTTTTCGTGCCGCGTCCACCATTGCCTGGCCTTCGACGGCGTTGCGTGCGATGGGCTTCTCGCTGAGCACGTGGATTCCCCGCTCCAGGGCGGCGACGGCAATGGGTGCGTGCAGGAAGGTGGGCACCGCAACGCTGATGGCATCCAGGCCGCCGTGCTCCAGCATGTCCTCCCAATCGGCGAAGGCGTTGGGAATCGAGAAGTCGGCCTGCAGGGAGTTACGCAGTTCCTGCTCCATCCCCGCCAGCGACACGATGCGGACGCCAGGCAGCGAAGCGTAGGCCTTGAGGTGCTGCTGTCCCGCCCAGCCGATGCCGACGACGCCCACACGCAGTTCCTGGCTACCTTCCCGGAGTTCTTCTGCCGGCGCTTTCTGAGGGGTCGGGGGCTGCTGGCCGGACGACTGCTCGTTCTTCACGGATGCTTCCTTTTCCTTGGCGGTAGACGGTTGTGACCGGTGCTCTTGGAATCGATTCTTCGTGCTGCTGCGGGTTTTCCCCAGCATAACTGCCTTCGAGGGGACGATCATCGGGGCCCTCCATCGGGAATGCCGCCACCCCCTGAAACAACGATTTAACAATTCCGCGCGACGCCTGAAACATGAGCTTGGCTACTCTGAGCACGGTCCGCTGGAGCTGCTCGACCTGCCCATCAAGTTCCTGGCCGTCTCAGCCAAGTAGAACCCTGCGGGGCGCCAAGTTAATCGGGCGTGGACCCTTGCCGCCTTTGTCCGCACCCCACCTGGCTGCCCGCGTGCAATCAGTGGGACTGCTGAAACTCGCAGGTGGATGACTGAAACCATCATTTAACACGCCTGAAACCTACCCAAAAATGGCAGCCATACAGTTGGAGCACGACGGCAATAGCTGCCCTCCGATGAACGTGGTACTGACCCCGCGTCCCTCCTCCGGAGCGGCTCTGACGGCAACTTACCGTTCTCTCTTCGCATCACGAAAGGGGTTTCCCATGGATTCGGGAAATGTCGCATGGATTCTGGCCAGCTCGGCGCTGGTCTGCATGATGATCCCCGCCCTGGCCCTGTTTTACGGGGGCATGGTGGGGTCGCGCCGCATTCTCAACATGATGATGATGTGCTTCGGCGGCGCCAGCCTGGTGGCTGTCCTCTGGGCACTGTTCGGCTACTCGATGGCCTTCGGAAACTCCGTAGGCGGCTTGGGACTCATCGGTGACGTCACCGAGTTCCCCGGCATGGCGCAGCTGCTCCCGGCTGATGAGGGTGCCTCCATCCCGGTGGTCCTGTTCGCCGCGTTCCAGCTGTTCTTCGCCTGCGTTACAACTGCCCTGGTTGCTGGAGCCGCAGCGGGCCGCATGAAGTTCGGTGCCTGGATGCTGTTCGCCGGGATTTGGGCCACCATCGTCTACTTTCCCATCGCGCACTGGGTGTTCGCCTTCTCCTCCGCGGACGGCAGCACGGTTGGCGGCTGGATCGCCAGCGGCATCAAGGCCATCGACTTCGCTGGTGGCACCGCCGTCCACATGAACGCCGGCGCCGCCGCCCTGGCCCTTGCCTTGGTCCTGGGCAAGAGCTCGGGCTGGCCCAAGGTGGAGCACGCCAAACCGCACAGCCGGCCGCTGGTCCTCATCGGCGCAGGGCTGCTGTGGGTGGGCTGGTTCGGCTTCAACGCCGGTTCCGCTCTTTCGGCCGGCCAGTCGGCGTCGGTGGTTTTCCTGAACACCGCCGTTGCCGCTTCCGCCGGCCTCCTCGCCTGGGCGCTCGTTGAGCGGCTGCGCCGCGGCGCAGCCACCAGCATGGGCGCGGCATCCGGCCTGATCTCGGCACTGGTGGCCATCACACCCGCCTGTGGTGCCGTCAGCCCTCTCGGGGCGGTTGCCATCGGCGCCATCGCCGGGGCCGTCTGCTCCCTGGCCATCGAGCTGAAGTTCCGGCTGGGCTATGACGACTCGCTCGACGTCGTAGGCGTCCACCTGGTGGGCGGCATCCTCGGCACGCTGCTGATCGGCCTGTTCGCAACCGACGCCGCACCCAACGCCGTCAACGGCCTGTTCTACGGGGGCGGCGTTGAACTGCTGGGTGTCCAGTCGCTGGCAACCGTCACGGTGCTTGCCTACTCCTTCGGCATTACCTGGATCCTGGCGAAGATCCTGGACAAGACCATTGGCCTGCGCATCAAGCCGGAGGACGAGTTGCGGGGCATCGACCTTGCCGCCCACTCGGAACTGGCCTACCTCACGGATGAAGATCCGGTGGAGCTTGGTTCGCCCCAGCGGGCCTAGCAGGCATTAAGCGGTCCGGGTGGAGGCACCCGGAGCACGCGTCAGGCAGAGGGCCAAGCCTTGGACCGGTGCCAGCAGCAGCTGGCTTATAGTTCCAAGGTTTGGCCCTTTGTTGTGCTGTCCAGTAGCCGGAATCCAGGGTCATTGCCCGGTGCAGACCAGATTGCCGCCCCGAACTTCCAATACTGCTGCCCTGACGTGGCTGAGGCGGGTCTTCGGGTCATCGGCCATGGTGTCGATGTCCTCGCCGCCCCAGTGCGGGTGCGTGAAGTAGACCAGCAGGGCCTGTTCCTTCCCGTCTTCCCGGGCTGCGAGGGGAACCACATCTGCGTGGCGTCCGACGACGGGCCTTCCGTCCACTGATTCCGGTTGCGTGAGGATGAGCCCGCCCAGGTGTTCCTGCCGGACCCAGTTGCCGGTGGCGTCACCTGAGCGGTAAATGGCCTGGCCCCGCCATTCGTCAACGATCATCCAGTAGGTCCCCTCGAGCCGGAAGACTTTGGGTCCTTCGTGGGGACGGCCGGGGATGGTGAGGCCTTCCCGGATCCACGACGACGGGTCCTGGGGCGTCTCGCTCACCGCGCTGCAGGTATTGGAGCCGCGGGCCTCATCTTTGTACCAGAGCCGGTAGCGGCCGTCCCCGCACAAGGCGACGGCGGCGTCGATGACCCGTGGCGAGTCCAGGTCGATGGCGCCGAGGTACTCCCACCTGACCAGGTCCCGGCTGGCCAGCTGGACGATGGATGCATTGCCGGTCCAGTCTGTCCGGACTCCGCCCAGGACCGTCAGGTACATGATCCACCGGTCACGGATTCTTACGACGTCGGGAGCCCACAGGGTTGCCGGCAGTTCAGTTTCCGGCGGCACCAGTCCGTCCACGGTGCCTTGGTAGCTCCAGCTTCGTCCGCCGTCGGACGACCTCGCCACGCCGATCGCTGTGGCGTGCACCCACTCAACACCGGTCAGTCCCGGTGCCGTAGCCCGGCGCTGCGTGTAGAAGAGGACCCACTCGCCGGTGAGGTGGTCCGGAACCAGGACGGGATCGGTAGGCCCGTCCCAGACCGGATCGCGGTACGGACTCCGGAAGGCATCAGCGCGCAGGGGAGGCAGGCTCGAAGATGGAAGGATTCCGGGGGCCTGCTGCTGCTGCACGTCTTCTCCAACGTTGTACTTTTCAGTTAGCCCCAAGCATACTGGCACCACTCCTGTTTACTCCTGGAACAGCCCTGCCAGGTCCTCTGCGGTGATGGAGCCACCGGCCAAGGCATCGCCTTCCAGCACGTCGGCGAACAGCTGCGACTTCCGGGCCTTCAGCGCCATAACCTTTTCTTCGATCGTGTCCTTGGCGACAAGCCGGTAGACCATGACGTTCCGCTCCTGCCCGATCCTGTGCGTCCGGTCCACAGCCTGCGCCTCGGACGCCGGGTTCCACCATGGATCCAGCAGGAACACGTAATCGGCCTCCGTAAGGTTCAGCCCAAACCCGCCGGCCTTCAGCGAGATCAGGAACACCGGTGCACTGCCGTTTTTGAACTCGCTGACAACGTCGGCCCGGTTGCGGGTTCCGCCGTCGAGGTAGCAGTACTCAATCTTCTCCTCGTCCAGCCGCTCCCTGACCTTGCCGAGGAAGCCCGTGAACTGGCTGAAGATCAGGGCCCGGTGGCCCTCCGCCACCAGGTCCTCCAGCTGCTCGAACAGCACGTCCAGCTTGCTGGACCGGACCGACGACAACGCCGGATCAACAAGCGATGCGTCCAGGCTGAGCTGCCGCAAAAGGGTCAGCGACTGGAAGATGGTGAAGCGGTTCTTGTTGACGTCCTCGATCAGCCCCAGGATCTTCTGCCGTTCCCGCTGCAGGTGCGTCTGGTACACCTTCTGGTGGCGCGGGTTCAGCACCACTTCCAGGATCTGCTCCTGCTTGGGCGGCAGGTCCTTGATGACCTGGTCCTTGGTGCGGCGCATCATCAGCGGACGGACCCGACGGCGGAGCTTGTCCAGCTGCCCCTTATCACCGTTTTTTTCCACAGGCTTCTGGTAGTACTCCGCGAAACGCTTGGGACTGGAGAACAGCCCCGGCGCGACGATCGAGGTGAGCGCCCAGAATTCCATAAGGTTGTTTTCCAGCGGTGTGCCTGTGATTGCGAGCTTAAAAGCGGCCGGCAGTTTCCGGGCACACTGGTACGCCTTGGACTGGTGGTTTTTTACAAACTGGGCCTCGTCCAAAACCAGGCCCGCCCACTCGCGGGAGGCGTATGCCTCGTAATCGATCCGGAACAGGGCATAGGACGTGATCACGATGTCCACCCCGGCGAGCGATTCTGCCGGGACCTGGCTGCTCTTCGCGAAGGTTTCACTGATGGCTTGGATCTTTAAACCGGGAGCGAAGCGCGCTGCTTCCAGGGCCCAGTTGCCCACGACGCTGGTGGGCGCCACCACTAAGAAGGGAGCGCCGGCGCCGGGCGCCGGGACCAAGGTGCCGGGTGCGGGTTCCCCAGAAGCAACCGACAGCGCCAGTTCCTTTGCCGCGCACATCAGGGCGAGCGCCTGCACGGTCTTGCCAAGGCCCATGTCGTCGGCCAGGATGCCGCCCAGGCTGTGCCGGTACAGGAAGGTGAGCCAGTTAAAGCCCTCCAGCTGGTACGGACGCAGTTCGGCGTTCAGGGTGGACGGGAGCGGCAGGCCGTCCACGCCACCCTCAAGCAGGCCGCCAACCGCCGAGCGCCAGGCCGCCGCCTGCTCATCTACGATTCCCAGCTGGGCCAGCTCATCCCACAGGCCTGCCTGGAAGCGGCTGATCTGCAGCGGTGCGTCCTTGTTGTCCTGCAGCGAGCGGGCCTCCTCGATCAGCGCCCGCAGCTGGTGCAGTTCGGGGAGGTCCAACGAGAAGTAGGCGCCGCTGGGCAGCAGCATCTTGGTTTGCCCCGCCGCGAGCGCGGAGAACACGGCGGCGAAGGAAACCGGCTGTCCCTCAAGGGAGATCTGGATGCCGAGGTCGAACCAGTCGCGCTGCTCGGTGGCCTTGGTGGAGATGGAAACCACCGGCGCTTCTTCAGCCTCGCGGTAGTCGGCGATGTCGCCCGCGGTGTCCACGTCGACGTCGGGAGCCTGGCGCAGGCGGGGCAGTACTTCCTCGGTGAACCCCAGGGTGTCCAGGCCCTTCAGCTCTACCGAAGCCGCGAGCCGGGGAGTGCCCCAGCCGCCGGTTGCGGATTCGCCCAGGGCCGGGACCACGTCCCAGGGCTGGCCGATCCCTTCAAGGATCCGGGCCTCGGCGGTGTCGTCTCGGTAGCCGTGGTCGCCGGGGTGCCGCCACAGCGGTTGGGCCGTGACCAGGTTTCCTGTTTTGTAGTGCCATTCCCAGTGGAGCCGCACCTTGTGGTCGGCGCCGTAATTTGCCAGCAGGGAGAGGGTGGGGAGGGCCAGGGTGGGAAGTTCAACAGACTCATCGCGGGCAGTGACGCGGGCCGCCTGCTTCAGCCTGGGGTAGAACCCGGTGAGGAAGCGCGACTCGTCCTTGGCGGGAATGTGGAGGGTGCTGCCCGCAGTAACAAAGGCCAGCAGCTCCTCGCTCAGGCCACTTTCCAGCGGCGCCAGCGTGATGACACCGTCGGGGTCCGGGACGCCCGGCAAGGCCGCCTCCCCGGACGTTACAAAAATGCCGTGCGCCGGACGGCCGATGGTGCCTATCGACGCCGGATCAACCTCAACGCCCTCAACGGTGACGGTGGGCGCAAGCTCCAGCCCGCCGTCCGAAGTTTGAGCTTTGGCGGGCGTACCGTTTGACTCCACGGCAGCAGCGGAAGGTTTAGTGACGGGCGAGCCGTAACGGCTGAGGTTAAGGCCGACGGCGGCGGGGGACTCCGCGAGCCGGACCGGTTCGGTGCCGCGCGAGTGGACCAGTGCCAGGCCGATCTTTTTGGCGTCCGCCAGCAGGCTCCAGAGATTCTTTCCGGAGTAGGTGTTCAGGCCCAGCCAGAGGCCTGATGAGTTCTGCATCCGGGCGGCCGAGGCGGAGTGCGCAGCCAGGAACTCCTGCATCCACTCGACGTGCGACTCGTTGCACTCACGGCGGAAGTTCAGGTAGCTCAGGGTGTTCCAGGAGACGTCGCCGCGGATCCACTTGCCCTTGGCGCCCATGATGACCGGGCGGGCCTTGAGCTGGCGGACACTGCGCAGCGGGTCCCGGCGGCCTGTGTAGGAAAAGTGCGGCGCGGGCTCTTCAATCTCGAACTGGAGCGCCAGGGGCACGCCGTTGGTCGAGGGCGCAATTCCCGGCTGGGAGATCAGCGGGCTGAGGGCCCGTTCCCAATCAGAAACGGCGGTGGCCGGTGCGTGCGAGACTTGGGTGGCGGTGGCCGGCGAAAGCAGCTGCACGCGGGTGGCCGGATTATCCTCGGCGGCGAAGAGCAGCGCCGCCACATGCTTGCAGTCCTTCCGCACCGGGCAGCTGCACACCCCTACGGTGCAGCTCCAGCCGCCACCCTTGCGGACCAGCTTGGCGGTGGTCGAATACGGAAGGTCCGCGCCGCCGCGGACCTTGCCCAGCATGAGTCCGGTGGCGGCGTCGAACGAAATTCCCGAGACGCGGCTTCCCATGGCATACGCCAGTCCGGCCGCCAGCGAACGGTCGTTGATGGCGGGAGTCTGTATTGCCAGTGCCGCACTCTCGTCCGGTTGGGATGGCATGGTGCGCGCTACTTTCAGCAGGCCACGGCGGGGCCGGGGCCGGTGGTTGGTTATCTGATCCATCTTAGTTCGCCCGCGGGGGAGGGAGTGCCGCCGTCGATTTCCCAGGCAGGGACAACTGGCCCCACAATCTTCGCCGGACGTTCACTTCCCCCTCAACGCCGTTGGTACCGGGCCCACGTAGCGTGAAAACTGTTCGAGCACCACCCGCTTACCGCAGTGAGGATTGCCATGATCACCAGCCAGCAGCCTGTCGTTTTGACCAGCAGCAGCATAGAATCCAGCGACGAGGACGTCGTGGAGGCCAACGTCAGCATCGTGGATGCCATGCACACTGCCCTGCTCCGCTCCGAAGAGATGTCGCCCGTCGCCGTGTGCAGCTACTACGTGGACTTCTACCTCACCCAGGCACTCGAGGGTGGCTTCGCGCAGTACGTCTTCACCGCCGTCGACAGGGCCGAAACGGACGCGCTGATCCGCGAAGGCATGGCAGGAATGGGAGCCACCACGCACCTGGACCTCTTCAACCGGTCTGTCGAGGCATTTGCTGACCTGTCCGAAGAAGAAGAAGAGCATTACCTCGACGGCGGCCTGGAGGACTCCGGGGACACGCCCGACGGCGTCCTCCGGGTGGAGGAGCTCGACGGCGAGTTCGAGGAGCTGCTGGAGACGGAGAACATCACCGCACTCAACGCTGCCTGGCTGCGTGGCCAGCCCGAACTGCTGGTGCTGGACGACGAGGAAATCGGTGCGTACATCGAGCGGCTCGTGGCCCGGATTCCGGACCTGCCGGAGCGCCAGGCACAGGCTGACGCCGAGGCCCTTGAGGATGCCCCCGACTTCGAAATCATCATCCGCGAACTTTGCAGCATCGCCGGGTACGAGCTGATCAGGATCACGATGGGCGACCCCAATTACCTGCACGCCGGCGGGAAGGCCCTGGCCTGGCACTTCTCCACGGACCACGGTGACTTCCTGATGGTTGAGGAGGACGACGAGGCCTTTATGATCAACCCCGCAACCCAGGAAATCGTCGCGGCGGTGGAGTTCGAAGAAGCCGACGCCGAACTGGCCGACGCTTAGGCTCTCAAAACGGGGGGCGCCCGCAACGGGGCGCCCCTTAGCTGTTCTGCTTTAGGGCCAGCGCAAGAATTTCCAGCAGTCGGTCGTCCACGTGTTCGGTCGAGGTGAGGCGGACCCGGCGGGCGAAAGGGTCGTCAGCCCGGGTCTTGACGGTTTCGATCCGGCCCTCAGCAGGGGCCTCGAGCCTGAGTGTCACGTCCACTGCGGTGTTGGTGGTCCGGGTGACCTGGGCGAATTTCCGCCGGGGGCTGTGGAGCGACACGTAGCCCTTCCGCATCTGGATATCCACTCCCTCTGTCGCGGACGCCCACGCCAGGATGGCGTCCGCGATGGGCCTCAAGTGCGGGTGATTGATGTACTGCCCGTCCATCAGCTCGTCGGCGTCCCGCAGCATGAACTCCGGGTAGCCGAACATTTCCCAGGAGACTGCGTACTGGGCGTACCCCGTCACCCCGAAGCCGTCGCGCATCCAGGTGCGGAGCTCGCCGTCGTTCCGGATGCCGGCGGCGCGGGCCTTTTCGACCCAGTGGGCGGTGTCTTCGCCGGTCTTCCTGACAAGGAGGGCTTTGTTGCTGTCCACCATCGATTGCCAGGTGCTGGGCTTTTTCCGGGACTCTGGAACCGTAGGCATGCATCGATCGTAGCGCCGTGAAAAAAGATTCCGGACACCCGTAACTTTTCCTCCGTCCCTCGCGATGCAGGAGGTGATGGGTCCGCCCGACGGACCCGAATCAAACGTATCGTCTAGGTTTTGGAGTGTCTTATGTCGTTGTTCACCGTCCTCGCCACCAGCAAAGTCGCCGCCGGAGTACTGGCAGCAGGCACCATCGCCGTGGGTGGGACCGGCGCCGCAGCTGTTTCCGGTGTCCTCCCCGTCGAGGCACAGCAGACCGCGCACGAACTCCTCGGCGCACCGGCTCCGGAACTCGTTGGAGAAGCAGCCGCTGACACGCAGGCAGTCGCCGGTGACGCTGTGGATGCCAGCACGGACGCCGCCGTTGACGCTGGAGCAGAAGCCGCAGGAACCGCCGCTGTTTCGGAGGACGGCATCGCTGCCCAGGCCTCCGCCTCCGCTGGTGCCGGCACGGCCGTTGATGCGGCCGGCGCCGCCGCCCTCGGCCTTTGCACCGCTTTCGCCAATGGTGGCCTGAACGCTTCCTCCGAGGGCTTCTCCTCCCTGGTCCTTGCTGCACAGGGTGAAGCGAATGTCGGAAGCTTCTGCGCCGACGTCGTAGCCCAGGCTGACGCTGCCGCAGAAGCAAGCGCCGCAGCCACCGGGTCGGCCGCTGTTGAGGTCGGGAGCCCCGAGCTTCCTGCTGTTCCGGCCATCCCCGCTGTCCCGGCGGTCCCCGCTCTTCCGGGTATCGACGGCGAGCCGGCAGTTCCCGCTGTACCTGCCGTTCCCGAGGTCCCGGCTGCTTCCGTCGACGGCGGCAGCGCAGCTGTGGATGCCCCGTCCGTTTCGGTCCGCTAGGCGGCATTAGCTAGTGTGTACTGCGGGAAACGGCAGGAAGTCCGTTTCCCGCAGTAGGGCAATCCTGACCCTTGGGACTTCATCCTTCAGGAAAATCGCCGCCCTCGAGGAGGCCGGTCCGGGATTTTCAGCCCGGAACACCTGCCAGGCAGCGGGGGGAAGTAAGAGCAGGACCCGTAGACCGCACCGTAAACCGGGATGGGCATTGCCCTGTTCCGGGATGGAGGAGCCGCCGGTGCTAGACACTTTGGCCCAAGAAGAGATCGACATATTCGACGACGCAGCCGGAACCGACCCGGCAGCGCTGTTCGGCGTCGCTTACCGGTCCTTTGCAGGTCCAGTGCTGGGTTACCTTAAGGCACGGGGCGTCGACGATCCCGAAGCGGTGACCCAGGACGTGTTCCTGGCGTTCTTTCCGAAGATCAGCGGCCTCACCGGAGGGCTGCAGGGCGCCAAGTCATTACTGTTTTCCATCGCCCACGCCCGGATGGTTGACCACTATCGGCGGCAGGAACGCAGGCCCCAGCTGACTCCTTACGACCCTCAGGAGGACAGCCGGAGTACCCCCTCCGCAGAGCACTGTGTGGTGGAGCTGAACGGCGCTGCTGCCGCCTTGCTGGACGGACTCAGCGACGAACACCAGGAAGTGCTGGCCCTGCGGGTGGTGGCCGACCTTTCCATAGAACAGGTGGCCGGAATCATGGGCAAAAGCGAAGGGGCGGTCAAGCAGCTCCAGCGCAGGGCCCTTCAGAATCTCAAGGCACAGACGCTCAAAAGAAACCAGGCAAACAATGAGTGACACCGCAGGATCCCGCCGTGACGGCTCCGTTGACCAGCTGCTGTTGGAGGCGGACCTGGACGGCGACACGCGGCTCCGCCCCGTCCTTTTGGAACTCCGGGCGTTGGGATCTGTTGCACCGGAACCAACAGCTGAGCTGCTTGCCCTGATGGCCGGAGCAACCGCGACGCCTGCGGCCGTCGAACCCCCATCAGGTCCTGCTGACGAGCTGGCTGCCCGCCGCAGGGCCAGACGCCGGGCCACCCTCACGGCGCTGTCCGTGGCGGTTTCCTTGAGCGCCGGCGGTGCCATTGCCGCGGCGTCCGACCAAACCTTCCGGGAATCATTCAGTCAGCTCAACCAGGCGGTCACTTCCTTTATCACCACTTCCGGCGGCGCAACTGCGGACCATCCTGCCGAACAGCCCGCGACACCTCTGCCCGCAGCCACCTCCGGTACGGCGCCCACCAGCGCTTCACCCGCCGGCGACCCGGCATCGATACCGGCAGGCCCCGCCGCAGCCACGCAGCCGACGGCGGGTCAGCCGTCGGACGGCCCGGCCGCGGAAGGGCCCGCCACACGCCAGCCAACTTCCCCGGGTAAGCCCGGGGAAGTCCCCGCTTCAAAGACCCTGCCCGGGGTTGTTCCCGGACGTATCGACGATGGACTGGGCGGCTCGCCGGAAGTGCCGGTTCCTTCACAGGTTCCCTTGCCGGCGACGCTGCCGGCAGTTCCGCTCCCGTGACGGCGCCGGCACCCGGCTCACCGTCCCCCAGTTATTTGGCAGCCGTCTTGATCATTTCGCCGGCCGGATCCGCAAGGTACCAGACATCATTGACGCCCTGACCGAGGATGTCACCGGCCTTGGTGTCCTTCTGGAAGTAGTACAGCGGCATGCCGTTCAAGGTCACCTGCTTGGCACCCTCCGGCGTGGTTATGGTGCCCACGGTTCCGGTTACCCCCTCCACCTTGGGCTCGTCCGCAGTGGTGAGAAGCGGCGGCCAGGCGGTCAGGCAACCTCCCGTGCAGGCACTGGTGCCGGAATCCTTCACATCCTTGGTGAAGTAGTAGAGGCTCATCCCCTTTGAATCGACCACAATGTCACCCAGGCTGGAGGAACCGATCATCAGGTCGACTCCGGCGGCTGCAGTTGACGCTGAAGACGTGGCAGTGGGATCGGCCGAGGTCGTCGCGGGAGCGGCAGTGGTGGCCGCGGGCGTGCTGGCTGCAGGGGTGGTTCCGCTGCCGCCGGCGCAGCCTGCCAGGGCCGCCGTCAGGGCGAGGATGGTAAGGCCTGTTCCCAGATGCTTTTTCATAGGTTTGCTCCTTGGCTCGTGCCCGGCGTCGATGCCGGACGCTAACGAGTAATACGCTTCCGGGTGAAGAATGGTTCAAATGAACCAAATTCCGGCTGCGGACGTCGTACCAGCCGGAAGCAGCACGGAGGCGAGCGTGCTGCAGGCCGGGACGGGAGGTCCTGAAATGCCTCTGGATGAGGATGTGGTGGAGTCCATTTACCGTGAACACGGCCCGGCCCTGCGCCGCTTCGTGCTCAGTGCGTCCCGGGACCCGCAACTGGCCGAAGATGTTGTCCAGGAAACCGTGCTCCGTGTATGGCAGCACGCGCCGGAGGTCACCGGAAGCCTCCGCAGCTATCTTTTCCGGACGGCCAGGAACATCATGATCGACAATTACCGCCGGGCGCAGCGCCGCCCGGCCGAAACCCTCGACGACGGCCTTGCCGATTCTGCGGATGCTGTGGAACGCGTGGATGAGCTGTTGAACAGGGTGCTGATCGAGGAAGCGCTGCTCCGCCTCAGCTCGGAACACCGGGACGTGCTGGTTGCCCTGCACTACCGCCGCTTCACCGTGAATGAGGCAGCGGTGCAGTTGAACGTCCCGAGCGGAACGGTGAAGTCCCGTGCCTTCTACGCTGTGCGGGCGTTGCGGACCATTCTGGACGAGATGGGGGTGGAACGGTGAACGCTTCCGAGCAGCACCAGTTGCTGGGCGCCTACCTTCTGGGCGGACTGGACGCCGAGGATTTGAAGGGTTTCGAAGCGCACCTGCAGGGTTGCGTGAAATGCCGGGATGAGCTTGCCCGGCTTGAGAAAGTGCCCGCCTTGCTGGACGCCCTTCCGGTGCCGGACGCTGTGGCGCTCACCGTGGTCCCGGCTGGATTGGGTGCGCCGCCCGCCCCTGCAGCCGGGGCGCCGGTGTACCTCCTGTCCAAACTGGCGAACCGCCGCCGTAAGGCGCGACGGCGGTGGGCGGCTCTGGTAGGCGCTGTGGCCGCAGCGTGCCTCGCCGTGGGGATGGCGGTGGGTCCGCTGCTGAACCGGCCCGCGCAACCGGACGCCACATATTCAGTGCAGTCCGGAGGCGGCCTGCAGTTCAGCATCGACCTGGCCCGGAAGAACTGGGGAACCGAGCTGGCCGTGAACGGCAGCAGCCTCCCCTCCGACGGGACATTGTCGCTGTGGGTGCGGGACCGTGCCGGCGGCGAGGACCGTGCGTGCGCCTGGACGGCCACCCCGAGCGGCAGGGTCAAGGTTACCGGTGCCACGCCCATCCAGCTGACCAGCATTTCGAGTGTGGAACTGCGGGACGGCACGCAGCAGGCCGTCGCGGTGATCACCGTACCCTAGCGTCTGGACCCTGACTCGAGGCGCTGGGCCGGCACTGGCCCAACGACACCGGTGAAGCCGCGCGGGAGCGGGCGGTCTACTGGGTCATCTTCCCGAGGCGTGCGCGGACGGTCATAAAGACGCCGTAGCAGATCAGCCCCGCGCCGACCGCTGCCAGGAGATAGACGCCGAACGGCTGGTCACGGAGCCCCCGAAGCCCGCCGTCAAGCCCGGTGGACTCCTCTGGGTGCGCTTGCAGGGTGGCTATGGCAATCAGCAGCCCGGTCAGCAACAGCACAGTGCCCTTGGCCACGTACCCTGTCACGCCCAGGACGGTGACGGCCGTTCTTGGGGTGGAGGATGCAGGCATCACCAGATGTTTTTCGAAGGACTTTCGCAGCCCACGGATCCCGTAGACGACACCGGTAACGGCAATGCCGATGCCCAGCAGGACCAGCAGCGCCACGCCGCCCGGAGCCTTCATCACGGAAGCGGTAAAGTCGCTGGCCGCCTGTTGGTTGTCCCCGCCGGAACCGGTACCCCGCGCGAAGGACATCAGCGTGAGGGCCAGCCCCGCGAACACCAGAGCCTGTGCCGCTGCCTTGGCCTTCTTCCCGGCCTTTTCCTTGGTGGGCAGCCGGTTGTAATCAAAGATGGCATCGCTGGTCTGCCACAGCGCGAGGGCTGCGCAGGCGGCAAAGCTGGCCCACAACAGGAAAGGCCCCGCCGGCTGGGTGGCGAGCTCAGCTACCGCACCGCTGAAATCAGCGTTGCCGGTACCGCCCATGGCCAGCCGGATCGCGATGGCGCCCACCAGCAGATGCAGGATGCCGCTCGCCGCAAACCCCGCCCTGGCCAGCAGTTCCAGACTGCGGGAGTTGGTTGACACTCTCCGCTGCATCAGCGGCCTGTCTTAATTCTCTTTTGATGGCTGTTCCCTCTATGCAGGCGCCGATGCGCTGATGTTTCGTGCCTCGGCATAAGGGCAATCGTGCCACGCCGGGATGCCACGTGCCAGTGATCCAGCAGTGCTGAATGTGTGAAGGCGCTGGAATTATCGGCGGCGGTAGCAGAGGTCGAAGATGAGCCGCCCGGCTTCGTGGGCCTTGCCCTCGAAGCTGGTCCTGATCCGGCCCTCGAACCGCGGCGCCCAACCACCCGTTTCGTCCACACCCTCGTTGGGCCCGGTGTGTTCTGTGCTGACGGGAGCGCGGCCTTCACGGACCGGGGCTCCGCCCACCACCGATTCCACGCCGGACTGCCACACCTGGGTCAGTGGGCTTTCCGGTCCGCGGCGCTCGCCGGTGTGCAGGTTCTCAAAGTCTTCCGAATCCGCCAGGACGTCGCGGACGTGGACCGCGTAGTTGGACCAGTCAGTGGCAATCCGCCAGAGCCCGCCCTGCTTAAGCGCGCGGGCGGCGAGGTCCGCGAATTCCGGCTGGATAAGGCGCCGCTTGTGATGCCGGGACTTGTGCCACGGGTCGGGAAAGAAAACCCACAGTTCACTGACGGAACCTGCCGGAAGCATGCTGGCCAGCACCTCCGGCGCATTGGCCTCCACCACACGGACATTGTTCAGCCCGCGGCTGTTGATCTTGATGATCGTGTTCGCAAGTCCGGGGGTGTAGACCTCCACTGCCAGGAAATCAGTGTCCGGGTTCTCTTCGGCGGCATGGCAAATGGCGTCACCCAGGCCGGAACCGATCTCCACGATGAGGGGTGCCTTGCGGCCGAACTCCGCCTCGGAGTCGAAAGTGTAGTCCGGGTGGACCGACGTGTTCGCGACGTGGCGGGGCACGTCGACAGCCCAACGCTCGGCGTGCTCTTCCCATGCGGCCTGCCGGCGGCCCTGCAGCCTGGTTCCGCGGCGAACAAAGCTGACGGGCCGGCCTCCGTAGGTGCCGAACGACGCCTGCGTGCCCGGGGTCACCGGCCTCGGGACGTGTTCCGGCTGCGGTGATTCTGGGGATTCGCTCATCCCTTCCAGAATACCGGCGTAAGAATGGCTCAAGCATCAGTTCCCCAACTGGTCCAGCGCCGGTCCGATGGCCAGGGCAACGACCAAGCCGGCGACGCACAACGCAAACGCGACGGATGACCGGTCCGGCGAGGGGTCCGGGGAGTTCCTCATGACGGAAATTGCCAGCCCGAGGGAGGGCAAAGCAAACAGAAGCGGCAGGCTGAAGAACACCAGGGGTGCCACCCAGGGAGTGGGGGATGGGCCGTCGGATGGGTAGGTGCCAAGGATGGCAAACATCGCCAACGGGGCAGTGACAATCATGCTGAGCACTGCGAGGACCGCCAGTACCACGCTGGCTGTTGCATTGCGCTCGCAGCGACCGGCCCTGGTTTCCTGGGATCCAGCGACATGAGGTGCTTCGGGTTGGAGTTCCCCATCTGCCGCTGGAGGCTCATCTGGTGGCGGAATACCCATTACTCTCCTCTGATCGGGCCGTTGGCTGCTGTCCCAACGGAGGCAGGCGGCGAGGGCTTCAACAGCGTAGACCGCCGCTATGTGGATAATTCGTCCGTCAGCCTCCTGCAAGAATGGGCAGGTGACGGAAGCGACGAACGCTGCGGCTAAAAGGCAGCAGGCGGGAAAGCCCCAGCCGGACAATCTGCCCCGGCCCGGCAACCTGGTGGACGCTGAAATTGATGAGCTGCCGGCGCCGGAACCAACCCGGGTAGGAAGCCGGAGGGGCCTGGTTTACCTGGGCCTGTGCCTTGTCCTGATCGGTCTGAACCTGCGCACGGTCTTCTCCAGTTTCTCGGCGGTGCTTCCCGAGGTCACCTCGCAGGCCGCACTTCCAGGTTGGGCGGTGGTAGTGCTGACCACTGTTCCGGTGACGCTGTTGGGCGTCTTCGCGCCCCTGGCCCCGGTCCTGGCCCGACGCTTCGGCGCCGAACGCGTACTCCTCGGTGCGATGGCGGTCCTCACTGCGGGGCTCCTGCTCCGGCCGGTCGAGCTCCCATGGCTGCAGGTTTCCGGCCCGCCGGGACCGGCCCACCTGACCGCACTGCTGGCAGGAACAGCGGCCTGCGGTGCCGCCATCGCCCTGTGCAATGTGCTGTTGCCAGGGCTGGTCAAACGCGACTTCCCGCACCGCCTTGGCCTGATGGGCGGGCTGTACACCACGGCCATCTGCGCCTCTGCCGCCCTCGGCGCCGGCTTCACCTACCCGCTGTACAAGGCGACGGGGGAGTGGGCTTTGGCGCTGTGGTTCTGGGCGTTGCCTGCCGCCGTCGTCCTTGTCCTGTTCCTGCCGGTGGCAGTCCGGCAGGACCCAATCCGGCACCAGGCGGTGAGGGAGGGGGTAAACGTCTGGCGGTCGGCAGTCGCGTGGCAGGTCACGATCTTTATGGTGCTCCAGGCGATGATGTCCTTCAGTGTGTTCGCCTGGCTGGCACCCATCCTGCGGGAAAGGGGTGTGGACGGCGCCACCGCGGGGCTGGTTGTGTCCGCATGTATTGTGCTGCAGATGCTCGGCTCGCTCTTTGCGCCCGCGCTGGCTGCACGCGTCCGGGACCAGCGGGCCATCAACATGGTGGTGGCGCTGATGACCGGCGGTGGCTTCGCACTCAGCATCTTCGGGCCGCTTGAGCTGATTTGGGTGTGGGCCGGACTCCTGGGGCTCGGCCAGGGGAGCCTCACCGCCGTGGCGCTGACCATGATCATGCTCCGGACCCGGGACGGGCACACGGCGGCGCACCTGTCCGGAATGATGCAGGGCGTGGGCTACGGCCTTGGTTCATCGGGAACGCTTCTGGTGGGACAGTTGCACCAGGCCACCGGATCGTTCACAGCGGCCGGCGTCCTTTTTCTGGCCGTGGGCCTGCTCGCGGCGGTTTTCGGCTACCGCGCCGGCCGGAACCGGTTCGTCGGGGACCCAACTGGGTAGCAGTAGGTGTCGTTATGAGCGCTCATAACGACACCTGCTGCTACTTACGTGGGAAAACTAGTGCGTCAGGTCCTTGCCCTTCGTTTCCGGGATGGTGAACACGAACAGGGCACTGACCACGAGCAGCAGCACGGCGTAAACGTTGAACAGGTCCGGCAGTTGGAGGGTAGTGCCCAGCCACTGCTGCAGGTACGGCGCGGTGCCGCCGAACAGCGCCACGCAGATGGAGTACGGGACGCCCACGCCCACCGTGCGGATGCTGGTGGGGAAAAGTTCGGCATACACGGCCGGAACAATGGCGGCGCTCGCGGCAATGAAGATCAGCATCACGGACATGCCGACAGCCAGCTGCCACGCGGAATCCTTGAGCAGCCAGGTCATGGGGAAGTGCATGACGGCGGACCCGATGGCGCCGGACCAGAGCACTTTCTTGCGGCCGATGCGGTCCGACAGTTTGCCCCAGAAGGGCAGCGCCGCGATGAACTACGATGTTGCCGATGACGCCGGCCCAGAGGGCTTCGCCGCGGTCGATCTTCAGTGCGGTGGTGGCGTAGCTCGGGGCAACTACGCCCCAGATGTAGTAAATCACCGTAAGCCCGACGGTCAGGCCGATGACTTGCAGGGCCTGCCTGCGGTGGCGGACAATCTGCGGCCAGATCGGCGCGCGCTTCTCGCCGGCGGATTCGCTTTCGAAGGCCTCGGTCTCGTGCAGCCTGGACCGCATGATTAGGGCGTAGAGCCCCAGCGCCGCGCCGATCAGGAACGGGATGCGCCAGCCCCACGCGTTCATGGCCTCCGTGCTGAGCACCATGTTCAGGACGGCGCCAAGAAGCGTGCCGAACAGGATGCCCACCGTCCCGGACGTGTAGATCAGGGTGGCCCAGAATCCGCGCTTTTCCTTCGGCGCCATCTCGGAGAGATACGTCTGCGACGACGGCAGCTCACCGCCGTGCGCAAGGCCCTGGACCAGCCGGGCCACCAGCAGCATCAGTGACGCCCAGGCGCCGATGCTCGCGAACGTGGGCGCAATGCCGATCATCAGGCTGCCCAGCGATGCCAGGCCCACGGCCAAGGTCATGGACGTCTTGCGGCCCACCCGGTCGCCGATCCAGCCGAACAGGAATCCGCCGAAGGGCCGGGCAACGAAACCGACGGCGAAGATCGCCAGCGTGGACAGAACGGCCGACGCCGGGTCCGCCTTGCTGAACAGTTGGCTGGCGATGAAGGGGGTGAAGGTTGCATAGATGGCCCAGTCGTACCATTCAACGGCATTGCCGATCCCGGTACCCACGAGGGTCTTCCGCATTGCTGCGCGCTCAGTGCGCTGGGTGCTGATGGTGGACGTCATCGAAGTTCTCTTCCTGGAAAGGTGGATCAGGAGTTCGTGGGGGACTGCGAAAGCGCGGCGAGGCGCTGCGTGGCGAGCTCCGCGTAGAGGGCGGCACCGTCCGCCAGCACGCCGTCGTCGAACGTTGCGTACGGTGAGTGGTTGAACGGTGAGGCGGCGTGGTCAACGCCGCGGGGGACGGCGCTGAGGCCAATGAACGTGCCGGGCACCTCGGCCAGGACCCTGGAGAAGTCCTCCGAACCGCTCAGCGGCGTGGCCCAGCGGGAAAGCCGGGAATCGCCGAACATTTCGGTGATGACGTTCTCGGCTGTGTGGGTTTCATCCTCGTCCGTGATGGTGAGCGGGTACTCCTGCTGGTAGTCGACGTCGACCTCAAGGCCGTGCGCCGATGCGATCCCCCGCAGGAGTCGGGGAATGGAGTCCATCAGTTTTTGCCGCGAGGCTTCGGAAAAGGTCCGGATGGTGGCCTCGATCCGTGCCGTTTCCGGGATGACGTTCCGCTTGGTCCCGGCGTGCAGGACGCCGACGGAGAGGACTACGGGATCGAACATGTTGAACTGGCGGGTGATCATCACCTGCAGCGCAGTGACCATTTCGGCGGCCGCGGTCACGGGATCCTTGGCAGCGTGTGGGGCGGAACCGTGGCCGCCTGCGCCGAGTACGGTGACCACCAGGCCGTCGGAGGCGCTAAGCATCACGCCGGGTTTGGTAGCGAAGGTGCCGTGCGGTTCCAGGGCGGAGAACACGTGCATGCCGTACGCGGCGTCGACGCGCCGGCCGGGCGCCTCCAGCACACCCTCCCGGATCATGTAGCTGGCGCCGTCGAAGCCTTCCTCGCCGGGCTGGAACATCAGGACGACGTCGCCCGCAAGGCGGTGCCGGTTCTCGGCCAGCAGGGTGGCCGCGCCCGTAAGCATCGCGGTGTGGAGGTCATGGCCGCAGGCGTGCATGGTTCCGTCCACGCGGGAGGTGTAGTCCACGCCGGACTTTTCCTGGACCGGCAGGCCGTCCATGTCGGCGCGGAGCAAGACGGACGGCCGCGCGGGCTGAGCCGCGCCGGCTGCCTCAGCGTCCCTGGCAGCAGCCGAGGGCCCCGTGCCGCGCAGCACGGCCGTAACCGACGTCGTTTCCTTGCCCAGGGTGATTTCGTAGGGCAACCCGTCCAATGCCTTGAGGACTTTCTCCTGCGTCCGCGGCAGGTCCAGGCCGATTTCCGGCTCCTGGTGCATCGCATGGCGGAACCGGATCAATTCGGGCTGAAGTTCCCTGGCCGCGGGCATGATGGTCATTTCTACTCCTCCAAAGAATGGTTTAGTCCAGTGTGGGGTGACATGACTCACAAGCAACACATCTCCTCGAAAAATGCAGCGGCACCCCTTCTGCTGCTGCATTCATGCACACCTGCGGAAGAATGGGGACCATGGACCTAACCGAGGAGGACCTCGCGCTCATCAACGCGCTGGAAATCGCGCCGAGGATCAGCTGGGCGGACGCCGGTGAGATTCTCGGCGTTCACGCCACCACGCTGGCCACGCGGTGGGAAAGGGTGCGCCAGTCCGGCGCGGCGTGGGTGACGGCGCACCTGATGGGGGACCCCAAGCAGATGTGCCTGGCGCTCGTCGACGTCGACTGTGAAATGCACCGCCGCGAAGAGGTGACCGAGGCCCTCGCAGCGGTGCCGCAGATTGTCACCATCGAGGAGGCGGCCAGCAACCGTGACCTGATGCTGACGGTCCTGACGCAGTCCCTTGAGGAGTTCACCACGGCCGTGGCTTCCCGGCTCAAGGACATCGATGGACTGCTGAAGTACCAGACGGCGCTCTGCACCAGGCTGCACTCCGGCGGTTACGCCTGGCGCCTCAACGTGCTCAACCGGGCGCAGACCTCGGCGCTGCAGGCCAAGGCCGGACCGGAAGCAGCAGGGTCGGCACCTCCGGAGTCCGTCATTGAGCCCCTGCCGGAGAGCCACCTGGCGCTGCTTCCTTTCCTGGCGAGGGACGGGCGGGCGACGGCGGCCGAGATCGCACGGGCGCTTGGCCGGCATCCGGCCACCGTGCAGCGCCAGTTGAACCGGGTCCTCGCCAGCAGGGTCCTCTCCTTCCGCTGCGAAGTGGCCCAGAAGTTCTCGGGCTATCCGGTGACCTGCCAATGGTTCGCCAACGTCCCCGCCGGCCACCATGAGGCGGCTGCCGCCGAGCTCCGCGGTCTCCGCAATGTACGGCTCAGCGCCTCCACCACCGGCCGCACCAACTTTGTGATCATCATGTGGCTGCAGTCGCTGGCTGACGTGCTGAATGCGGAACTTGCCCTGCAGCAGCGGATTCCCGGGATCGAACTCGTCGAAAGCGTGGTGATGCTCAGCACCGTCAAGCGGGTGGGCTGGATGCTGAACCAGGACTCCACGGCCACAGGCCGGGTCATCGTCCCCGCGGCGGTGGCCAGCGCCGGCTAGGCCTGCCAGAAGCCGGGCCTCCGGGCCGGGCTTGTCAGTGCCGGCCGTTATGCTGTGGAGCACATCCAAAACAACCGATCGGGCCAGAAGCGTGCGCGAGACAACCCTTTCAGCCACCGGCCCCCACGCCGGCATCCTGCAGAGACCGTACCTGTGGGTGACCATCGGTGCCTGCGCGCTGGTGTTCCTGGCCGCGTTCGAGTCCCTCGCGGTGACCACCATCATGCCGGTGGTGAGCCGCGAACTGAACGGCGCAGGACTCTACGCCCTGGCTTTCGCGGGGCCGCTCGCAACCGGCGTGATCGGCATGGTCGCGGCCGGAAACTGGTCCGACCGCCGTGGACCCACCCTCCCCCTCTACGCATCCGTGGCCTTGTTTGTGGTTGGCCTGCTGATCGCGGGCACCGCGGTCTCCATGCCGCTGCTCGTGGCCGGGCGGCTGGTGCAGGGGCTCGGCGGCGGCGCCCTGACAGTGGCGCTGTACGTCCTGGTGGCACGCATCTATCCAGCGCTGCTCCACCCTAAGATCTTCGCTGCCTTCTCCGCGGCCTGGGTGATCCCGTCCTTGGTGGGCCCGTTTGCTGCCGGCATTGTGGCGCAGGTGTTCAGTTGGCACTGGGTGTTCCTGGGTGTGGTGGGCCTGGTCATTCCGGCGCTGGTGATGATCGCGCCGGTGTTGCGGGGCGTGCCGCCAGTTAAGGGACAGGGCGCCAAGGAACGTACCAATGCGCAGCAGCCACCCATCCCGGTGGCCTTCGACCGGCTTGCCTGGGCCACCCTCGCGGCGCTCGCGGTACTGGGGCTCAACCTCTCGCGGGAGGTTCATGTCCCGGGGTTCGGCGCAGCGCCGGCGCTCCTGGCGGTGGCCGCCGTCGTGATTGCCCTGGTGTCCGTGCGGCCGCTGGTGCCGCTGGGTACGCTCACCGCCCGGCGCGGACTGCCCAGCGTCATCCTGGTCCGCGGGCTCGCCTCGGCTGCGTTCTTCGGCGCCGAGGTCTATCTGCCGTACCTGCTGATAGAGCAGTACGACTTTTCGCCAACCTTTGCCGGTCTCACCCTTACCGGTGGAGCGCTCGCCTGGGCAGGCGCGTCGGCAGTACAGGGCCGGCTCGGTGCACGGTTGCCCCATCGCCGCGCCATCCGCATCGGCGCATTTATGGTGCTGGGCGCTGTTGTCCTCGCCCTGGCCACCACCGCGCTGCACTGGCCGGCCGCCGTCGCCATCATGGGATGGATCTTCGCCGGCGGCGGCATGGGACTGCTCTATCCCCGGCTGAGCGTGATGACCCTGGCCCTGTCCGCCAAGGAAGACGAGGGTTTCAACAGCTCCGCCATGTCGATTTCGGACTCCCTGGGCGGCGCGCTGGCGCTGGCCACCACGGGCATCGTGTTCGCAGTTTTTACGACGACGAAGGAATCCTTCGCAGGGGTCTTCGGACTGGCCGCCGTGGTCGCCGTAGCCGCGGTGGGGGTTGCTCCCAGGGTCACCAGCAAAGACCAGCTCGGGGCTTGACGTCAGGTCAGCCGGCTGGCACGGACCACCACGTCTGCGATGGTGGCGTGCTGCCCGTCCGGGCCGGTCACCGGCCGCTCCCTGCTGGTCTGCACTTCTACCTGCCAGTCAGGCCCATCCAGTCCCAGCTCCTGCACCAGCTGCTCCCCGGTGTAGAACATTTCGTGCGTTGTGTGGCCACCGCCCCACGGCGGAAGCCGGTCCGGATGGTGGCCCACCACCAGCAAGGTCCCGCCCGGTTTGACCGCTGCCGCGGCCGTTTTCAGGGGCCGCTGCCAGGCGAGCTCCTGGGAGTGGAGGAACTGCGAGGTCACCAGGTCGTACGACCCGTCGGGCTGCCATTCCTCGAGGTCGGCCTGCTGCCAGCGGATCCGGCTGGCGATGGCGCCCTCGGCAGCGTGCACACTCTCCCGCGCCAGGGCGGCCTTCTCGTGCCCGTGCGCCCGCTCCAGCGCAACGGTGGAAACGTCGACGGCGGTGACCGTCCAGCCGTGCTGGGCAAGCCAGATAGCGTCCGCACCTTCGCCGCAGCCCAGGTCCAGCGCATGTCCCGCCCGGAGTCCGCCGGCCTCCCGGACCAGCTGCGGGTTTGGTTTGCCGCTCCAGATCTGGGGTTTGCTGCGGTATCGCTCATCCCACAGGGCGGCGGCGTCCCTGATTCCCCGGCCGTCGCCGTTTCCCGAAAGGCCCGGGCCGGCGTCGTGCGCTGCCTGGTGTGAGCCGGGAGAATCCGCTTCATGCTGGTGGAACGCGTGTTCAGTCATGCCTCCACCCTGCCCCGCGAAGACAGTGATGGCAACGCCCACCGGAAGGCGTTGGGAAGAGGGTGGAAAGGGGGAGGACAAGGGGAGTGGGCGCGGGATGCTAGACTGGTGGAACTTGATGTGCAGTGATGCCCATGTCTCCCTTCATTGAGGGACTGGGCTTTTTTCATGTGAGAGGCACATCCTGCGTCGATGAACGCGTTCCATTTGGTCCCGGCCGCCGCTTTGCATAAGCGGCAGCAGGCTGGTTGATCACCTGAATTTTCTTCGGCGAACCCCCTTGGCCAACCGGCGTCGGGGGCCGATATCCGCACGGATACCGCCTGAAAGACCTTTGACTTTGACTACTTTTGCTGCCCTCGGCACGCCCAAAGCCCTTGCCGAAACCCTCACCGCACAGGGAATCACCGAGCCGTTCCCCATCCAGGTGAAGACCCTCCCTGACACCCTGGCCGGACGCGACGTCCTGGGCCGCGGCCGCACCGGCTCCGGCAAGACCATCGCCTTTGCCATCCCGCTTGTGGCACGACTCGCTGAGCGGGAAGCCAAGCACTTCCGTAAGCCCGGCCGTCCCATGGGCCTGGTCCTTGCACCCACCCGCGAGCTGGCCACCCAGATCAACGCCACCATCGAGCCGCTGGCCAAGGCTGCAGGCCTGAACACCACCGTGATCTACGGCGGTATCTCCCAGGCCCGCCAGGAAAAGGCCCTGCGTGCCGGCGTCGACATCGTCATCGCCTGCCCCGGCCGCCTGGAGGACCTGATCCGCCAACGCATCCTCACCCTTGAGGCCGTGGAAATCACCGTCCTGGACGAGGCCGACCACATGGCCGACCTCGGCTTCCTGCCCGTGGTCAAGAAGCTCATGGACATGACCCCCAGCCAGGGCCAGCGCCTGCTCTTCTCCGCCACCCTGGACAACGGCGTGGACAAGATCGTCCAGCGCTACCTGTCCAACCCGCTGACCCACTCCGTGGACGATCCGCAGGCCGCGGTGACCACCATGGAGCACCACGTCCTGGTGGTCAACGACCAGACCGTCAAGAAGCAGCTGATCGTGGAGCTCGCCTCCGGCGCCGGCCGCCGCGTCCTGTTCATGCGGACCAAGCACCACGCCCGCAAGCTGGCCAAGACCCTGACCGACGCCGGGATCCCCGCCGTCGACCTGCACGGCAACCTGTCGCAGAACGCCCGCGACCGCAACCTCGCCGAGTTCTCCTCCGGTGACGTGCGCGTCCTGGTGGCCACCGACGTCGCAGCCCGCGGCGTGCACGTGGACGACGTTGAACTGGTCATCCACGTTGACCCGCCCACAGAACACAAGGCTTACCTGCACCGCTCAGGCCGTACTGCACGAGCCGGTTCCGACGGCACAGTGGTCACGCTGACCCTCCCCGAGCAGCAGACCGACGTCAAGAAGCTGATGAAGGCCGCCGGCGTCGAGGTCAACTTCGAACGCGTCACCGCCAACTCGCCGCTGGTTGCCCAACTGGTCGGGGAAATGGCTGACAAGATCGATCCCCGCACGCGGGCTGCACTGCTGGCCAAAAAAGCCGCGCAGCAGGGCGGCGGTACCTCCACCGGTGCCAACGCCGAGCGAAAGCGCGCCCGTCGCCAGGCTGCACCCACCGCTGGTGGACGTGGCGGACGCGGTGGACGAGGCCGGGTTTCCGCCGAGCCCACGCGTACCGATGTTCCGCGTGCCGAGCGCCGCGCAGCAGCTTTCGAGGGCCGGACCGAAGCCCGCGCAGCCTTCGACCGCGTCAGCGAGCAGAACGAGGACCGCGCCATCGCAGCAGCAGCTGCCCGCCGCAACGCACGTGGCCGCGGCACCGCGTCCACCCACAGCAATGACGTCCCGGCGGCAGGTGGCCGTGCAGCCTCCGGCCGCGGTTCGGACGGACGCGCTGATTCACGCGTAACCCGCAGCGACGCTCCCCGCGGCGGGACCGGCCGTCCGGCTTCCTCAGGTCGTCCGGCAACCTCGGGTGGCCAGCGCGGCGGACGCCCGGCAACGGGCCAGCGTGCCGCAGCCGGTGCAGGTGCCCGGACCGGCGGCGGTTCCCGTTCCGCCGGTGCAGGTGCAGCCACCGGCGGCAACAAGGCTGTCTGGTCCTCCAACACGGGTGGAACCTCCGGCGGGTCCTACTCCGCCGGCAACGGCGGCGGCTCCGGCCGTCCCGCCCGCAGCGGCCCGCGCCGCGCTTCGGCTCCGGCTTCGAACGAACGCCGCAGCCGCTAGTTTCATCATCGAGTGCTCCGTGAACGCCCTTTAGAAGGTTCAAAAGGGCGATTGCGGAGCACTCGATGGGACAAGTGTCACCAGCCGCGGGCGCGCCACTCCGCGAGGTGCGGCCGCTCAGCACCCAGGGTTGTGCCTTTCCCATGGCCCGGGTGTACGAGAGCGGAGTCCGGGTAGGCGTCAAACAGCCGCTCGCTGACATCGGTGATCAGCTGGTTGAACCGCCCTGGATCCTGCTGCGTGTTGCCCACGCCGCCGGGGAAGAGTGAGTCTCCGGAGAAAATGTGCGTGGGGCCTTCCGGGTCCCGGTACACAAACGCGATTGAGCCCGGTGTGTGCCCACGCAGGTGGATTGCCGTCAGCTCAAAGCCATCCACGGCCACGATGTCCCCGTGCTCAAGGTGCCGCTCAACTGCGACAGGCAACGCGTCGGCGTCGTCCTTTCCTGCAGCCGTGGGCGCACCCGTGGCTGCCGCCAACTCCTCCAGCGCCCGGACGTGGTCCCAGTGCTGGTGCGTGGTGGCAATCAGGGCGAGCCGGGGCTCGGCGGACGTGTCCCCGGCGGCACCCCGCAGCAGCTGCTGGATGGCCGGAAGGTCATCTGCGGCGTCGATCAGCACCTGTTCGCCGCTGGTTTTGGCCGTCAGCAGGTACACGTTGTTGTTCATCCCGCTGACTGAGATCCGGCGGATGGTCAGGGCCGGCAGGTCGTAAAGAAGTGAGTCCATAGGCTTCAGTCTAGGGACGCCCGTCTGCAGCCCTGGTTACTCGCGGCCCTGGGACACCCACTTGGGGTCGGCGGAGCGGGAGCCGACGACGGCGTCCGACGCTTCGCCAAGCGCGTCCAGTTGCGGCGGGGTCAGTTCCAGGGCGAGGGCGCCGAGGTTTTCGTCGATCCGGTGCCTTTTGCGGGTGCCGGGGATGGGGACCACCGGCAGGTTCAGCCGCTTGCCCTGGGCCAACAACCAGGCCAAGGCCACCTGGGCGGGTGTCGCATCAAGCTCGTCCGCCACGGACCGGACCGTGGCCACCACAGCCTCGTTGGCGCTGGCAGCGTCCGGGGCGAAGCGGGGGATCCGGCGCCGGAAGTCTTTTTCCCCCAGGCTGGAGGCGTCAACGGTGCCGGTGAGGAATCCCCGGCCCAGCGGCGAGTACGGCACAAAACCCACGCCGAGGGCGGCGGCGGCAGGAACAACGTTGCGTTCCACGTCGCGGCTCCAGATGGACCATTCACTCTGGACCGCCGCAATGGGGTGGACTGCGGTGGCTTCCTCGAGCTCCTGGGCAGTCACCTCCGACAGTCCCAGGTGCTTGACCTTGCCTTGCTGCACAAGCTCCGCCATGGCCTCCACGGTTTCCACAATCGGAACGCGGAGGTCACGGCGGTGCATGTAGTAAAGGTCAATAACCTCCGTACCCAGCCGTTGCAGGCTGCGGTCCACTGCCTGCCGGATGTGCGCGGCGTCGCCCCGGATGTCCGTGTACCCGTCCGCCGGCGAGCCCACCAGCCCGAACTTCGTGGCCAGCTGCACCTCGTCCCGCCGCTCCTTCAGCAGCTGCGCGATCAGTTCCTCGTTGCTGCCCCCGCCGTAGATATCCGCTGTGTCAATGAAGCTGACTCCGGAATCGACGGCGTGGTGCAGCGTCCGGAGTGCGTCAGCCGGATCCACGTCCCCGTAAACCGGTGTCAGTGCCATGCCGCCAAAGCCAAGCGGGCTGACGTTGAGGCCATCGCCGAGGTGAACCATCGGTGCTGCCATGAATGTGCTCCCATCATTGAAGTTATCCAAGCCAGGAACCCCGTCCCGGGTTGCTGTATTCCGTCAGTCCTAGTGCCAGGGGATGATCCGGTCCGCTGCCGGACGCGTGGCCTGGATCAGGACGGCGTTGGCTTCGTCCGGTCCGTGCGCCCACGCCTCCGCTGCTGCCGGTTCCATGCCGAACGAGATGTGCCTTTGCACCAGGCGTCGCAGCCGCAACGCGTGTGGTGTGTCCACAAACCAGACCTCGTCCAGCTGCGCCCGGATGTCCTTCCAGGGTTCCTGCTCCACCAGCAGGTAGTTGCCCTCGGTGATCACCAGCGGCACTTCCGCGGGGATCGGGATGGAGGCTGCGACGGGTTCATCCAGGGTGCGCCGGAATTCAGGGGCGTAGACAACTGGCTCATCCCGGCGGACCAGGCGGCGCAGCAGCGACAGGTAGCCGCCGGCGTCGAACGTATCGATGGCTCCCTTGCGCTGCCGCAGCGGCGTGCCGTCGATGATGGTGTTGCCCAGGTGGAAACCGTCCATGGGCACCACCACGGCCTCGTCGGGACCGAACTGCTGCCAAATCAATTCCGCGAAGGTGGACTTTCCGGAACCCGGCGCACCGGCGATGCCCAGCAGTATCCGCCGGCCTCCGTCCAAGGACTGGCGGAGGGCAGCGACAGCCTCAGTGATCTCGGGTGCTTCCATGGCAAAAGCCTAAACGCCCCACCCGCAGCCAGGATTCCGCTGATCCTCCCCACCTATTGCGTCCGGGAAGGCGAGTTCGACGGCGTTTTGCCGGGACACGCCGTCGCCGCCCTGAAACGTGGGGAAACTCAGCGGGCGGTGGAGCTGGAAGGGGCTGCAGTTTCAGGTTTATCGGCGTCCGAGCCGCCGGGCAGAACCTTGAGCCCGGCCCGCACAGCCCACAATCCCGGCAATAAAGAGCACCTTGAGCACACTGAACGGTTCGACGCCGGTGGCCATTGCCCAGCCCACGGTGAGCGCGGCTCCGATTCCTACCCAGACGGCGTACGCGGTGCCGAGCGGGATGCTGCGGATGGCCATGCCCAGGCCCAGCATGCTCAGGGTTGCTGTCACTGCGAAAACCAGTGTGGGCATGGGCTCGGTGAAACCGTCGGACAGGCCAAGGGCTGTTGCCCAGACTGCTTCGAGGACGGCCGAGGCCAGCAGTACCAGCCAGGGAATCGAACGCCGCAGCATCACGCCACCACCTTCAGGCCCACCACGCACACGGCGATGCCGGACAACAGGAGGAGGCGTGCCGCCGTCGGGCGTTCCACCTTGGTGGCGATGGCGTACGCGGAGGTCAGCACTACGCCCACCCCCACCCAGACGGCGTAAGCGGTGCCGGTGTGGATGGACTGCATAGCGATTGCGAGGCCGCCGGTGCTGGCGGCCACGGAGACCAGGAACAGCAATGTGGGGGCGACGCGGCGCTGGCCGGACACCTGGAAGGCGCGGTGCAGGGCTGCCGCCCAGACGGCTTCAAGGGCACCGGAAACAATGAGTATTAACCACGGCATGACAGATCCTTTGGCCAGTCTTGTCGCGTGCCGGGTACTGAACCGTCGTCCGGAGGCTCCGCCGCGGAGCCTTGGCTTCCAGCGTAGCAACGCCCGACGCCGGGCGGCCAATGATGGTGCCCAACCTCACCAGTTGGGGCGGGACGGGACCCTACAGCGCGCCGCCGGCAGCTTCGGGGGCGGAAGCGTCACGGCCGCCGTCGCCGATGGTTTCCCGGGCGATGAAGTTCTCGATGTCGAACAGGTTGTCCGCACGCTCGGCGATGTTCAGCAGCGTGGTCATGGACGCGACTTCCTCCACCTGCTCCTTCAGGAACCAGAGCATAAACTGCTCGCCCAGCGCGTCGTTCTCGCCGCGGGCAGCCCGGAAGAGGTCCTCGATGTTGCGGGTGACTTCCTTTTCCTGCTGCAGCGCAAGTGCCAGCGGCTCCGTTACGGAGGAGAAGTCGTTGCGGACCGCAGGGACGCCGGGAATGGTGAAGGGGATATCCCGGTCCAGCATGTACTGCACCATCATCATGGCGTGGTTCCGTTCCTCCACGGACTGGCGGTAGAAGTACCGGGCCAGCTGGGGGAGGTCCTGGTTGGCGAACCAGGTGGCCACGGCAATGTACTGCTGCGATGCCGTGAACTCGTTGCCGATCTGGGTGGACAGGAGCGCATTGAACGTTGAAGTGGTCATAGGCCGAGTTTAGGGACGGCTGCGGGGAGTGACCAGTGTGGAAAGGCTCTGCTTCCCAAAGGCGAGGCTTCCCTATTCCCCGTCTGGCCCCTCCTCGACCGGGTCGATCGACACGACGGCCAGGAAGCCGCGGCCCAGGATGTCAGGGGTGTCGACGTCGGAACCCACCACGGCGTCGTACCGCGCCAGGGTTTCGGGATCATTTGTCCCGACGGCGGCTGTTGCCTGTCCCTGCAGCAGGATCCCCAGCTGCCCCTCGAAGAGGGGTTTCGCGCGCTTTTTGGACAGCTCAATGATGGACGTGAAGCCCTTGAAGCTTCCGGTCCGCGTGATGACATTTAGGTTCCGGATGTCGCCCGTGGGCAGGGAGGCGTGTGTGCTGGCACCGCCCGGAAAGCGGAATGCGCGGTACTTCTCGAGTGGGTGTTCGGCGCCGTCCACGGTGAGCAGCAGGAGTTCACCGTCGATCACGGTCAGGACCCGTTCCATGCCGGGGAACGGCGAGTAGTCTCCGGCCTTGCTGACGTCCGCGATGCTTACCTGCCAGTCCCAGGATCCGTCCTGTGTGGAAGCGGCTTTGGGGTGGGTGGCGAGTTGGCGTGTCACCCCGCCGCCGTTGCGCCAGGATTGGGGCTTGAGGTCTGCAAAGCGGATAATCTCCATCAGCCCAGCCTAATTGCCGCGGGTGCCTCCGCGCCCCAGGGTTCCTGCTACTCTCCTCCGGGGGGATAACACCAAAGCAGCCTCAAGGAGCCGGGAATGTTTGTCAAAGTGTGTGGTCTCAGTACGCCCGAATCCGTCCGTGAAGCGGTGCAGGCCGGCGCGGATGCCGTCGGTTTTGTCCTCACCGCCAGCCCCCGCGTTGTCACGCCGTCCCAGGCGTCCTCGTTGTTGGCGGAGGTCCCCGCGGGAGTCTCGCCCATCGGCGTCTTCCGCCACGAACCCGTGGCCGACGCCGTGGCCATCGCCCGCGCTGCCGGGCTCGAATGGATCCAGCTGCACGGCCCGCGCTCCCGCCAGGACGTAACAACAGTGCACGACGCCGGCATGAAGCTGATCAGGGCAGTCACCATGGGCGCCGCTCCGGAGGAATTCGAAGACTGGGGCGAGGACCTCCTGCTGATCGACGCCGCGGTGCCCGGCTCGGGTGAGGCCTGGGATTACGCCTCCGTTGCCGCAATGCCCGTACTTCAGGGACGCCACTGGCTGCTTGCGGGCGGGCTGGACCCGGCCAACGTCGGTGGCGCATCCACGGCCGCCCATGCCTGGGGCGTGGACGTCTCTTCCGGCGTGGAGGCATCCCGGGGCGTCAAGGACCTGGCCAAGGTGCGCGCCTTCGTCCAGGCAGCGAAGAGCGAAGCGGCCCCGGTTTAGCAGCTGAGTCAGGGGCCAGTCAGGGAAGGCCCCCATCCTTTTGTCAGACCCCCGGGGGCACAATGGATGAATGAAGACACTGCTCAACATCATCTGGCTGGTTTTCGGGGGATTCTGGCTTGCGCTGGGCTATTTCGTGGCCGGCATCATCTGCTGCCTGCTGATCGTCACCATCCCGTGGGGAATCGCCTCGTTCAGGATTGCGGAGTACACACTGTGGCCGTTCGGCCGGACGGTGGTGGACAAGCCCGGCGGGACAGGGGTTTTCTCGCTCCTGGGCAACGTAATCTGGCTGCTGGTGGCGGGCATCTGGATCGCGATCGGCCATGTGGTGACTGCCTTTGCCATGGCCGTCACCATCATCGGAATCCCGCTGGCCATCGCCAACCTGAAGCTCATCCCGGTATCCCTGATGCCCCTGGGTAAGCAGATCGTTCCCACCAGCGCGCCGTTCGTCACGGCCTACCGGTAGACAGTCGTCGCTGTTCCATGGGACCTGGGCAGCGGGGGGAGGGGACGCCCGGTCATTCAGCCTGTTCTTCGGGTTGAAGTGCCCGCAGGACGCAGAACTCGTTGCCGTCCGGATCCGCCAGCACCACCCAGGTCACCTCCGGACCCTGGCCGACAGAAATGCGCTCGGCGCCAAGACCCTCCAGCCTTGCAACCTCCGCGTCCCGGTCCTTGGGCCGCAGGTCCAGGTGGAGCCTGTTTTTGACCTCCTTGCGCTCGGGCACCTTCAGGAAGAGCAGGTCCGGGGATACTCCCTCCTCAGGGCTGCCGGCCGGCGGCTCGAGCACAATCTCGTCGTCCGCCTCATAGGTCCGGCGCCAGCCCAGCGCTTTCTCCCAGAAGTCCGCGGCCACTTTCGGATCAGTCGAATCAATGCAGAGGGATTGGATGCGCAAGGTCATCCGAGCAGTCTTGCATCCGCTGCCGGCGGCGGTAAAGGGTCCAGCCGTCAGGCATTCCGAGCGGCCGGCGCACCACCAGAAAAACGGGGCCACCGTCAGTGGGGGCTGAATGCCCCGTCCACCAGGATGGCCACAGCACCGCTGTCGTCCAGTTCAGCAGCGATATCGACGTCGTTCCCGTAGCCGGCACCAGCCAGCTCGCGGCCACTGGAACAGCTGTGCAGCATCTCGCGGAGCCGCGGCTCAGCGGACTCGAAGACTGCCATGGCCGCCACAGCCTCCGGTGAGTAGCCGTGCCTGCCGTCTTCGGCCTCATAGCCGCCCTTGCCTGCGGCCACCAGGCCGGCGATGAAGGCGCCCGCCCCGATCTGGTCCTCCACAGCCGGGCGGAGGGTGCCGTCAGGCCAGCGCTCACCGGCAGCTATTACTGCGATGACAGCATCCTCTGGCAGGTTGGCCGCCACCCAGTCCGCAGTTGCGGCGGCGTTGCGCAGGGACACGGCGGCTACCAACGGGACTTCGCCTGCCAGTTTATGGCAGAGGGCGGAACCGTTCGGGGACGGCAGGACCACCCGCTCCAGGGACGCCGCAGCCCGGATGCTGGCGGGGGAGAGGCTGAGCCCGCCGCCGTTGCGGGGACCGGCCAGCTGGGCGTCGTGGTGGGCGGCGAAGTCCTCGGCGCCGGTGTCCTTCCAGGGAAAGGGAAAAACAACGGCACGCCGGTCGAGGGCGACGCTGACGCAGGTGCTGAAGGACAGGATGTCCACCACCACCGCGAGGTCGGCGCCGGGCGCTACTGTCCTGGCGCCGTCGAGCCCCCACTCCAGCCGCACGGTGTAGGGCAGTTGCCGGTGGGCTGCGCTCGCCGTCAGCGTGTGGCGGGGGGTTGAGCCGGGTGCGTTCACGCCAATTCGCCTTTCAGGTTCCGGTGTGCGGCGTCCAGCCACAGCTCCCGCGCACGGCCGCTGTGGAACAGCGGGTCAAGTTCCAGCAGGCGGCGTACGACGGCGGTTCGCCCGGCAACGAAGTCAGCGTCGCCGATGTGCGCATAATCTTGGCGGACGTCAGCCACGTACCTCGCATACTGGTCCGGTTCCCCGCCGAGAACGGAAAGATCGGCATCACAAAGGAGCGCGCCGTCGCCGTCCCCCGGTTCCGGGCGGTGATCCGATGTCAGCCGCACCAGCCGTCCCACCTCAGCCACCTCCGCGTCGGGAAGGCCGGCGTGCTGCAGCCGGTCCTCTGCCAGGCGTGCCGACTCCTCCTCATCCTGGTCCGCCACGCCCCGATAGACGGCGTCGTGGAACCAGGCGGCCAGCAGCACGGTGCGGGGAGGATCGGCGGGATCGGTGAGCAGGTCGAGGGCTTCCAGCACCGAGAGCAGGTGGGTGCAGCCGTGGTACCGGCGGTGCGGCTCGCTCCACCGGTCAAGCAGGTCTAGGAACAGTGCGTCGTGCCCCGGCATGATGGCCTCCCACCGGTTGAACAGCGGAACCTTGAGTGACTTGTTCCGCTGCCGGGCGGGGATGCGCAGGCCGCTGGCGATCAGCTTGCGGACCAGGACCCGCGCCTCCACAGGGATGGCTCCAGCTGCCACCAGGTCATCGAAGCGGCGCTCCGCGACGTCGTAGTGGTCGCCGTCGAAAGCGCGCTCAGGAATCCCGGCCGCGGAAGCGAATCCGTGCAGTTCCGCCAGCGACGAGTCCGATACCAGGTGCGAAAAGTGGGTCCCGTGCGCAGGCCAGAGCGGCGGGTCAATGTAGATGGCCATGGAGGAAGTCTAGTGGGACGCCCGTCAAGGGGTGCCGGGTAGCAGCTGCTGAAGCGGCGATTCCGAAGGTGCGGTGTAATTCTGCTGCTTCTTCCGCAAGTGCGCCCTAGACTTACGTCGTGACCACTATTCGCGTTGCCGAGGCTGCCCGGTTCCTGGGTGTCAGTGACGATACCGTGCGCCGCTGGCTGGACAACGGGTCCCTCACCGCGGTGAAGGACGACGGCGGGCGGCTTGCGGTGGACGGCCTGGACCTTGCCCGGCATGCGCAGAAAATGGCGCAGCTTCCGGACGATCCGCACCGCACCGGCAGTTCGGCACGGAACCGCTTCGTGGGCTTGGTCACCGGCATCACCGCGGACAAGGTCATGGCCCAGGTGGAGCTGCAGTGCGGCCCTTTCCGGGTGGTATCCCTGATGAGCAGTGAGGCCGTACGGGAACTGGGACTGGAACTCGGCTCCGTGGCCACCGCAGTGGTCAAAGCCACCACTGTCATCATCGAAACGCCGCAGGGCAAGGCGCTGTGAAAAAGAGCCAAAAGTTGGCCGCTCTGGTGCTGGCGGTCCTGATGGCGGCCACACTGTCAGCCTGCGGTGGCAGTGGCCGGGCCTCGGGCAACGAGGGCGGGTCGCTGACCGTGTTCGCTGCCGCGTCCCTTAAAGCCAGCTTTACGGAACTGGCAAAGACCTTCGAGGCCCGGCACCCCGGCACCACCGTCACGCTCAGCTTCGCCGGATCGGCCGACCTGGCCGCGCAGATCAACCAGGGTGCACCAGCCGATGTCTTCGCCTCCGCCGACACCAGAAACATGGAAAAACTGCAGGAAGCCGGGTTGGTGGACGGCGAACCCCAGGTCTTCGCCACCAACACGCTCGCCATCGCCGTCCCGCCGGGAAACCCGGCCGGCATCCGCTCCTTCTCGGACCTCAGCAAACAAGGACTACGGCTGGTGCAGTGTGCGCAGCAGGTGCCGTGCGGTGCCGCCGCCGCCGCCATCGAGCAGAAAACCGGAACGGAACCGACCCCGGTCAGCGAGGAAAACTCCGTGACGGACGTACTCGGCAAAGTCGTCTCCGGGGAGGCCGACGCCGGGCTGGTCTATGTCACCGACGTCCGGTCCGCTGCGGGAAAGGTGGAGGGGGTTCCC
Organism: Arthrobacter sp. V1I9; assembly: GCF_030817075.1. NCBI lineage: Bacteria > Bacillati > Actinomycetota > Actinomycetes > Micrococcales > Micrococcaceae > Arthrobacter > Arthrobacter sp. V1I9. Next base: position 174,017 of record NZ_JAUSYU010000001.1, read on the forward strand.
TTCCCGGAAGCTGCCCGCGCCGTCAACAGCTATCCCGCCGCCGTGCTGTCCGGCAGCCGGAACGGCGCAGAGGCGCGCGCATTCCTGGAACTGCTGTCCACCCGCGAAGGCCAGCAGGTGCTGGCAGCCGCGGGCTTCGGCAGTGGCCGGAATTGAGCGGCGCCGCATGAACCGCCAGGCCTACAGCGGGGTTCCGCGCGGGATCTATGCCCTCGCGGTCCTGGCTGCCCTGGTAGCGGTCCTTCCGCTGTTCGCCATGGTGGCGAGGGTCAACTGGGCCAACTTCCTTCCGCTCGTCACTTCAGAGTCAGCGCTGTCGGCCCTGGGCCTGAGCCTGCGGACGTCCGCCGCCAGCACCGTCCTGTGCATTGTGCTCGGCGTGCCGCTGGCGCTGGTCCTGGCCCGCGGCAGGTTTCCGCTGCAGGGCCTGCTGCGTTCGCTGGTGCTCCTTCCCCTTGTGCTGCCGCCGGTTGTGGGCGGCATAGCGCTCCTTTACACCTTCGGCCGCCAGGGACTCCTGGGCCAGACCCTGGAATTCCTCGGCCTCCAGATTGCCTTCTCCACCACGGCCGTTGTCCTGGCACAGACGTTTGTGGCACTGCCGTTCCTGGTGGTGAGCCTGGAGGGGGCCCTGCGGACCGGCGGCGAACGCTACGAAGCCGTGGCGGCCACTCTTGGCGCCTCACCCGGGCGGGTGTTCAGGCGCGTGACCCTGCCGCTGGTGCTGCCGGGGCTGGCCTCGGGCGCCGTGCTCTCCTTTGCCCGCAGCCTGGGCGAGTTCGGCGCCACCCTCACGTTCGCGGGCAGCCTGCAGGGGGTGACCCGGACCCTGCCGCTGGAAATCTACCTGCAGCGTGAAACGGACCCGGACGCCGCCGTCGCACTCTCCCTGGTGCTGGTGGCCGTGGCGGTCGCCGTCGTGGCACTTGCGTACCGGCGGCCCGGCGGAGCCGCCTGGCGGCCTTCCTTGAAGCGGACGACGACGGCGGCTGCGCCGGGCGGGAACGCCGCGTGACGTTCACATTCGAGGCAGCCGTGGCTGAGCGGGGATTTGACGTCGCCCTGCGTGTAGGCCCCGGCGAAACGGTAGCCGTGATGGGGCCGAACGGGGCGGGCAAATCGACGCTGCTGTCCGTGATCGCGGGCCTGCTTCGGCCGGACAGCGGCCGGGCAGAACTCAGTGGAAAGACACTGTTCGATCTCTCACAGGCCAGGAGCACCTGGGTGCCGCCGCATCACCGCGGCACCGCCCTGCTTGCCCAGGAACCCCTGCTGTTCCCCCACCTCAGCGCCCTGGAAAACGTGGCCTTCGGTCCGCGGAGCACCGGGGCTTCAAGGCAACAGGCAAAGTCCCAAGCCGTCCGTTGGCTGGCTGAGGTGGAAGCGCAGGACCTCCACGAACGCCGTCCGGCGGAACTTTCGGGTGGCCAGGCCCAGCGGGTTGCAGTGGCACGGGCACTGGCAGCGGATCCGGCACTTCTCCTCCTGGACGAGCCCATGGCCGCCCTCGACATCCACTCCGCACCGCTCCTCCGCCGCCTGCTGAAGCGGGTCCTCGCGGACAGGCCGGCCATCATCATCACCCACGACGTCCTGGACGCGCTGATACTGGCCGACCGTGTAGTCATCCTGGAAAGGGGCCGGATTTCAGAGGAAGGGCCCACCCGGGAGGTACTCGAGCGGCCCCGGAGCAGGTTCGCCGCCGGGCTGGCGGGGCTGAACCTGATTCCTGGAAGCCTCACCGCCGACGGACTCAAAACGGCCGACGGCCAGACCATCTCCGGCCACGTTGAGGACCCCGGCGCGGCAGGAGAGGAGGACCTTGCAGCGGTGGCCGTTTTCCCGCCGTCGGCCGTCTCGGTATTCCTCGACGACGCCCACGGCAGTCCCCGCAACTACTTCCAGGTGGCCATCACGGACTTGGAGCCGCACGGTGACCTCATCCGGGTCCGCGCGGGAAGCCTTGCTGCGGACATTACGCCTGCCGCTTCAGCGGACCTGGGCCTGGTCCCCGGCTTGCCCGTGCATTTTGTGGTGAAGGCGATGGCGGTGGCCATCTACCGGGCCTGATCAACTCCGTGGCCCGAAACCTGAGCTGGATCACCAGCGTTTCCGGGGTCGGGGCCTCCTGACGACCGCGGCATCGAAAGGGCCGGCGGGTGGCTTTGCTGGGGGAGCCGCCCGCCGGTTTCTTATGCCCTGTTCCGCGCTGGTTTGGCTCCTTGCCTACATCCCGGGCACGTCCAGGCATTCGTACACTTGAATGCTCGCACCCGGCATCATGAGGTGCGGGTGCCCGTCCAGCAGTGCCTGGGCGCCGGCGAGGTCCTCGGCCTGGAGAATCCCATAACCCGCCACGCCGGTGTTGGTGTCGGTTGTGCCGGTTGACGTAATCTCCTTCCCCGCCCCGAGCGGGTTCCCCAGGTCCACGATGCCGTCGCCGGCGCTCTCGGCCCACGCCATCCAAGCCTTCATACCCTCCTGGGCGGCCTCGGGCGAGCTTTCGGCCATTTGCGCCTGGGCTGACTGTGCTGCGATGTAGAGAACAACAAACTTCTTCATTGCCTGTCCCGTCTCCCGCGCGCCGGCGGCACTGTGCTCCCCGGTCACAAGGCGATCCTAGGGTGGATCGGACGGGTTGAAAACGGGGTGGGCGGGTCGTCTGCGCTGGTTCGCCCTCGGCAAACAGGAAATAAAAGGTACCCCGCCCAAAGTTGAGCGTAGTAGACTCAACCTAGATCAATTGCCCTTGAAAGGAGCTCTCTTTGGACGTCAAATTCACTACCAAGAGCCAGGAGGCTCTTTCGGCTGCGGCCATGAATGCCTCCACCGCCGGCAACCCGCAGGTGGAGCCCGCCCATTTGCTCAAGGCGTTGATGGACCAGCGTGAAGGCGTCGCCGTGGCGCTTCTCCGTGCAACCGGGGCTGACCCGGACGCCGTCAGCGTTCAGGCGAGCAGTGCCATCAAAGCGCTGCCTGCCACCTCAGGTGCGTCCAGCCAGCAGGCACAGCTGTCCCGGCCCGCCCTGCAGGCCATCCAGAACGCCAAAGGGGAGGCGGAGCGGCTGGGCGACACTTTTGTCTCCACCGAAGTACTCCTCCTGGGTCTTTCGGCCGGAAGTGACGCCGCGGGCCGATTGCTGCGCGACGCCGGCGCCTCCCATGAAGCGCTCCTCGCCGCCCTGCCGGGCGTCCGGGGCGATCGGAAAGTCACCAGCCCGGACCCCGAGAACACCTTCCAGTCCCTGGAAAAGTTCGGCACGGACCTCACCGCCATGGCCAGGTCCGGCAAGTTGGACCCGGTGATCGGCCGCGACACGGAAATCCGCCGGATCGTCCAGGTCCTCAGCCGCCGCACCAAGAACAACCCCGTGATCATCGGCGAGCCCGGCGTCGGCAAGACCGCCGTCGTCGAGGGGCTGGCCCAGCGCATGGTGGCCGGGGACGTGCCGGAAAGCCTGCGCGGCAAGACCCTCATCGCCCTGGACCTCGCTTCCATGGTGGCCGGCGCAAAGTACCGCGGCGAGTTCGAGGAGCGGCTCAAGGCAGTCCTCGAGGAGATCAAAAACTCCGACGGCCAAATCGTCACCTTCATCGACGAGATCCACACGGTGGTGGGTGCAGGAGCCACCGGCGAGTCCTCCATGGATGCTGGCAACATGCTCAAGCCCATGCTGGCACGCGGTGAGCTGCGGCTGATCGGCGCCACCACCCTGGATGAGTACCGCGAAAACATCGAAAAGGACCCTGCGTTGGAGCGCCGCTTCCAGCAGGTGTATGTGGGCGAGCCCAGCGTCGAGGACACCATCGGCATCCTCCGTGGGCTGAAGGAGCGCTATGAGGCACACCACAAGGTGGCCATCGCTGACTCTGCCCTGGTGGCCGCCGCGACGCTCTCGAACCGCTACATCTCCGGGCGCCAGCTGCCGGACAAGGCCATCGACCTGGTGGACGAGGCCGCGTCCCGGCTGCGCATGGAGATTGACTCGGCCCCTGAGGAAATCGACCAGCTCCGGCGCGCCGTCGACCGGCTCACCATGGAGGAGCTGGCCCTGGAAGGCGAGACGGACGCCGCCTCCGTGGAGCGCCTCGCGGCTCTCCGTGCGGACAAGGCGGACCGGGAAGAGGAACTCGCTGCCCTGAACGCGCGCTGGGAGGCCGAAAAGGCCGGCCTCAACCGGGTGGGCGACCTCAAGGCCAAGCTGGACGAGCTCCGTTCCACGTACGACAAGGCCGCCCGTGAAGGCGACCTGGAGACGGCTTCACGGATCCTCTATGGCGAAATTCCGGCCCTGGAGCGCGAGCTGAACGCCGCCGCGGAGGCCGAAGCCGCCGTCACGGACAAGTCCGCGCAGATGGTGGCGGAACAGGTGACCGCCGACGACATTGCCGAGGTCATCTCCGCCTGGACCGGCATCCCCGCCGGCCGCATGCTGCAAGGCGAAAGCCAGAAGCTGCTGCACATGGAGGAGGAACTGGGGCGGCGGCTGATCGGCCAGAAGAAGGCTGTCACCGCTGTGTCCGATGCCGTCCGCCGCGCCCGTGCCGGCATTAGCGATCCCAACCGTCCCACCGGTTCGTTCCTGTTCCTTGGGCCCACCGGCGTCGGTAAGACCGAACTGGCCAAGGCCCTCGCGGACTTCCTGTTCGACGACGAACGTGCCATGGTACGGATCGACATGTCCGAGTACAGCGAGAAGCATTCCGTGGCGCGGCTTGTGGGTGCGCCTCCGGGCTACGTGGGCTATGAGGAGGGCGGCCAGCTCACTGAAGCCGTCCGCCGCCGCCCGTACTCGGTGGTGCTGCTGGACGAGGTGGAGAAGGCCCACCCTGAGGTCTTCGACATCCTCCTGCAGGTGCTCGACGACGGTCGCCTCACCGACGGCCAGGGCCGCACCGTGGACTTCCGCAACACGATCCTGGTGCTGACGTCCAATCTGGGCAGCCAGTTCCTGGTGGATCCGTCGCTGGATGCCGAGGCCAAGCGGAACGCCGTGATGGCCACCGTCAACGCCTCCTTCAAGCCGGAGTTCCTGAACCGGCTGGACGAAGTGGTGCTGTTCGATCCGCTGTCCGTCGAAGAGCTGGCCCGCATCGTTGAACTGCAGGTAGCCGAACTTGGCCGGAGGCTGCACGAGCGCCGGCTGACCCTCGATGTCACCGAAGCCGCCCGGGCCTGGCTGGCCATGTCCGGCTTCGACTCCGCCTACGGAGCCCGGCCGCTGCGCCGTCTGGTCCAACGGGAAATCGGCGACCGCCTCGCCAAGGCCATCCTGTCCGGCGAAATTGCGGACGGCGACACCGTGCTGGTGGATACGGCCACCGACGTCGACGAACTCACCATCGAAGGGCTGGAGGCGCTCGCCGGGCCCAACGGCGGCGCTGCCCTGGGAACGGGGCTGGTGGTCCGCCGGAAGGACTAAGCCGGCCCGAGTTGAGCTAACGCGGGCTGCCCTGGTGCCACAAGCACTAGGGCAGCACGCTCGCTTTAACATTGTTGCCGCCGGGGGACGTTACGTAGCAGTCCAGCCTGCGGTCCCCGGAGTCCCAGCTCGTGGAGCTGGGGAAACTGCGCTCGAAGTTCAGCTTGTAGTCGTTCGCTGCCGGGCCCAGTTTTGCCGCCTGGCATGCTTCCAGGGCCTTGGCCTTCAGCGCTTCGGCCCCCGGGTAGGGCTCGCCTTCCGGGTAGTGGAACAAGGCAACCAGCTGCGCGGAATGGCCGGTATTGCATGGCACAACGGTGGACTTCAGCGCCTCCGGGCTGAAGTCCTTGAAGCAGTCGCCCAGAGCATAGGCGGCAGGCTCCACCACGCGGGGCAGGGGCAGGGGGGTCGCCGGGGGCGTGACAGCGGTTTGCAGTACGCCGGGAACCGCGCCTGCGGACGCTTCCTGGTTCCCGTTGTCGTTCAGCCACAGGACAAGCCACACCAGCGAGCCGATAACCGCCAGGAGGACGACGACGAAAAACGCCTTCCACAATGTCCGCTGGTTGACGCTGCCACGGCCGGCTGCGGGCCTTTCGGCCCGGATCGAGGGGTCCTGGTCCCAAGCCTCGCCCCGATCCCGCGATGGTCCCTTGCTGCGTGCCGGTGGCTCGGCTGCCGGGACTCCGTGCTCGGCCGCGGGAACTGTGGGCAGGCCAGCGGTGGGCGGGGAGGCGGGCTTGGGCGGAACGTCCTGGTGGTTCACGGGGTGCATCCTCCTGCGTTTCGTCCGCACGGTCAGCCGGATTTCCTGCCAGCATCAGTAGTTCTTAGGCGACTCTACAGAAGAAAAACGCCGGATTCCGGCCCCGGAGGGGCAGGAATGGTACTGCATGTGACCGCCACGCGCCGAGGCTGGCAAGCGGGGGCAGTCGAAAGCATGTAATCTAGGTGTACGACAAATTGACCAAACATTCCGGGGCCTCACCATAGCCAAAGGTGACCACCTCCGGTCCGAGTACAAAAAGGGGGTCACGCCATGGGGCGCGGCCGTCAAAAGGCAAAAGCTACCAAACAGGCTCGGGACATCAAGTACTACTCCCCGAACACTGACTACACCGCTCTCCAGCGTGAGCTCAAGAGTTCAGAAGTCCGCGCTCCCAGCCGTTTCGCCAACGAGCCGGTTGAACCGGACTATTCGGCTTACGTGGACAAGTACGCGGATGATTTGGAAGAGGACGACGACGAGGTACACACTCGTCGCATCGGCTAGCTGTCGCAAGGTGCTGTTGCCATAACCGGACAGCCCTGTGGCGCCGTCGCACTCCGGATTCAGCTGATGGATCCTGGTCGTTTTGTTGGACCAGTGCAGCGCTTCTTTTCAGCACACCGGCGATCCAGAAGGATCACGGGTGCTGACTTTCAGTTTATGAAGCCCGCCCCCTGCGCCCTGAACCGGTGCCGGGAGCGGGCTTCCTGCTGTCTTCCGGGAATCAGCGGAATGCCGCCCGTTGCCGGCCGGTTCCGGCAGGAGCTGTTGGCAGTTTTCCTGTTTTTTGCGGCGGTGGCACCCGGACAGCAGCGCCGCCGGCGCCCGCAAGGCTCACCGCCAGCACCGACGCCAGCACCAGCGCGGTTGCCGGTGCCAGGACCGTCCAAGGTGCCCGCTCAACATAACCGATGCCCTCGGCAAGGATGAGTCCCCACTCGGGCGACGGCTGTTGAGGGCCCAGCCCCAGGAACCCGAGTGCTGCGAGGGCAAGGGCTACACCGGGCAGCCGGAGCATCGCGTGGCGCAGGAGCGGCCGCACCACTGCCGGCAGGATGTAGCGGAGCAGGATGCGCGCCCTGCCCACCCCCAGCACCGGGAGGATCTGCACGTAGGACTGTGCCCGCGCCTCCTGGGCCAACGCGGCGGTATGCGCCGCCAGCGGCGCCCAACTTACGGCGGCGACAGCCAGTGCAGCTCCCTGCGCCGAAGGCCCCGTGATGGCTGCGGCCACCAGTCCAGCCAGGATGGGCGGCGCTGCGTTGGCCACCTCAACCGGCCCCGTGGCAGCCAAGGGGAACAGGCCGACCGCGATTCCCACGGCCAGACAGACCAGCACCACTACCAGCGCAGTCCCCAGCGTCCCCACTGCCCCATGACTCACGCGGGCCAGGAGGTCGCGGCCGCTGGCGTCGGCCCCGAACGGCAGCGCCCAGGTGGGCACCGCGAGTCTTGGGTGTGCGGAGGTGAAGGGGTCACGCAGCAGGCCGGCCACAACAATGAGCAGCAACGTGGCCGCCGCAAGTGCCGGTACTGCCAGCCCACGGCGGCTCCCTGACCGCGCTGGTTCCGGCAGCGGAAATGTGCCGAAGCGGACCGCAGGGCCGATCAGTACGTAACGCACCGCCGTCGTCAGCGTTCCCGCCAGCAGTGCCAGCGCCAGAAGTGCCAGCATGCCGGCCTGGAGCGCGGGAATGTCCTGGGCGCTGGCAGCGCCCAGGAGCGCCCGGCCGAGCCCTGGAATCGCGTAGACCTTTTCAACCGCGACAGCCCCGCCGGTCAGCCCAATGAGGACCAGCCCGAACTGGGGCAGCACTGACGGCAGCGCGCGCCGCAGCACAGCCCGCACCAGCTGCCCGGGTTGCGCGCCGGCCAGGCGCCAGGTTGCCACCCACGTCTCTCCAAAGCCGGCACGGACGGCGTCGGACAGGAGCAGGCCCATCAGGCCGCCGGCCGGGATGCCGAGGGCGAGTGCCGGCAGGACGGCGTACTCCGGGCCCTTCCAGCCGAAGGGCGGAAACCACCGGAGCCAGATGGCACCCACTACCAGCAGTACGGCGGCCAGCAGGAACTCCGGCAGGGAGGTGAGCGCAGCAGACAGGGCACCGGACGCTGGCTTCCGCCGCTGCCGGAACCCGTCCACCACCGCGGGTACGCAGATCAGCAGGGCAATGATGGACGCGGTGGCGAGGGCAAAGCCCATCAGGGTCGCCGAGACGGTGAGGGCTGCCACGACACCGGGGGCCACAGGCGTATTGCTGATCCAGGACGTGCCGAGGTCTCCCGCGAAGACCCGCTGGACCCAGGTTACGAGCATTGCCAGCGGGCCCTGTTCCAGGCCGAGCTCTGCGCGGATGGCGGCCAGGGTTTCGGGTGTGGGCTCGCGGTCCGAGTATCTGGCCCGGAGGATGGTGTACTCGGCGCCATGGCCTGAAAGCCACGGCATCATGCCGATCAGCACCACGAGTCCGAGGAGGGCGACGATCCGCGAAGCAGTGACTTTCAGGAAGGCCGGAGTGTGCATCAGCCTGCGGCGCGTGTGCTGGTGGACGCGCTGCTGCTGATCCCGGTGATGCCCGTGATCAGTGCCCTCTCGCGCGGATCCCGCTCCACGCCACGGACCCGGGTGGACTCTCCTTGGATGACGCGTTCGTGGAGCAGCGGGACGGCGGCGTCCCGGGCGAGAATGAGGCTTTCCGCGGCTGCGATCGCGGTACGGCGTTCAGGGCCGGCAGGGATGCCGGCGGCTTTGGCCAAGGCTGCGTCCACTGCAGGGTCGCAGAACTGGGAGATATTGAAGGAGCCGGCGCAGGAGAAGTCGCTGTAGAGGTATGCCACGGGATCGCCGGAGTCCAGCACCGTGGCGCGCGAGAGGATGAAGGCATCGAATTTGCCGGCCAGGGCGTCCGCTTCGATGTGCTGGTACTCGCGGACGTCCTGCTCGACGGTAAAGCCGGCGGCTTCCAGCTGCTGCTCGAGCTGGACTGCTACCTCCGGCAGCTCGGCGCGGTCCGTGAAGGTTCCAAGTCGGATGGGCGTTCCCTTGACGGTGGCTGCGGCAACGCGGGTGGCCAGCGCTGCGGCGTAGCTTTTGTTTCGCCGCTCGTCTGCTGCCCACGGAAGCGCCGGGCCAAGCAGCCCGGCCGCCTTGTCCGCGCGGCCTTCATAAACCCGGTCCACAATGGCGCCGGCATCGATCGCTTCGCGGGCTGCGGCGCGGACTGTGGGATCGGCGAACGGACCCGATGCCGTGTTGAGATACAGTGTGTTGGTCCGCGGCATCGGGACCTCATGCACCAAGGCCGGATCGATCTGCGCCACCTGGCCCACCGGGATGGCTTCTACGATGTCCGCGTTCCCGGTGCGCAGCGCCGCTGCCCGGGCAGTGCCGTCCGGAACAAACTGGACATCCACGCCGTCGGCTTCCGCTTTTTCGCCCCAGTACCCGTCGAAGCGGTCCAGCCGGGCGGAGGTGGTGCCGTCCACCGAAACCAGCCGGTACGGCCCGGTTCCGGCATTCACGGGGTCAACCACGCCGCGGTCCTTGTATGCCGAGGCCGCGAGGATGGCCAGCTGGGGGCTGGACAGCCGCTGGGGCAGGAGCGGATCGGGCGTCGCCGTCCTGATGATCACGGCTCCGGGACCATCAGCGGCGGCAGTCAACTCCACGCCGTCGAGGATTCTCGGCTTGGGGCTGGCCTGCACGGCGGCTGACACCGAGGCGACGACTTCCGCCGACGTCATGGCCGTTCCATCGTGAAACTCGACGCCGTTCCTCAGGGTGAAGCGCCAGGAGGTCTGATCGACCTGCCGCCACCCGGTGGCCAGTGCGGGTTTAGCTTCGCCGAGCTCGTCCAGCATCACGAGAGTTTCCGTGGTCTTCCAGCGGGAGAGTTTAAAGGCGTCGTCGCTCAGCGGCGACAACCCGGACCGCGGCGGCTGAAGCATGGCCAGTTTGATCCGGCCGTCACCGTCACCGTCACCGCCCTCCGCCGCCGGCTCGGCGCCGGAAAAGCATCCGGTCAGACCGGCAGCAAGCAGCAGGGTCGAGAGGGCGGTTACACCTGTTTTGTATCGAATTTTGGGCACGTTTATGACCTGTTTCGGGTATGGAGGGGCGGATGGCCAGCTGTTGGCCGGGTTGAGCGTTATGGGTTTTGCGTTTGGTTCTGCGCTGGCTTAGCGCTTGGCCGGCAGGAGCCTTGAAAGTCCGACGGCGGGAATCACCATGAGTGCCGCCATCACCGCCCAAGGCCAGACGGCATCAGGTCCCGGTTGGGAGGCGCCCGAGTACAGCGGTCCCAGGGCAAAGTTGCCCAGCAGCACCGCGCAACCGCCCATGCTTGCCAGAAGTCCGTAGTAAATGCCCGTCCGGCGCCCGCGGGCAAAATCGAGGACCAGGGGCATGGCCACCGGTCCGATGCACATGTGTCCCAGACAGAGCCCCACCACAAGCAGCAGCGGCGGCAGGAGCGGCAGTGTGCCGGTGGCCGGAAATTGGGCGAGCACCGCCATGGTGGCGAAGGCCAGGCACTTCAGGAGGAAGCCCACTGTCAGTGCCCGTCCTGCACCGATCCGGGTTGTCAGCCGGGAGATTGGCCATTGCAGCGCAACGGTGAGGATGGAGGCGGCCGCGAACAAACCGGCCAGTGCCGCGGGTCCTGCACCGCTTCTGGTCAGTTCGATGGGCAGCCCGAAGTACAGCTGGTTGTAGGCCAGCAGGTTCACGCTGTAGAGGGCGGCGAAGGCTACAAAGCGCTTGTCCCGCAGCATCGCCGCGACCCCGTCACCCGGGGGCCTCGAGGAAGGCGGCACGGATGGGGAATGCTTGTTCGCCTCCCGGTTTGGGGCTCCGGCGGGCACACCGTGCCACAACAGCCCTGTCATCACGGCGAAGACGGCGGCCCCGGCCAGCGCGGCCCAACTGAAGGAAAGCCCCAGCAGCAGGGCGCCCACCAGGGGGCCGGTCACGGCCCCGATCTCTCCGCAGATGGCGAGGAGCGCGAAAAGGGCAGGTGCCTTCCCGCTGGTGTTCCGCCGTCGTTCCTCTGCCTTGCCAACCAACGATTCCAGGGCGGGGGAGAACAGTGCACCGCCCATCCCGGTCAGCACGGCGCCCAGGAGGAACAGCGGAAAGCTGCCGGCCATGGCCAGCGTGAGGTAACCGGAGATGCGGACCAGGCAGCCCACCAGCATGGCCCGCCGTGGCCCAAACTGGTCGGTGATCATGCCGCCCACCAGGAAGAGCCCCTGCTGGCTGAAGACGCGGGCGCCCAGGACCACACCCACGGCGGTGGCCGTCATGCCGAAGTCCTTGGTCATGACCAGCGCGAGGAACGGGACCACGGCATAAAAGCCAATGTTGAAGATGAGCTGGCTGGCGAGCAGGAGTCCAGTGGCCGGGCGGGACTTCGTTGCTGCCGGGTCTATGGCGCTGAGTGCAGTCACAGGGCAGCCGCCGGGACATTGCGGTGGAGCTGCATGCCTGCTGACGCCTGCACGAGTTCGACGGCGGCAAGGCTGGCGGGGTTATCCAGCACCTGGCCTGTTGGCCCTTGTTCCACAATGCTGCCTTCCGCCAGGACGGCGGTGGTGCCGCAGATCCTGGCGGCCGTTGCGAGGTCGTGGGTTACCAGGAGCATTCCCAGGCCTTCCTCCCGCACCAGGCCGTCCAGCAACGAAAGGACGGTATCCCGCAGGGGGAGGTCCAGGCCGCTGACGGGCTCGTCGGCCAACACATACGACGGCGAGACAACCAAAGCGCGAGCGATGGCCACACGCTGGTTTTGACCGCCGGACAGCTCTCCCGGGCGGCGCTCCGTCAGGGCAGCCGGCACCTCGACGCGTTCCAGGGCTTGGCCGATCAGAGCCCGGTGGTTTCCCTCCACCCGGAGCTGCCGCAGCGGCTCCATCAGCAGCTGCGAAATGGTCATTCTGGGATCGAGGCTTCCTGCCGGGTTCTGCGGGATGTACTGCACGGCGCGGCGGTACCAGCGCAGCGTTCGGACAGCGCCGGGCCGTATGGTCTGGCCGTCGAGCGTCACGGAGCCGGCAGAGGGCTTTGCCATGGCCAGGAGAATCCGCACCAGGGTGGACTTGCCGGAACCGGAACTCCCCACCAGCGCCGTGCTGGTGCCGGGGGCGAGGCTCAAACTGATGTTTCGGAGTGTTTCTACGGGCTGCCGGTTGCGGAAGCCGCGGGCTGGGTAGGCGAAGGAGATGCTGTCCGCGGCCAGGGCGCCGGTCATGCTGCCACCGCTGTTTTTAGTGTTGCCGGAGCCGCAAGCGGCAGTGCACCTGTGGCTGCTGCCACCAAGCGCCGCGTGTAGGGGTGGCGCGGAGTGCACAGCAGTTCCGTCATCGGTGCTTCTTCGACGATCCGGCCGCCCTCCATCACCAGCGCGCGGCTGCAGAGCGATGCGGCGGCCGAAAGGTCGTGGGTGATGAAGAGGACGCTTCGGCCTTCGGCTCCCCACGTGCGGAGGGTCGCGAGGACCTTGGCCTGGGTCACGGCGTCCAGCGCCGTAGTGGGCTCGTCTGCTACGAGGACGCGGCTGCCGCACGCCAGGGCCAGGGCGATACAAACTCTCTGCAGTTGCCCGCCGGAAAGTTCACCGGTGTAGCGGGGAAGGATTGCTGCGGGTTCCGTAATTCCGGCCTGCGCCAGGAACCGGGCAGCGTGCGTCCAGGCGTCGGTCCGGCGAAACCCAGCCCTGCGTAACGGCATGAGGAGTTGTTTGCCCACGGGAACCAGCGGGTTGAGGGAGCTTTGGGGATCCTGGCGGATGAGTGCCGCGTTCGCTGCGGTGGCAGTCGTCCTGCCTGCCACCTTCCAGGCGCCTATGCCAGGCTCACCTCCGAAGGAGACCTCCCCGCTGGCGGTGATCCCGTCCGGAACGGTTCCGGTCAGGGCCGCCGCGGTCAGCGACTTGCCCGATCCCGAGGCGCCCAGCAGCGCGACGCACTCGCCGGCCTGCATGGAGAATGTCAGGGGGTGCACCAGCCGCTGCCCGTCATACGACAGCGCGAGGTTCGTCACGGAGAGGGCGGGTGCAGGCATCTGGGCATCGTTTCGTGGAAGGACTTCAGGACAGGTCCTCATACTAACAATAATCATTCGCAATTAGACAATGGGTGTTTGGTTGACCAGACATCATTCATCCCTTAAAGCCGTAACCGCGCTTATGGAGGTCCATAAGCGCGGTTAGTGGGACTTCGATGCTGATTTACGCGTAGGCGTTGACCAAGCGGACTGCGCCGCCGTCCACACCCTTGGCGCCCTGTACGTAATCCGGGCCGGACTTGAGGATCGAGTCCGAATCCTCGGTGACGGTGCCCATGACCCAGGATGGGAGGCCACGGTCGTTCAGGCGCGAGACGGCGGCGTCTGCGGCGTCGGCAGAGACGATGGCCACCATGCCCACCCCCAGGTTCAGGGTGCGCTCAAGGTCTGCCAGCGGCACGTTGCCCAGTTCAGACACCAGCTTGAAGATGGCCGGCAGTTCCCAAGTGGCGCGGTCCACCGTGGCCACGAGGCCCTGGGGGAGGACGCGGGCCAGGTTGGCCGCCAGGCCGCCGCCGGTCACGTGACTGAAGCCGTGCACTGCGGAAGCGCCGGTGACGGGGAAGGTGCGGGCGAGGTCCAGGCAGTCCGCCGCGTACACACGGGTGGGCTCGAGGAGTTCCTCGCCCAGGGTGCGGCCGAGTTCGGAGACCTGGCGGTCCAGTGCCCAGCCGGCGTGGTTGATGACGCGGCGCACCAGGGAGTAGCCGTTGGAGTGCAGGCCGGAGGATGCCATGCCGATCACAACGTCGCCGGCGCGGACGCGGTCCGGCCCCAGCAGGGCGTCGGCCTCGACAACGCCGGTGGCTGCGCCCGCGACGTCGTACTCGTGCTCTCCCAGCAGCCCGGGGTGCTCGGCGGTTTCGCCACCCACCAGCGCGGTGCCAGCTACCGAGCAGGCTGCGGCGATGCCACGGACAATGTCGGCGATGCGCTCGGGTACTACCTTGCCGCAGGCGATGTAGTCCGTCATGTACAGCGGCTCTGCGCCAACCACCACGATGTCGTCCACCACCATGCCCACGAGGTCGAAGCCGATGGTGTCGTGGATGTCCATGGCCTGGGCAATGGCAACCTTGGTGCCTACGCCGTCGGTGGACGTTGCCAGCAGCGGCTTCTTGTAGGTCAGGAGCCTCGAGACGTCGTAGAGGCCGGCGAAGCCGCCCACCCCGCCGATTACCGAGGAATTGTGGGTGGCCTTGACGGCACCCTTCATCAGCTCGACGGCGCGGTCGCCGGCTTCAACATCGACGCCTGCGGAGGCGTAGGTGATGCCGGAAGTGTTGCCGGAGGCGGGGGCAGCGGAAGTCATACGGACTCTTTCTTGTCAGTGCCGGCGGCGGCGTGTACGTCTGGCACAAGGTCGGCTTCGGTCAGCAGGTTCTCAAACTCGGAGTCCGGTCCGGGATCGCAGCCCGTGGCGCCGGATTTCTCCGCCGGGTCCACCTGGGGATCCACGGCAAGGGCCGCTGTGACGCCGGGGAGGGCGGACGGCGAGGGCTTCAACCCGCCGAGGTCCGTACGTTCCAGCAGGTTCTTGCCCAGCTTGTCCGAACCCGGAAGCTCGATGGGGTACTTGCCGGTGAAGCACGCGGTGCACAGGCGCTCCCGCGGCTGCCGGGTGGCTTCGATCATGCCGTCTTCGGAAATGTAGGCGAGGGAGTCGGCCCCGATAGCCTGCGAGATTTCCTCGATGGTGGCGCCGTTGGCGATCAGCTCGGCGCGGGAGGCGAAGTCGATGCCGTAGAAGCAGGGCCACTGCACGGGCGGGGAGGAGATCTTGACGTGAACGGACGCGGCACCGGCTTCGCGGAGCATCCGGACGATGGCGCGCTGCGTGTTGCCGCGGACGATCGAGTCATCCACCACCACCACGCGCTTGCCGCGGATTACGGACTCGAGGGCGTTGAGCTTAAGCCGGATACCCAGCTGGCGCAGCGTCTGCGAGGGCTGGATGAACGTCCGGCCAACGTAGGAGTTCTTGACGAACCCGTGGGCGAAGGGGATGCCGGATTCTTCGGCGTAGCCCACGGCGGCAGGGGTGCCGGACTCGGGAACGGGAATAACGATGTCTGCCACCTGCGTGTTTTCGCGGGCCAGCTGGCGGCCCATCTCCACGCGGGACTCGTACACGGAGCGGCCAGCGATGGCGGCGTCCGGACGGGCAAGGTAGACGTACTCGAAAACGCAACCGGCCGGCGTCGGCTCCGCAAAGCGCTGGGAGCGCACGCCCTGCTCGTCAATGGCGATGAACTCGCCGGGCTCGATTTCACGGATGAAGCTGGCTCCGACGGTGGCGAGTGCGGACTGCTCGGAGGCGACAACCCAGCCACGTTCCAGCCGGCCGAGGACCAGGGGGCGGATGCCGTAGGTGTCGCGGGCGGCGTAGAGGGTGCCTTCGTCCATAAAGACGAAGCAGAAGCCGCCCTTGATCTTGGGCAGCAGTTCGATGGCGGTTTCTTCGAGGGTCTTGCCCGGCTCGCCTTCCAGGAGTGCCGTGACCAGGGCGGTGTCCGAGGTGTTGCCCTGTTTCATCTCGCCCGTGAGCTGATCGCCGTTGCGTTCCTGGATCATGGCGTTGAGTTCGGCCGTGTTGGTGAGGTTGCCGTTGTGCGCCAGGGCCACGGTTCCGGTGCTGGTGGCGCCGAGGGTGGGCTGGGCGTTGGCCCAGTGGCTGGCTCCGGTGGTGGAGTAGCGGCAGTGGCCCACTGCCAGGTGCCCGGTGAGGGTGTTCAGGGTGGTTTCGTCAAAGACCTGGGAGACGAGTCCCATGTCCTTGTAGACGTTGATCCGGTTGCCGTCGCTGGTGGCTATACCAGCGGACTCCTGACCGCGGTGCTGCAGTGCATACAGCCCGTAATAGGTTAGTTTTGCTACTTCTTCACCTGGTGCCCAGACTCCGAAAACGCCACAGGCGTCCTGCGGGCCTTTTTCGCCAGGGAGAAGATCATGGGAAAGTTTTCCATCGCCGCGTGCCACTGGTCGATTATCTCACGACATGGGGTAAGACTTTTCCGGCCGCCCGTTTGTGACCCGGGCTAAGGCTGGGAATCGGTATCCGGTTCGGAGTCCGGGACGGACTCCACCACGGCCCGCTGCTGCCGCTTGACGCTGCGGCGGTCCAGGATCAGCGCCAGCACAGCACCAAGGACCGCGCCGGCGCCGGCGAACAGCACCAGGAAGAATCCGAACACCGAGCCTGGGTCGAAGTTCTCGCTTGCGGGCAGCCCGTAGGCCACCGCCGCAGCCACCCCCACGCCCACCAGTGCGCCCAGGACCAGGAACGGCACGTACTTGGGCGCACGGCGGACGGTGATCTCGCGGCGCTCGGAGGGGGGTTGTTCAGAAGCCATGCCTCAAGCCTACATTTCCGCAGATGCCCTATCAGTTACGGCTGCTTCACCCCCGGTTTGAGGACCATAAGTGATAGGACAACGAGGGGGTTCAGCTGCCGCGGTACGTGGAGTAGGCGAACGGGCTGAGCAGGAGCGGGACGTGGTAATGCTCGGGGCCAGTGACTTCGAACACCAGGTCCACCTCGGGGAAGAATGTTGCGGTCTGCAAACCGGCGTAGTAGCTCCCGGTGGCGAAGTTTAGCTTGTAGTGCCCCGGTTCCAGCTGCTCCGGGCCCAGATCCTTCGCTCGGCCGTCGGCATCCGTAGTGGAGCCTGCAAGTTCCTGCCAGCTGCCGCCGTCGTTTTTGTAAAGCACGACGGCGACCCCCGCCGCCGGGCGTCCGGCGCCTGTGTCGAGGATATGGGTGGTGACGTGGGAGACGCTCATTCGGTGATCAGTCCTTCAAGCCGCAGTACGGCAATCTCGCGCAGCTGTTGGGCCACGATGGTGTCTTCTTCGGCGGGGGAGTTTTCCAGCCGCTCCTTCAGGGACTGCAGAATTTCCGGGGCGGTGCGGCCGGCGGCGCGAATCAGGAAGACGCGGCCGAACTTTTCCTCGTAGTCCCTGTTGCCTTGGGCCAAAGCCTCAGCCAGGGCAGTATCCGCGGGATCCACCCCGGCCTGCTCGGAACGGGACATGGACGCCTCGGCGGTGGCCGCCGTCGGACGTTCGCCGATCCGGGGGTGGTGCGCCATGGCGGACTCCACTTCAGCCGGGGTGAAGGGGTTCGCGGCTTCGGCTGCAAAAGCCAGGAGCGCGTCCGTGGACGGGAAGGGCCGGGCTGCGGCGACAGTGTCCACCCAGCGCTGCACATCGATGCATGGTCGAAGGGTGTTCGCGGCCAGGGCGGTGTCCGCAGTGTTGAATTCGGCAAGCTTCATGCTGGCTGCTTCCTCAGTGACAAATGCTGGCATCCATGGTGACGGCTATGCGGAGGCCGGACTTCCCGGCACCCAAGCGCCGGTGGTGCCGGCTTCAGGCTTCCGCATCATGGAACTGTTATTTCAGCATACGTAATATTCAAGTAGAGCAAGCGGTCAGTGTCAAGAGACTACCGCAGCACTGAGACCCAGCCGGTATTATCGCGGGAGAGCCACAAGCTCAACGACAATGCTGGGGAAAACAAAAGAATATGGACGGGACGGCTATGCAAATGCTGACCGATCAGGACGCCGCGCGGGAGCTTGGCCTGCGGGAGTACGGGCTGATACCTACTACGGCGGGTGAGACGCCGGTGCTGACCGACGCCCAGGCCAGAGGTGCGCTGGACAACCTGGTGCGGCTGGCCGCGTCCTTGTGCGGGGTGCCCTACGGCGTGGTCAATATCATCACTTCAGACCAGCAGTTCCAGATAGCGGCCTCGGGAATCGACCCCCGCATTTGCTCCCGCGAGGACTCCATGTGCGCCACGGTCTTTTTGGCCGGCGGGACAACCGTGGTCCGGGACGCTTCGCAGGACCCGCGGTTCGCGGCAAACCCCTTCGTCAGCGGGGAGAAAGCTGCCGTCCGCTTCTACGCCTCCGTGCCGCTGGAGACCTCCTCTGGACTGGTTCTGGGGTCCCTGTGTGTTTTCTCCAACCGCCCGGAGCTCCCCACGCTCGAGCAGCTAAGCCTCCTGGAAGTACTGGCCCGCCAGGTGGTGGAGCTCCTGGAACTGCAGCACCGCACCCTTCAGCTCAACCAAGCCCTGGCCGAACTGCAGCGCAGCAACACCATGCTCGCCGAGTTCGCCGGGCGGGTCAGCCACGATCTTCGCGTGCCGCTCACCACCATCCTGGGGTATGTGGAGCTGGCCGAGGACGATCCTGGCATCCAGCCGGACCACCCGGCTGTGGAGTATTTGGAACTCATCAGCAGCGGTGGACGGCGCATGCTGGCCACTCTTGAGGACGTTTTGGACTACTCGCGAGCGGACGGAAAGCTTAACCGGGAACGGCTGTCCTTGCTCGCCGTCACGGCCGAGGCGGTCCGGGACCTGGGCCTTGACCTGGGCCTTGCCAGCGGCATTCTGTGCGAGGATGCCGAGCTCTTCGCAGACCGCGCCCAGCTGCGCACCCTTCTGCAGAACCTCCTGGCCAACTCGCTGAACTACCAGAACCCCGGCCAGGGGCTGCGCGTCACCGTCAGCGGAGAAGCGGGCCCCAAAGGAATGACCCTCCATGTTGCCGATAACGGAAAAGGCATCCTCCCCGCCGACCGCTCCAGGGCCGTGGAGCCGTTGGTGCGGCTGAACCGTCCCGGTGACCTTCCCGGGACGGGACTGGGCCTGGCCACCTGCCACCGGATCGCGCAGGCGCACGGTGGAGAGCTCACCATCAGCGATACTCCGGGCGGGCGGAGCCACGGTTTCGGTGACGTTCCCGGCGCAAGGCTGAGGCGGCCCGCCCTCCCGGTTCAGCCTGCCCGGCACCGGCCGGAATCAGCCCTGCGGGGTCCGGGTCAGGACCCAGGTGTTGGTGCCGTCCTGCCGCTCGAAGGTAACGGTGGTGACCAGCGCCTGGATCAGTGCCAGGCCGCGACCGGACTCGGCGTCCTCGCCCGGCGATGCCGGCTCCATGGGTCCGAACGGCGGCTTCGCGTGATAGGCGCTCACCCGGGCCTGGAGCAGCGTGGGCCGGACGGAGATGTCCACGCCGAGCTCCACCTGCTCCTGCCCGGCAGGCTCCGCATGCTGGACGATGTTCGATGCCGACTCGATGACCGCCGTCGTAAACGTCATCTGGTCCATGTCCTGGACAAAGGGGACGTCGAGCCAGAGGCTGTCGAGGTCATTGTGGACGGATTCGATGGCGTCCTCGGCCGCCGGCCCGCGGAAGCTGCGGGACGCCAGGACCTCAGTCATTGCTGAACGCCTCCGCGGCCGAACCGTAGGACGTGAGTACTTTGTCCATGCTGGTCAGCTGCAGGACCATCTTTACCTGCGGCTGCACGGCCGCGATCCGGAGGTCCCCGCCCGCCTGCCGCGCCGCCTTGAGGCAGCCAATGAGTGCGCCCAGGCCGGAGGAGTCCATAAACGCCGTGTTTTCCAGGTTCACCACGATCCGGTTGGACCCGCCCGCGATCACGTCGGTGACAAATTCGCGCAGCTTCGGCGCGGAGACCATGTTCAGCCGCCCGTCCGCCTTGACCTCCGCGTACGAGTCCTTGACCTCATAACTAAACTTCATCGGGATTCCTCTCTGTAGCAGCCGGTTCTCCGGCCGGTTCATAACCCTTGTAAAGCACTGCCCGCACCAGGATGCTCATGACCACCAGGTCGAAAATGACCCAGGCGACGTTCACCAGGGTGCCCAACGGCTCCGCCAGCCCGGTGGCCAGGCGGATGATTCCGACGACGGCGGCCACGGCCAGCAGCACCGACACTATGATCTGTGGCTGGATCAGGCTCCAGCTGGGCCCGCCGTTCTGGCGCGCCTTGGGGGTCACGGCAAACCCAAGGGGACGGCCGAACCAGACGTTCCTGGCCGCCGTCGAGCACGCCTTGATCCAGGTGGGGAACAGAGCCAGGCTGTACTGCTGGCCGCGCCAGGTGGGGATGCCCCGGCCGGCGACGGCGAACAGCAGCTGGTTGACCAGCATGAAAGGGATGAACCGGATGAAGAAGTCCCAGCTCAGGCTCGTCACCGGCAGGATGCCCAGCAGCAGGTAGATGATGGGGGCCGCGAAATAGACGACTGCCGCGTAGCCGCTGAGGTAGGTCCACATGGTGGCGAAGTACATCAGCCGCTGGCCCAGCTTGAGGCCCCTCTGCACCAGCGGGTTTTCGCGGAGGAACACCTGGATGGTGCCCTGGGCCCAGCGGAGGCGCTGGGTGAGCATGGTCTTGAGGTCCTCCGGTGCCAGCCCGTACGCGAGAATCTCGTGGTGGTAGACGCTCTCCCAGCCCATGGCATGCATACGCATGGCGGTGGCCATGTCCTCGGTGACCGAGATGGTGGCCAGCGGCATAACCGGCTGGGCTTCGTCGTTGCGCTCCACGGACAGCGCGTCCAGGACGGCCTGCACGGATTCGAGCGCACCCAGGGGAGACCAGTCGCGGGCGGACATGCGCTGCACGGCGTCATCAGCCACCACCGGAACGCCGGCCTCGCCCACATGGGCCAGTTCCATGGCGGCGATCTCTTCGAGGTCAGCCTGGAGGGCCTCGACGTCGGCCATCACCAGGGTCTGCACGGCGGCGTCCACGCGGCGGCGTACCCGGTAGGTAATCTCACTCAAGGCTCCGCCGGCGTCCAGTTCCTGCTGGGCTTCGCCGGTGGCCGCCTCCACCTCGTCGAGCACCTGGGCCACCAAAGGCGTCTCCATGTCCGCGGACTTCCGGGCCTGCTTAATGGCCGAGCGGGAGGCGGCCAGCGCCCGGCGGATGCTCTTCTCGGTTTCCTTGACATAGCCCACCAGGCCCAGCTGCATCAGGGCCTCACGTCGCAGGATCGCGTTGGAACCGCAGAAGAAGGCGGCATTCCAGCCGTCCTTGCCCTGCTGGATGGGGCCATAGAAAAGGGGCGCCTGGCTGCCGAGGGGATCATCTGCCGGGACGTTGCTGAAGTACTGCGGTGTCTGGACCAGTGCAACGCGGCGGTTGTTGAAGTAGCCGAGGGTCTTTTCGAGGATGTCCGGCTCGGGAATCTGGTCCGCGTCCAGTATCAGGAGGAACTCGCCGTGGGTCTGCATCAGGGCGTTGTTCAGGTTTCCGGCCTTCGCGTGCCGGGGCAGGTTCGAGGTCCAGTCGTTGCTGCGGGTGACGTAGCCCAGGCCGTGCTGTTCGGCGAGGGCCTTGAGTTCGGGGCGCGCTCCGTCGTCCAGGATCCACGTGCCGTGCGGGTGCCGGATCTTCTGGGCGGCGAGAGCCGTGGTCATCACCATGTCCAGGTCTTCGTTGTACGTGGTGATGAAGACGTCCACCGTGGCATCATGCGGTGGCGGCGGGGCGCCCTTGCGGATCTTCAGCTTCCACACCGTCATGCCGAACAGCATCACGTCGATCAGGCTGTAGGTTTCGGCGATCACCAGGGGCACGGCGATCCACCAGGCGTCCCAGTTCAGCGATGCAACCCAGCGCCAGGCGATGTAGTTGACGCCGGTGATGACGGTCAGCACCACCACCAGCCGGGTGAAGAACCGGGTCATCCAGCTGCTTCTTCCGGCAGCCGGCGGACAACGACCACCGTTACGTCATCCTCGGCGGTTTCGGCCGGTGCCAGGGCCAGGATGGCGCTGCTGGCTGCCTGGGCCGACTCCTGGCTTTGGGCGGCGCTGCGGACGGCGTCGGTGAAGTCCTCCACGGACTCGAAGACGTCCAGCACGCCGTCGCTGACCACCACCAGGGAATCCCCCGGGGCGAGTTCCATGCTGGATTGCGGCCACTGGGTCCCGGCCCAGGCGCCGACGGGCGGGCCGCCGGAAGGGAGCCTGACGGCAGCGCCGCCGGACCGGACGTGCAGCGCCAGCCCGTGCCCGGCGTCGACATAGCTGACCGTTCCGGACGCAGCCTCGAGCCGCGCGTGGAACAGGGTGACAAAGGAGTTGGAGGAGTCCAGGTCCGTGGCTATCGACTTGCTGGCGGAGGCGAAGGCGCCGTCCAGGTCCTGCCGGTGGCCCATGGAGCGCATCACGGCGCGGACTGTTGCCGCGATGAGCGCGGCACCCATGCCCTTGCCCATGGCGTCGGCGAAGGTCAGGTGCAGCCCGTCCGGGGTCTGGTACCAGTCGTAGAAGTCCCCGCCCACGCTGCGGGAGGGGCGGAACATACCGGCGACGTCGTAACCATCAACCCGGATGTCTTCCTTGGGAAGGAGGCTTTGCTGGACTTCCGTGGCACGCTCCAGCTCACCGCGGGCCGCCGAATCGGCAGCAGCGGACGGGCGCCGGCGGAAGAGGGCGTTGATGCGGGACTGCAGCTCACGGGGGCTGAACGGCTTGCTGATGTACTCGTCTGCCCCGTTGTCCAGGCCGGTCAGTTTGTCCAATTCGTCAGCGCGGGCGGTGAGCATCACGATGAAGGCGTCCGAAAACTGGCGGAGCAGCTTGCAGACTTCCAAGCCGTCGATGTCTGGCAAGTTTAGGTCCAGGGTGACCAGGTCCGGCTTGCGGCGGCGGACTTCCTCCACGCCGGGCAGGCCAGCTCCCGCCTCGGTGACGTCGAAGCCCTGCTTGACCAGGACGCGGACCAGCAGGCCGCGAATGTCCGGGTCATCCTCAATGACAACGGCACGGCGGGGTTCGGGGGGAGAGACCATAACTCTACTTCTACCGTATTAACCCCCGCAGGGCATGTCGCAGGGACTGTTACATTACGCCGTCTGTTGACCGGAGACGGCGGCACGGCCCGTCTGCGGGCGCGCAGGGATCTTGCGCAAATCTTGGGACCTGCTTGCCCGCACATTGAGGAACGGCCGGGACACTCAAAGGCAGGAAACAGCTTCGCGAAGACGAGGGTCAAAGACGGCCTCTCTGGAGGCTGGACGGCTTGCAGGAGGGCGGAGCAGCCATGGGACACTTCAACATCAAGGACCGGACGACGGCGGATGCCGCCGCCTGCGGGGAACCTGTGACGGCTGTGCTGCCGCATGAACTGGCGCGGACCGCGTTGGACAAGGGCCGGGCGCTGATGCGGGTCTACTTCCACTCACGGAAAGTGCGGGCCGCGGCCAATGCTCTGGCGCAGGCGCTGTCGGAATCAAGGGAGGCATCCAGCTGGCCAGGGGACCGGCTGCCTGTCGGTGAAGAGATGTCGGTGCAGGTGGAGAAGCTGACGCACCGCCTCAAGCTGGAAACTGAGGCGCATTACAGGCTGGAGGCGCTTTTCAAAAGTGTGGATTTGGGGCGTTCCGCCGCGGCGGTTTAGGTGCCACACTAAGGAGCAATCGAGTGGCTGGGGTTACCGGGTCAGGAGATTGTTATGGGGTGGGTTTACAGGGTGGGCGTACCTCATTGCGGGACTCATGACCGTGGACGCCCTGCTCCTGGCGCTGTGGGCCATCGACGAGGACTGGCCCAATAGTTGGCGGAAGAAACCCTGACACCAATCAGCGGAGGTTGAGGCGCATCAGCACCCGCGGGAAGCCGCTGAGAACCGATTGCGTGTCCGCAGCCTTGGTGAAGCCGGCGTCCTCGAAGAGCTTTCGCGTGCCGACGTAGGCCATGGTGAGGTCCACTTTCCGGCTGCCATTGTCCACCGGATAGCCCTCGATGGCCGGCGCCGTGTAGCTGCGCGCAAACTCAACAGCGCCTTTCAGCAGGTGGTGCGAAATGCCTTTGCCGCGGTGCCCGGGCCGCACGCGGATGCACCACACCGACCACACATCCAGCCCGTCCACGTGCGGGATCTTCCGGTTCCCGGCGAAGCTGGTGTCCGCCCGTGGGTGGACCCCGGCCCACCCGACTACCTCACCGCCGTCGTACGCTAAGACCCCCGGCGGGGGATCCTGGGCTACCAACTGTTTGACCAGGTCCCCGCGCTCCGGCCCGTGCAACGACAGGTTCTGTTTGGATGGAATGCGGTAGCTCAGGCACCAGCAGACGTTGGCGTCGGGCCGCTTGGGCCCCACCATCGTCCGGACGTCCTCGAATTCGGTAGCCGGACGGACCTCGATCGCCATGCGGCCATCCTGTCACCGGGTTGGGTCACCGGCAACGGCTTCACTCGCCAGAAGCGGCGATAGACTGAACGATCCAACAGCGGTAGGAAGGCATGGTGGGCTCATGAACGATAAGCTGCACCTCACTCCGGAAGACCAGTTCCCGGAAAACCTGAAAAACGTATCAGACAACGAATTACAGGTCCTGGACAGCCGCATCCAACGCCAGCTCGACCACGAAATGGTGGTTGACGGGGAATCGGACCGTGAAACGGAATTCAGGCACTACGAGCTGGACGAGGAATTCCAGGACCGCGACAAACGCTGACTGCGCCCGCTGAATTCTGACCCTGTTCGCCCCTGCTGGTTCTCATTACACTGGGACGCATGACCGAGCAGGAACCGGCCCGGGGCAGGGCTGCTGCGGCTTCCGACGGCGGGGAAGGCCTGGGCGAGGACGCCAACGTCGTATCCCCAGCGGTTGAGGACGGCGGGGCCGCGCACTTGGCGGCTCCCGGCGCCGTCGACACCTCCCTGCGCAGTCCGGCAGAAAGATCCCGCACCTTCGCCGGGATCCTGGTGAACACAGCCCTGGCCAATATCACCACCAGCTACCTGTGGTTTGCGCTGACGTTCTGGGTGTACCTGGAGACGCGCAACGTGATCGCCACTGGGGTGGTGGGCGGCGCATACATGCTGCTGATCGCCCTTTCCAGCATCAGCTTCGGCACCTTCGTCGACCGTTACCGCAAGCTCGCTGTAATGCGCTTTGCAGCCGTCTTTACCTTGGTGATGTTTGTGCTGTCCGGGGTCATGTTCCTGCTGGCGCCGGCCTCCTCGCTGCTGGACCTGACACAGCCGTGGTTCTGGATCTTCACCCTGGTCATCCTGATCGGTGCCGTGGTGGAGAACATGCGCAATATTGCACTGTCCACCACTGTCACCATCCTCATCGAACCGGACCGCAGGGCCAACGCCAACGGGCTGGTGGGCATGGTGCAGGGGCTGATGTTCCTTATCACCTCGGTGCTTTCCGGGCTGTCGGTGGGGCTGCTGGGCATGGGCTGGACCATCGCCGTGGCCGTGGTGCTCACGGCGCTGGCCTTTGCACACTTGCTCACTCTGCGCATGCCCGAGGAAACCCGCGTCGCGGCCAGCGATGCGCACGGCGGATTCGACCTTCGCGGCTCCTACGCCGCCGTACTGGCTATCTCCGGGCTGTTCGCGCTGATTCTGTTCTCCACGTTCAACAACTTTATCGGCGGCGTCTATATGGCGTTGATGGACCCCTACGGCCTGGAGATGTTTCCGGTGGAGCTGTGGGGGATTTTTCTGGCGGTAGGCTCCAGCGGGTTCCTTATCGGCGGGGCGCTGATCGGCAAATTCGGCCTCGGGTCCAACCCGTTGCGTACGCTGCTCATTGCGGTGGTGGCCATGGGGGTCCTCGGCGCGGTGTTTACCCTGCGCGAGTGGGCTTGGCTGTACATCGTGGGAATCTGGCTGTACTTGACGCTGGTCCCCGTTGTGGAGGCCGCCGAGCAGACCGTCATCCAGCAGGTGGTTCCGCTGCCACGGCAGGGAAGGGTGTTCGGTTTCGCCATGGCGTTCGAGTCCGCGGCGGCGCCGGTCACCTCGTTCCTCATTGCACCGATCGCCCAGTTCTGGATTATCCCCTACGCACGGTCCGCCGACGGCGCTGCCCAGTTGGCCCCGCTGCTGGGCGAGGGTACCTCCCGGGGCATTGCACTGGTGTTCCTGGTGGCGGGGATCATCATGGTCATCGCTGCGCTGCTGGCCTTCCTCACGCCGGTCTACCGCCGGGTCTCGGCCGAGTATGCGGAGGCGCGCGCAGAGGTGCCGGAAACGGCCGACGCCGAGCCTTAATCACCGAACGCTCACGCAAAAATTGCGCGAGCGTTTGGCGAAAAGCTGCGAAAGCTGAGAGAGCGTCTGGCGAAAAGCTGCGAAAGCTGAGAGAGCGTCCGGGGAGGGTTAGATTCCCAGGGCTTCCTTCAGCGCAGCGACGTGGCCGTCGGCCTTAACCTGGTACTGCGCGAGCGTGACCTTGCCTTCGGGGTCCACCACAACGGTGGAGCGGACAATACCCTCAACAATTTCGCCGTTGACCAGCTTCTCGCCCCAGGCGCCGTAAGCCAGGGCAACCGCGTGGTCGGGATCGGAGAGCAGCGGGAAGGTCAGGGAGAAGTCGCCGGTAAAGCCGGCCAGGGCCTCCGGGGCGTCGGGGGAGATGCCAATGACCTCGTAGCCCTTGCCCTGGAGTGAAGCCAGGCTGTCGCGGAAGTCGCAGGCCTCAGTGGTGCAGCCGGGGGTGGCGGCCTTGGGGTAGAAATACACGATGACGTTTTTGCCACGGTAGTCGGCCAAGGCAGTCCCGCGGCCCTGGGCGTCCTGCAGTGCGAAATCAGGGGCCTGGGTTCCCGGCTGAAGCTTGGTGGTCAGGGTCTGGCTCATGGCGTTCCTTTGGAAGTCTTTGTCAGGTAATGGCAAAACATCAAGTGAAGCGGGTTGCCGCTCAGTCATACAACTCCGGCGTCATATGCAGTATTCCGCCGGACCCCGGACAGTTGCGCACTGCCCTGGTATAAACCGGTATCCGCCGCCCCGGACGGTGGCCACCGCATGGCGTGCATTCCCGAGCTTTCGCCGGATGCGGCCCACATAAACGTCGATGGACCGGGCCGAGGCGCCGGGGGTTTCAAACGAATCCAGGAACTGCTGGAGTTCCTCCCTGCCCACTGTGCGGGACAGGTGCGTCACCAGGTACCGGAGTACCTTGAACTCGACGCCGGTCAGCGGCACTGGATTGCCGTCCAGCAGGACCTTATCGGCGGCAAGGTCCACGGCAACCCGGCTCACTGGACCGGCCGACGGCGGCAGCCGGGTACCGCCGTCGGCCTCGCTGAGTGCCGCGCCCCCAGGTGCCTCGCCGGGAACGCCGGGGTTCTCCGCCGCGGAAGGAGTGCGAGAGGAGTGGTCTGCGGCTCCTTCCGAAGATGCGGAGACCCCGGACGTGGGAGCTCCGGCGGCAGGCCAGTGGACTTCCGCCTCCGGAGCAGTTTGTAGGGCCCGGGCAAGGACGAGCCTTGCGGCGCGGGCCAGCAGTTCGGGGCTGGTGCCATCCTCGGGCACCACCCACACAGCCAGGCCCCTGGCAGCCGCCGTTGGAATGGCAGTCGCCGTTGGAATGGCAGTCACCGTTGGAACGGCAGCCGCCCTTTGTGCGGCGGCGCCCGTGACAGCTAACCGGGGCCGTGCCACCGTCCTCGGATGGAGGGCTTCCACTGCCATGGCGCGTCCCTAGACTCCGCCGCGGCGGATCAGCTTGCCCGTGGGGGTCTGGCCGTCCACCACGGCGCCGCGCAGGAAGGTCTTGCGGACCACCCCGGAGAGGGCTTTGCCGTCGTACGGGGTGATGGGGTTCTTGTGCTTGAGCTTGGACACGTCCACCACAAACGCCTCGTCCGGAGCGAAGACGGCGAAGTCGGCGTCGTAGCCCAGCGCCAACTGGCCTTTGTTGGACAGGCGGGCCAAAGCTGCCGGCTTCTCGCCCATCCAGGACACCACCTGCTCCAGCGGGATGCCGCGGTGCCGCGCTTCCGTCCAGATCAGGGACAGGCCCAGCTGCAGCGATGAGACGCCGCCCCAGGCCACGGCGAAGTCGCCGTTCTCCAGGTCCTTCAGGTCCAAAGTGGACGGGGAGTGGTCCGAGACGATGCAGTCGATGGTGCCGTCCAGGAGCCCCTGCCACAACAGCTCCCGGTTGGAAGCTTCGCGGATGGGCGGGCAGCACTTGTAGGCGGTGGCGCCGTCGGGGATTTCTTCGGCCATCAGCGTGAGGTAGTGCGGGCACGTCTCCACGGTGAGCTTCACGCCGTCGCGCCTTGCTGAGGCGATCATGGGCAACGCGTCCGACGACGAGAGGTGCAGGATGTGCGCCCGCGCACCGGTCCAGCGGGCCCGCTCAATCACTTCGGCGATGGCCTTGTTCTCGGCGCCGCGCGGGCGGGACGCCAGGAACGTGGAGTAGTGGTCGCCGCCGGGGTGCGGGGCACGATCGATGGCGTGCGAATCCTCGGCATGGACGATCATGAGCGAATCGAAGGACTTCAGCTCAGCCATGTCCTCCTCCATCTCATCCGCGTCCAGGTGCGGGAACTCGTCCACGCCCGAGTGCAGGAGGAAGCACTTGAAGCCGAACACGCCTTCGTCGTGCAGCGCCCGCAGGTCGCCCTTGTTGCCCGGGATGGCACCGCCCCAGAACCCGACGTCGATGAACGCCTGGTCCTCGGCCACCTCGCGCTTGAGCTTCAGGTTTTCCACGGTGGTGGTGGGCGGAACGGAGTTCAGCGGCATGTCGATGATGGTGGTGACGCCGCCCGCGGCGGCGGCGCGGGTTGCTGAGGCGAAGCCCTCCCACTCGGTGCGGCCCGGCTCATTGACGTGGACATGTGTGTCCACCAGGCCGGGAATCAGGGTTTCATCGTCGGCCAAATCAATGACCTCTGCCCCTGCCAGGCCGTTGCCCAGCGGCTCGAGTGCCACGATCTTGCCGTTGCGGACACCCACTTCGCGGGGTGCCAGGCCGGCAGTGGTGAGGATGCGCTGGCCGCGGATGACCAGGTCAAAACGTTCTTCAGACATGGAGGTCCTCCTTCGTGCGTGCGGAACGGGACAGCGTATTTGCCGCCAGCCGTCCGCTGATCTGCGTGCCCAGCTGCTCCAGAAGCTGCCCTGCTTCTGCTATGCACCTGTCTACATTGCTTTCGAGCTCGGTCAAAGCGTAAACGTCCTCAAATCCAGCGGCACTCGCCTGGCCCGCTTCAAGCGTGGTCCGTCCGCACACGGCGATCACCGGAACACCCTGCCCGGCGGCTGCCCGGGCAACACCCATGGGCGTCTTGCCCAGCAGGCTCTGCTCGTCCAGGCTGCCTTCGCCGGTGATCACCAGGTCGGCCCCGGCAAGTCTTTGCTCCAATTCCGTGAATTCGAGGACGACGTCGATGCCCGGCCGGCGCGTCGCCGCCAGTACGGCGAGGGAGGCGTAGCCAACGCCTCCCGCTGCTCCGGCTCCCGGGGCTTCCGCCGCCTTGATGGCGCGGTGACCGATTTCCCTGGCCAGGACTTCGACAAACCTGGCCAGGGCGGCGTCGAGCAAGCCGACGTCCTGTTGTGTGGCGCCCTTCTGCGGGCCGAAAATCACCGCGGCGCCCTGGGCGCCCAGCAGGGGATTGTCGACGTCGGACGCCAGCACAAAGCGTGTGTGCTTCAGCCGGGTATCAAACCCGCTGAAGTCGATCCGGTCGAGGCGGGCCAGGGCGGCGCCGCCGGCGGGAAGCTCATTGCCCCCGGCATCGAGGAGTGCCGCGCCGAGCCCCTGCAGGATGCCGGCACCCCCGTCGGTGTTTGCGCTGCCGCCCACTCCCAGGATCACGCGGTTGCACCCGGCGTCCAGGGCGGCACCGATCAGCTGGCCGGTGCCCAGACTGGTGGCGGTGCGGGCCTCCACGGGGCCCGGCCGTCCCCCAACCAATGCTCCGGCGGGGAGCAGTGCCAGGCCCGAGGCCGCCGCCATCTCTATGACTGCCTCATTGCCCCGGACGGCGAAGTCGGCCGTGACCGGTTCGCCTGTCGGTCCGGCCACCACGGCGCTGCGGCGGGTGAAGCCGGAGCCGACGGCGGCGTCCAGGGTGCCCTCACCGCCGTCGGCTACTGGAATGCGGACCACGTCCAGGTTGCCGCCGGCCCCGCGCTGCAGTCCCTTTTCCAGGTGTGTGCAAACGTCCGGGGCGGACAGGGATCCCTTGAACTTGTCCGGGGCAATGATGATGCGCATGCTTGTCTTTCCTGCCTAGCCCTGCAGAGCCAGGATGGCGGTGGGGGCGTCGGCCGCGGATTCGGCCAGTTCCTCGAACTCGTTCACGGCGTCGATTTCCAAGCCCATGGAGATGTTGGTGACCTTCTCCAGGATCACTTCCACCACCACGGGAACCTGGAATTCGCCCATCAAGGCCTTGGCCTTGTCGAACGCGGCGCCGAGGTCGTTGGGGTCCTCCACGCGGACAGCCTTGCAGCCCAGGCCCTCGGCCACCTTCAGGTGGTCCACGCCGTAGCCGCGGGTGTCCTCGGACAGGTGTGAGCTGTTGATGTTCTCGAACGCCAGGGACACGTTCTGTTCCATCTTGAAGCCGCGCTGGGACTGACGGATCAGGCCCAGGTAGGAGTTGTTCACCACCACGTGGATGTACGGCAGGTTGAACTGCGCGCCCACGGCCAGTTCCTCGATCATGAACTGGAAGTCGTAGTCGCCGGACAGGGCCACCACGGTCTCGTCCGGCTTGCCGCGAACGACGCCGAGCGCCGCCGGAGCGGTCCACCCCAGCGGGCCTGCCTGGCCGGCGTTGATCCACTTGCGCGGGCCGAACACGTGCAGCATCTGCGCGCCGGCGATCTGGGACAGGCCGATGGTGGACACATAGGTGGTATCGCGGCCGAAAGACTTGTTCATCTCCTCGTACACGCGCTGCGGCTTGATGGGGATGTTCTCGAAGTGCGTCTTGCGGTGCAGGGACGCCTTGCGGTCCTGGCACTCGGCTACCCAGGCGCTGTAGTCCGGCAGCGACCCGGCCGCCTTGCGCTCCTTAGCGAGCTCAACCAGCCCGGCCAGCGCCGCACCGGCGTCGGACGCGATGCCCAGGTCCGGCGAGAACACGCGGCCGATCTGCGTGGGCTCGATGTCGATGTGCACGAACTTGCGGCCCGCGGTGTAAGTCTCCAGCCCTCCGGTGTGGCGGTTGGCCCAGCGGTTGCCGATGCCGATCACGAAGTCGCTCTGCAGGTAGTTTTCATTGCCGTAGCGGTGCGAGGTCTGCAGGCCCACCATGCCGGCCATCAGCTGGTGGTCGTCCGGGATGGTGCCCCAGCCCATCAGGGTGGGGATGACCGGGATGTTCAGGGTCTCGGCCAGCTCAACCAGTTGCGCGGAGGCGCCGGCGTTGATGATGCCGCCGCCGGCCACGATCAGCGGGTGCTTTGCCGCGGTGAGCATGTCCAGGGCCTTTTCCAGCTGCTTGCGGGAGGCCTTGGGCTTCTCGACGGGCAGGGGCTCGTAGGTGTCGATGTCGAATTCGATTTCGGCCAGCTGCACGTCGATGGGCAGGTCCAGCAGCACCGGGCCGGGTCGGCCGGAGCGCATCAGCTGGAAGGCCTTCTGGAAGGCACCGGGGACCTGGCCGGGTTCCAGGATGGTCATGGCCATCTTGGTAACGGGCTTGGCGATGGACTCGATGTCCACGGCCTGGAAGTCTTCCTTGTGCAGCTTGGCTACCGGTGCCTGACCGGTGATGCAGAGCATGGGGATGGAATCGGCCCACGCTGCGTAGAGGCCGGTGATCATGTCCGTGCCGGCGGGGCCGGAGGTGCCGATGCAGATGCCGATGTTTCCGTCCTGGGCGCGGCTGAAGCCGTCGGCCATGTGGCTGGCGCCCTCAACGTGGCGGGCCAGCGTGTGGCGGATACCGCCGTGGGCGCGCATTGCGGAGTAGAAGGGGTTGATCGCGGCGCCTGGCAGGCCGAACGCCTCGATGGCGCCTTCCTTTTCCAGGATGGCAACCGCTGCATCAACGGTACGCATCTTGCTCATGGTGTGCTCCTGAAGTCTGTTTTTGGGTGTGCTGAAGGAAGCCCTGGTGGTCAGGGCATTAGAAGTGTGTGGATTGTGCCTGGGGCTACTCGCGGCCCGCTGAGCTTCAGGACCTGCTTGAAGAGTCCGGAGTGGTCGAGGCCGCCGTCGCCCTGGTTGACGGTGGCGGCGACGAGCTGTGCGACGACGGCGCCGAGGGGGACGGCGACGTTGACTTCGCGGGCGGCCGAGGTAACGATGCCCAGGTCCTTGTGGTGCAGGGCGAGGCGGAAGCCGGGGTCGAAGTTGCGGTCCAGCATCTTCTGGCCCTTCTGGTCGAGGACCTTTGAGCCGGCCAGGCCGCCGCCGAGGACCTTGAGGGCAGCATCAGTGTCCACACCGTAGGCCTCAAGGAACGCGATGGCTTCGCCGAGGACCTCGATGTTGACGGCGACAATCAGCTGGTTTGCAGCCTTGACGGTCTGGCCGGAGCCGGACGGGCCCACGTGGACGATGGTTTTGCCGACGGCGTTGAGGACGTCCGAGGCCGCCTCGAAGTCTTCCTTGTCGCCGCCCACCATGATGGAGAGGGCTGCGTCGATGGCGCCCTGTTCGCCGCCGGAGACCGGAGCGTCCAGCGGGCGGATGCCGGCTTCGCGGGCTTCGTCCGAGAGGCGCTTGGCGACGTCGGGGCGGATGCTTGAGGCATCGATCCACAAGGTGCCCTGCTTCGCGTTGGCGAAAACGCCGTCATTGCCGCTGACCACGCCCTCCACGTCGGGGGAGTCTGGCACCATGGTGATGACGACGTCGGCATCCTTCACGGCGTCCGCGACGCTTGTGGCGCCCTTGCCGCCTTCGGAGACGAGCTTGTCGATCTTGTCCTGGCTGCGGTTGAAGCCGGTGACGGTGTGGCCGGCTTTCACCAGGTTGATGGCCATGGGCAGGCCCATGATTCCGAGTCCGATAACTGCAACGTTGCTCATGATGGTTCTCTTTCTGAAGTCTGTGGTGTGCGGGGGGATCAGCGGGAGGCGTGTTCGCGGATGGCCCAGCTGAAGGCCGTTTCCTGCGGTTGCTTGTACTCGAGGCCGATGTAGCCGTCGTAGCCGAGTTCGCGGCTGCGGGCGATCCACTCGCCGAGCGGGAGGCTGCCGGTGCCGGGGGCGCCGCGGCCGGGGTTGTCGGCAATCTGGATGTGGCCGAAGTCCTTCGCGTGGTTCTCGATGACGGACTCGACGTCGTCGCCGTTGACGGACAGGTGGTAGAAGTCGGCGAGGAGTTTGATGTTGCCGACGCCGGCCTCCGCCTTCACCCTGGCGATGACCTGGAGCGCGTCTTCGGCGGTGAGGAGCGGGTACCTGGGTGCGCCGCTGACGGGTTCGAGGAGGACGGTGCCGCCGATCCGGGCGACGCCTTCTGCTGCTGCGGCGAGGTTCTTCAGCGCCAGCTCGTCCTGCTCTTCGGGCTTGAATTCGTCCTGCCGGTTGCCGTAAAGGGCGTTGAAGGCCCTGCAGCCCAGGCGCTCACCGATACCGGCGACAACATCGATGTTGTCCTTGAACTCGGAGCAGCGTCCCTTCCAGGACACGAGGCCGCGGTCACCGCCGGGCATGTTGCCGGCATTGAAATTCAGGCCTGTGAGCTGAACGCCGGAGTCCTTGATGGCGTTCTCGAACTTCGTCGTTTCTGCGTCTGAGGGGACGGAGTTTTCGAAGGGCCACCAGAACTCGACGGCGTCAAAGCCTGCTGCCTTGGCTGCGGCGGGGCGCTTGAGCAGGGGCAGCTCCGTGAGGAGGATGGAGCAGTTCACTGTGTACGTCATCGTAGGTCCTTCCAGGAGGGCTTTGATCTATCTTCCCGTGCTTCCCGGCGCCTTCGCCGTTTCCGCTTTGTGGAATTTAGATTCTGCTTTATGAAAAGTGTAGGGAAGGAGGTGCCGAGGAGTCAAGGGAAAAGCTTTTGGAGACAAGTAGAGCCAGGGGCGCCGCCCCTGGCTCTACTTCTCGCGGTGGCGCGTTAGCGCCCGTTAACGTGGTGCAGGGTTGGGCTCTTTTTCCAATCGGACCATTTTGAGAGCTTGCCGTTGCCGTCCTCAACCGCGAACGAGATCTCGTGATAGACCTCTTCGCCGTCGTGTTGGTCAAGGTACCGCGGGACGCTGTGGCGGCTGTTGATGAAGCGGTCGGAGCGGTTCACATGGCGCTTGATGAGCTTGTCGTAAAACTTGGTATCTTTGCCAGGATCCTCTTCGTTGAGTTTCTGCCTGACGTGGACCTTTCTCCCGTCATCACATTGCACGCTGATCTTAAAGTTCACCCCGCCGCCTCGTTCGTGTGATGGCTTCACGGGCTTGACGGTACATCCGCGTATCTTTTGGTCATAGTCTGCAGCGGCTGGGCCCGCGATTGCTGCGGAGCCCCCGAGCAGACCTAGTGCAAGAACCGGGACCAGGGCGATCCTTGCCTGAGTTGAACCGCTTCTTGTTGTAGCGATGGACATTTTTGCTCCTGTTAGGATGCGTTTCACCAACGGGGGGCGTGGATCCGGACTCGTCGTCGTTGTGATCCCGGTAGTTAATGTTGCGCTCGTAGTTGGTCTGACGCTAGGGCCAAAACTGTCTTTCTTGATGCGCTCTTCCCATTGACTTCAGGTGCCGTGGGGCTACGGTTGTAGATACGCCAGCACGCTCTGGCGAACGCGTGTGCGCCGGGGGCAAAGGCGCGCACGGCTGTTGGTCTCGAAATTCTTAACCGCTCGTCGGTATCCGAACCCACCGTCTGGTTCGCGGCCAGGCGTCCCACTACGATCCCTAGGCTGTGCCCGAATGACCGCAAATTTCATCAGAACTTTGGCAGTTAAGTCCTTTGATGTTCCAGACAGGAAGCGCTGCCCGGACAAGGCGGAGTTCGACCTTGTCACCGTGGATGACTATTCTGTGGCGCGGCTGATCCTGGCGCCCGGCTGGCGATGGTCCGAGTCCGCCAAGCCTGCCGAGCTGACGGCTTTCTGCGAGCATCACCACCTGGGTTACTGCATCTCCGGGCAGCTGCAAATTGAAACGTCCGACGGCGGCCGCTCCACCATACGCGCGAACGACACCTATGCGCTTCCTCCCGGCCACGACGAGTGGGTGGTGGGGGATGAGCCCTTCGTCGCCGTCGAATTTCTTGGCGCCGCTTCGTTCGGCAGGCCGCGGAGCCATGGGATGCACGCGCTGATCTAGATCACCTCCGGTCAGGCCGGCCAGCGCCTTACGTTGACGCGCTGGCCGGCTTTTTTCTGCGGCAGTACTTCCAGCGTGCCCGTTCCCGCCATTCCTACTTCGGTGAGGTTCACGAACCACTTGACAGCCCACGAGGTCACGGGCATGGCCATGAGGCAGGCAGGATTGCCGGTTCGGGGGTTGAGAGCAGGGCCAGTGAGGCGGACACCGAGTGGTCGGGCTTCTCGGGCGGGCTGGCGTAAGACCGAAGTACCAGCAGGGACCTGCCCGCCAGTTCGACAGTTTCATCGGCATGGAGCAGGCCGGTGTCCGCGTGCTCACCGGCGGTATCGAGGAGTTGTTCCCAGCTGGGCGAGTACTCGGCGCTGGGAATGGTGAAGACCACCGGTTCGTCGCCGGAATTGCAGTACAGCAGGAAGTTATGGTCGTGAATCACCCGGCCGCGGTGGTCCTTGCCCACCCCGGCGCCGTTGTAGAACACCCCGAGGGCGCGGGCGAGGGGGTTGTCCCAGTCCTCCGGAACCATTGCCGAAGCGTCCTTGTCGAGCCAGACGATGTCCGGCAGTGGCTGACCGAGGCCACGCAAGACCGGCCGGCCTTCAAAGAACCTGGTGCGGCGGAAGGTGGGGTGTTCCCGGCGCAGCCTGCTGACCGCTGCAAGGAACTCCACCAAGGGCTGGTCCGCTTCCTCCCAATTGATCCATGAGAGGGGCGAGTCCTGGCAATAAACATTGTTGTTTCCCAGCTGGCTGCGCCCCAGTTCGTCGCCGTGCAGCACCATCGGAACGCCCTGGGAAAGGAGGAGCGTGGCCAGGAAGTTGCGCTGCAGGCGTGCCCGCAGTGCAAGGATGCCAC
This sequence comes from Arthrobacter sp. V1I9, assembly GCF_030817075.1. NCBI lineage: Bacteria > Bacillati > Actinomycetota > Actinomycetes > Micrococcales > Micrococcaceae > Arthrobacter > Arthrobacter sp. V1I9. The sequence continues at coordinate 209,965 of NZ_JAUSYU010000001.1, forward strand.
TGTCGGTGGTGGGTCCTTCCACACCGCAGTTCCACGAGCGGTTGTGGGACTCGCCGTCGTTATTGTTCTCGCCGTTGGCTTCGTTGTGCTTGGAGTTGTAAGACACCAGGTCGCGCAACGTGAAGCCGTCGTGCGCCGTGACGAAATTGATTGAGGCTACGGGCCGGCGTCCTGAACTCTCATAAAGGTCAGAGGAACCCGCCAGGCGGGAGGCAAACTCACCGAGCGTGGCCGGCGCGCCACGCCAAAAGTCGCGGACGGCGTCGCGGTACTTTCCGTTCCACTCGGTCCAGAGGGGCGGGAAGTTACCCACCTGGTACCCGCCCGGCCCAACATCCCATGGCTCGGCGATGAGCTTCACCTGGGACACCACGGGATCCTGCTGGACGAGGTCGAAGAAGCTGGACAGCCGGTCCACCTCGTAGAACTCACGCGCCAGGGCGGAGGCGAGGTCGAAGCGGAACCCGTCCACGTGCATTTCCAGCACCCAGTACCGCAGCGAATCCATCATGAGCTGCAGGGCGTGCGGGTGGCGGACGTTGATCGTGTTGCCGGTGCCCGTGTAGTCCAGGTAGTGCTGCTTCTCGTGATCCACCAGCCGGTAGTACGCCTGGTTATCGATACCTTTGAAGGAAAGGGTGGGTCCGAGGTGGTTCCCTTCCGCCGTGTGGTTATAGACGACGTCGAGAATCACCTCGATGCCGGCGGCGTGCAGGGAACGGACCATCGCTTTGAATTCCTGCACCTGCTGCCCCGGCTTGGTGCTGGAACTGTAGCTCTCGTGGGGCGCGAAGAAGCCGATGGTGTTGTAACCCCAATAGTTGCGGAGGCCCTTGTCCTTCAGTGTGCTGTCCTGGACGAACTGGTGCACCGGCATCAGCTCGATCGCCGTGACGCCGAGCTTCTGCAGGTGTTCGATGACGGCGGGGTGGGCGATGCCGGCGTACGTGCCGCGTTCCCGCTCCGGCACTTCCGGATGGGTCATCGTCAGGCCCCTCACGTGGGCTTCGTAGATCAGGCTGTCGCTGTAGGGGATCCGCGGCGGACGGTCGTGCTGCCAGTCAAAGAACGGGCTGATCACCACGGATCTCATGGTGTTGGGAGCGGAGTCCTCGGAGTTGAAGGAGACATGGTCGCCGAAGTTGTAGGAGAACATCGGCTGGCCCCAGGTGATGCCGCCGCTGGTTGCCTTCGCATAGGGGTCCAGCAGCAGCTTGTGCGGGTTGAAGCGGAGGCCGCGCGGAGGATCGTAGGGTCCCTCCATCCGGTAGCCGTACATCTGGCCGGGCAGGATGTGCGGAAGATAGCAGTGCCAGACGAAGGCATCCACCGCCTCCAGGCGGATCCGCTGTTCGGTGCCGTCCTCGTCGAACAGGCACAGCTGGACGGCGTTCGCCGCCTCGCTGAACACCGCGAAGTTGGTGCCGCTGCCGTCGTAGGTGGCGCCCAGTGGGTATGGGTTCCCCGTCCAGACTTCCATGCCCGCCTCCATCCCCAAGGACACCATCGAATCATAAAGCTGGCGGTTCATCGGGGAAGTAGGGCAGGCGTACGACGCCGGGCCTTGCCTTCGCGGGTCTGTCCCCCCCGTGCTGCACACTGTCTCCATGACCTTTGCGAATGTGGGAAGCCTCGGAACCAATCCCGGCCAGCGCGACGCCGTCGTGTCCATCCTGCTCCGGCCCATGGCCGGGCTTAAGGAGGCCGGCTGCCTGCTGTACGAAGTGGGCGTCAACGACGAAATGCCAAACACGGTGTTTGTGTCCGAGCTGTGGGAGTCGCCGGAAGCACATCAGGCGTCACTGCAGCTGGACAGTGTTCGCGCGGCGATCGCTGAGGCGATGCCGTTGCTTTCGGGCGAGATGGGCGGCAACCAGTTCACCGTGCTCGGGTCTCCGCTGCGCTGACAGCCTCTACCGGCACCCCTGTCCCTTCCGCCGGGCAGCAGCTAGGCTGACCGGCATCGACTGGACACTATCGTCTGCACAAATGACGAACGGGGTAAGGGAGTCACATGAAACCGCTGCCTGCACTTGAGCTTGTTACCCGCCTGGAAGATGCCGAGTGGCTGGATCCCGTGGCCAAGAAAGTCCGGAAAGTAGTCAAGCGTACGGTCCGCCCCCAGTGGGCCCGGGACATTCTCCACGGGGTGCCCATCGGCCACCCGGTCCATCCCCTGGCAGTCCAGGTTCCCTTGGGATCCTGGATCTCCGCAGCCGTCCTGGATGCGCTCCCCGGCAACAACCGGGCTGCCACCGTACTGATCGGCGTCGGAACCGCATCTGCGCTGCCTTCCGCGGTGGCCGGCTTCATGGACTGGTCGCAGCTGCACAGCCAGCAGCAGCGGGTTGGACTGGTCCATGCCGCTGCCAATATCACTGCAGCCAGCCTCTACGGTGCGTCGCTGGTGGTGCGGGCAAATGGACAGCAGGGCGCAGGCAAGGTCCTCGCGTATCTGGGTCTCGGAGTTGTCAGTTTTGGCGGCTTTTTAGGCGGCCACCTCAGCTATCGCCAGGCCGCCGGGGTCAATCACAGCGAGGATATCCCGCACCGCTTCCCGAGCGGGTGGCAGGCCCTCGCGCCGTTGCAGGACCTGCCCGATGGGAAGCTCCACAAGCGTGTGGTGGCCGGACTCCCGTTGCTCGTCTTCCGCGAAGGGGAAACGGTCAACGTGCTGTCCGACGTCTGCAGCCACCTTTCCGGTCCGCTCCACGAGGGCAAGCTGAAGGAAGGCAAGCTGAATGACGGCAGCCGGACCGACGGCGGCGACCCGTGCGTCGTCTGCCCCTGGCACGGCAGCACCTTCTCCCTGCGCTCCGGTGAAGTCCAGGCAGGGCCGGCAACTGCAAGGCAGCCGCGGTTCGAAACCCGTGTCACTGGCGGGCTTGTGGAAGTGAACCTCCCCGGCGCCGACTGAGCATTTGACGGCGACTGCACGTAACGGCTGCTAAACGTAGTGCCGCTAGACGTAGGGGCCGCTGAACGTACCCGTTGGGGCACCAACGCTCCGGCCGGTTCGGTCCTATTACGACCAGCGCGAAAGAGCGTCTCAGCCGGATAAGTACTCCACGAAGACCTCTTCGATGGAACTGCGTCCCGGGGCGGGCAGGAGGCCGGGTGGCCAGGTTGGTGGTTCCCAGTTGTGGTGTTCGCTTTGGTAGTGGCGGCCGGTGGGTGAGGTCCAGCCGGGTGGTTCGTTTCGGGTGGCTGGGGTGGGTGTCCAGCGGCTGTTGTGTTTGAGGCGGTGATGTTTTGGGCAGAGTTGTGCCAGGTTGCTGATTCCGGTGGTTCCGCCGTGCTGCCAGGGTTGGAGGTGGTCGGTTTCGTTGTCGGGGGAGCGGTTGTTGCAGCCGGGGAAGGTGCATTTTCCGTCGCGCAGGCGCAGTGCGTGCTTCATGGCTTTGGTGAGCCGGTATTTTGTGCGCCCGATTTCCAGCGGTGCGCCGTCGCGGGGGTCCACGAGGACGCGGTGGAAGGAGGTGGCACCGTCGGTGAGGAGTTTGCGTGCTATGGAGGCGGGGATGGGGCCGTGCCCGTCGAGGACGGCTGGTTCGTCGGTGAGTCCGAGGAGTGCGAACACCGGGACGGTCACGAGCACTGTTGTGTTCGGGACCGGGACTTTGGCGACATCCGCGTACCCGCTGTCGCCGGCGGAGCCTGTGGTGGCGTCGGTGCCTCCGCTGTCGCCGGCGGAGCCTCTGGTGGCGTCGGTGCCCCCGTGCGCGGTGGCCTCGTGCTGGTCACGCGTGTACTCGCCGGTGCCGGTGGCGGTGCTGGTGGCGGTGCTGTCGGTGATTGCCAGGGCGGCTCGTCCGAGCGTGTCCGCGGGGCCCTCGTCGGGGGTGCGCGGGCTGGTGTGTTCGTCGCGGCTGAGTGTGGGTCCTGCGCTGAGGAGGAGGTTGGTGAGGATGTCGGGCCGGAGTTGGGTGAGGTTTCGGGGTTCGTTCGGGCTTTGGGCGCCGCGGGCGAGGGCGGTGATTTTGTTCCAGATCGCGGATGCCTGGTGGGCGGGCAGGTAGGCGGAGAACCATGCCATGCCGTTGCGGTCGGGGCTGTATTCGATGCGGCGGTCGGCCGCGCTTTTGGTGTGCCGCTTTTCGATGGATTCGGGGTGGTGGCGTTCGCGCCAACTCCTTATCCTGGCCCGGAACCGGGAGGGCACCAGTTTCCCGGCGGCGGCTCCGCGGGCCGGGTGGGGTGCGTCCGGGTCGAGGAAATGCGCTACCAGGGCGTTGGCGCCGGCGGGGGTGAGGCCTTCTGTTTCGTCGGCGATGATTTTCGCGTGTTGCCAGGAGATGGTTCCGGAGGACAGTGCCTCCAGGGCCAGCGGGAGGGAGCAGAGTTGGCGGGACTGGGTGATGAACGCTCCGGCTGCGGGTCCGCTGATGGTCAGGACGCCGGCGGTTTCCTCGATCGCTGACATCTCGTTGTAGGTTCGTTCGTGCGCGGGCGCGTCCGGTGGGGTCACCGCTTGTTGCAGTTCGAAGGCTTCGGCTGCGTCGCGTGCCTTGAGCCCAGCTATCTGCGCTTCGAGCTTGGACAGCAGCCCCAACCGGTCCAAACGGATCTCGTACGCGCGTTGGAGCACGTCAACCCCGCCACCGGCTGCAGCGGTAGTGGCCAGGGCGGCATCCTTAAGAAACAGGGCCCCCACGCCGGCAACGGAGGCATGAATGCCCTCCATCGCTGCCACTGCGCCCTCGCCGTTTCCCATACCAACATCATCTATGGAGGCACTGACATTCTGAGTGGGTGCGCTTTCCGGCGCAACTGGCACGGCAGGCAGGATCAGCGCCTCACCAGTGTCCACACCTGACCGGCCTTGCTCCATGGGAACATCGTCCACCGAGGCAATGACATTTCGAGTGGGAGCGGCCGGCTCGGCGGGCAGGATCACCTCCTCACCAGCCCCCGCACCTGATAGAACCTGCTCCATACACATCGTCCGCGAGGCACTGACAGGTGAGACGTGCCAGCTACCCGGACCGCCCCACCTCGGCCACCCACTCACCCCTGCGCAACACGCCAGCCAGGTTTAGTTCGGTGTCCACGACAACGACGTCGGCCGGCACCCCGGCCCGGAGGTCCCCCGCCTGCCCAGACAATCCCAGGACCGCGGCCGGGACAGCACTCGCGGATGCAACGGCGTCCCGCAAGGACACGCCAGCGGCAACAGCGGACCGGACAACGTCCAGGAGGGTGGCCGTTCCGCCGGCGATCGCGCCAGTGCTGTCCACGCGGGCTACGCCGCCATCAACCGTCACGGCCAACGTACCGAGCTTGTAGTGGCCGTCCTGCAGGCCGGTGGCAGCCATGGAGTCGGTAACCAGTGCGATGTTGTCCGCCCTGATCAGTTCGAACACCGTCTTCACCGTCTCGGGGGCCAGGTGGACGCCGTCGGCTATGAGTTCGACGACGGCGTTCCCGGCTCGTGCCGCGCTGAGGCAGGCGGAGACGGGGCCGGGGGAGCGGTGGTGGAGGCTCGGCATCGCGTTGAAGAGGTGGGTGACGGTTGGACGCTGGCCTCCGCGGCTCGCCGCTGTTGATGCTCTGGAAAGCCCGGCGGCTGCCCGCTCCAGGAACGAGGCGGCGGACTGGTGATCCGCTGCCGTATGCCCCAGCGACGGAATGACCCCGCGCGCAGCCAGCAGATCCACGAGCGCCTCAGAGCCGGGAAGTTCAGCAGCCAGGGTCATGGAAGCCAGGGAAGGGCCCGCAACTTCGAGCAGTTCACCCATGAGCCCAGCGTCGGGTTCAAGCAACAGCCCCGGGTCATGGGCCCCGCACTGCCCTGCGGACAGGAAGGGGCCCTCCAGGTGCGACCCGGCGACCAGCCCCTCCTCTGCCACGGTCCGCAACGCCTTCAGATTCCGCAACAGGTCCGCGGGCGCTGCCGTGACCAGGCTGGCGAGCAATGTGGTGGTTCCCCTGCTGTGCAGGTAACGGGCAGCATCACGTGCCCCCTCCACGGAACCCTCGGAGAAATCCGAGCCGTGGGCGCCATGGCAGTGGAGATCCACCAAGCCCGGCAGCAAAATGCGTCCGGCAGCGTTGGCGGCATCCAGGTTTCCGGCGGCACCCCGGCCCGCGGCAATGCCAGGGTCGCCACGAAAGCCCGACGCCGGCCCGGCATAGGTGATGTGCCCACCGTCTACCGCTACCAGGCCGTCCTCGACGTCCATGCTCCCGGTCACGATACGGCCGCGAAGAATCAGATCCTCGCCCATTATCAACCGCCTGCTGCCAGCGCAGCTGCCATCGCGGCAGCGAGTGAGGGGTCGGCCGCACTGGCCCTGGTCCCGGTGGAATAGTCGTTGTTCCGCGCGGAGGTGTGCACAGCATGCACTCCGCTGCGGACCAATGCGGACATCAGTTCCAGTCGCACTCCGCCGCCGGCCATGATCTGCAACGACGGCGCGTGCTCCCGTCCCAGCTCCACCAGCCGCGCCAGCATCGGCAGTCCGGCTGTGCAGTCCGGGCTTCCGCCGCTGGTCAGCACGCGGTTGACGCCGGTGCGTTCAAGCCGGATCAACGCCTCCGCAGGGTCCACGCCAGCGGCCAGAGCGGCGTCGAACGCCCGGTGGAACGTCACCTCCGCACCGGGATGACGACGGCGGGCCGCCTCCGAAACCCGAAGGAGCGACGCAACGTCAGGTCCGCCGTCGTCCGTCAATACACCAACCACCACGCCGGCAGCACCGGCATCCAGCGCCGCTTCCACATCCCGCCCAAGCACCTGGAGCTCCTCCTCGGAGTAGGTGAAGCTGCCGGGGCGCGGGCGGACCAGGACGTGGACCGGCAGGCCCACCCTGCAGGCCTGCTCGATGGTGGCGATGCTGGCCGTAATGCCGTCAGTCTCGGCCAGTGCTGCGCAAAGTTCCACCCGTGCAGCCCCCACGGATGCGGCGAGGTGCACGTCCTCGGCACTTTCCACGGCCAGCTCAAGCTGTGGCACCTGAAGCAGGCTCCCGGCCATGCTCACAGTCCCTGCCACGCGGGTTTGCGCCCGAACGTGTCCTGGTAGTACTCGCGGTGCGCCAGCCTGGACGCCGCGCCCTGATCCAGCAGGACGGTGACGTGCGGATGCAGCTGCAGCGCAGAGGCAGGGCACAGCGCTGCCACGGGACCCTCTACGGCTGCCGCGACAGCCTCTGCCTTCGCCTCACCCATGGCAAGCAGCAGCAGGTGCCGGGCCTCGCGGATGGTGCCCAGTCCTTGGGTCAGCACATGGTCCGGAACGTCCGCCGGGTGGGCGAAAAAGCGGGCGTTGTCCTGCCGGGTCTGCTGGGTCAGTGTCTTGATCCGCGTCCGCGAGGCAAGCGAGGACATCGGTTCATTGAAACCGACGTGGCCGTCCGTTCCGATTCCGAGGATCTGGAGGTCCACGCCTCCCGCCGCTGCAATCGCGGCCTCGTACCGGGCAGCCTCAGCTTCGAGGTCCTCTGCTGTTCCGTCCAGGCCATGGACAGCACCAACGGCAAAGTCCACGCTGTCCACGAATTCCTCTCGGATCACGGAATGGTACGACTGCGGATGCGCACTGGGCAGGCCCACGTACTCATCGAGGAGAAAGGCTTGAACCCCGGCGAAGCTCAACCCGCCTTTCCGTCGCCGTTCAATGAGCTCCCGGTACGTGCCCAAAGGCGTGGACCCCGTGGCCAGGCCCAGGACGGACGGGCCGCTGCGGACCTGCTGTTCGATGGCATCCGCAGCCGTGCGGGCCACGTCTGCAGGAGCGGGAAGGATGACGATTTCCATGGTGTGGGTGCTTTCAGTTGCTGTTGCTGACGCTGTTATGTGGTGGCTGGCCGGCCTACTTGGCCGCGTCAGTCTCCACGGTGACTTCGTCGTCCTCCCGGCCCGGGGTGCGCAGGTTCCAGCGCTTGATAACTATGGAGAAGAGGAAGTAGTAGATCACCGCATAGCCCAAACCAATGGGGATGAGGAGCCAACCGTTCTCCGACTTGCCAAAGTTGAGGATGAAGTCGATAAGGCCGGCGGAGAAGGTGAATCCGTGGTGGATATCCAGTGCGTTGACCAGGGCCATGGAGGTTCCGGTCAGTACTGCATGGACGATGTAGAGCGGAAAAGCAACGAACATAAACGAGTACTCGAGCGGTTCAGTGATGCCGGTGAGGAATGCCGTGAGGGCGGTGGAGAGCATGATGCCGCCCACGATTTTCTTCTGGGAAGGCTTGGCGTGGCGCCAGATGGCGAGGGCGGCGGCCGGCAGGCCGAACATCATGATGGGGAAGAACCCGGTCATGAAGATGCCCGCCGTGGGGTCGCCGGCGAAGAACCGGTTGAGGTCACCGCGGACCAGTTGGCCGGAAGCGTCGGTGTAGTCGCCGATCAGGAACCAGACAGCCGAGTTCAGGATGTGGTGCAGACCCGCAGGGATGAGCATGCGGTTGGCAAAGCCATAGACTCCGCCGCCGGCAACGGCATTGCCTGCCACGGCCTCACCCACGGCTGAAAGGCCTGCGTTGAAGAACGGGTAAACCAGGGCCAGTGCGACGCCGGCCACCAAGCTGGTGACGGAGGTCAGGATTGGCACCAGGCGCCGGCCGCTGAAGAAGCCCAGGAAGTCGGGAAGCTTGGTGCGGTAGAAACGCTGCCAGAGCATCGCGGAAAACAGGCCCACCACGATGCCGGCGAGCACACCGTAGTTGATCACGGCGGGCTTGCCCGTAGGGTCCACCTGTCCTGCCAAAACCAGCGGTGACATTGCCTTGAAGACGCCGTCGATCACCATGTAACCCACTACGGCTGCCAATGCGGTGGACCCGTCCGCCTTCTTGGCCCAGCCGATGGCGATGCCCACCGCGAAGATCAGCGGGAGCCACGTGAACACGGCATTGCCGGCGGCGGAAATGACAGCCGCGCCCCCTTCGAACCCTGGAATCGCGCCCAGAAGATCTGCCTGGCCGATGCGCAGCAGGATGCCGGCGGCGGGGAGCACAGCAATGGGGAGCATGAGACAGCGGCCCAGGCGCTGCAGGGTGGCAAAAACCTTGTTCGGCTTTTTCTCCGGGGCCAGGGCGGCGGTATCAGACGTTGACATGTTGCACCTCTGCGGGATCGTTGGGGGTTGTGGAGTGACGGGTTCAGCCGGTACTGTCTGGTTATGACCAGTTCAGTGTGATTCATCCCACGATCGCCTGTCAAGGCAGTGGAAGAGCTGCCGGGCTATTCAAAGGCCCGGCCTCGGAAGCCATAATTGGTCGCACCTGGGCCGCCGGCCCCGGTGAGGAATCAATGCTCCAAGCGGGCACCAGCAGAAAGGGCAGCCATGTCCAAAGCAGAAAAGATTATTGAAGGCCTGGGCGGAGCCGGCAACATCGTGGAAATCGAAGCGTGCATCACGCGCCTGCGCACGGAAGTCAAAGACGGCTCACTGGTCAACGAGGCCACCCTCAAGGCAGCCGGAGCGCACGGCGTCCTGGCTGCCGGAACTGTTGTCCAGGTGGTTGTGGGGCCGGAGGCCGACAACCTGGCCGAAGACATCGAGGACCTGCTCTAGTGGCGGAATCCCTCGTAGTCAAAGCCCCCCTCGGCGGCACCGTGGTTCCCCTCGAAGATGTCCCGGACCCCGTTTTTGCCGGCCAGATGGTGGGGTCCGGCGCAGCCGTCGAGCCTCCGGCGGGTGAGATGTTCGACGTCGTATCCCCGGTCGCGGGAAAGGTGATCAAGCTCCTGCCGCATGCCTTTGTGGTGGTGGAGTCATCAGGGCGCGGTGTCCTCACCCACGTGGGGATCGACACGGTCAAACTCAAGGGTGAGGGCTTCAAGCTGCTCATTGCGCAAGGAGACACCGTTGACGCCGGTACGCCCATCATGCGGGTGGACCCAGCCGCCGCCTTGACCGCCGGATACTCGATGGTGAGCCCCGTCGTCGTGCTTGACACGAAACCCGACGCGGCCACGCTGCTGGCATCCGGCACTGTAGCGGCCGGGGCCAGCTTGTTTTCGCTGGACTAGCCGCGGAAGCTTGGCCTGCTCTTAGAGCCGGACTTCCATGTTGAGGGAGTAGCGGTCTGAGCGGTACCAGGAGCGAGAGTGTTCGATGGCGAGCCGGCCTGAATAGGAAACGCGGTCAAAAGCCAGCACAGGCGCTCCCGTTCCAGTGCCGAGGAGCGCGCCGACGTCTGCCGGGGCACCCTCGGACCGGACGCTCTGCCGTGCCCTGTCGATCTGGTGGCCAAATTGTGCGGCCAGGGCCTTGTAGACGGATCCTGTCAGGTCAAGGTCCAGCAGTCCGCGGGCGTGCTCCGGGTTGTACCAGGCGTCATCGACGCTGACCGGCCGGCCGTCGGCAAGCCGAAGGCGCTTGAGGTGGATGGCTTCGGATCCCCGAGCCAGGCTGAGCGCCTCGGCCGTGTCATCGGGAGCTGCCGCGGCTTCCGCCACCAGCACCACCGTACTGGGAACATGGCCCAGGGACTCCATCTCCTGGGTGAACGACGCCAGGTGCAAGGTGGACTGCACGGGGGAGTCCGCCACGAAGGTGCCCTTCGCCGGGACGCGGACCAGGTGCCCTTCGTTGACGAGCCGGCCAATGGCGGCGCGGACGGTGATGCGGCTGACGCTGTAGGAGTCCATCAGGGTCCGCTCGCTGGGAAGCCGGGCACCGGGCTCCAACTCCTCCTTGGCCAGCTTGAGGATGATCAGCCTCAACTGCTCATGCTTGGGGACCTGCGAGTTGTTGATAGCCGCGCTCGCCGGCCGGGCGCTGCTGGCTGATGGTGCTGTGGCTGGCACGTCGGCCCCTCCAATTCGTGGAGCGGTCCGGTAAGGACCACTGCTTCGGATTATTTCACAGCGCGGCGCCCCTGGCCTTGGGCAAGCTGGAGGAGATGCAACTTTCCCGCGCCGGTATTTCCTGCTCCTAGGAAAAACCTCTAGTGTTGAAAACACTAAGCCTGCTTCCTATTTTCTCAAGGGGTTGTACCGGATGCGAAAAGTACCTGCGCTTGGACTGATGACTGCAGCGATGATTGCCCTGGCGGGTTGTACGGGCGGCGGCGGCGCTGCGGGCCCAACTGCCACGGAAACGGCGAGTGCCTCGGCCAGCCCGACGGCGGAAGCCAAGGTTTACACCGAGGATGAGCTGCGCGAGCTGATCTCTGGATTGAAGGACGAAGACGGCAGCGAGTTGAAGCTGTACTCCAAGGAGCAGGTGGACCAGGGCGGCAACATCGCCAACCTGCTCCTGAGCACGGCGACCGTTGACCCCGCAGACTGCAAGGACATCGCCACCGCGGGACTGCTGGACACGGTGGAGAGCGGTGGGATCGCCGTCGCGCTCTCAGAGGGTGACCAGCCGCGCACCGTCTCCGCGCAGTCGGGCAGCGAAGGACCGGGCGCCGTCGAGATCCTGGACGGGATCAGCGGCAAAATGGGCCAATGCGGGAAGTTCTCCGTGACGGCACTGGGCCAGACGTATGAGGTCACCAGCGAGGAGCTCCAGGCCAGCACGGACGCGGAGAAGACCTTCGGTACCCTCAGCACCCGCAGCGGCGAGAATCAGCAGAAGCTGATGCAGGTCTCCGCCGCCGAGGGCAAGCTGCTGGTCGTCGCTACCAAGAGCGGCGCCAACCTGGGCGACCCGGACCAGAAGGAGCTCGAGGAGCTCATCAATGAGGTGCTCCGGAAGGCCGACGGCGGCAGCGCGACTTCCAGCCCGACGTCCAGCGGCACCTCCGGTTCCGCGAGCACGTCGTCGCCGAGCGGCTCCGCCTCACTTTCCGCAACCGAGACCGAAGCGGAGAGCGCCGAGACGTCCACGGCTTCGCCGACCTCGTCACGCTAAAGCGTGGCGTTAGAGTAGGCAAAGGCGGGCGGACCGAAGGGTTCGGCCCGCCTTTTGCCCAGGTATCCCAGGTGAAAGGCAGGAGCATGACCACTTCGAATGAGGAGCCCCAGAACGCGGCCGACCTTCGCGGTCCCGGTGACCCCGACGAGGCGAAGCAGGTGACGCAGGCGCCGCAGAGCGGCCAGCACCCGGAACTGCCGGGTGCCAGCAACATCCGCGAGGAGCAGCAGGCGCACGCAGCCGGAACCGTCCCGGCGTCGTACTCCGGAAGCGGTGCGCCGCCCGAGGAACACAAGCCCGAGGAAGCCTTGGAGGAGCCCGGAACCTGGGACGACGAAGTCTGACGTGATTACCCGCGCCGATGTGGATGACGCGGCACGGCGGACCGCCGGCCTCACCCGGCTGACGCCGGTCCTGCAGGCTGACCCAGGCACGTTCCACGGTGAGGTGTGGTTCAAGTGCGAATACATGCAGCACACCGGCACCTTCAAGGCCCGGGGCGCGCTCAACCGCATCCTCGCCAGTAAGGAGCGCGGAGAGCTGAAGCCGGACGTCGGCGTGGTGGTGGCATCCGGTGGAAACGCAGGGCTGGCCAACGCCTACGCGGCAGCCCAGCTGGGAGTCCCGGCAACCGTGTTTGTCCCGGCTGCGGCGCCACCGGTGAAGGTGAGGAAGCTCGAGGCTATCGGCGCCAAGGTCATCCAGGGCGGAGCGGAATACGCGGAGGCTTACCAGGCCGCGGTGGCGCACGCCAGGGAAACCGGCGCTGTTTACTGCCACGCTTACGATCAGCCCGAAATCGCAGCCGGAGCAGGAGCGGTGGGGACGGAACTGCTGGAGCAGATAGCCGGCGTGGACACCGTGCTGGTTGCGGTGGGCGGCGGGGGACTGATGGCCGGAATCGCCGCAGCCGTGGAAGGCTCCGCGAAGGTTGTGGGCGTCGAACCGGAAAACGCGCCGACGCTCCATGCCGCCCTGGCCGCGGGTGAACCCGTTGATGTGGCGGTGTCCGGCGTCGCTGCCGATTCCCTGGGAGCCCGACGCGTAGGCGACATCGGCTTCTCCGTCGCGGTCCGCACCGGCGTCGAAAGCGTTTTGGTGTCCGACACCGGCATCATCGCGGCGCGTTCGCTTCTTTGGAACGACTACCGGGTGGTGGTGGAACACGGTGCGGCCGCGGCGTATGCCGCCCTGACCTCGGGTGCATATGAGCCCAAGGCCGGGGAACGCGTCGCGGTGATCCTTTGCGGGGCGAACACGGACCCGGCCGACCTCTAGGCAGGGCAGCCGGGACCGGTCAAAGGGAAAGGCTTAGCTGCAGAACTGGCTGTAGGTGGTGCCGGCTTGCTCGTAACCGGCCTGGAGCTCGGTCAGCTTGGCTTCGTCCGGGGTTTCCTTTGCCTGTTCGTCGGTGTACTCAAGGATGGACTCAAGGGCGGGCTTAAGGTCATCGGAGGCAACCGCATGGATCGGCCGGATCTGGTTGGCGAGGCGGTTCATGCCCGTCTTGCCCGCGTTGTTTGCAGGGCTGGACACAACGCTCTGGATCCGCTCGCAGGTTTCCGCGGTGGTGAGCTGGTTCGAAGCGGTGCAGGCCGTTGCGGAGACAACGAGTCCGGCGGCGATCAGGGCTGTGGCGAGTTTCTTCATGGGTCCCTCAGTAGTTGATTGAGGTTTCGATTGTAAGCAGAATCCCGGACGCGGTGGTGGTCCGGGATGCCCGCACCCGCGACTATGAAGGGGGTATCGGTCTCTGGCGGGCCTTCCTGGAAGTGCTTAAAATGGCAGAACCATCGTGCGGAGCTGCCGCAGATTGGGCCCCGCGCATCAGCCCAATTCAAGGAAGCACCATGCGCCGAGTACAGCGCCGTACCGCCGTCGGATTCATCGCTCTTTTGGCCCTGCTGTTACCCACCGCTCTGCCGGCAGCGGCCTCTCCGCCTTTCCGGGACGATGTTATTGTGCTCGACGGCGCCAAGTCCGCCGAGGGCATCGCGGCCGGCAAGGGGAAGACTTTCTACGCCGGGGAGCTCTTGACCGGCGATATTTTCCGCGGCGACATTCGTGACGGCAAGGCCAAGCGTTTCATCGACGTACCTAAGGGGCGGATGGCCGTCGGGATGAAGGCGGATGTCCGCCGCGACCTGCTGTACGTGGCCGGCGGAGGGAACGGAAAGGCGTACATCTACAACACCGAAACCAAAGCTACGGTCGCCAACCTCACACTGAGCACCAAGAAAGATTCGTTCATCAACGACGTGGTCCTCACCGATGACGGAGCGTGGTTCACGAACTCGAAGTACGGTGAGCTGTATCAGGTCAAGGTCAGCCGCTGGGGAGAGGTTCGTAAAGCCGTCAGGACGCTGACCGTGAAAGGCGAGGCAGGCGCTGCCCTGGCACCCGCGGACTTTGGGCTCAACGGCATTGCGGCAGCCAGGGATGACCACGTGCTGATCGTGGCCCACACCAAGAACAAGGCCCTGTACAGGGTGAATCCGTGGAACGGCGAAAGCAGCAGGATCCAAGGGCTGAACCTTGAGTTCGTAGACGGCATCCTCGTGCAGGGCAGCACGCTGTGGGCGGTGCAAAACATGGCCAACAAGATTTCCCGCGTCAAGCTTGCCGGTGACCTGTCTGCCGGGACGGTCCGGGACGTCATCACCAGCAAACACTTTGATATCCCGACGACGGTTGCCAAGTTCGGCGATACCCTCGCCGCAGTGAATGCGCAGTTCAACCGGCCAGCCAGCCCGCACGAAGTGGTCCTGGTTCCGGCAGATGACTGACTAAAACCCCCAACTGGCTGGCAGGCGACGTCGTCAAAACGCAGTTCCGGGACATCACCTGCCAGCCAGTTTCGCGTGTCCGGACTAAGGCCCGCTCAGCCTCGCGTCCAAAGCCCATAACGAAACGCAATAGAACAAATTCTCCCACTTAGTCCCGCGAAACCCTTGACCCTCCTCGCGGCGCGCTGATAAACCTAAAGGGCAGAAAGCGCTTTCCCCCCTGCTTCAAACCGCCCAAGCCGCCCCAGAACGGCTCGGTCGGCGGCGGGAGTGAAACGTTCCAAACTGTCGTGCGGCAGACTCAGCTGCCGCCGCATCAAGGAGATGTTCTTTTGGTTTTTCCCTCGAAATGTTCCCCTTCACCCCGCGCAGGCCGCGCCTGGAAGGCAGCCCCGCTCGCCGCGGCAGCAGGACTTACGGCTGCCGCACTCGCGTTTACCGGCGTTCCCCTGGCACAGGCCAGCCCCAGCATGGCCCCCGGCCAGTCAGGAAAGGCAGAGCTGAAGCGACAGGTGGAGAACCTGGACCGGGCACCTGTCGCCGTGCTGTCAGACCAGGGAGTCACCCTTGGCTGGCGCATGCTGGGCCTGGACAAGGAAAGCGTTGGCTTCCATGTCATCCGCGACGGCGTCCAGATCACCAAGGAACCCATCCGGAGCACCACCACTTTCGTTGACCCTGCAGGCACGGCGGAGTCAAAGTACGTCATCAAGACGGTGGGCAACGGCAACGGGCAGGACAAGCTCAGCGCCGAGTTCACGCCCCTGGCGCAGAACTACCTCGCCATCAAGCTGGACAAGCCGGCCGACGGCGTCAGCAAGGACGGCAAGCCGTATACGTACACGGCGAACGATGCCACCGTGGCAGACCTGGACGGAGACGGCAGCTACGAGATTGTCCAGCTGTGGAACCCGTCCAACGCGCAGGACAACTCGAAGTCTGGCTACACCGGCAACGTGTACGTGGACGCCTACAAGCTGGACGGAACCAAGCTCTGGCGCATCGATCTGGGCCACAACATCCGGGCCGGCGCCCACTACACGCAGATGCTTGCCTACGACTTCGACGGCGACGGCAAGGCCGAAGTGTCCATGAAGACGGCGGACGGCACCAAGGACGCCGCCGGCACCGTCATCGGTGATGCAACGGCGGACTACCGCAACAGCGGCGGCTACGTCCTGTCCGGCCCGGAGTTCCTCACGGTGTTCAACGGAGCCACCGGCACCATCATGGACACTGTTTCCTACGACCCGCCGCGCGGATCCGTGGCGGCCTGGGGCGATAACTACGGCAACCGCGTGGACCGATTCCTGGCCGGCGTCGCCTACCTGGACGGCGAGAAGCCGTCCCTGATGTTCAGCCGCGGGTACTACACACGCGCCGTCCTGGTCACCTACGACCTGGTGGACGGCAAGCTGGTGAAGCGCTGGACGTTTGACTCGGACGTCGAGGGGGCCCAGTACAAGGGCCAGGGCAACCACAACCTCTCGGTGGCCGACGTGGACCAGGACGGCAAGGACGAGTTCGTCTTCGGCTCCATGACCATTGACGACGACGGCACGCCGCTCTACAACACCAAGCTGGGCCACGGCGACGCTATCCACACCAGCGACTGGGACCCGTCCCGCCCGGGCCTGGAGACCTTCGCCGTGCACGAGAGCATGAGCCAGAGCGGAAACCGCGGCGCCACCTTCCGCGACTCCGCCACCGGTGAAATCCTGTGGAGCATTCCTGCCACCCGGGACACCGGCCGCGGCGCCATCGGCGACATCGACCCACGCCACGCCGGTGCTGAAGGCTGGGCTGTTGGCGGTGACGCTGCCTGGAACTCCCCGGTGGGCCAGTTGCGTTCGGCCAAGGGCGAGCTGATCGCCCAAAAGATCCCCGCCGCCAACTTCATGGCCTGGTGGGACGGCGACCTGCTCCGCGAAATCGTTGACCACGACTTCGATGCCGTAGCCGGCGTGGGTGTCCCCACCGTCTCCAAGTGGAACTGGGAAACCGGGTCCAGCGACCGGCTCCTGACCGCCACGGGCGCAAGGACCAACAACCACACCAAGGGCAACCCGTCGCTACAGGCAGACCTCGTGGGTGACTGGCGTGAGGAACTGGCCTTCCCGTCGTCGGACAGCACCGAGCTGCGGATCTACACCAGCACCTCACCCACCGAGGTCCGGCTCCGCACCCTCATGCACGACACCGTCTACCGGACCGCCGTTGCCCGCGAGAACGTGGCCTACAACCAGCCGCCGCACCCGGGCTTCTTCATCGGCGAGGGCATGGAGACCCCGGCCGCGCCGTCCGTGAAGTACGCCGGCACAGACAAGTAATCCAGGAACAGCGAAGCGCCGCCCGCCTCCACAAGGAGGTGGGCGGCGCTTTCGTTATGCGGAACGTCCGACGCCGGATCCGGCTTTAGTTGTCAGCCGCAGTGATTCCGGTGCCGGGTTAGTCACGGTTTAGTGCTGGCCGAGGTTCCCGCCCACCGGCGGCAGGCCGCCGTCGGGCCGGCGATCGCCCTCGCGCCGTTCCCCGGCGCTCAGGTTCTCGCCCTCAACCGTCTCGTCGGACTCGCCGGTGGTGTCCACCAGGCCGTTGGTCTGGTCGAAGGCGTGGCCGATCCTGTCATCACCCAGATCGGCGACCGAACCGGTGGTGCCGGCGGCAGCCGCCGTGCCCGTGGTTGTGGTGCTTGTAGTGGTGGTCGTGTCCGTCGGGACCGGGGTGACGGTGACGGGTTCGCTGGGAACCACGGGAGTTACTGTTACATCGGCACCTTCAGTGGTGTCCTTCTTGGACCCTGCCATGGCCGCTGCCGCACCCGCAGCCGCAGCGACGCCCAAGCCCGCAGCCATCTTGCCGGAGATACCTGCCTTGCCCGAATCGCCGCGTGATCCCGCAGCGTCCTCCACGCCGGGAGTGCCTGCAGGGGCTCCGGTGCTGACGCTGCCGCGCCAGGCGCCGCTCGCGTAACCCTCATCCTCGATGAATTCCTTGAACCGCTGCAGGTCGGCCTCGGCCTGGCGGTCCACCACGTTGAGCTTGTCGCCCACCTTTTCAATGATGCCTTCGGGTTCGTATTCAAGCGTCAGCTGCAGGGAGGTCTGGCCGCCGCCGATGTCTTCAAAGTCAACTGCGCCGGCGTTTGTTGCGCCTTCCGTGGCGGCCCACGCAACCCTGCGATCCGGGACCTGCTCCAGGATCTTGGCTTCCCACTGCCGGCGGATGCCGCCGATCTCTGCCACCCATTCCAGCCGGTCGTCACTGAGCTGCGTCACGCTCTTGACGCCGCCCATGAAGTGCGGGAATTCCTCGAACTGGGTCCACTGGTTGTAAGCGGTGCTTACCGGTACGTTCACCAGAATGCGTTTTTCCACCTTCGTGCTCATAACGTCTCCTTCGCTTTGTTACCGGAAAGCTGATGAATCGGTAGAAATCATCAGCATGCTTACCAACATACCTAAAGGGCTGGCTCGTTTCCAGAGGAAGAAAAAACGACGGCGGCACTCGGCGCCGGATTGCCGGGCCAGGTGCCGCCGCTGCGGGCCAGCAGTAGGCGCGGACTATTTGCCAGCAACCGCAGCTTCCGGAGTGTCCGGCCCCTCGGCCGGGTCCTGCGAGTGAACCCTGATTTCTGTGATGTCCGCATCCGGGTCGCCCTCTGCGGGTGCTTCCGTGTGGACCCGCTCATCCTGCAATGGATTCTCGCTCATGGCTGCTCCTGACCGCGACGGGGACTTCACTACAGATCATTCAGCGCTCCCCGGCCCGGCCTGTCAAGGACCCTGGAAAGCTCTGGCCGGGACGGTTCTTCTGTGCTGGACTGGTGCTGCAGTGGGCACCAACCGCCGTCCCGCCACGGGCGGCATCTTTTCCAGGCAGAACATGGACGGCCGGCGCTGACTGGCCATTGGAAGGAACACTCATGGCACCGTACCGAATCGGATATTTTGTGGGGAGCCTGGCATCGGGCTCCATCAACCGGGTCCTCGCCAACGCACTGATCAAACTCGCACCGGAGGACCTGGAGTTCACCGAGATCCCCATCAAGGACCTTCCGCTCTACAACTACGATTACGACGCCGACTTCCCGCCGGCAGGACGCGCCCTCAAGGAGTCCATCGAGGCTTCAGACGGCATCCTGTTCGTGTCCCCGGAGTACAACCGTTCCATCCCCGGTGCCCTCAAGAATGCCATCGACTGGGGCTCCCGGCCGTGGGGAAGCAACTCGTTCGCCCGCAAGCCCACGGGAATCATCGGAGCATCGCCGGGCAGCATCGGCACCGCGGTAATGCAGTCCTCGATGCGCAGTGTCCTGAGCTTCCTGGATGCGCCGCAGCTGAACGCCCCCGAGGTTTACATCCACTACAAACCAGACGTGTTCGGTGCCGACGGCGAGGTCAAGGATGAGGGAACCGCCAAGTTCCTGCGCCACTATATGGACGAGTACGGTGCCTTCGTAGCCCGCGTCCTGGCCGCCAACGCACCAGGTCACATTGGGGACCTGGAACCGGACTCCGCAAAGCTTTCGCGCTAGCAGTCAGGGCAGGAGTGCGGATGCCCACCGTCCCAGCGACGGCGGGCATCCGGGTCTTTAGTCCAGCGGCAGGGTGACGGTCACGCTCGTACCGTGCCCGGGGACTGAGTTGATGTCTACGGTGCCGCCGGCCTCGTGGACGGCCACGGACATGAGCCGAAGTCCATAGCCGTGGTGGCGCCCGCAGGTGGCGAGCTTGCTGTCAAAGCCTGTGCCGTCGTCGGCCACTACCAGGCGGATGCCGTGGTCGACGGCGGCGAGCTGGACGTTGAGCTGCGATGCTTCGGAGTACTTGAACGCGTTGCTGAGGGCCTCGCGTGCCGACTGGTAAAGCAGGGACGCGCAGTCCGCCGGAATCTCGATGCCCCAGTGTGGAGTATCCCAGTGGACCGCGGTCCCTTGCTGACGAAGGGGCACCGTGAGCCGGTCAATGCAGCCGGCCAGCCCCAGGGTATAAAAGTCGAGTGGATGCTGATCTGTCAGCACGCCTGCCACGGCTGTTACTTCTTCAAAAGCTGTTTCGTTTCCCATGACTTCCTGCACCCCGCAAGCTGTTGGTTCGATACCTCCAGAGTGGACCTGCAACGTCAATGAGCAGCAAGGTTTTCCTCAAGATCGCATCAATTCTGCGGGCCCTTGTTGCGCTCGAGCAGTCTGGTTGCTTTCCTTCCCGGTCAGCCTGCCGTCAGCGTTGAAGCATTAAGCGAAGTTCGTGTCCTGTTGGGGGCCTGGCACCGGCCCTGCCTACGGTTATCGCGGCCGCAGCAGCGGCCGTGCCGCCCAGCTGTTCAAGGACGGAAGGCGCGTAGCCGTCGGTTCCGCGGGTGAGGATTCCCAGGATCAGGGCGGACATGTAGGAGTCGCCGGCGCCGATGGTGTCAACCACCGTGGACGTCACCGCGGGGATGCTGAGGACGGTGCCCGGCGTTGCCAGCAGTGAGCCTGACGAGCCCTTGGTGATAACAGCAAGATCCGCTCCCAGCGTGAGGATGTGCGTTGCGGTTTCGCCCAGGGTCTTGTCCGGGTAGAGCCATTCAGCGTCCTCGTCGCTGAGTTTGACGACACTGGTGAGGTGGACCAGTTCCTCGAACGTGCGCAGTGCTTCGGCGTGGGTTCCGAGCAGGGACGGCCTGATATTGGGGTCGTAGGTGATGATGCACTGGTGGCGGAGTTGCTGGAGAACTGTCCGGACTGTGGCAGCGCCCGGCGCGAGAAAGCTTGCGATCGAACCGGTGTGGAGGACCTTGGGCGGGGTGTGCACGAGGTCCAGCGGTTGCACATCCCAGATGATGTCGAAGGCGTAGCTGGCTGAGCCGTCCTGCGCGATGGTGGCGGTCGCCGTCGAGGTTCCCTCCAGTGAGCGGGAGCCTGGCAGGAGCGTCACGCCGGCGCCGGCAAGGTGCTCCTCGAGCGCCGCGCCGCGCCGGTCAGTGCCGATGGCGGTGAGCAGCCCGGTGCTGACTCCCAGCCGGGCCAGGCCATAGGCGACATTGGCTGGTGACCCGCCGGGGTGCTCGATGGTGCCCCCGGGCGTGGTCACGACGTCGGTGAGGGCTTCCCCGATAACGACGACGTCCAGCACCTGCCGCGGGGGGTTCGGCTTGCCGTTATAGTGCATGTCTGTCTTTCCTGGCTTGGGTTGCCCTACGCGAACTGGGTGACCTGAAGGTTGTTGACGGTGGCCGTACCACCCACGGCAAAGACAGAGAGCTCGGTGCTGGTCTCGGCCGGGAAGATCAGTTCGGTCATGGTGACCAGGCCGCCCTGGGCGAACACTTCAACCGAGCAGCGGTCCACGAAGATCGTGAGGCGGTAAGTACCTGCCGTTGCCTGGAGCGGGGCGGTGTCAAGGGAGGGGAAGGATTCGTGGAAGTCTGTCTGCCCGGACTCCCGCCGGTCGACGAAGAGTTTGGCTTCGCCGGGGCGGATGCCGACACGGGTTCCGGTAACGCCGTCCCCACGCAGGATGAGGCCGAATTCCGCTGCGCTTCCGGGCCTGAGGGTAACGTCGATGCGCTGGACGGTGCCGGCCGCGCCAGCCAGGACCTGCACACCCTCGTGAATCGTGGTCTCCGAGAGGCAAAACGGCTCCGCGTCGGCCAGGGCAGTCCAGTCACCCGCGGGCTGCTGGACCAGGCACAGTTTTCCTTCGTTCGTTTGGAGCGAAATTTCACGGGCGAGGCTCATGGGGCTGCGCCACGGTGACGTAGGGATGTCGTTGACGTATTGCCAGTTGTTCATCCAGGCGATCATGAGGCGGCGGTCGTCCGGGGCGTCGCTGAAGGAAACCCCGGCGTAGTAGTCCCGGCCCCAGTCCAGCCACTGGTATTCGCCCAGCCGGTCAGGGTCCTGGAGGCCTTCGGTCACGGTGCTGGCCGAGGTGAAGGTAGTTCCGTCGAAATCGCCCACGAAGTATTGGCCGGCCGAGCCCTTGTTGGGTCCGCCGGGGTTGAGGTTAACAGTGAGCACCCATTTGACGTTTTCGGGGTCGCCGTCGACGGGCAGCGGGAACAGGTCGGGGCATTCCCAGATACCGCCGGTGGCGTTGGCCGGGCCGAAGGTGCTCAGCAGTTCCCAGCTCTTCAGGTCCTCGGACTTGTACAGCACCACCTGGAAGTCCTTGGCTTCGACGGCGACCATCACCCAGTAGCTGCCCGCGGCGCCGTCGTACCTGATGACTTTGGGATCCCGGAACTCCCGTGAGTTGCGGCTGAGTACGGGGTTGCCGGTGTGCTTTGTCCAGGTGTAGCCCCCGTCCATGCTGTAGGCCAGCGACTGGGCCTGGATCCCCGGGTGCGCGGAGTCCGGCTTATAGGCGCTGGTGTAGATGGCGACCAGTGGGGCCGTTGAGCCGCTGCCGAAGCCGCTGGTGTTGTGCCGGTCGAAAACAATGCTGCCGGAGAAGATGTCCTCGTTCTCGTCACAGGCAATGGCAACGGGGTGGTCAGTCCAGTTCAGCAGGTCCGTGGACGTGGCGTGCCCCCAAGACAGGTTGCCGTGAACGCTGCCGAACGGGTTGTTCTGGTAGTAGAGGTGGTAAACGCCGCCGTGGTAAATCAGGCCGTTGGGATCATTGAGCCAGGTGTTCCTTGTTGCGAAATGCAGGGCCGGCCGGAAGGTCTCGGCTGTCGTGGTCGCGGCAGTCATGAAGGTGAGTCTCTCTTCTTGTCTTGGCAGGTGTGGTCGCTGCGGGTCCCGTGGGAGTGCCGGCAGGGGGATGAGTGGGGCGTGGGGCCGGCACGGGTGGTGCCGGCCCCACCTTTTTTGGGTAGTTAGGAGTTCTTTTTGTAGCGGTCGTAGGCCTGCTGGTAGACCTCGATCATCTTGTCGACGCCGACGTTCCTGAGCTGGGAGACGTAGCCGTCCCATTCCTGCTCGATGCCGCCGGAGACAATCCACTTGGCCATGTTCTGCTTCACCAGGGACGTGACATCGGTCTGGATGGTGCTGATCTGCTGCAGTTCCTCGTTGGAGAGGGCCACCGGGGGGTAGCCGTCGTTCCCGGCGAAGGGCTTGTAGAGCTCCTCAACGGTCTTCTGCCGTTCGGCGGCGCGGGGTTCCGGAGCGACGACCGTCTTGAAGTTCTCGGCGGTGTTGGCCTTCGGGCCGCCGGGGGCGACCTTCTGGCGGCGTTCGCCTTCGCTGGTTCCGGCCGGAGCGGGGATCTGGGTCAACAGGCCGCTGGCGTCCTTCTGCAGGGTCTCGCCGATGGGTCCCCAGTTGGCCTGGGCGGACTGGATGGGGTCGTAGAGGTTATCGGCCCAGCGCATGGTCGCGGCCGGGTACTTGTTGTTCCGGGTGATGGCGAAGGCGCCACGGGCGATCTCCTGGTTGTTGGACTGGCTTGCGATCCGCTTGCCGTCCACACCTTCCAGCACGGGGACCAGGGAGTAGTTGTTGGCGCGGTCCGGGCCGACCATTTCGGGGATTTCCCACCAGACGAAGGAGCCGAGGTTTTCCTGCTTGGCCTTGCCCTTGGCCAGGTAGGCCTTGTCGTCCTGGGAGAAGGACTCGGGGTCAATCAGGCCTTCCTGGTACCACTCGTGCAGGGTCTGGATGGCCTTTTTGTAGCCGTCCTGGGTGGCGGTGAAAATGACCTTGTCATCCTGGACAATGCGGTGGTCCATGTTGTCTGGCACGCCGCCCAGGGCTGCGATCAGGTCCACGATGTCCCCGCACCAGGAGCCGGGCATAAAGCTCAGGGGGATGGTCTTGCCGGTCCCGGAGGCATCCCGGGTCTTGAAGGCCAGCAACGCATCGTGGAATTCGTCCACAGTCTTCGGCATCGGGATATTGAGCTTCTTCAGCCAGGAGGTGTTGATGGCCAGTTCGTGCGGGAACTGGACCAAACCGAGTTCTTCGATGGACGGGAGGGAGTAGATGTGCCCGTCCGAGGAGGTGATCGCTGCCCTGATGTCGGGCCGCTCGGAGAGCAGTGCGGAGAGGTTGGGGGCGTTCTTCTCGATCAGTCCCTCGAGCGGGATGAGGGTGCCGCTGGCGGAGTAGGTGGCGATTTCCGCGTCGGTGAGTCCGGTATTGAAGAACGCGTCGGGCAGGTCGCCGCTGGCGAGGATGAGGTTCTTCTTTTCCTGGAAAACCGTCTCGGGCAGGTTTTCCCAGTTGATATGGATGTTGGTGGCCTTTTCCCATTCTTGCACCACTGCCATGGTGTTGTAGTCCGGAGCCAGTGCGGTCTTGGTGCCGGAGAATGTCAGGTCAAGCTGCTTGCTGACGATGGGGAGGCCTGATTCCTGGAAACCGAAGTCAGCGGAGGCGTCTTTGATCTCCGTGGTGCCCGAGCCGCCGCCGGAGCAGGCGGTGAACGTCAATGTTCCGGCCAGGACTGCGCCGAGGGCGGCGTATTTGCGGCTGAATGCCATGGTCATTCCTATTCTGAGGTGGTTTTTGAGGTGGGTGTTGCCCGCCCGGGGCGGTTGCCTCGGCGGTGGTACTGGGAAGGGATTATTTGACGGCGCCGATCATGGCGCCCTTGGTGAAGTGCTTCTGCATGAATGGCAGGGCAATCATGAGGGGCAGGCTCGAGACGACGATCATGGCGTACTTGGTGAGCTCTGCGATCCGTTGCGCTGCGGCATAGGATTCGATGTCTCCGCCGGTGGTTCCGGTGGATGAGACGTCTGACTGGATGAGGATGTTGCGCAGGACGA
Organism: Arthrobacter sp. V1I9; assembly: GCF_030817075.1. Classification (NCBI taxonomy): domain Bacteria; kingdom Bacillati; phylum Actinomycetota; class Actinomycetes; order Micrococcales; family Micrococcaceae; genus Arthrobacter; species Arthrobacter sp. V1I9. The sequence goes on from NZ_JAUSYU010000001.1 coordinate 234,271, forward strand.
GCTGCAGCGGGTATTTGGTGTCGTCGTTGAGGAAGATCAAGGCGTCGAAGAACGAGTTCCAGTGCGCCACCACGTGGATCATGATCATGAGCATGATCAGTGGCTTGGACAGGGGGAGGACCATCTTGAAGAAGAACTTGAAGTCGGTGGCCCCGTCCATCTGCGCAGCTTCGCGCAGTTCGTTCGGGATGGTGTGTTCGAAGAATGACCTGGCGATGATCAGGTTCCAGACGCCCACAGCCCCGGGCAGGACCACTGCCCAGACGGTGTCGAGCATGCCCAGGTCGCGGACCACCAGGTACTTGGTGATGAGTCCGCCGTCGAAGAACATGGTGATGACGAACAGCAGCATCAGGATTTTCCGGCCCGGCATGTCCTTGCGGGACAGGGCGTAGGCGCCGCAGAGGATGGTGCTGACGCTGACGGCGGTGCCGAGCACGGTGTAGACGAGCGTGTTGCCCAGGCCGTTCCAGATCCTGCTGTCGGCGAAGATCCGTTCGTACCCTTCGGTGGTGATGCCTGAGGGCAGGAGCCAGACCTTTCCCTCATAGACGGCGTTCGGATCGCTAATGGAGGCGATGACGATGAAGTACAGCGGGTACACCACGGCCAGGATGGACAGCAGGAGGACGGATGTGGCGGCGATGCTGAAGGCGCGGTCACCGTACCTGTCCCGCAGCGATTGCTGGGGGCGGACCTGGTTGACGGTCCGTTTCGGGGTGTCGGTAGTGCGGGGGTTGGTTGTCAGGGACATATCGGCATCACCACAGGGTCGCTTGGTTGGCCCGGCGAGCCACGGTGTTGAAGAAGAGCAACAGCGCCAGGTTGAGGAGGGAGTTGAACAGGCCGATGGCGGCCGAGTAGCTGAACTGCGCCTGCTGCAGGCCCGCGTGGTAAACGTAGGTCTGGATGATCTCCGACGAGGAGATGTTCAGCGGCGTCTGCATCAGCAGCGCCTTCTCAAAACCGACGTTGAGCAGGTTGCCGATGGCCAGGATGAACAGGATGGTCACCACCGGCATGATGCCGGGCAGGTCAATGTGCCGGATGCGCTGGAGCTTTGAGGCGCCGTCCACCTTGGCCGCGTCATGCAGCGCAGGATCGATGGCGGCAAGGGCCGCCAGGTAGACGATCATCGAGAAGCCGGCGTTTTGCCACACGTCCGAGATTACGTAGACGGGACGGAACCACTCCGCGGAGCCCATAAAGAAGATCGGCTCCCCGCCTCCAAGCTGGATGGCATTATTCACCAGCCCCGACCGGGGGGAGAGGAGGACGAACATGATGCCCACCACCACAACAGTGGAGATGAACGCCGGCGAATAGAGCACCGTCTGGGTGAACTTCTTGAACTTTTCGCTTTGCAGCTGGTTGACCAGCAGCGCCAGGATGATCGGGATGGGGAAGGCCACCAGCAGGCCGAGGATGGCGATCCACAGGGTGTTGCCCACCACCTGGCCGAACTGGTAGGAGTTCACGAACCGGATGAAGTGGGTCAGGCCTACCCAGGGGCTGTCAGTGAAGCCGTCCACCGGGTTGTAGTTCTTGAACGCTATCTGCACGCCGTACATCGGCCAGTACTTGAAGACCAGGATGTAGATGACGGCCGGAGCTAGTAATACGTATAACTGCCAGGCACGCGAAATTCTCTTGAGGCGGAGCGAAAGAGAATTTTTCTGCTGCGGCAACGGTGCCGCAGCTGGACCGCCGCGTCGGGCCGGGATGGTGCGGCTCATGGCATCTCCTTGGGATGGGTCACTGAGTTCCGTTCGATCAGAGGGCAGTCCATGAGCTCGACCCGGCCATCGGGTTCCGCATCCTGGAGGATCAGTTCAACCGCGCGCCGGCCCATGGCGACGAACGGCAATTCAAGGGTGGTCAGACCCGGCCGGAGGAACGGCGCCAGGGTCGCCTGGTTATCGAAGCCCACAATGGACACATCCCCAGGAATTGAAAGGCGCAGGTCCGACACGGCCTGGTAGGCACCCCAGGCACCGCGGTCGTTGGCGCAGAAAAGCGCGGTGGGCGGGTTGCCGGAGGTCAGCAGCTCCATCCCGTACTTGTAGCCGTCTTCCTCGCCGCCGGTCCCGAATCGGACCAGGTCCGGATCCAGTTCCAGTCCTGCTTCCTCAAGTGCATTCCTGTAGCCCCCGTACCGTCCGACGGCGGCAGGCAGTTCGCTTTCAAGGCTCTCGATGTTGATGAGTGCAATCCGCCGGTGCCCCGCGTCGAGCAGCCGGCGAGTGGCCGAGTATCCACCCTTGACTTCGTCAGGAGCGACACTCGCAACCCGTCCAGCCCGGTCCTGGGAATTCAGCACCACGGATCGCACACCCGTGAGGGCCTCCGGAACATCCAGGCGCCGGTGATACATGCCGGCGTAAACAACTCCTGCGACCTTGTAGGAGAGCATTGTGTCCAGGGATGCCGCTTCAAGCTCCTTGTCCCCACCGGTGTTGACGGTGAGCAGGAGGAGTCCGTCCTCCCACGCCCGCTGCTGGGCGCCTTCGATGATGGCGCCGGCAAAAGGAGTGGTGGCAACGGTATCGCCGATAAATCCGATCATGCCCGCCACGCCTTCACGAAGGGTCTTGGCGTGGGCGTTGGTGCGGTAGCCCAGCCGGTTCACGGCATCCCGGACCTTCTTGCGCGTCTCCTCCGAAAACCGGGACCCGGACGCTGAGTTCAGCACCAGGGAAACGGTTGCCTGCGAGACGCCGGCGGCAGCAGCGACGTCGTGCATTGTCGGTCCTGACTTTGGCCGTGTTCCAGCCATGGGCACCTCCTCGGGCCGTTAGTAATAGGGTTAGTTATTCGTATAACTGAGTCAACTGTAGCGGGGGTCACACGGAGCGTCAATAGGGCAGCGTCGAAGGGGCTCCAGGAAGCGAGTCAGCCCAGCTCGCCGGTCCCGGCAGCAGTGAGGGGCAGAATCCTGTCCCAGAAGTCATCGGGGATGTCCAAGCCGGCAAGCTGTAGGGTTTCCTCCACACGGGCAGGCTCGGACATGCCGACGATGGTGGAGCTGATCCGGGGGTCGCGGGTGGAGAACTGCAGGGCGGCGGCTGCCAGCGGCACGGAGTACTCGGCGCAGAGCTCCTCCATCTTCCGCACGCGTTCGATGATGGCCGGGCTTGCCGGTCGGTAGCAGTAGTTGGGCGCGGCGTCGGGCCCTTTCACCAGCATTCCGCCGCCAAAAGGCGCCGCATTGATGAAGGCGACTCCGCGCGCCATCGCGTCCTGGATCAGGGGCTCGGCGGTCTGGTCCACCAGTGTGTAGCGGTTGTGGCTGATGACGACGTCGAATACGTCGGTGGCCAGGTATTTCAGCTCCAGGTCGATGGGGCCGCCGGCCACGCCCAGGTGCCCAATTACTCCCTGGTCCCGCAATTCGATCAGCGCCTCCAGGGGCCCACCCGGTCCCGTTCCTTCCTCGTAGCTAATTTTTTCCGGATCGTGCAGGTAGGCCAGCTGCAGCCAGTCCAGGCCGAGCCGCTCAAGGCTCTCCTCCACGGAACGGCGCACCCTGTCCCCGGAGAAGTCATTGGTTCCGCGGATGGGATCCACCTTGGTGCCCACAACGAAGCCCTCCGGCAGGCCGCCGGCCTCCGCAAGGGCCTGGCCGATCCGCTTCTCGCTGTTGCCGCCGTCACCGTATTCATTGGCGGTGTCGATGAAGTTGAACGGGCTGTCCAGCACGCGGCGGATGGTTGCAACGGCAGTCTCCGTGCCGCGCGGAGCAGGGTGGCTGCCCAGGGAGCTGGTACCAACGCAGATGGCTGAAACGGAGAGGCCGGTGCGGCCCAGAACGCGGTAATCCATGCTTGCTCCTCAAGGGGGTGTCCGGAAAAGAGTACCCCTATCTTGAGCTGGGACAGCTTGCTTCTTGAGCCTGAGTTGCATGCGTCCATCTTGATTGAAGCTTGTAGTTTCGTTGCCGGTTCTCTGCCGCTCATTTGAGTTCCCGTTGAAAAACTCGATGTCAATAAGGCTTGGGCAATTTCCGGTGGGGGTTATGAAAAGAACGTGTTTCGCGCGTGAATTCGGCACGATTTTTCCAGCGCGATCTACGGCCGGGGAAGCACTGTGATCACGGTCATCATTCCGGCGCACAATGAGGCGGCCGGCATCGGCGATACTCTCCGCTCGCTGCAATCCCAGACAATTGTCCCGCACCGGGTGATTGTGGTGGCGGACAATTGCACCGACGCGACGGAAGAAATTTCGTTGTCCGCCGGGGCCGAGGTGGTGCGCACTGCCGGCAACACGGACAGGAAGGCTGGAGCCCTTAACTTTGTCCTCGCAGACCTCCTGCCCCAAGCTGCGCCGGAGGACATGATCCTGGTGCAGGACGCGGATTCACAGTTATCCCGCGACTTCATTGAACGCTCCATCGGCCACTTGACCGCAGACTCGCGGCTTGGTGCTGTTGGTGGAGTTTTCCGCGGCGGCGACGGCGGCGGATTTGTGGGCCACCTGCAACGGAACGAGTATGCCCGCTACGCACGGGATGTGCGGCGGCTGAACGGCAAATGCCTGGTGGTCACCGGCACGGCAGCACTGTTCCGGGTGCGGACGCTCCGGGACGTGGCGGCGGCAAGGTTGGATGGCACCCTTCCGCCCGGCAACGGCCGTGGTGGCGTGTATGACACCTCGGTCCTGACGGAGGACAACGAACTCTCCTTCGCCCTGCTGACGCTGAAGTACAGAATCCGGTCTCCCGCTGACTGCTCCCTGGTCACCGAAGTCATGCCGACATGGCGCGAGCTGTGGGCGCAGCGCCTGCGCTGGAAGCGGGGAGCCGTGGAGAACTGCGTCCAGTATGGCTGGACCCGGGTGACCAGGCCTTACTGGGGCAGGCAGGCAATTTCCGTCGTGGGCGTCGCCGTGACGCTGGCTTATTTGAGTACGGTCGCGTTTGCACTGGGCACGGGGGAAGGGCTGCACATGCAACCGTTTTGGCTCGCCGTGACCGGTGTCTTCGTGATCGAACGGGTGGTGACAGTGCGGCTGCGCGGCTGGAAGTACATGCTCGCAGCCGCCACCATGTACGAGCTTGTGATCGACCTGTTCCTTCAGTTGGTCCATGCGAAGGCGTACTTAGATGCAGCGTTCAACAAAAAGAAAGCTTGGTAGAAATATGTACAACAATCCAGCAGTTCCGGCCGCAGCGGGAGCAGGGTCGGGAACCCTTGCGATGACCGGCGCCGGCGATGTTTTCTGGTTTGCACTTGCCGCGTTTGCGCTCCTGGCACTGGGGCTCGCCGTCAAGAGGATCCTCCCCGTCCGCGGCGCAAAGTCCTAGCTCAGGTCACCACGCTGACCACGTTGGAACACGCGGCTGTGTCGCAGATCTTATAGGCTGTTGTGCTTCCTCCCTTGAAGCTGTTGACGTAGCTGCCGGTGTTAGCGAGGATCCTCTGTTTACCGTTGATCCAAAGCGTGATGCTGGTTCCGGTGGCGCCGGTCCACTTCAGGGTGGTGGAGCTGACGGATTTGGTCTTAGTGGTGGTGGCGCTCAGCTTGATGGTGGAGGCGGGTGCAGAGGGCGTCGAAGCGGAGGCGGGAATGAAGGAGAAGTCCCTGATGACCACGCTTTCCGGTTTTACATGGGCAGGATCTCCTCCGCCTCCGCCGGTGACCCACAGGTTGAAGTGGATCTGCTCTTTGGCGGGGACCGGAACCCTGGACCCTTCCAGGACCGTGTGCTTCAGCAGGGGACCTGCGAAACCTTCGCCGGCAAAGGTTTCGAAAGTGATTCTGCCCGGCTGCCACACCATCCGGTGAGTGGTGATGGGATCGGCCGTAACGTCGAAAACGGTGGTGTTGTTGCCTTCGCCGGGAGGTTTGGTGGCATCGAACCAGTAGCCGTGGCCCTGCGTCACGGGCCAGGACTCGCCGTAGCCGGCGCCTCCGCCCCAGGCCGAGGCCTCGCACAGGTCGATTTCGTTGTAACCGGGCTCGGCGAGCGGGTCGTAGGTGAACAGGCAGCCCCAGACCACTTCCTTCTGCAGGGTGGTCAGATTCTTTCCCACCGTGGTGCTGTAGGTGCCGTAGCCGAAGCCTTGCCGGGTGGACTGGAACTCTGCCCCCACCGGCGCATCGCCGGTGGGGTTGGTCAGGTTCATGGTGATGTGGCCGTTGGTGTCCGGGTTGCTGACATTGGCAGCCGCGAAGGACTTGTTGTACTGCGGGGCGCCGCCCCAGAAACGTTTTTCCCAGTTGTACCCTTTCCAGGCGAAGTTACCGGCAGGCCCTGGGTTCGCTTCAAGGGGTGTGGTGTCTGCGGCGTGGGCGGGCGGCAGGCAGGCGAGCATGGCGACGGCGGCTGCCGCCAGCAGTGCCGGCGGCTTGTTCCTGCGGCGGGGATGTAGGACAAAAAAGCGAAGACCAGCCATGCGGCAACCCCTTATTACTTGCTCCCAGCGAGCAATGTCGTGCCCCCATTGGGCACAACTTGATCTTCAGTCAGGAGGAAGTGCGAAGGCAATAGTGCGATGCGTTAAATTTCCAATTGCGAATAAACTCAAGAAATACTCAATAATTGCCAAAGCTCAAGAATGACGCAAACGATGCCAAAGAAATACGTGTGCTGTCTATTTGGTTGTTAGGCTCTTATCTGCCGATGCAGATTGAGGCAATCCAATTGCCTCACTTCTCCGAATGCTTCATGAATTGCTTGCGGAAAGCTGCCGGGCATAAGAGTGGCAGAGGGTATGGGGGTACATGGTGGAGCGCGGTGTTGCCGTTGTGGTCGAGGACGATGACGACATCCGGTCGACCCTGACGGAGGTTCTGCAGCAGTCTGGTTTTGCCGTCCACTCAACGTCTTCGGGTCTCGAAGGCGTCGAGGCAGTCCGGGAACATAACCCGGACATCGTTACCATGGACGTCGGCCTTCCGGATTTTGACGGCATCGAGGCGTCGCGCCGGATTCGTACCTTCAGCGACGCCTACCTGATCATGGTCACCGGCAAGGTGGATGAGGCTGATGCGCTGATGGGGTTCGAAGCAGGCGCCGATGACTACCTCACTAAGCCCTTCCGACCCAGGGAGCTGCGTGCACGGATTGCTGCCATGCTCCGGCGGCCCCGGACCCTGCTGGCGGCTCCAACCGAACGCGGGCCGCAGCAGCCCATGGTGAGGGGACGGCAGTCACCGCTGCCGCCCTCCGCCGTCGGCCGTTCCGCAAGAGAACCTGAGGTTCCGGAGGGCGATCCTGCAGCAGCACCGGACCCCTGCTGCGACTTTGCGCATCGCGGACTAACCCTGCACGAGGGCTCCCGGCAGGCCGCCATCGATGGCGTTCCGGTGGACCTGACGCGGACCCAGTTCGACCTCCTCTTGGTTCTGATGGAGAACGGGCGGACGGTCCTCACCAAAGCTGATCTTGTCCGGCGGCTCCGTAACGAGCCTTATAACACCGGTTCCTTTGTCAGCACTGGCGAGGAGCGCGCCGTGGAGGTGCACATGGGCAACCTGCGCAAGCGGCTGGGGGACAGCTCGCGAAATCCCCGATGGGTGGAAACAGTGCGTGGCGTGGGCTACCGCATGACGCCGTAGCGGCTGGAAGCCAGCCGGAGCAACTGGAGTACCCTCGTTCAGGAGCCGGTCCCCGTCCGGCGCATGAGGGGAGGTGCGGATGTCCTGGGAAGCCGTCGTCGGGATTTTGGCCGGGCTTCTGCTGGCGTACGCGCTGCTGCTCCTCCTGCTGTGGTGGTACGCCCGCCGCCATCCCGAGACCGTCACCATGAAGGACGCGCTGCGCCTGCTGCCGGACCTGCTCCGGCTGATAAGGAGGTTGGCCGCGGACCGCACGGTCGCCGTCGGAGTCCGGGTGCGGCTGGTACTGCTGCTCGCCTACCTGCTCTCGCCCATTGACCTGGTGCCGGACTTCATTCCGGTGATCGGCTACGCGGACGACGCCGTCATCGTGGCCCTGGTGCTGCGGTCGGTGCTCAACCGGGCGGGGCCCGGAGCGCTTGAAAGGCACTGGCCCGGAAGCCAGCCCGGGCTGGACATCATCCTGAAAGCAGCTGCCCCGGTGCGCCGTCGGACGTAAGTTTTTTAGCTTGATCCGCACCTTTCGTGCAGTGGGCTGTTAGCGTGGAGGCCCGGCCACTGAAGGAGGAGCAATGACCATCAACTCACCTGATTCACTGCCTGATGACGAGCTGCAGGAGGGCGCTGCGGCCAGCAAGGGCAAGGACGACGGCGGTGTTCCCGGCGGCAGCAATGGCGTGGGCATTGGCGCCGATGCGGAGCCCAACACTTTCGAACCCGAAGAGGACCCGGAGGCAACTGACGGGCCGGAGACGGACTAAAGCCGGCCGGCTTATTGGGCCGCCCGCACCACCGGGCTGTACGGCCCCCTCAAGGTTCAATCAAGATTCGCGGCGATCGGCCTAAACCCGCTAATCGGCAGGTTACCAGCCGGTACATTTTAGGAGCTTCCACGTTTCCCCCGATGCGGAAGCACAACGGAAGCCCCTGCGCTCGAGCTCGACTCGCGCGGGGGCTTCCAGTCACCGGTAGCCTGCTGGAATGGCCGAGTACGAGCAGGAACTGACAGGGGGAAACGCGTCCGCACGTGTTGTGCGCGTTGGCCGGACCGTACGGAAGCCTTGGTTGGACAACTCTGCGGCCGTACAAAGTTATCTCGGTGCGCTCCGCTCATCTGGGGTGGATGTTCCTCAGCCGCTGGGCCGTGACGACGATGGCCGCAGCATTGTTGAGTACGTGGAAGGCGCCCTCGCAATTGACCGACTGCCCCTTGGCGTGGACGACCTGGTGCGCGTCGGCCGAATTTTTGGGAACTCTCGTGAACTTCTGCGATCCGGCCAGCCCCTGGCAACGTGCTCCCAACGAGCGCCAACGGACTGCTCCGCCAATACTTCCCTAAGGGTGCAGACCTCAGCATTGTAGGACAAGCTGAAGTCCGCTTTGCCGCTGATGAAATCAACGGACGGCCCCGGGCCGTCCTCGAGTGGGATAGCGCGGCCGCATGGTTTGCTACCCGGACGGCTCCCCAATTCAGCCGTGGATAACCCAAATTGACCCCATTGTGGACAGATGAGGAGTTAGTCGAGAGTCACCGCTGGAGGGATCTACCGTCTTTCCTAACGCTGGTTCGTCTTCAATGAGCGAAGGCTCCTTAAAAGCAGGGTATGGATCATGCCTCTAGTCGCACGACGTTAAAGGGCGTCCCATTGCTTCGATCGTCGTTCGGGTTGGGGTGTCTCATTCACGGTTTTAGGCCAATGCGGGACGGCCACTGCCACTCCGGTGACTACGGCTGCCAGTACGAAAGCCGCAGCGAGCCCCCAGACAGCGGCGACTGCACCAGCGACCGTCGCGCCGAGCGCCTGCCCCAGGACGAGGGCAACAAACAGCAGCGAGGTACCCGTTGCAGCACGACCGAAGTCGCGATCCAGCGTCCAGGCGATAAGCGCTCCCGTGGCGGCGGTATATCCCCACCCGAAAGCAACGCAGGCGATTAGTGCCAGGGCGGTAAAGCCGGGAGTGATCCCAAGCATCACAGTAGCGCCGGCAACAACGGAGGCACTGACTGCCCACGCGGCCCGTGGCCGGAAATGGCTCATCCATCGTGCAGTGGCGATTACTGCTGTTCCACCGATGCCGAGGGCTATCCATGCTCCTATCGATACCGGCTCGCTGGCACCGGATTCCACCAGATGGGCTCGTCCAAAGGTCCATACGGCAGCCGAGCCGGCACCCATCAAGAGTGCAGCGGCGATGATGTGGCCGTGTGCACAGAACCAGGATCTGGGCGGAAGCCTATTCACGTCAACTGAGCGGTGGGTGCGTGCTCTGTCAAGCCGTAGAACCAGGGCGGCAACAACGATGGTGAAGCCGGCTACGACGAACCAGGGGAGCCGCCAGTTAGGGAGAAGTACCAGCGCCAGCACCCCGGCGATGATCAGTCCGGGCCCGGTGCCTGCGTTCACAATCGATTGTGCGCGGTCGTTGTCCCTTCTTTCGACGTTGCGTCCGATGATGGACACGAGGGCAGGTGAGGCAAGACCGGCGCCGGTGGAACTGAGGATTGCGAAAGCGGCAAAGACGCCCGGCTGCATTGCTGCGGCCATGCCTGCGGATCCAATGCCGGCGCAGAGTGCCGCCCCAATGACCAGTCGGCGCGGGTGAGCCGCACCCGCCCGTAAGCCGATCAACGCACCCACGCAGTAGGACAGAGACGCGCCGGATGAAATCAGGCCCGCTGCGGCTGCGTTGAGGGAAAGTTCTGCCTGCACGTCCGGAAGAAAGAGTCCGTACGCCATTCGGACCAGACCATAGGTCATCGCGATGAAGCTAGTGCCCGCGGCAAGCAACATGCCGTGCCTGGCGGGTGTAAACGAAAACGCACGTTTCATTTTCATAGCCTAGGCTATTCCTATGGGAATTCGTTCAAAAACTGAGGAAAAGTTGCTCGATGCCGCGGATGAGTTCTTCTTCACCCGCGGCATCGCCGCTACACCGGTTGACGTAATCCTTGACAGGGCCGGGGTATCGGCGGCAACGCTTTACCGCGGTTACCCAAGTAAGGAAGCGCTGGTCGCAGCCGCTCTTACCAGACGTCATAAGGCATGGCTTGCTGCATGGGACCAGGCCATCGAGCGCCAGGCAACAGCCCGGGGAAAACTGCTGGCGGTCTTCGATGCACTGGACGAGTTCATGGCAGGCCCTGGTGGTGCGCGCTGGTGCGCATTCCTTGGTTCTGCCGCTGAGTATGCCGATACGCCTGCCGAAATCCTCGAGGTTGTGCGGGCAGACACCACTTCGTTTCAAACCCGGCTTGCCGAATTCGCCGTGCCCGTTGTCGGGCGCCAAGCCCAGGCGCTGGCCGAGGAACTGCTGCTCGTGGTCACCGGCGTCTTGGCGATGCGACTGCGTGAAGCCGGACATGGAACAACAACTGCACGCAGGGTTGCCAGCTTTCTGATTGAGGCCCGAACAGCTTAATGGCGTAGGAAGTGAACCGCGGTTAGAACGGCATAAAGGACGTTTTCATAACGCCGCCAGATGAAATGCCGAGAAGCTGAAGGAGCGGCCGCAGCTGCGCCGCCCCCGGCCAAGGGCTCCCCCGGCGCAACAGTCCCAGCGCTTTAAGTCTAAGGAGCGGTGCGGTGAGCGGTCGAGGGACCAGATCATTTACAAACGCGGAGCCGGGGGCAACAATGAGTCAAAATCATGGCCCTGCTGGGAGAGGCGGCGCCGGCTGTTTCAGCGGGCGGCCAATGGGAGGAGTTCTGATGACCATCCTGAAGGTAACCCCGGAAGCCGAAGCATCCGGCCTGACTGCTGAAATTTACGACGCCGACCGGCGCTCGCTTGGGCATGTGCCAAGCCATACGAAAGCGATGAGCTTGAACCCCGAGGCCTACCTGGCCTGGGAGTCGCTCACCCAGGCCATCAGCACTTCCCTGGGGCTGCGTTGGTACGAACTGGTGACGCTGGCAGCCGCCCAAGCGATCGGATCGACCCACTGCAGGCTGGCTCATGGCAAAAAGACGCTCACGATCATCCCCGAAGAGCACCTGTGTGCCATCGCCATCGATTTCCACGACGCCGACCTCCCCGAGGCGGAAGTGGCCATGATGGACTACGCGGTCAAGCTCAGCACCGACGCGGCGGCCATGGACGACGGCGATGCCCAGCGGTTGCGTGATGTTGGTTTCAGCGACCGCGAGATCGCCGACATCACGATGGCTGCCGCCGCAAGGAACTTTTTCAGCAGGGCACTGCTGGCCCTGAACGTTGAGTTGGACGTTCCCGAAGGCATGAGCGAGCAGTTGAAAAAGGCGCTGCTGGCGCCTCTGCCGCCGTATTCCGCGGCCGAGAGGACGTGAGTGGGGCCGGCGACGGCTGGGGGGCGGTGCCCGCGGTCTCAGACGGACACCATCGTCGCCGGCCCCAGCTTGATCCCCGGCAAGGAGCCAGGGAAATCAATGGGCTGAGACCTCAGCAGCGGAACACTTGAGCCGCTGCTAGAAACACTAAGTGGCTTTAGCCATGTGAACACGAGTAGTCGGTACTCGTTAACGGCAAGGGCGCCACCTGCGAAAGAGCCGGAAGGGGTGGTGCCAGGGGAGACAGGCCGGGAGAGAACAGAGAAGGGCGCCGCTCTGACTGGAGCGGCGCCCTTCCTATGAGGGAAAGTCAGTCCTTCTTGAAGGCGTCCTTGACTTTCTCGCCGGCCTGCTTGAGGTCTCCCTTGGCCTGATCCGTCTGGCCTTCGGTCCTCAGGCTTTCATCGCCGGTAGCTTCTCCGGCAGCTTCCTTGCCCTTGCCGCCCAGCTTCTCGGCCGCGTTACCGATCTTGTCGTCCAAACCCATGGTGTCTCTCCTTCGGTCGGAATCCGTCCGCATCAAGCGGACGGCTTACGCCTTCATCGTAACGCTGCCTCCCCGGGGATCCTTCGAATCCTAAAGAAACCCCTCACTCTGCGTTTTTTCATCGGCCACCCGCACCCCGTAGTAATAGGCGAGTTTGCCGCCGAGGTAGCCGGAGGCACCCACGATGGCATAGCCCACGGCGCTGAGAATAAAGGGAATGAGCACGAACTCCTGCTTATCGGTTCCAAGCCTCAGGAAGAAGCCGACGGCGAAGAGCGCCACGGCGGTGAGGTTCAGTGCCATGTGCGCCAGCGCTGTCCGGTGTGCGGGTGTGCCCCGGGTGAGTGTTGAGAAATCCATCAGGCCGAAGACGGCGGCGGCGAGTGCGCCAAGAATGCCGATTCCCACCAGCCACTGCGCGCCGACCAGGAAAGGCGTGTCGTCGGTCCCAAGCAGCGCGACGACGTCGAAAATGAGACTCGCTGTCCATGCGCCGATGGGGATGGTCACCAGCGTCGGGTGCAGCGGGTGCCCGTAGGGCCCTGCCAACGGTGTCTTGGGGTGTTTGGACCGTTGGTGCGCCGGGAGATTCTCCATGTCTGCTCCTTAGTTGTCGGATGCGGTACTTGTTAGGGGCGGGGCGGGTTGTCGCGCAGAGCGAGTGCGGCCTGAACCAAGGCGGAGTGCGTCAGTGCCTGGGGGTAGTTGCCGAGAAGCGCCCCGGAGGACGGGTCCATTTCCTCGCTGAAGAGGCCCAGCGGGGAGCCTTTTTGCAGCAGGGCTTTAAACAGGGCGGCGGCTTCCTGGTGCTGGCCTGTGAACGCCAAGGCCTGAACGAGCCAGAAGGAGCAGGGCAGGAATGCCCCCTCCGTTCCGGGCAGGCCGTCCTGCCCGGGCGGATAGCGGTAGAGGAGCGGGAAACCGGCGGACAGTTCCTCGCGGAGCGCATCAATTGTGCCCCTCAGACGGGGTGAGCCGGGTTCTTCCAAACCCGTGAGCGGCAGGACCAGGAGGGCAGCGTCGAGGTCGTGGGAGCCGTAGGTCCGGGTGTACGAATTCCTGGCAAAGTCGTAGCCGTTGGTTCTCACCTGGTCCGCGATCTGGTTGCGCGCCGTTTCCCAGCGGAGCCTGCGGCGCTTGCTGAGGTGGTGGGTGGCCGAGATGCGCAGGGCCCGGTCCAGCGCAAGCCAGGCCATAACCTTGGAGTGGACGTGCTGGGCTGCGTCGCCGCGCACTTCCCAGATACCGGCGTCGGGATGTTGCCATGTGGCCGCCACCAGGTCGGCGAACCCCCGCATGGCACGCCACGCCTCCGAGTTCAGCCTGCGGCCGCTTTCTACAAACGCCCAGGCTGCGTCCAGGACCCAGCCGTAGCCGTCGAGCTGGTGCTGGGTTGCAGCAAGGTTGCCCGTCCGCACCGGGCTGCTTCCTGCATAACCGGGCCAGGCGGGCAGGTTCCGCTCCTTCGGGACGTGTCCGCCGGCCAGGGTGAGAAGAGCGGGAAGGTGCGGCCGCTGCAGCCGGCTGGCATGCAGGAGCCAGCCGAGGAAGTCTTCTGCTTCCTGCGTCTTGCCCGCATGCAGGAAGGCGCCGACGCCGATGCTTGCGTCGCGCGGCCAGGCGTACCGGTAGTCCCAGTTGCGGATGCCTCCGGGATCCTCCGGCAGGGAAGTGGTGGGCGCAGCCACTGGGGCGCCCGAAGGGGAGTAGGTCAGCAGCCGGAGCGTGAGCAGGCTCCGCACCACCTCGTCGCGGTACGGGAGGGAGCCGTCGATTTCCTCCGTCCAGGCCTGCCACCGGGACTCATCCCTCTTCACAAGATCCCAGGCTGCTGCAGGGTCGATGTGGATCAGCGGTTCACCGTAGGCCAAAGCCAGGACAAGCGTGAGGGGTTTGCCGGGAACGACGGTGACGGTAAGGGGGCGCCCCGGCTCGACGTCGAGGTACGGGCTCGTACCCAGTGAGGCTGCGAGCGGACCCCAGTCGCAGACGAGGTCCTGTCCGCGGCGCACGCGGGGACGGCGGTGCAGCTCCCCAACCCTCGGATCGAAAAGTACAGTCACGCGGACAGGCGAACCTTCCGCGGCCAGGCGCCTGATCAGGACAGTTGTGGGCAGCAGCCCGCCCGCCACTTCTGCGATCATGGCCTCGCTAAGAATGAGCCGGCCGTCTCCTTGCGCCCATACCGTCTCCAGGGTTGCGGTCGCCAGGCGGTACCGGCGGGATATCAGGGGAGCGGGCTCGGCGGGCCCGGCGAGGAACCTGCCCGCCTCCGGTCCTCCCAGCAAGGCACCGAAGACAGGGTCGCCGTCGAACGCGGGAGCGCAAAGCCAGTCCACTGACCCGGCGGAGACGAGCGCGGCGGTCCGGGTGTCACCAAGCAACCCGTAGTCAGCGATGGGCGCGGCACGCGGTTGCTGCGCCCGGAATGGAGCGGGTTGCTCGCGCTGCTGCGCCCGATCCAGGTGACGCACGCTCATCGTGCCCCCAAAAGCAGACCAAGCACCGCGCCGTAGATCACGTGGGCGATCACGGCAACGGCCGGCGTCTGGATGCCGTAGTTCAGGCCAAGGAGGCCCGGTGGTTCCAGCACCGCCGTCGTGGACGGTCCCGCCCTGGTGGAGGCCATGCGCGGATGGATTCCAGGGAGCAGTGGCAGGATGACCGTGAGTGCAATGGCGACGTGCAGGACTCCCAGCAGAGCTCCGATCCACCACGTCGCCTGCCCCAGGAGCGCGAAGACCGCGGCGTAGCCCAGCGCGAAGCCCTGCCCCACGGCGAGGTGGATGAAGAAGCCCGCCACCCGTGCCTTGTCGGGATCAGGCGTTACCAGGGTCCCCAGCACCAGCGGGAGATCCAGCCGGGTCAGGCCTGCCATTTGCGCGGCGATCATCACCGCTGTCAGCACGGAGGTTGCCACCAGCCCGAACAGTGCCCAACCCTGCCAATCCATCTCAGATCACTGCCCAGAGAGGTTGAGCGCACAATCGCGCGCAACCCTGCCCAGTGTTCCTGACCACCGCATCGTGGACCCCTTCTAAAAGTAGGTCTACTAACTTTAGAAGGGGCTTGGGGTTTAAACAAGGGATGTTATTTTAGAAAAAGGGGGACGGGCTGCGGCGGCTGCGCTAGAAGCCGCGCTCAGGCCGGTAGGAGTCCCCGCTCCTGCAGGTCCTGCCACAGCTCATCCGGAACCTGGGCGGACATGCGCTTGGCGCTTTCGCTGATTTGCTCCGGCTTGCTGGCTCCGACCGTGACGTTGACGACGGCGGGGTGGCGGAAGGGGAATTGGATGGCGGCGGTGGGAAGTTCCACGCCGTGTTCTTTGCAGATGTTGGCCAGCTGGCGGGCGCGTTCCAGGATCTCTTCGGGAGCCTGGGAGTAGTTGTAGTGCGCATCGGCGGGCAGCTCGGGTTTGCGCTGGCGACGGCACGAGGACCCGGCCTACCTTTGCGGAGAGGACGAACTCTTCCCGAGGTTTGCTTCCGAGGACTTCGCCGATGCGCCGCTCAGACAGGCCCAGCCCGTAGTGGGGCGCCGTATCAAAGTAGCGGATCCCGGCATCCCAGGCTGCTTCCGCCGTTGCCGCAGCTTGCTCATCGGAAATTGCACGGTACAGGTTGCCGACCCCTGTGCCGCCAAAGCCCAGGAGGCCAAGATGCTCCCGTGACTGCCCCTTGCCCTGGTCCACAACACTGTCCTTTCGATTCGTTCTGGCTCGTGCTGGCTGACGCTGGCAGGAGCCTAGGTGCGGGAGCTGGGGGTGTCAACGACCAGCCGCCCATGTACATGGGACACGGCATTTGCGCGGGCACCACAGAGCGCCCAGGGTTGCGCTATTCCGGGATGGCTGTAATTCTGCTTCCAAATCCCATTTGGTAGGGAAGGAGCGACCATGACGAGGGAAATCGTGAAGTCGGCCAAGGCGCCCAGTTCGCCGCTCTTCAGCCAGGGCGTCAAGGCTGGGCCGTTCGTGTTTGTCTCCGGGATCGTTGGCAGCGACCCGAGCAACGGCCACCTCGCGGGTGACAGTATTCAGGAACAGACGCGCCAAGCTCTCGCGAACTGCGAGGCGGTCCTCCACGCAGCGGGTGCTGACTTGGGAGACGTGGTCGAGGTGGGCGTGCTGCTTACACGCCCTTCGGACTTCGCAGGATTGAATGAGGAGTACGCACGGTGGTTTCCGACTGACCCTCCCACACGCTATGTTGCTCGGCTTGGTGTCGACCTGCCCGGACTTCTCGTTTCGATTCGCATGACAGCCTTCATCAGCTGAAACACCTTCAGCAGGTTCACATTCGCCGTCGCGGCGGACTAGCGAGCACCGCTGCCGGCCGCGGGGATCGTACGACTGCGGCCGCATTCTTCGATTCTTTGTTTGCCTTCGTGACCCTACCGAAGCTGTCAGTATGACACCTAAGACGTTCCAGAACGTATGTCGAGAAATGGAACTTTCGGTCCTAACCTGACAGCCGGTACACGCATGCCTGACGTCAGGTTGGGGTGTACCCGCCGGACAACGCCATTTCTTAGGCCCATGGCGAGTGGCGGCCGAACAGGGTTATGAACCAAAGCGCCGCCGGTGGCCACCACCACCTGCTCAGGGTAATTCGGGTTCTCGATGTGAGGGGCGCAGAGATCGTCGTAACTGTGCCGCAACGTCCGTTCGAGGGTAGCGGCCCGCTACCCTGAGCACGAGGCCGCCAATCGGGTTGCTGCCAGAACAGCCAGGTCACCGATGACCTGATGGACCGCCTCGGCTCGAACTGACCTTGAATTGGCCCTTTCGCCCTGTTTCCGCCGCCGTGCAACGGCAAGCTTTGGGAGTCGAGTGTGGGCAGTGCGTGACGCGGTTTCCTGCTGCGCCAAGGGATCGTAGAAAACCACGTGGAGCCCACTGGTCGTGCTGTCGTCTGATGGTTTCTTCGCCAATTCATTCATCCTTTCTTCCCCGCAAGAGCATGCATTCCTAAGGCTGTTCCCGTCACGAGCGGCGACCCCTGGCAGTCGACGCAGCAAGAGAATTGCAGAAGGACTGGGGGAGGAGAGGAATTGGTTTGTAAGGGGGGACCCCACTTCCGGTAAAACTGAAGAATTGCTTGGCCTACATCCAGTTCGTTCCGCAGGGCGGTTGTATGACAAGTCCCGGTTTGGGCGCCTCAGATCTGCCATATCCTAACTGTCGATCACCATGCGCGGAGGTTTCCAGTTCCGTACTGCTTCGGCTACGGCTTGGTCCCTTGCCTGCTACCTTGCGGTTTTGTTTTGTTGTGGCCAAGGCCACCCAGTTGCGAGAGTGGGTGGCCTTGGCGGCTTTGATGCTCCTGGAGTGGGGTCCCGGCGGCCACGACTCAGTTCCTGTCGATAGTGAGGTCATTGCTACTGCAGAAGCAAGTTATTCTCAAGTACGTACACCCGGAGGTCGGCCGGCCCGATGCCCAAAGCTGCTCCGAGCGGTTAGATGCTCGTTCTACGCTCGGTACTTGTGCCTGAATGAGTAACTAGGGTGAGAGGCATTTCCGCGGAATCGAGGAGGATGTTGGTGTCCTGGGTATCAACGAGCTGTTGAGCCTCTTCCTTTGTCTCCACATTGGGCATGGACCCATTCAGGGGTTTCCTACTAGTTTCCTTGATAAAAAAAGACGGAAATTAGTCCCAGAACGGCAGCAGCCATGAGGTAGTAGGCAGGCACCATCTTGTTCCCGGTAACTCCGATAAGCGCTGCAACAACCAGTGGAGCTGTGCCGCCAAAGGCAGCATTTCCCACATTGTATGCGAGCCCAAGAGCGCTGGAACGCGAGGGGGTCGGGAACTGCTCGGGCAGCGAGGAAGCGTAGCTCGACGAAAAGAGAGTTGCGCAGATCATAATGAAAAGTGTCCCGAGCTGTGCGCCCCAGACCTGTCCGGATCCCATCATCATGAACGCCGGAATCGGAAGCACGACGCCGAGGATGGCTCCGGTGTACAAGATCCGCTTCCTGCCTATCTTGTCCGAGAGCGAGGCAAAGAACTGGGTTGCAAAGGCTGCGAGGACGAACAGGGGAAAGATCACGAGGGTGCCGAGGGCTCCTTGGAACCCGAGCGTCTGGTTTAGATACGTGGGAGTGAAAGAGGTCATGGTGTAGGCAATGACGTTGCCGGCGGCTGCGACGCCCATTACGGGCAGAATGAAGCGCCCGTGGGTCCGAATGACCTGCACGATACCCGGGTTTTTTGCCAACTCACCGGTTTTCCGGGATTCCTCAGCCCGCTCTTTCAAGACGGCACTGAAGGTGGGTGACTCTTCGATCCGATAGCGGAAATACAGAGCTATGACGGCAAGCGGCCCAGCAATGAGAAACGGAATACGCCAGCCGAAGGACTGCATCGCGTCTTGGCTTAAGCTCAGCTGTAGAACGGCTACCAAACCGGCTCCAAAGGCGAACCCGAGGTAACTGGAGCCCATGAATCCAACATAGAAACCTCGTCGCCTATCCGGAGCGTATTCGCTCAGGAAAGTCGCACCACCGGTGTATTCTCCGCTGGCCGAGAACCCTTGCAGCAGTTTCAGGAACACGAGAAGCGCCGGGGCCCATAGACCGATGACGGCGTAGCCCGGGAGCAGTCCGGTAGCAAACGTGGCGACGGACATCAGGAGAAGCGTGAACGTGAGGACCTTCCGTCGCCCGATCCGGTCTCCCAGCCATCCGAAGAATACGCCCCCCAGAGGTCGGGCAACGAACGTTACTGCGAATGTGCCATATAGGTACAGAGCCTGGACTGTCGGGTCGGCCTGCGGCAGGAAAACAGGGCCCATTATGGTTATGAGGTAGGCAAATACTCCGAACTCATACCACTCGATGATGTTTCCGACGACTGTTCCGGCGACAGCGCGCCTTAGGGCGGCCTTGTTGACAATGCGGATGTCGCTTACTTTCAAACGCCGCTTGCCAAGATGGGCACCGGTGGCACTCCCAGATCTTTGGTCTCCAGTGGACATTGGTATCCTTCGTTGATTCACTGATGGTCGCAATGGACTGCATCTAAGGCCTAACGGCCGAGGTCTTGCATCTCTAGGGATACTCAAACAGTTATATCCAAAGTGATCCATAAGACATTTGCCAGCGGAACGCTTGCAAACTTGTACAGCCCCCAATCCTGGCAATGGCGCCAAGTGGGTCTCACCTTGTTTCCAGCTCCGATTGTGCCCCGCTCCCGCTGTGGCTGCCGGGGAGGTAGCCGCCTGCCAATTTGACGGGGGAGCCAGATAGCGAAGTGACTTCGGATAGAACGAGAAGAGGGGTAGTGCTTGGAGAGGTGACGCCTGCTGCCCGGTTCATGTATTCCGCGAACTTCTGATGTCTGGTCTGCTATCGACGAAATCCGAAACCATACCTTCAATGCACAGAGCGTGACGAAAAATTGATTGCACTATGTCCCAAAGCACTAGCTCGCAGTGCGTCGTTCGTCAGTCTCGACCCGCAGCCCATGGACGGTGTCGGTGACGGTGGAAAAGTGAGCCATTGTGACTGCAAGTCTTGCCCCTATTCGGACTCTCCCGCTGCCTGAACCCTGAACCGCACGGACAATTCCGCAGGTCCTGCGCGAGAGTATCTAGATCGCTGGCGGCCGAACGCATTGTGTTGCTAAGCCGGGCAGGAGCGGTGTTGCCTCCTGTGCGTGATGAAGATGCTATTCCTCCCGGATCAGTACGGGTGGAGCCGTCACCGTGAGCTCGGGGATCTCACCCGACCAGGCTTCGACCTGGACGAGCGCGTGCTGTGCCGTTGTAGCCTGTGAAAGGCTTGAGGATGGTCTGTCTGCTGTAAGCACGTTGGGGTTCCCGTGTCGGCAGAAGGAAGGGTCATCCGGTGCAGGGTCGTACCAGGCCCCGGCTGAAAGCTGAACGACGCCCCGTCGTAGGGAAGCAGTGATCGCCAAGCCGGCCAAGCAACTACCGCGGTCATTCCGCACCAGTACAACCTGTCCGTCTTCAAGGCCACGCGCTGCGGCATCATCAGGGTTCATTCGAATTGGTTCTCGTCCTTGGATTTTGGATTTCTGACTGGTAGCGCCGATATCGAGTTGGCTGTGAAGCTTTGTCTTTGGCTGGTTAGCGATTAGGTGCAAGGGGTAAGGGCCGGGCGAGCCGAGCCATTCGTCAGGTTCGATCCACACGGGGTGCCCTGGGCAGTCGGCATAACCGAAGCCGGCTATTGTCGAGGAAAAAATTTCTATTTTGCCGCTAGGCGTGGCGAGCGGGTGCATCTCAGGATCGCGCCGGAAGTCGGAAAACAGGACCTGGCGAGGCTCAATAATCGGGATTTCAATCTTTTCTGTTTCCCAAAAGGTGTCGAAATCAACGACATCGACGCCCCGTTCACCAAGCCTTTTTCTCCACGCTTCATACAGATGGCGAAGCCACCCCATCGTGTCCCGCTTCTCCGTGAAAGCGTCGCCCCGTCCGAGCTTGTCCGCTATGGCGGCGAAAATGTCGTAGTCGTCCCGTGCGCTGCCGGTAGGTGCCGTTAGAGCACGCATCGGGAAAAATGAGGGGTCGTTACGCCCGGCTCCATAATCATTCCGCTCAAATGACATCGTTGCTGGAAGCACTATGTCAGCATGCCTTGCCGTGCTGGTCCAGAACTGTTCATTCACGATGACAGTTCCTGGTTGGGACCAAGCCTTCCGGAATCTTGCCAAATCCTGATGATGATGGAACGGGTTACCGCCGGCCCAGTAGATCAACTCGATCTTCGGCAGGGTGATTCTCTGGCCGTTGAAGTCGATCTGGGTGCCTGGTTCGAGCAGCATGTCAGATATTCGTGCCACCGGAATAAACGACGTCTCGGGGTTGCGGCCCTGAGGGAATGAGGGCGCGCTGGAAACTCGCAAGGGCAGTCCTACATCTGCGGAGGCACCATATCCGTGCTGGAAACCTCCACCGGGCAGTCCTATCTGACCAAGCATTGCGGCGAGCGTGACCCCAAGCCAGATCGGTTGCTCACCGTGCTGCTGCCGCTGCATGGACCAACTGAGGTTGATCATGGTCCGGGAGGCAGCCATGTCACGCGCCAATTGAGCAATTCGAGTCGCAGGAATGGTTGTGAGATTCTCGGCCCACCGTGGATCTTTTGGAATGCCGTCAACCTCACCCCGGAGGTACGGCAGGAATTTGTCCAGACCAACACAGTGCCGAGAAAGGAAATTCCGATCAGCAAGGTTTTCAGAATCCAGCACGTACGCGAGGGCGAGCATCAGGGCCGCGTCGCTACCGGGTAGCGGCGCAATCCACTCTGCGTCGGCTTCTTTGTATGTATCGTCAGCGATGGGCGTCACATCAATGAATCGGCATCCTCGGGCCACTGCCTGCCGGATCGCGTCTCTGGCGACATGGCGCCCAATTCCGCCAGGGCCAATTCCGCTGTTCTTCTCGGAAATTCCACCGAAGGCGATGAAAAGTTCTGTTTTTTCGCTTACAACTTCCCACGAGGTTGCACGGGCCATGATTTGGTCGGGGGTGGCTCCGATGATGTGTGGCAGAAGCACCCCGGAGGCGCCATAGCTGTAGTCCGTTACGCCGGCGACATATCCCCCCAATGAGTTGAGGAATCGGTGGATCTGACTTTGCGCATGATGAAATCGACCTGCACTGGCCCAACCGTATGAACATCCGTAGACAGCCGAGGGGCCTTTTTCAGAGTAGACGCGTCCCAGTTCTGCGCTGACCAGCTCAATGGCACGGTCCCATGAAACCTCTACAAAGGGTTCATTCCCCCGGCCGGAACCGGTTCCCGGCCCATGTTCCAACCACCCGGCACGAACTGCCGGGCGCAATACACGGGTCGGATGGTGTTGTGCAGAAGCTACGTTGTCCAGAAGGTCGCGCGGGTCCGGGTCCTGCGACCAGGGCCTAACAGACCGCAAAGCCTTTCCATCGCTCTCGGCTTCGAAGACTCCCCAGTGTGTCAAATGCGTGCGCATGCTTCCGTTTCCTTGGGTGCTGTCCTAGTGACTGCCGCTGATTGGCTGTTGCCCCAGCCCGTCCGTGCCAGGAGCGCTCATCAGGCGGTTCAGGAGATTTGCACCAACATTAGGAAATGGCCCTTGATGGGAGAATTGGAGAAGGGCCGACACTGCCATGCTGTGATCGTAGGAACTCCAAGAACTGTAATGGATTCCCCGGAGGGGTGGAGGCAGTTCGCCTTGCGGGCCAAGGCTGCTGACCTCACTAAGGAAGACAACCAGCAGCAGCTGGTCAGTGCGCAGACATCGCATTACTCCGAAAGGTGCGTCAATTCCGACGCGCCCTTCCATGCTCTCTATCTGCCTCTTCCCCGCAAGCCGTTGCTGAACAGCATGCGCGAGCACGACTGAGCCAATTGGCAGTACCCGGGGGCACCGTCGCGTCTCGGCGCCTTCTCCGCTCTCTCCCTTGCACCGTGACATGCGAAAGGCTGTGACGCGGCCAACATGTCTAAGGGCTCTTGGTGAAATGGCCAATACCGTGGGGGCTGCGGTGAGGGCACCATGGTTATTGCCCTAAATCCCGGGCGTCGGACGGCTGCAGCAGCCGCGCCTGGAGAGCCAGCTCCAAACAGTCTGGCGCCCTAGCGTTGCCGGGCTTTGCTACTGGCAGATATGCGAGTCTCACGTGCCCCAGGAACCGCCTTAAAACGAACCGCCGAGTTTAGGTTCCAGGCATTGGTGATGGATGGGCCGTAACTGGCCGTTGTTACGACGACCAGCTTTTCAACTTAGAAGGGAACGATGATGGAAACAACGATTCCGACAGCGACAGAGCGACCGCCTCAGTCGAAGCCCCACCTCAAGGGCAATATGGGCTTTTTCCAGCTGATTTTCAGCGTGATGGCTTACAACGCCCCAATGGTGGTCGTGATCGGCGTCATCCCCATCATGGTGATGGAGGGCGCCGGGCTGGGAACACCCCTGTCATTCATCGGAGCCGGGCTCATCCTTGCGTTGTTCTCTGTAGGTTTCACGAGGATGGCGAGGGTCCTCCCCAATCCTGGCGGTTTTTACGCCCTCATTACTGCCGGTCTTGGACGTGCGGTTGGCCTGGGGTCGGGTTTCGTCGCGCTGCTTGCCTACTTCGGTGTGTACGCCGGGACGTTCTCCTTCGGAGGTATCGTCGTAAGCGAACTCGTGACCAACACCCTGAATGGCCCGGAACTGCCTTGGTACGTTTGGGGAGCGGCATTCTGGCTAGCTTCGGGAGTTCTCGGCTATCTTAAGGTTGAACTGTCGGCGAAAGTGCTGGCACTGTTCCTTTTCGCCGAAATTCTCATCATCGTTGCTTATGATTTGCTTGTCTTTGTCAACGGAGGCGCCGACGGATCCGGCATCTCCCTTGAACCCCTCAGCCCCGCACATTGGTTCGACGGCAACTTCAGCTTGGGACTTCTGCTTGCTATCGGCATGTACGGAGGGTTTGAAGTCACTGTTCTGTTTCGTGAAGAAGTGCGCAATCCAGTCCGTGTCATCCCGCGCGCCACATTCGCGGTCATTGCCATTGCGATGACGATTTACGCCTTGTCATCACTGATGTTCGCGAACTCGTTGGGCATCGACAAAGTAGTCGGGCTGGCGCAGGCGGACCCCACCGGTGCAATGAACACCAGCATTGAGAGTTTCGGCGGGTCGTTGCTGTTTGAGCTGGCGACTGTCATGGTCATCACGAGCACGTTCGCGGTGATCCTGGCTGCGCATAACATCACCGCACGCTACGTCTTCAATCTCAGCGCAGACAAGATCCTGCCAAAACGGATGTCCTCAGTACACAAGCGCCATGGATCCCCTCATGTAGCTTCTGTTGCGACAAGCGGCGCTGCCCTGGTCCTGAACGCGGTTATCGCTGTGCTAGGAGTGGACCCTCTCGCCTTTTACACCGCAGTGCTTGGGATGACCAGCATGATCGCGCTGCTGATAATCTTCATTTGCAATGTTGCCGTCTTCCTATACATGCGCCGCAACGGCGGCCAACTGGCTTCCACCTGGGCGACGGTAGTCTGCCCGATCCTCGCGGCCGTAGGTCTCGGAATCGCCCTAGTGCTGGCAGCAATAAACTTCCCGATGTTGGTAGGAGGCTCAAACGAGGTTGCCGCGGCACTCCTGACGGTAATTTTTGGGCTATTCGTCCTCGGTGTTGCAGCAGCCCTGGTGTACCGCAGCCGGAAACCCCACATCTATAGCTGCATTGGACGGCAGTAATGCACTGAGTAACACGAACGTACGCAGGGCCTTAAGACCAAGATAGTCCTAGCTAAAGAGCCGGCGTGCTTCTTCTCGGTGGCCCCGCCGGGAAGCTGGGCCCCATTCCGTGTTTGCCAAAGCTCTTGCGGCCTCTGAACAACCCTTACAGTTGGCGACTAGTACCTAAGCCTTGGAAAACGACCATAATTCCGGAAGAAACATCAGGGGACTGAGCAGGGCTGGCAGAAACACCACCGCGGGTGCCATCGCCGGTCCTACAACCCGCATCGACCTCCGCGACCTTATCTACAAGGACCTCGAAATGTACGGCATCACGAACCCACGGCTTCCACGTTTGCGCGCCTGGTGGAGCTCATTCAGAGCGGACAGCTGAAGCCGCTGCTTGAGGAAACCTTCGGAATTCAGGACCTAGCCAAAACACGGGCGCGGCTGCGCAAGCGGACGCACGTCGGCAAGATCGTCGTCACGCCTTAGCTGAACTTTTCAAATGCAATCGCGGTCGACCGAAAGCACTTCGGCCGGCCGCGGTTCGCTGCTTAAAGCTAGCTGGCTTCCCGCCGTCTTCGCTGCGCAAGGAAAGCGGGTGTCCGCAAGGAGGCTCCGGCTTCGTCGGTGGCCCGGAACCAACGGCGGTACGCGCCAGGGAATACGTGACGGCACAGGCGGCGACGGGGGCGACTTGGCTCTTATGGGGCGGCCATAGCCGTCCGAAAACCCGGGCGTGATGAAGTAGGCATAGTCCTCCAGCTAATGTGTTCGACTGGATCCGTTTGTTCCCTCGGGTTGCGACGACAGGGCCGAGAATCCCGAATCCTTTGTTCGAGAATCCGAGAAGGGTGCCCACCCATTAGATACTGGATGAAGAGAGGAAATTTTGGACGGCGAGAACTTGCAGGAACGCGCCGCTGCCCGGACCCAAGACCTTCCGGGAGCGGAACTGACACACCCCTTCGGGGATGACTGGGACGTGTATAAGGTGCGCGGGAAGGTCTTCATGCTTCAGACCGCAGTCCTGGGGCAACCGATCGTCATCCTCAAAGCCACACCTTCTGACGGGCTGGCCTTGCGGACGGCGTACGAGGACATCACTCCGGGTTACCACATGAACAAAAGGCACTGGATCACTCTGCACCCGGATGGCGCCCTCGACCCGCTTTTCGTCGACGACCTCGTCACCGAGTCCTATTTGCTGGTCGTGGAAAACCTGCCGAAGAACCAGCGGCCGGTCGACCCCGAAGTATTCGGGCAGCACGCATGATCCTGTGCGGCCGCTGGTCAGGACAGGCGAAGGATGTAACCAGCATCGTCTCCTCCTACTAACCACGGCCGCCACCAGGACGTGGACAATCAGACGATGGCCGAATACTTTTGGCACTGGCACTGGCACTGGCACTATACGTGGACGGCGGGGCGCTTGGATTTGTCTTGGAATCGCAGCGCTGCGTCAAAAAAGGGCCGATGCCGCCCCCTGCGCCGATACTGCCCCTAAAGTAGGCAGAATCCTAAATGGCCGTGCACAGCTCACGCTGCCTAAGAAGGCTCGGGCAGTGCAGTGAAGAGGGCGTAACCGTCGTCGATATGAAACAGGCGCCTTTCCCCCGTCGAGGAGATGATCCAGAGGATATGCCCATCCTCCGTCAAGGCGTCGATGCTACCGGTGATGCGATGGTTGCACTTCTCGAGGGTCACGACCTGTCCCGGTTCGAGGCTTCCCCACGACGTACCTTTTATCGCGCTTTTTGTCCCACCTTTGGGCAGGGCTTCAGGGGTTGGGGCTTTCATGATCCCACCACAGCCTATGCGCCCGCATTGCGCCAGTTAACCGGCGTAATGGACAAGAGGAGACGGGTTCCTGGGACGGCTCCGTACCGGACGGTGGTTCCTTTGGGAAGAACGATTAGCTCGTCGCGGTCGCCGATCAAAGACTCCTCGTTTTCACCATCGATGACGAGGAGGCGGGCCTGCCCTTCAATCACGTAAATGGTTTCTTCGTACTGTACGGTCCAGGGGTCGCTGAACCCTGTCCCGTCGAAGGTCATGAAGTAGGTGCCCAGCTGCGTCAGCTGGGAAGCGGCTGTTCGGTGCTCGATTTTCGCCGGGCCGAAGTCTTTGACGTTGTTCGGGTCGAATGCTGGTTTGTAGCTCAAAGTTACCGACACAAGGTCTCCTAGGTGTTGAGTTGGCGGTGGGGTCATGGTAAGGAGCTCTCCGTGGTGGAGAGACTAGGCGTGCTGGCTTTGGGGCAGGAACCCGGCGCGACCTTGCTGCGGATTGCCCTTCAAGGCAGCACGTAGCGCCAGGGCAACGGCTTCCGGCAGTGGTCGGGATCTCGCTTTCGCGGGATCGACGTTGACATAGGTGAGTTCGACATCTGCCAGCTCGGTGTCGTCACGGCTAATTAGAACATTCAGGACGAAGCTCGAGGTTCCGACCTTGTGGCAGTCGACATCAATGTCGAGGGTTTCGTCGAAATAGGCCGGGGCCTTGAATGTGAGGACTGCGTTGACTACGGAGGGATCAGTGCCTTCGGCTACGAGCTTGGGATAGGGCCAGCCGATGCTGCGGAAGAATTCGGTCATCGCTACGTCAGCAACTTCAAGGTAGCGACTGTTGAACAGAAACCCCTGCGAATCAACTTCATGATTTCTGACCCGGTGCTGGTAAAGAGGCATTACGCTCCCATTTCCGCCTGAAGCTTCGCATAGAGATCCAATCTGCGCAGTGCGAGACCGGGAGCTTCTGGATTGGCTCTTGAGGCGAGCAGTAGGTCGTGATCGAGGTCAACAATCAGCACTTGTTCTTCAGTTGATTCCGTCGTTGCCAGGATCCCGTCGTTGATGCCCACGGTCCTGTCCACCGGTCCGGATACGAGTGCTTTACCCACGGCGTACATGGGCGAATCAGTCGGAAGTCCGCTGGTACCGAAAAGGGGGGACATTACGACGTACAGCTGGTTTTCTATAGCCCGTGCCTGGCATCCGGTGCGAACCCGGTGCACCCCTCGACGGTTCCAGGTAAGGGAGGGGCATAGGATCAGATCCACTCCTTTATGCACGAGGTACCGTGTCAGTTCGGGGAATTGGATATCGGCGCAGATCAAGAGTCCCACCGTGAAGGGTCCGATCTTTGTTACGAGCAGTTCGTCGCCCCCTCTGGCGCCCAGGGAATGCTCTTGGGGCGTCAGGTGAATTTTGTCTTGGGATTCGACTCGCCCATCAGGGTGTGCGATGAACGCGGTGTTCCTCAGGGATCCGTCCTCGGCGACGCGGTTATGGCTTCCGCCGACAACGACAACGTTGTTCTCCCTGGCCATCCTGACTGTGCCGGCAACGATGTCCTCCGTAAATTTCGGCAGGGAGTGCCAATAGTCGGAGGTGATGGAGGCAGTCGTGACCTCGTGATCATCAATTGCAGCAAGAAGTCCGGTGCTTGCAAGCTCAGGGAACAGCACAAGTTCGGCACCTTGTTCCGCGGCGCGCTTCACAAGTGTCTCCATGTGCTGCAAGTATTCGTGGAGGCTGTTCTCCTGTCGAAGTTCGAACTGAATGGTGGCTACCTTCAATGACGCCGTGGTCATAAGAAACTCCTGTCTAGAATCGGCCGCGTGGACGGCGATTCTTCTCCTCACTTGCATTCCCGCCGGTCACGCGGATGATGGCAGATGAACGATCGAGGTCGAGCGTGGTTGGTGAAACCGTTCCCGGAATGGCCGGGCCGACTTGTGACTCTGACGGTACTGGAGCCCCAGGGGGGTGAACATTGGGAGGATTCTCAAAAGTCTGGCCGGACATTGGTTCCCTTGCCAACGCTGGACCCCTGCCACGGCCGGCATGGGACGGCTGAGGGGTAACTCAGTCAGCTCGGAGGGAGCTTTCCTGGAAAGTGCTACAGAAGAGGGCTAATGAGAGCGATGCCGTGTAGCCGTGCCGCCACGGAGGACCCTCCTGGCGGCTGACGTATGAAGGAGGGGGCTAGGAGTCGGTCCCAGCGGGTAGCGCCGGCCTATTCATCTTCAAAGCTTTGGCGAAGCTGCTCGCTTCACCGGCGATGACCTCAGCCATTACCTGACCGCAAATAGGACCGCTGGCGATACCCCAAGCGTGTCCGACGTTGATATATGCGCCATCAGCACGATCAACGATTGGCAGGTGGTCGGAGGTCTCACTCCCCAATCCGGCCCAGAGGCCGGTAACGCCGTAATCCGCGAGCCCTTGATACCTGTCCAACGTTGTCGAAACCATTGCGTTTGTGGCGTTAATGCTGATGTGAGGGTTGAGGGAGCCGCGACCGTCAAAGCTGTTGCCAATAAATATTGAACCGCCGCGATTTTGGGCGATTGAGTCGTCATAGTTGACGGACAAAGTGCTTGGGGGAGCAAAAATTGCAGGATCGTAAGTGGCAAGGTCCGTAAGTGCCCCACACCCGTAGACGCCCCGGGGACCGTGCATTATCGCGTTTGACTGTGCGTCTACGGGCTGCGTTAGCATTTGGCCCACCCGGGCAGTGTCGATGGGAACGTCGATGCCCTCTGCCCGGAGGTTCGTAGACCAGGCGCCTGTTGCCCATACCACACCCGGAGCGTGGATTTCACCCCTGACCGTGCGTACACCTGTAACGGTCTCTCCGTGGCGCAAAGTAGAAAGCACAGATGTATTTTCAAATGTCCGGATGCCGGCCCGAACGCAGGCAGCGGCCAGGGAGTTAACGAACTGAACGCCGTCGATCTGCACGTCGTCTGCGCAGAACACAGCGCCCACGGCACTGTCTGGAAGGATAGACGAGTGTTTCAGCGCCTCATCCCGGCTGATCATGCTTATGTCCAAACCGGCCTCCCGCCGGTTAAGGACATAGTCCTCCAAAACTTTGCCCTGTTCGTCGGTCTCAAAGAAGAAAAGCCCACCCTGATTGCGATAGTCGAACACGTCACCGAGCTCGCCAAGAAACTCCTGGTATTTCTCTTTGCCCGCCTTGGCGAGTGCCAACTCAGTGCCTGTACGCCGAGTTTGCAGCCACAAGGAACCAGGATTTCTCCCTGACGCGCCGTATGTAGGAAACCGCTGTTCAACAACGACAACATCGAAGCCCCTTTTGCGCAGCTCCCAGGCCGTGCAAAGGCCTACGATTCCTGCTCCTACGACCACAATGTCGCCGGCCGCGAGGGTGTCAGCGCCCATAGCACGTTTCCTTCCTGCTGGGAGTGCTTCTGTAAAGCCCTACCCTTAGTCTTCCAGATCACCCGGGCCGAAAGCACGATCGGACTACTTAATGCCGGGACCATGCCCCATTGCCTGGTTAACAGCCCTTCAGCGAGCCAGGCCCCTGGCTTTGATTGTCCATGTACTTCAAATGAGTGGTCTGCAGGTGACGTTAGAAGGCCTTAGACGAGACAGTAATTGGTACTCCTCCAAAGGGTCGCGAATGGAGTTAGAATTCCTACAATGGTTCGGTGGCGTTCCTCGTTTAGTCTGGGGCAAAAGCGACGGCGGGAGGGCGTCCGTCCGTTCCGGTTCTGTTCCAAGAGAGTTCCCTTATGAACCATGATTCGATTTCCGTTCCGTTGGGAACGGTACTGACGGATTTGGGTGCGGCTGCCACGTTGCTGGCCGGCGAAGACTCCCAACTGTCCAGGCAGGTCAGGGGCGCTACGGTCTTCTTAAAGCCAGAAGATCTCCCGGATGACACGGACATCGTCATAGTCTGTCCTCGTCTGGAAACCTATGCTGATCTAAAGGGGTTTCTAGCTCAACTTGGTGGAGCAGGCCGGGTGCTCTTTGTATCCTCCACGGTGGCAGCCACCGTGGAGGAGGTGCAAGCCGTTGCCAGCGGTCACCTTGTTGTCGCCGTTGACGCCAGCTTAAACGTTGCCGACATCATTGTTTCCATTTCACGGTCGATGGAGGTACCGGAGGAATCAGTATCAAGAAGACTGTCCTCCTTGCAGCGGGCACTCAGCCAGGCCATGACTGAACCCGATCCGATACCAGCGCTCCTGAACCGCCTTGCGCATGTATGCAACGCCACAGCAGTACTGGTGGACAGGTCCGGTCTTACGGTACAAGCGACAGGCCCCGTACCCATGTCCCTGCTATTCGGAGAGATTGCCCGTACCGAAGCCGATTCGCAGAAGGTGGACATTGACGGGTGGCGGGGCGTGGCGGCGAGAATTTCCGCTCCGATCCAAGACGAATCACATTTCGGGTGGCTGCTCGTTACGACACGGCGCCCAAATTTTCCTGACGCCTACTCAACGTCGGCAGCTCATGTTGCAGCAACACTGGTTGAGGCCAGTCAACGGATGGCAGTGGCAGCCAGGCAGCAGGAGCGCGCTATACGGACAGCAGTGCTGGAGGAGGCCCTTGCCTTACGCCGGGAGCCACACAATCCAGAACTGGCCGGCCGAATCTCCGCCTTTGGACTGTCCTTCGCCGAAGAGTTGCGCACCATTGTCTTCCGTCCGATTCGTTCTTCGGTTGCGTCCCGGCCTCTGCCCCCCATCGACGAGCTTTCCGAACTTTTGGGCATGGCGCTGGAGTCGCAGTCAGTTTCGTATCTTATGACCGCGAGGGACAAGACGGTCACCATAACTGCGCAATGCAGCATTCAGACTCTGCGCAGGATCGTCATAGCCGAAGGCAACAAACTCCCGAACGCGCATATTGGCATCGGCCGCAAAGTGCACGCGCTTGGGGACATCTTGGACTCCTATCAAGACGCACAGCTCGCCGTCAGAACGCTTCGCAGGAACTCCCGCGGTCCGAAAATCATGGCCTATGAGGATTTCAGCTACGCCACGCGGCTATTTGCGGATGTTGGCTTTGACAAAATGATCACCTGGGCTCAGGAGTTTCTCAAGCCACTTGAAGGGCGGGAGCTTCTTGTTGAGGGCCTTCAGACTTACTTTGAGCATGCGCAGAATATCAATGCGGCGGCGGACGCCCTCGAAATCCACCACAACTCGCTGCGATACCGCTTAGCAAAAGCTGAAGAGATTCTTGAAATTAACTTGAGGGAGCCGGGAGCCGTTTCTTCGGTCTTCCTGGCCCTAACAGCTTTGGAGCTCGGGCGGCTCCAGCAGCCACGGCCCAAGTCATCGGGCGAGACGGCGGGGAACCGTAAGCCGTCCGACGTCGAAGCAACGGATGTGCTGCCCTACGCTAGGCCTCCGGCGCAAAGAGGCGGGGTTGTACAGGCCCCTGGCCGATAAGTTACCTGCGGTTCGCGTGAAATGCGAGTAGGGTCGGTCTTCCTGGAAGACCGACCCTACTCGTTGCCAGGCTACAAAGCGAGAGCCGAACGCCTCCTTGCGCTGCTACGCCGCGACCCGTTAGAGCGTCAAGGACGCTCCCAATTTAACGTCCAGAGCGGTTGCAACCCTCTGGGCGACGTGGGAGACCGTGCCGATTCCTTCGACCTTGGTAAGGAGGCCGCGTTGGCTGTACAGGGATGTCACGGAGGTTGTTTGCTCGAAATAGAGGGCCATTCTTTCCCGTATGACCTCGGCTGTGTCGTCGGTACGGTTTTCGCTGACAGCCCGCCTGAGCAGCCTTTGGACCAATTCGTCCCTGTCAACGACGAGTTGAAGTACTACATCAAGTTTGTGACCCATGCCAGCCAGCGCCTCGTCGAGAAAGCCGACCTGAGCTGCCGTGCGAGGGTACCCGTCCAGCAAGAAACCGTCCTGCGCGTCAGGCTGATTCAGACGATCACGCACCATTTCGTTCGTGATCGTATCGGGGACGAATTTGCCTGCGTTCATGTAAGACTCTGCGGCCCGGCCGAGCGGAGACTGGCTCTTCACGTTATGCCGGAAGATATCTCCAGTCGAGATGGCGACGATTCCGTGCTTTTCGGTGATGTGCCTGGCCTGGGTGCCTTTTCCAGCGCCAGGGGGGCCTATCAGGAGCATCCTGATCATGGGGTTGTCCTTTCAAGATAAATGGGGGCATGACGGGCACGTTCGATGACCGGGATGGCAGCGGCGGTAGCCTGGCCGCTGCCGTCGTCACGCCAGCAGTCGAAGAGCTCGGAGAGTGTGGGAAACCACACACCGTCGAAGGAAGATATATGGTCGAGGAATTTCTCAAGCATGAGGAGGTTGTGCGCTCTTCCGATCGTCTGCGGGTGCAGAGTCCAGGTCATTGCGCCGCCTTGGCACCGTTCATAGGCGAAGTTAAAACTGTCGATCCAACGCGCGAGCACCGCCTCGTTGCTTTGCATGAGGGGGCTGCCCTTAAAGGACTCCAGTTCGGGGAAGTCATCAAGAAACCAGGAAACTGGAAACTCCAGGAGCTTGCTCTCAGGGCCGAATGTGTTGCCCTTCTCCAGGCTGATATCGACGACCATACGGGGTCGATATGGCTCAAAGTCGCGACCCATCAGCGATGAATCCCAATCAAAGCCAAACTCTTCCAAGAGTTCAAGGGTGTTGTCGGTGACGTCTAGCGCGGGAGAGCGGTAGCCTCGCGGACGTTTCCCAATAAACTCTTCGTGTTGCCTGATCTGTAGTTCCAGCAGGCGCCGTTCCTCGTCCCGTTCCAATTTGGGCACATACTCGTGATAAACGCCGTGAGCCCCTATTTCATGGCCCGACTCGACGATCGCTTCCACGGAGCGGGGGAAGGTTTGCATTGTGTGTGTAGGTACACACCACGTCGTTGTTATTCCGTAGCGTTGAAACACCTCTAGAAGCCGCGGTGCGCCAACGACGGCACCGAACTCACCCCGTGACAGCTGAGTCTGAGAGGTCGAGCGAAACGTCCCCAGCCAGACACTTTGAGCATCAAAATCCGGGCTGAGCGAAACGGCAAGCCGTTTGCCTTCAGGTAGTTGGAGAGGCACAACAATCAGCTTTCTTTAGGCCAAATTCGGAGGTGGTCAACGATTGAGGGGCCGCGCCCCTTATCCTGGCCGGCGTGATAGGAGGACGACCCAGTCGCCTTCCTGGCAAACAACCCCGTTCTGGTTCAAAATCTGAACACGGGTCGTAACAATGCCCCGGTCCGGCTTGCTGCTGGATGGCCTGATGCCAATCACTTCTTCGCGAACGGTGATGGTGTCACCGATTCGTATCGGGGCGCACATTTTCCAGTTGTCGATGCCCAAGAATGCTATGGCCGACCCGTTCTTCCATCCCAAAGCCATTTCAAGCCCGAATGCAAGGGACAGGGCGCCAGGGCCGTGGAAAAGCCTGGTCCCGAATTCAGTCGTTTTCGCATACTCTTCATTTGTGTGCAACGGGTGCATGTCCCCCGACCATGTGCCGAAAGTGACGACGTCGAATTCGGTGACGGTACGGCCGGCGGAGATCCATTCTTGGCCGAGCTCAAGGTCGTCAAGATACCGGACAGCGGAAGAGCTGGTCGTGCCCAGGAGGTTGGTAGTCAAAGCGTGCTCCAGTTCTCAAGTATTCGTTAGATGCTGTAGACGGTGAACCAGCTGGTTCAGTACCTGATGACCCCGTCAACGGGGGCGGCAAGGGACGGCCGGTAGAGAGACAACTCGTCGAGGGACAAGCTGGTCTGCTCGCCCGAAATTAGCTCGGCCACCAGACGTCCCGTGATCGGCCCGGCGAGATTGCCGTAGACATGGCCTGTGGCGAGGACCAGCCCGGGAAGTTCCTCTACTTCATCAACGATTGGCAGGGAATCGGCCGTGGCAGGCACCAGGCCGGCCCAGGCGCTCTCGATGCCGAGAGCCCTGTAGTTGGGAAAAGTACGGAGCAAGGAGTCGATCGCAAGCTTCAGCCCGGCGGCGGGCATCCTGTCATCGAGCTGGTCAGGGTAATCCATGGGGCACCCTATGAACAGATTGCCGTTTTCTGTTTTGGCCACACACTCCATGTGTTCCAGGGCGTGCGTCTGGTCCTCGGAAGGCGAGGTGAAGTATTCATCCCGATAGCTTGGAAGGTTGCGGATGTGGGCGTACTGCTTGGCCGCCAGCGGTCCGTTGAGAATCTTGTCGAGTTTCTCTTCGACGGGCGCGAGCATTACAGCTCCAAGCCTGTGTGCCTTTATGGGTACGCTAATGCCTTCCGCTTCAAGCATTGTTGACCAGATGCCCGTCGCCCACACCACTTTGTCCGCGGAGACATCGCCCCCAACTGTCCTGACACCTACGACCTTCGAACCACGTCGCAGCGGGCCAAGGACCGGTGTGTTCTCGTGGATGCGAACACCGAGTCTGCGGCATTCCTGGGCCAGGGCGCGGACGAACTTGGGCGTTCGAATTTGGCCGTCCTCCGGGCTGAAGGTGGCTCCTATGACGTCGGGTGGCAAGATCGGTGCGGCTTCGTGAGCAGCCTGGTCGTCAAGCAGCTCCGCTTTGAATCCGTCGGCAATGCGGGCTTCGACGAATTCCTTGTAGACGCGGCGCTGGTCGTCCGTATAAAAGAACGTCATGGCGCCATTGCTTCTGTACTCGAAGGTCGGCCCGAGGATATCTGCAAAGTCGTCATAAAGAGCTCTGCCGGCGCGTGTCAGCTCCACTGCGTAGTCGCCGTGGCGATTTTGCATATGCAGGAATCCCAGGTTACGCCCAGAGGCTCCGTGGCCAAGTTCCCGCTGTTCGAGGAGCACAACGTCATGGCCTTTTGTCGCGAGGAAGTACGCCGTTGTTACGCCAACTATCCCGCCGCCTACGACCACAACTCCGGCCTTGTCGAGGTTCATTTTCTTCCTGTCCTAACTCTTCTTGTCTGGCAGCATGTCTAGGAGCGCTGCCCCCTAAATGTGATGGCGGGTGTAGTTACGCCGTTATGAGCTACTTTGACGTGCTTCTGCCGACAGGAGCGCTGCCACGTCCCGCCGGCTGACCTTTCCGGTCGTCAAGTTCACTGGAAGTGCATCAACGGTGACGAACTGGCTGGGAACCTTATACGACGAGAGACGGGCGGCAGTGAACGTTTTAAGCTCGTCGTGGTCAAGGGGTGACCCTCCCTGGGCCACAATGGCAGCCACGACGCGCTGGCCGTAGATGTCATCCGGGATGCCCACGACGGCAGCTTCAGCAACAGATGGGTGTTGCTGAAGGACTCGTTCGATTTCTGCCGGAGAGATATTTGTGCCGCCGCGGATGATGACGTCGGATAGGCGGCCAACAACGTAAACGAAGCCGTTTTCGTCTACCCTTACGAGGTCTTTGGTGCGATACCAGCCATCTTCGGTAATGACGGCGCGCGTTTGTTCCTCGTCTCGCCAATATCCAAGCATCAGACCAGGGCCTGTAGAGTATGCCTCCCCAGTCTCGCCTTCCGGGACTTCCTGTCCCTGGGCGTCGAGAACCTTCAGCCTCGAGCGGGGCACCAGCTTGCCGGCGGATCCCGGTTTGGGTGTCGGGTTGGCGACCGGGTCGTACGTCACCAGCGGTAGGCATTCGGAGGCGCAGTAGGCGTCCAGGACGGGCAGCCCGGTTTGTGCTTGCCAACGACTGAAGGCGGCTTCATTTCTGGGCTCTCCACCTGATATGCAGAGCCGAAGTGAAGGAAACGCGGGATGGCCGGTGTTGGTCTGCTCTGCGTATTGCGCCAATTTCCCGAACGTTGCAGTGACGCCTGCCAGGAATGTGGCTGAGTGCTTCTCAATGGCTGGCGCTATCAGTTCCGGACGGGCCCTGCGGACCACCACGACAGTCCCGCCGCGCAGCAGGACGGCCAATGAGGTGCTGGCCAGCCCGTAGAGCCAGGCCATTGGTAGACAGATGATGGCCGTGTCTTCGGGGCCGAGGTGCCAAACCTCGCCGTAGGTATCCGCGCAGTTGTAAATGGCTGTTGCGGAGAGCATGATTGCCTTCGGCCGGCTTGTGGTGCCTGACGAGAAGCAGATCATGGCGAGCGGTTCGCGAAGACCCTCCGGGTTCGGCGACGCGTCATGCCGCACGGTGGTAACCCGGAAGTCAGCAATATCGACAATGGGCGCGTTACGTGCCGCGGTAGTAATCGATGCACCATCGACGCCTTCAGAGGTGACGATCAGCGCAGGGTCACTCGTATCAATGGCATATTCCAGGTCGCCGGGCCCGGAGGAAGGGTAGACGGTGACCAGGACGCCGCCGCTTCGCCATACAGCCAAAGCGGTTGCCAGGTAGTCGGCCGAGCTTTCAGCTACGAGGGCCACTCGGTAACCGGGTTTGAGTCCGGCTTTGAGCAGTATCCCGGCGCGCCGCTCGATTGACGCCTGCAGGTCCCCATAGGTGATAGTGGTATCGCCGTCGATGATGGCCGCGTGGTCGGGGTTTCGACCCGCGACCTTCTCGAGTGCTGAAACACAGCCCATTTGCTCGGTTGACGAGTTATTCATATCCGCTCCACATTGATTTTGAGGTTGGAACACGCTGTAGGCCAGCTAACCTGCCGCAGGGCATCAACAACGTTGGGCTGGTGGGGCCTTTGAACCGGCGTGCGGTTAGTTTCAGACCGCAAGCCCTTTGAGGATCTTCTCCGCCTCCGAGCCCATGTTCTCTACGATCTGGCCGGCCGGAAGAATCTCATGAACCAGCTGCATTGTCTGTCCGACCGGCATCATTCCGAAGTCCATGTCACCGTCCTGATACCCGGTCTCGACACGGGTGCCTGCGACTGCGTATTGGCCAGGGAACCCTGCCGGCTTCTTCTCGGTCGATTCCCATTCCGAGGTCCATTTGTTCTCGAAAGCGCGCATGCGCTTACCGCTGTACGAGTAGGTAATGGTGCTGTCCTTGAAGGTACCTTCGACCACACGGTTCTTGAAGTTTTCATGGCCGTAAGCCTCGGGGCTGGCAATAAATCGGGTTCCGACCCAAACACCTGCCGCACCCAAAGCGAGAGAGGCCGCCAGCCCTCGTCCGTCGGCGATGCCTCCGGCAGCCAGAACCGGCTGATCTACAACATCTGCGACGGCTGGGACGAGGGTCATGGTTGATGCGTAGCCAGTGTGACCGCCAGCCTCTGTTCCCTGCGCCACAATGAAGTCAACGCCTGCGGCGCTGGCTTCCTTTGCCTTGCCCACGGAGCCGACAAGTGAGAAGACAGTTATCCCGCGGTCCTTGCATTCCTTGATGAACCAGTCGGGAGTGGCGAAGGTCAGGACGATGGCAGCGGGTGCCGCGTCCAGGACGATCTGGACTTGGTCTGCTACGGCGCCAGGGGTCAAAAGAGCTTCCACGCCCGCCAGTTTTTCCTGATCAGCTCCGGACAGTGATCCCCACAGCTCACGCACCGGTGCCCACTGTGCTTCATCCTCAGTGGTAAGCGAATCCGGGAGCAGCAAATTAATCGCGTAGGGTTTGTCGGTGCCAGCCTGGATCTTCTTGATTTCGGCGCGGAGGTTATCAGGCATGAAGCTGACACCACCGAGGCATCCCATGCCGCCAGCGTTGCTAACGGCGGTGACAAGCTCGGCTTGTGCCACCCGGGCCATGCCTGCGGAGCAGATGGGGTACTGGAGACCGAGGGCCTCGGTCAATGCTGTCCTGATCACTGATACACCTTTCACGTCCCGGAGTTCAGATTCTGCTTTGCTCCGGCTGTTTATG
The DNA here is from genome assembly GCF_030817075.1 of Arthrobacter sp. V1I9. Classification (NCBI taxonomy): domain Bacteria; kingdom Bacillati; phylum Actinomycetota; class Actinomycetes; order Micrococcales; family Micrococcaceae; genus Arthrobacter; species Arthrobacter sp. V1I9. The sequence goes on from NZ_JAUSYU010000001.1 coordinate 272,347, forward strand.
TTGTCCCGCGTTGGGGCCTGGTTGATGGTTTTTTAGCCCGACGTAGCCCGGCAGGTTTAGGTGGCGTTCCAGCCGCCATCGACCTGAATGGTCTGACCGTTGACATAGCTGGCGGCGTCGGAAGCGAGGAAGAGGACGACACTCGCGACTTCTGATGGTTCACCTGACCGTTTTGCGGGGATGAGGAAGTCCATGATTTCGGGCGAAACGCCAATGCCGCGTTGCTGGGTCGAGACGAGATCGCCCAGGATTTCCTCCGACGTCGCGCGGAGGTTGGTTTTGATAACGCCGGGAGCGACGACGTTGGCGGTCACGCCGTGTGGGGCAACATCGATGGCAAGCCGCCGGGTCAGGCCTTCCAGGCCGGCCTTGGAGGCGACATACGAGATTCCGTCTGCCGCGCCCCGCTGGCCTGCGACTGAACCAATAGTGATGATGCGACCGGAGTTCTGCTTTGTCATCACCTGTGCAGCGGCGCGGCAGCCGTAAAAGGCTCCTGTCAGGTTGACCCCGATGATCTTGGCCCATAGCTCCGGGGTCGTTTCAAGCACGTCGGCGTATCCGTCAAATACACCTGCGCTGTTAACAAAGACGTCCAGCTTCCCGGTCTTGTCCACGACCTCGTCTACGAGTGCGGATACCGATTGGTAATCACTGACGTCCACAACCCTTGTGTGAAGTGACTCCGGAGAGCCGAGTTCGCTGCGGGTCTCTGCGAGGCGTTCCTCTGAGAGGTCGCTGGCATAGACCTCATACCCTGCTTCGACAAATGCCTGGGCAATGCCTCGGCCGATACCCGATCCGGATCCTGTGATAATTACGCTTTTGCTTCCCATGCCATTCAAACTACGGGGGTGATTGCTGGTGCGAAACTGGCAACTTCACGGCATTGGGCCGTTCTCTTCGTGGAAGCTACAGGTAGTGCCCGCAGAAGCTCCACATCCTGCGATGATCTGCCCCGTCCCGTACCGGTAGGGCACGACAGGGTTTGTCCCCCGGATTTAGGTGGAGAGTTGAGGCAGCAGCACAGGGGGCCCTCGGAAAAGGACCAAGGTACCGTTCTTTCTTTCGAAGAAATTATGGCGGCTGCTTCCCCGGAGACCACCCTAAGATCTCAGAACGTATTCCATCGCGAAGGTAACGCCCTCGACAGGGCAGATCCGCCACCAGTCTTAGATAGGCCCGACAGGCCACCTTACGGAAAGTTTCAGCACCATGAGCTCAGACATCACCGAAGCGCTTGTTCGTGATCTTAAAGGCGCTGGCATAGAGGTGGACAGCAGTAGTCGGCGACGGACGGAGTACTCGTTTGATGCCTCCAACTACCGTGTCCGGCCACAAGCAGTCGCCTTTCCCCGCAGCAGCCACGACGTCAGATCGATTATTCGAGTTTGCCGGCTGCACGGATGCCCTGTGACAAGTCGGGGTGGTGGGACCAGCATGGCGGGCAACGCCATCGGAACTGGCCTCGTCATGGATTTTTCCCGTTACATGAACCGCTTGCTGGAATTGGACCTGGAGTCACGGACTGTCACGGTTGAACCTGGGATCATCCTGACTACCCTGCAAAAGGAAATACAAGCAGCAACAGGTGGGACCTATACCTTCGCTCCCGACCCGTCATCGATGGGGCGCGTAACTGTGGCAGGGGCGATAGGCAACGATGCATGCGGCAACCACTCGGTCAGGGACGGCAGGACCGCCGACCATATCGTTTCAGTAGACCTGGTGACGGCATCGGGTCACCTGGTGACTGCTGAAGCAGGCGGAGTCAGGGCCCTCGATCCCTCGGACGCCGAGTCAGCGGCCGAGGCCGCTCGCATCCAGGAAGGACTGAAGCATCTTGCTGACTCCAACCTCGCCGTTTTCAGGACTGAGTTCGGTCGACTTGCACGGCAAGTTTCCGGATACCAGTTGGCGAACCTCCTCCCTGAGAACGGGTTCGACACGGCCAAGGCTCTGGCCGGCAGCGAAGGTACCTGCGCCGTCATTGTCTCTGCCACCGTCAAGTTGGCAAAGGTCGCACCCTCCGCGCTTCTCGTTTGCCTGGGCTATCCCGACGTCGTTGCCGCAGCGTCAGATGTACCCGAGATTCTGCGTTTTAATCCTGCAGCCGTTGAAGGTATCGATGATGCCATCGTCCAGACAGTCCGCCATCGCCGGGGGGACGCGGCAGTCGGGGCCCTGCCAAAGGGCAATGCCTACCTGTATGTCGACCTGGATGGTGAAAACCCTGAAGACGTTCGTCGGCAGGCGGAGAATCTTCTTCAAAGCTTGGCTGAGCGCGGAAATCTCCTGGAGGGATTGGCCGTACCCGATCCGAGTGACCGGGCGAACCTGTGGCGTGTAAGGGAAGACGGTGCGGGTCTGTCATCCCGGCTGGCTGACGGCGAGCAGTCATGGGCCGGGTGGGAGGACGCAGCAGTTTCTCCCGAAAATCTTGCGGCCTATCTTTCGGACTTCACTGCCTTGCTGGAAGAACATCAACTTCGCGGCGTTATGTACGGGCACTTCGGAGCAGGCTGCACTCATGTACGAATAACCTTTGACCCACGAAGCGCGTCGGGCCGGGATGTCATGGAACGGTTTCTCCGGGAGGCCGCGGCTTTGGTAAGCCGCCACGGCGGCTCCCTTTCCGGTGAACATGGGGATGGCAGGGCCCGTTCCGAACTCCTTCCGATTATGTATAGCCCTGCAGCAATCACAGCCTTTACTCACTACAAGGCCATCTGGGATCCGCACGAACTTCTAAACCCAGGAATCATCACCAAACCCGCCCCAATCATGTCCGATCTCGCTCTTGCTGGCGCCCCTGCACGCGGTTTCCGGACTTCCTTTGCCCTCGAGCCGACGTTGAAAGGCCGGGAAGGGTTTCCGGACGCCGTTCAATCCTGTATCGGGGTTGGACGATGCCGCACTACGGCTGGAGCGGGAGTTATGTGTCCCAGCTACCGGGCCACTCGGGACGAAAAAGACTCAACCAGGGCCCGAGCCCGTGTGCTGCAGGAAATGGTCATGGGGTCCAGAACGGCGCAGGAGGGGTGGAAATCAAAAGACGTTCGAGAGTCCTTGGACCTCTGCCTTTCCTGCAAGGCATGTTCAAGTGACTGTCCTGCAGGAGTCGACATGGCTTCGTATAAATCCGAGTTCTTCCACCACTTCTACCAGAGGCGTCTGCGTCCCCTGTCGCACTACAGCCTGGGTTGGCTGCCGACGTGGCTGAAGGTCACCGGCCGCATCGCCCCATTGATCAACATGACCCTTCGCAGCCCTCTTGCTGGGGTTATCGCCCGTGCCGCAGGAATTACAACGAAACGCAAGATGCCTGACTTCGCGTCCCGTGGCCAGCTTGAAAGGGAAATCGGCACCGCCCGGCCAACTGATGCGGACACGGTACTCTTCGTTGACAGTTTCACCCGCGGCTTCCGGCCCGCAGTTGCGGGTGCAGCGAAACGGGTACTCGAGGACGCCCAGAAATCGGTTGAGTGCAGCGCGGACCAGTGCTGCGGCTTGACCTGGATCTCAACAGGTCAATTGGATACCGCCCGGAAGCTCCTAAGGAAGACCGCCGCAGCCCTGGATGACGGTACGGATCGTCCAATTGTCGTCATCGAGCCCAGCTGCGCAGCAGCACTGCGAAAAGACCTGCCTGAGCTCGTGCCAACAGAGTCCGCCCGCCGCGTTGCAAGTCGAATCCAGAACTTTGCGGGCGCGGTCCTGGAACAGGCAAACGCAGGCTGGCGTCCCCAGACCATCCCCACCGCAGTAACTGTTCAAACTCATTGCCACGAATACGCCACCTTTGGCTCGGCATCACAAACTTCTGCGCTGGCTGCTCTAGGAGTGAGCAGTATCAACCAAGCCACCGGATGCTGCGGCGTTGCTGGAAACTTCGGTTTCGAACACCAGCACTTTGACGTCAGCATGGCAGTGGCCGAACAGTCGCTGGTTCCCGCGCTACGGGAGACGTCGGAAGGGACTCCAATCCTGACGGACGGATTCAGCTGCCACATGCAGGTCCGGCAAATCTTGGAAAACCACACAGACCAGGCGTCAAGGCATCTGGCTGAAATCATCGATCCGGGACCTGCACATCATCGGCAGTAGGTTCTGCAGGTCTCAAGTCATCGAGTAAACGCACTCCAGTGCGCCCTCAAAGACCCCCGGGTCCTCCAGCTGCTGCGGGCGTTGGAGGACCCGGAACCATTCATGTTGCAGCAACCACGGATGGATAGGTGTGATGCCATTGGAATCTTTACCCCTGCGGGACACAGCCTTGTTGAAACTCCAATGCCGGCAACGCCAAATGGGACCTACAGTTCCTTCTATTAGCGCAGATTTGTCCAGAAGTACGCCCTAAGGGTACGGGCCCCATCCGCCCTTCTTAAGACACTTATCGGTTCGGGAGACTACATTGGAAGCGGAAATCGCGGAGCAATCAACGGACTATTGGTCATCGGCTGTCAGCCAAGTCACCGATACCAAGGTGTACGTGCGTGGGTACGACCTTGAAGATCTCATTGGGCAAATCCCATTTACTGCAGCCATATTCCTGCTGATTCGCGGTCGCGTTCCCACCCCGCACGAGGTGCGGTGTTTGGACGCTGTGCTCAGCGGCGTACTGGACTACGCCCTTGAAAAGCCAGGAACACTGGCTGCCCGGTTTGCCGTCTCCGCCAATCCCAGTATGGCTATCGGCATGTCCGCTGCCTGCTTGTCTGTCGGTAAGCACACGCTTTCGACCGAAGAGACGGGCCGCTTCATCCTTGCGACTCATGCCGAGTACCGAAGCTCGGGGCTGCCGCTGGAAGAATTCGCGGATGCAAAGGTGAGCGCGATGCGGCAGATAAAGGAGAGGATCCCCGGTCTCGGTCATCCGGTCTTCAAGAAGATTGACCCCCGTGGCGAACGTCTTAAAGAAATAGCAGTGAAGGAGGGAGTCTGGGGAGAACCGGCTGAAGTGTACGAGGCCGTTCACAGGGCCTTCACTGAACTCCCAGGCAAGTCAGACATTCCGATCAACGATGTGGGGGTCATGGCAGCGATACTGCTTGGGTTGGGCTTCACGCCAGAAGAGGGCACGGGCATAGCTGTACTCTCCACACTTCCCGGAGTCATCGCCCACGTATCCGAAGAACTTTCCGCCGGTAAGCCAATCCGCATTGTTCCGCGTGACGCTGCGCGCTATAACGGCGTCACAGACAGAGACTTTAATGCGGATCGAGCCAAAGCCGGCTGGAAATCACCTTCCACCTAGCCGGCACTGAAAGGAGCCATGATGGCCCCCTCGATAGACAATCGTCTTATCCCGTCGGCAACCAGGTTCCTCGAGGACCTGGAAATTGGTGATTCCTGGCTTTCGCAAGGCCGCACCATCACCGAAACGGATCTTGTCACCTTCGCCACCTGGTCAGGTGACATGCACCCTTTGCATACCAACGAGGAATATGCCAAAGCAACCGAATTCGGTGGACGGATATTTCACGGCCCCGGCGCCTTAGCCATCGCCTTTGGCTTGGAAATGGCCGTCGGTTGGAAAGAACAATCCGCTATAGCTTTCCTCGGCATCCAGGACTGGAAGCTGGCTGCACCCGTCCGGGTCGGGGACACTATCTCAGTGCGGGAAGAAGTAACGGAGCTCCGACCCTCGGCAACCAAGGCGGATCGCGGCATCGTCAGAACCAAAGTTGAGGTGCTCAATCAACGAGGCGAGACTTGTCAGAGCGGCTTTTGGGTGGTCCTCTTGTACCGGTCATCCGCGCATGCCCCCAGCGGCACAGCGTAGGCCGCGTCGGATGGTGAGTAGCCGAGTCACCCCGGAGACCATGGTCGCCTTCCCCCTTTTAGCATTCGGTGGCAGTGAAGTTCTCCACGCGCGTTCTCGAGATGTCCCGGTCCCAGGATGGGGCCAAGTCCTTGTGAAAGTAGAAGCGTGCGGCGTTTGCGGCCAGGACATCATGAGAAGAAGCGGCAAGGTCGATCGCGTCCTTGGGACGACCATCGGACATGAAATTGCCGGCACAGTCGCCGTCACTGGCCCCGGCCTGACCAAACTCGGAGTTGGGGACCGGGTTGCCTCGACACAACGCCGGTCCTGTCATCGATGCCGGGACTGCTTAGGTGGACGGGAAGTTCTCTGTATGGAGGGGCTCCTCTACGGAGAGGGCTTGGATGGTGGTTACGCCGAGTACTGCCTTATGGATGAACTCAGCCTTGCCCACATCCCTGATGAAGTTTCCTCTGAAGCTGCCGCCATTGCTGCATGCGCGATTGGGACCGGATATCATGCGCTGACTCTCGCTGGCGTAAAACCAGGGCAGCGCGTGCTGGTAACAGGGGCGAGCGGGGGAATCGGCATACATGCCTTACAGCTGGCCCGCAGTATGGGAGCTGAGGTTGTGGCGGTCACGTCTAGTGAGCGAAAAGTCGATCGGCTGCGGTTGTATGCCGACGAGGTTATCGTTGCTGCGGGAGGAAGGTTCGACAGCGAGGTTCGACAACGAAATATCCAACCTGACATTGTTCTTGAGATGACTGCCTACGCAACCCTGGACAGCAGTCTCCGCTCTGTCCGGCGTGGTGGCACTGTCGCCGTTGTTGGGAATTTAGAAAACAAGGCAGTCGGGATTTTGCCGGGGGCGCTGATCCTCCGAGAGATACGCCTCATAGGCTCAAAGGCGTGCAGCCTTGCCGAACTGGAGGATTGCCTGCGATTCCTACAACGCAACATGGTGCAGGCTGAGATACAGGAAATCCTGTCTTTGGATTCCGCTCCGGCCGCCCATGACCTTCTCGAATCCGGCGGCGTTTACGGCAGAGTCGTGCTGAAACCGTGAGACCCAAACCACGCAAGTTGACCAGCCTCAGGAAAGGGGCAAGAGTGACACGGGTACCCCAAGCACAGCCAGGACCTTTGGTTAGTCCGCGCCTTGCGGTGAGCGTCGTTCTGCTTAGGGACTCACCGGCTGGACTCGAAGTGTTTGTTCAGCATAGGGCCTCGACCATGGATTTTGCTGCCGACGTCATCGCATTTCCCGGGGGGCGGGTTGACGAGATTGACTCCTCACACCTGCAATTCAGCGCTTCCCTGCTGGAGGCGCACGTTGATGCTTGGAAGCGCACCAGCATTGGAGAGAACTTGTCTCAGGCACGGCGTGAGGCTGGCCGGCTGATTGCTGCAGCGACCCGGGAGGTGTCGGAGGAGTGCAACATAGCCTTAGACCCAGAGGCGCTTAGACCATGGGCTAACTGGATAACGCCGGAAGGTTCGCCGAAACGATTTGATACTTACTTTTTTGTCAGTGCGGTGATGCCGGGCGTGGAACCGCGTCACGCTACTACTGAGGCATCGCAATCGCAGTGGTCGCCGGTACAGGAACTCCTGGACGGGGAAAGTGCCGGGAATCTCAGGTTTTTGCCGCCTACGCTTGCCATCTTGGATGACCTCCTTAACCTCGCTGCTACAGAGCAGGTATTCGTATGTCAGCGAACGATTGAACCCGTACGTCTACGTCCTGATGGTTTAGAAGATTTTTTTCGGGCTCGCCGTGCCAGAAAAAACAGCGCCGAGGCCTAGCATCAGTCAGAACAATTGAAAGGGAATTTGCGTGAGCGGTACTAACTTGGCCTTCGAAACCTCTGATGGAGTGACACTCCGCTACGACGATGAGGGCGAAGGGCGCCCGGTTGTCTTCTCCTCCGGCTTCCAAGCGCAAAGCGCACACTTCGTGTGGCAGCGCGATGCTCTGGTGCAAGCTGGATACCGTGTGATCAGATATGACCACAGGTGCCACGGGCGCTCTGACCTCCCGGAGCACGGACAGAGGATGAGCCGCCTCGCTCTGGATCTCGGCGAGCTGTTGACCGCCTTGGACCTCCGTGACGTTGTTCTCGTCGGTCACTCGATGGGAGCGAATGTCAGCCTGGCTCACTTTTCCATCGCCACTAATCCCTGGGAGCGCACAACGGCATTCGTCGCAGTTGACCAGTCCCCGAAGATCGTCAACGGCGAGGACTGGCAATGGGGTCTCCGTGGCATCACGGAGCAAAACGTCTTCGATGCGGCCCATTTTCGGTTCGAATGGTTCGATAATGCCCGTGAACCGGCTATGCCCGACTTCGTGAAAGAGTTGGTCGATTCGATCGAGCCCTCTTGGGAGACGTTCCCGTTCGACAAGGCACGCCGCCTGCTCATCGATCACATGGTCTCCGATTGGCGCGACGTCGTGCCGCGGATCGCGGTCCCGACACTGGTCATCACCGGCCGGCATACCCCGTTCTACGAGCTTGAGGGAATGCGCTGGTTTGCCGACACTGTGCCCGACGGCCGCCTAAGTGTATTTGAGCACAGCGGCCACGACCCCTACCTGAACGAATATCCTGAGTTCAACGCTCAACTCCTGGAGTTCATCGCGCAGCACTGAACCCGCAGACGTTGACCCCGGGACGTGGCGGGGAGACGACCGGCCAGAACGCGAACGGGTATTTCCTTCCGGGCGGCTCCTTGCCCTCCCCTTTTCCTTTCCGGACCTCTGCTTTCCCCTGCGGGCGGATGCAACCGGCCAGCCCGATCTAGACACAGCTTTGGGCGCCACCTTCGTCCACGTAGGCCGTCTTAGGGCGTGGCTGCGTCACATAGCCGCAGACTCTCGCGTGGAATCTTCGCGGTCGAATTGGTTGAGCTTCAAGACATTTGCATGACCAACTTGTGTGGCTTATTCGGCTCCTCGGGCTTGCCGGTGATGCACCAGGCAGACGCCGGCGATGATAAGAACGCATCCTGAAGCGCCCAGCAGGAACGTGTTGACTGCGGCCGCGGCGCCCCAATAATCCATGCCATACCCAAGACCAAGAACCGGCAGGGCGCTACCCAGATAGGTGATGACATACATGAGGCTTACGCTCTGGGCAGCGGCTCCTGGCGGGAGTTCTGAGTTAAGTGCGCCGAAGAGTGTCCGGAAACCCAAACCCTGGCTCAGTCCAGTGAGGGTTACAGCAATCAGAAGCATCCCCGGGAGTTGCTGAATTTGGGCGGACACGATCAGCACAAGGCTTCCTGCCATAACCATCAGGCTGACCGCGGCTCTTTGACGGCCATGAATCGGTAGTAACTGCGCGCATGCTGAGGCGCCCAGTATCAGCGCCCCTGTGAGCCCGCCCATGATCCTGGCTCCGCCTAGCATAGGGGCAAAGAACGCCGGGGCGACGGAGAGAAAAAAACCAAACACGGCAAATGATACAAAACCAGTACCCGAGGTGATAAAGAACGACCTTGAGGCAGCTCTGGGTAACGATGGGCGGGGCGGGCGCAGACTCTCGAAGAAGCCATGCGGTCTGGGAGCAAGAACTGGAGGATTCGCACGCACCGCGGCCAGCAAGATGACGACCACCGCTAAAGTCACGAGATACACCGAGAACGGCACTCCAACCGGATCGCCGAGCTCCGATAACCATCCACCGACAAGGGGGCCGGCGGCGCCGCCTCCCACGGACGCAAGGAGGATGATCCTCGCGCAAAGATCCGGTTCGCCCGGCAATAGGTCCCTAAGTGCTGCTGCGCCAGCCCCGAACGACAGAGCAACTGCCAGTCCGTGAAGTGCCCGCCCTGCCAGTAGTCCGGGGAGGCCCGAAGCCGTGAGGACAACTACTGCCGCAAGGATGCCAAGCGTCAAGCTTGTCACGAGCACAACCCGTCGGCCCATGTACTCGGACCAGTGGCCAAAAAGGGGTAATCCAATTACGACCGGCAAGATATAGGCTACGAACGCTGCCGTAACGGCGCCGTTGCCCAGTGACATACGTTCCTGGAACACTGGGAAAAGAGGGGTTATTAGATTGGTCCCCAAGGGGAGTAATCCGAGGCTGGAAGTGGCAAGACCAATTCGCACGGCGGGCGGCGCGTCCCAGCCTCTGCGCGCGGGGATGGGGCGGAGCAGGAACTCCCTGACGAGGTTCAACAGCATAGTCTTTCCTCCAGATCAGGCTGTGAAGGCTCAAGTGGCACGACAGGCGTGGCAGCAGCGGCCAGCACCAATGTCGACATCTCTCTCATTGACGTATAAAGGTTCAGCACAAAGATGCGGCATCCACCCCCGAAGGTCTCAGCCCAAGAGCCGCAGCTCCATTAAGGACAGAGCCCCCGTATCCACTGCTCGTGGATCAATTTCTCCAACAATCTGTCGTCGGCGGTAGAATTTTCACCGTATGAAGAACCGGTGCGTTTTCTACTCCGTCAAATTATGGGCAGGTACGACTTGGGGACCCACCGGTAGAGTGGGCCCCCAAACGCGACTCTTTAGTTTTAGGCGGTGATGTCTGGCTTGACCATCACATGCTTGAGCTGCGAGTACTCGTCTATTCCGTTGGCAGAGAGTTCGCGCCCCATCCCGGGACTCGCCGTACCCGCCAAGGGCATTTCGGACGCTGGGAATATGTGCTGGTTTACCCAGGCAGTACCGAACTGCAGTTCCTTTGAGAAGCGGAGTGTGCGGGGGAGAGGTTTGTGGTCCAGACTCCCGCAGACAACCCCACGAAGTTAACATCGTTCGCGAGCCTGTGCAATTCATCATGGCCCTTGGCCGACTGGATCGTGACGACAGGGCCGAATCCTTCTAGCGGTGAGTTCTCGGGCTACTGAACCAGGTCCAAGAAGTTCCTCTTTTCAATTGTGGGTACTTGAGTAGGAACTCATAGAACCGTCAGGCACCACGACAATCTTGCCGATATGGGTTCTCCTAAGCAACGTCTCCTGAGCTTCTCCGACCTTAGAGAGCGGAAAGACTTCCTCTACGAGAGGCTTGATCTTTCCCTCCTCGATGAGACCGACGAGACGAGCGAACGTTTCAGGCGTCGGGTTCGTGATCCCGTGCAAGTCCAGGTCCTTATAGATGAGTTCCCGAAGGTCGATACGACTCACCGGTCCACCGATAGCGCCTGCTGTTGCGTACCGACCCCCGCGCCGAAGCATGAGAAGCAAACTCTCGAACATGCTGCCACCGACAACGTCGATGACAACGTCGGCGCCGCGTTCACCGATGATATCTGCAACAGCACGCACTAGGTCCGGTTCCTCCCGTGCGACAAATCCGTCGACGCCGAGTTCCCTCAGCCGGGCCTCTTTCCCCGCACTCGCAATTGCGACAACGCGGGCGCCACGTGCCTGGGCCAGCTGGATAGTTGCAGTACCCACGCCGCCGGCCGCACCTGTTACGACGACGGTCTCGCCCTCACTAAGCTCGGTCCGAGCCAGCATCTCTTCGGCGGTGTCGTAAGAGCACGGGAAAGTGGCGAGTTCCGCATCACTGAGGTCAGTGCTCACCCTGTGCGCGTTCACGGACGGCACGTTTACATATTCCGCGAATCCGCCGTCTCGGTCACCGCCCAAGTACTCGACAATCTGAGCACGGCGAGGCAGCTTTGGATCCCGAACAGACGGGTCGACGACAACTCGGGTACCGATCCGGCTTTCATCCACTCCCTCCCCGACTGCCACGATCGTTCCAGCCACCGAAGCCCCCTGAACCCGAGGAAACGACATTTTCGTGCTATTCCAGGTGGCACCGGCCCCGTCCTCGCGCCCAGACAGACCAAGCTCCTCCGAGACCGACTCCTCCACCACCCGGTCGTACCATCCTGTGCGGGTGTTGATCTCGGTATTGTTGAGCGCACACGCACCAACCTTGACCAGGACTCCTCCCGGCTCCGCAACAGGGGTCGGCACATCGGTCCGGTACACCAGCTGGTCGAGCCCTCCGTGCCCGACCAGTTGAACCGCAGCCATCATTACGGGAATTTTCGTCATCGTGGTCATTGATCTCCCTGTCATCTCTTAGTTGTCTCAGTTCTAGAGGTCCAGCCCAGGCTTGACCATGACGTGCTTCAGCTGGGAGTACTCGTCCAATCCGTGCAGCGATAGCTCGCGGCCGTAGCCCGACTCGCCGTATCCGCCGAAAGGCATCTCAGAGACGTTCGGTGTGTGTTGGTTCACCCAGACTGTGCCGAAGCGAAGTTCTCTGGTGAAGCGCAGGGTGCGCGCAAGGTTGGTCGTCCAGACGCTGGCTGACAGGCCGTAGTTGACGTCATTCGCGAACTGCAGCATTTCGTCATCACTTTGTGCCGACTGGATACTCACCACCGGGCCGAACACCTCGCTCTGAACGATCTCATCTGTCTGCTTCACGTCTGTGATCACAGTGGGTTCGATGAACCAGCCCGGACGATTTGCCTGTTTTCCGCCCATCTTGATGGTGTTGCCGGCTTCCCGGGCGCGTTCGATGAACCCGAGTACCGACTTCAGTTGCTTTTCCGAAATCACCGGGCCCAGCGTCGTGGCAGGATCTGATGGGTCACCGAGGATAAGCTCGCTGACTGCCCTGCAATATTCATCAACGAATTCCTCGTACACAGATTCTTCGACGATGATGCGGCACGCAGCTGTGCAATCCTGGCCAGCCCCGGAAAACCCAAAGGTCACGAGGTCTTTGGCCGTCTTGCGGATTGGACTATCAGCGAAGACCAGCACCGGTGCTTTGCCACCGAGCTCCAGGCCCACTTTCTTGACGGTCTCTGCAGCAGTTGCTGCCACAAACTTGCCAGTCGAAGTTGCACCGGTGAAGGCGATCTTTCGAATTCCAGGGTGCTTAGCCATAGCGGTCCCCGCCGTTCCGCTACCAAGAATCAGGTTGATCACTCCTTCAGGAAGGAAGCGGTTGGCGATCTGGACCAGCTTGATGGTGCTGAGCGGCGTCACGGTCGCCGGCTTGATCAGCATAGTGTTGCCGGCGGCGAGTGCCGGTGCGATCTTCCAGGCACCCATCAGTAGGGGGTAGTTCCAGGGTGTGATGAGTCCGACGACACCGAGCGGCTCCCGCCGAACCCATGAAGTGCTCTCGCTGTCGTACTCATCGGCTGATGGCGCCGTGGAGATGCGAGCAGCGCCTGCGAAGAATCGGAGAACATCGACAATTGTCGGCACCACGAACTCGCGCACATCTTCAAGGGGAAGCCCTACGTTCTCACTTTCGATCCGCGCGAATTCATCGCTCTCCTGCTCGACCGCGTCAGCAATTTTAAGCAGCACGGCCGCGCGCTCAGCCGGGGAGGTGCTTCCCCAAGTCTTGAACGCCTCCGAAGCTCGCTGCACGGCCGCATCTACATCGGCATCAGATGCAATCGGGAACCTGGCGATCACTTCTCCGGTCGCCGGGTTGAACACCTTTGAAGCGTTTTCATCACTCTTGTTAGCGAGGTACGTTTCCGCAAAGGCTGTAAGGTCCATGCTGTCCAGGGTCATCATCAATTCCTTCTGTGGTCGTCGTCCGAGGTAGGTCATCGTCCGTGCTCAATCATCGCTTGCCGGTAAGGGACACCGCCTCGGAAATTCTCTGAAACAGCCACGAAAAAGTGAGACATGGCACAACTGGACGAGGATTCAAGCTATCCGCTCAGCTTCTGGGCTACTGCCTCCGGAAACATTTAGATCTGCAAGCCTGTCATCAATCACAAAACGCCGTCTGCCAGTTCGTAATCCTTCCTATCCCGTCCTCCCAGAAACTTAGGAAGGATGTGAGCAAGGCCACGGCGCTTGCTCGGATCAGTCCGCTCGGATTGGCCCGCTCGAAGAACGCCACTTACCAAGTGAGGATAACGGGATGAAGCTTGACGGTTACGACTACATCATTGTTGGGGGAGGATCCGCTGGTTGTGTTCTCGCGAACCGGCTGAGCGAAGATCCGGGAAACCAGGTACTAGTCCTTGAAGCCGGTCACAGGCACTCCTTATTGGACATTCCCGTGCGAGTGCCCGCAGCATTCCTGTTCCTCATGGGCCACCCCCTCTATGATTGGCGCACCAAGTCGGAGCCGGAGGCCGAACTTCGTGGGCGCAGAATTGACCACTATCACGGCAGGGTCATGGGTGGAAGCAGCTCAATCAACGGGATGTTTTATCAGCGCGCCAACCCACTCGTCTACGAGCGGTGGGCTCAAGAAACCGGAACCGAAGAATGGGACTACGCGCACGTTCTTCCGTATTTCAAGCGGATCGAGAAGTTCAAAGGGTCGGATCCGACCGGTGAGTACCGAGGTCGATCGGGACCCATTCCAGTTAACCAGCATCACTACAACGGTAAGCGAAACCCACTGTTTGATGCGCTCTTCGAAGCGGCCAAGCAATCGGGCTACGAGCTAGTTAACAACGTAAACGGCTACCGCCAAGAGGGATTCTCATCGTTCGATTCAAACATCGAGAACGGCGAACGCTACAACGCTGCACGCACCTACTTCGAGCCGGCGAAGAAGCGCAAGAACCTCCATGTCATCACCGGCGCCCGAGCAACACGGGTGGTCTTCGAGGGAACACGCGCAGTCGGCGTCGAGTTTGCCACCCGGCGTCGCAGGCGAACCATCGCGAGGGGCACGGAAGTTATTCTGAGCGGCGGTGCGTACAACTCGCCACAACTGCTGCAACTCTCGGGCGTTGGTAACGCCGCAGAGCTAAGGCAGCACGGCATCGACGTCGTTGCCGATCTGCCTGGCGTCGGCGAGAACCTGCAGGATCATCTTGAAGCGTTCATCAACTACAAGTGCAAGCAGCCCGTCACCAACCAGAGCATCGTCAAAAAGTACACCTATCCGATGACTGGTCTGAAGTGGCTGTTTAGTAGGACCGGGCCGGGCGCGTCCAATCACTTCGAGGGCGGCGGCTTCATCCGCTCGTTCGATGACGCCCCAATGCCGAACCTCATGCTCACAATGCTCACGCTTGGGGTACGGAACGACGGTTCACCTGCTCCGGCCCCTCACGCATATCAAATCAATCTCGGTCCGCAGCAGCCACAGTCAAAGGGGCACATCAAACTGCGGAACAGGGATCCTTTCGAGCAACCGGTGGCAACCTTTAACTATCTTTCCACGGACCGTGATAGGCAGGAATGGATTGACGGTGTTCGGGCTACACGAGCCCTCATGAATCAGCCCGCCTTCGCACCCTTCAACGGCGGCGAGCTCTCGCCCGGCCCCGAAGTAGAGACCGACAAGGAGATCCTCGATTGGGTCTCCGAGGATGCCGAGACGACCTATCATCCCTGCGGAACCTGCAAGATGGGGAACGACGACCAGTCCGTCGTTGATCCCCGCAGCTTCCGAGTACACGGAGTTCAAGGCATTCGAGTCGTCGATGCCTCCGTGATGCCCTCTATCCCTAACGCCAACCTCTACGCACCGGTCATGATGATCGCCGAAAAAGCCGCCGACGTCATCCTCAACAACGATCCACTTCCTGCTGAATATGTCGATTTCTACCGGCATGCTGCACCGGAAGGTATCAGCCTCTAACACGAGAATTCGACCGACTGAGCGCCTATGAGCCGTCCAGGCCGTCTGCCTCTTCGCCACGCTCGGCTTGGACACGAGCCGAGCGTGGCTTGACTAATGTCGTTGTCCAGGTAAGAGTCCTTCCGCCCTTGGTTGGTGAGGCTCTGATCGTTGAGACGCTCGTATTCGACGACTCCGTCAGCGTCCTGTCCCCGTAGTTCCGGATCGAATCGAGTGCTCTGTCGGCGTGGGGGAGCAGGGCAGCGATGGTGTCCCTGGCAAAGCCCCAGCGGCTCACCGATCCCAAGGTGGACCCCAATAGCGGTGTGGTGTCGACGCTGCCGTAGTAGGCGGACCTGCAGCCCAGCGCAAGCCCGCTTGAGACGCCGGACCTGACCTCGTGCAGGATCTTGCCCGGCTCCTCCTCGCTCTCGGGATCCACCACGCTGCCTTGACGGTCAGCCAGAGTCTGCAAGATGCCGAGCGCCGAAGAGGGATCTACCCCCGACGCCATTTTCGAGGCCCAAAGGGAGTCCCGGCCGAAGAGCGTCATGAACCATGCGCACCGGCCGCCACTACGATCCGCTCCGGATGGCCCCGAGGTCACTCAACTGCGTCAAAGGGCAGCTCGAAGGAGCGGTCCCCCATGTGTAGCTTCGGCATCTTCGTCACCCATTCCTGGCGCCGCCGGTCCCGCTCTAATGGCTTTGATTGTGGACCTGTTTGTTCTAGGTATCGTAATGGCCGTCGTTTATTGCAAAGCGAAGCCAGAAACGTACAGTAGCATCGGCCGACAGTGACGGAGCCTTGGATGACGTAGCCCTTCGCCAAAGGTGCGAGCGGGGGAGTTGATCGGATCCCAGGTGGCTGGCCGTAGGTGGCCGGCCACTTGGGATCTTCTGCCGCATGACACTTCTTGCGCTGCTTCTCACCGCCCACGCACCCCTTCGCCAAATGCGGCCTGGTCCGGAGTTCTCGCATCCACTTTTACTCCCGTGCTTTGAAGGCCGATAAGGGAACTTCCGTCAAGCTACGGCGGCTATGGGACCACAATGGCGCCGGCAGGGGAGCGGTTCACTCTAGCGTGGCGTGGCGAAGTACTGGCAGACCGCTCCCGGCTGATGCGTGATTACGGGCAAGGACGGCTTTCGGAATACCGCTGCCCGGCCGCTTGACCAGCTCGGCGGAATCTTCGGCAACATACATCAAAGAATGTGAAGTTAGTGACACGTATTTGGCATTGTGGCCGAGTTGATCCGCGAGAAGAGAGTGGCGGCGATGCCGGTCACCGTCAGACAGTTGTTGGGGTTGGGCTACGAGGTTGTGGTCGAGAAGGGTGCGGGGGAGTCCGCCTCGTTCCGTGATGAGGATTACGTTGCCGCGGGCGCCAACGTTGTGGGTGCTGATGAGGCGTGGGGCAGCGACGTGGTCCTGCGGATTAATCCGCCCGTTTAGCGTCGACGCAGACGCGCCTTCGTCCCGCCGCCGGCAGTAAACACCCTCAGCCGGAGGTATCAGAGGGCCTATTTCAGACCTCTCCCCGGCCATTGAGCTGGAAGAAGTAACCCCTTAGCCGGAGCTCTTCTACCCGGACGTGGTCAGCTTCGTCCAGGAACACCTCTCCCCGTCCTACCGGCGCAGCCTCAGCGGAACCAATCGAACATGGGGCCCGTCCTGGTGGAAACACGAAGAAGCCATCAGTCGACCGGAAGCACTATGGAGAGCTTGGGAATTCCTCCGCCTCGACGGACCCACTGCGCATGGGCGTGTGGTGGAGGAACCACGCAGACCACCAAGTAGCCCACGAGCTGGATCAGGAAGGGATACCCATCGGTGGCCTCGGCTGCCAAGGGTCCGTGTCATCATCCTTGGGCGGTTCCCACCCGGATTCAGGCTCTCGCGGACCCACGCCTCTCCCCACAAGAGAGTTCCGCCCGTTGCGCCAACTCCACCGACTCCTCGGCTGAAAAGGGTCAAAGCTGCAGCTTAAGTTAGCCGCTCTCATGGCGTCTCGTCGGCGGGACGCCAGGTAGCGGCTTTACCGTTGTAAGCCGGAAAGACGTGTCCTTCCGCGAACGGCTGGACCACTTGCGGTTCCCCTTCCGGGCTCCAGAGCCCCGTGGCAGGGCAATGGGAGCCGGTGGCGCCGGAGCGGCCGGCATGCTTCAAAAGCAGTGTGATGCGCTTCATCGTTGAACCTCATCTTTGTGTGGTGCAGAACAAACGTATGGGACAAGATTACGAAGCGCTCGAACTGCCCCCAATGGGCACAAGAACAAAACCTTAGCGACTAATAATGCACACGGACAGGGGCTGTCAGGGAACTATGTCCGAGTCCAGGTACCCGCGAAGCTGGCCCCTCACCGCAATCTGGGTGCTGCTCATTGTTGCCTCCGTTGCTCTGATTGCTATGGGGCTGTGGCAGACCACCTCCGCTACAGCGCTGACGGAGGGGACCCCGGAACGCATTCCCGCCCAGACCTTCGCAGCGCTCTGCGACATCTCGAATGCACACCCACGACCTGTTCGAACCCTACGTCCAAATGCGGGCCGCCAAGAGCGCCAATGCCCCAAGAGGCCAGAAGATCTGGGAATCCAGCCCGGTTCCCCGGTCGCGCGCCGGATCCGCGTCCTGCCACGTGACTGTCTGAATAACGGTGTGTGAGGGTCCGGCCTGACCCGAAAGGAGACGGCCGTGTCGGAATCCACGACCGAGATGACAGAGGTGATGATCGATCCTGTGACGGGAGAGATCATCGATCAGAAGGAGCTTGCGGAGCGTTGCTCACGCATGCCAAGGAGCAGGGCGTGAGCCAGGTAGGCCCGGGCGGGCTGCTGAACCAGTTCACGAGGAATGTGCTGGAGACCGCGCTGAAAGCGGAACTGTTACCACGAGCACCCCGATGCGGATTTTGTTCCGGATTGCTTCTGAACATGAATCAAACTTCCTACGAACAGGTCCCATCCGGTTCTTGGGAGGTTTACGAAGCTCTGGCCAGAATCTAGGCGGCTGAATAAGAGCGAACCATTGCTAAGCCATGGTCTTGTCAAAAGGTTCTACGTCGGCGTTACGGGGGACGTGGCGTTTTCTGCTACACGCTCACCTATTTGGGACAGCTATCCATGCTCAACGCCGAACCCTCCGTTTCGTGACCCCCACAAATAGTCGGCGAATCACTGGAATTTTCCCAGTGTCGTGACGCACATCATAGTTCTTCACTAGTGGTGAGACAGGTGACTTCCCAGATCGCCTTCCAATACCGAAAGTCTAGGAGGCAACATGACCAAGATATCCTTTTGGGCAAATAAGCGATGGCCAATGGCCGTCGTCGCCGGGCTGTGCACGATTGGCCTTATAAGCGGCTGCACCCCACAAGAGGCAGCTGGTCCCGGCTCGGAAGCGGTGGATTCCGCAATTGCTTCCGCGCTGAAGGACGAAGGCAAAGTTCAGTTCACCACCGTAGGAGACCTGGAACAGGACATCCAGGCAAACCTGATGGTCGCCGTGGTCAACGAACTGGGGGGTCAGGCTGAAGTACTCCAGGGTGCCGTGACCGAGACCATGGCGGCTGCCTCCAAGGGGCAGCCCATTGTCGGAATGGCGTATTGGAAATGGCAGACACCCGAACTGTGGGACAAGTATGCCGGCGAAGGGGGCGTCGTAGAGGTCGGCACCACCGATTACCCGGGGGAAGAAGGATGGTATGTCCCGACCTACGTCATTAAGGGAGACGAAAAGCGAGGCATCGAGCCTGCATGTCCTGGGTTGCCGAATTGGGAGGCGCTGAACGACTGTGCTTCCGCCTTTGCGACCGCGAAGACGGGCACTAAAGGACAGTTCATGTCGGGCGCGGAGTCCTGGGCGTTTGCCTACGGTGATCCTCAGCGCATCGAGAACCTCAAACTCAACTACGAAATGGTGTTCGCCGGTTCAGAAGCTGCCTTGTACGCCGATCTGACACGAGCGTATGAACAGGGCAAACCGTGGCTCGGTTTGATGTGGCGCCCGAACTACATGACGCAGAAGTACGACCTCACCCGCGTTGAGTTCCCCGAACACACCAAAGAATGCTGGGGCACGACGTACGCGTGCCAGTGGCCTGAAACTGTCATCTATCAGTGGGCTTCTTCCGTGGTCGAGAAGGACCACCCAGCGCTTTGGCAGATCCTCAAAAACTACGATCTGAACAACGATCAGCTGCAGGAACTGCAGGCAAAAGTGATCGATGACGGCCTGTCACCCCAAGAGGCCGTCAAGGAATGGATGAAAGACAACCGGGACGTTTGGACCAGTTGGGCGTGAAGTACAACCGAGAACTGAGCGTGCGCCCGCAAAGGCAGCTTGGGGCGATGAGTTACCGGATGAATCGGTGGACTGATCACGCGGCCCTGACTACACAATTCAGCCAAGAGCGTGCTAATTACGAGAAAGGAGGCCATGGTGGCGATCCGGATTAGTCCTGCTAGGGGCAGCAGCCTTCTTTCGAACTACGGTCTTGTTGCCCTGGTGGGTATTGTTGCAGTCGCCGCCGTGATCTGGGGACCTAAGAGCTTCCCTGAAGCCCTGCGTCTACCAGTAGGGAATGCCTTCGAAACAGGATTCTCTTCTTTTGCAGAGAGTGCCCCCTGGGCCTACGAGCCATTCGCGGCTGTCTTGGAGCAAACGTTCGAGGGCCTTCTGACCATACTGAGTTCTATATCGCCGGTTATCCTCGCTTCAGGAGTAGTGCTCGCGGTTGCCCACTTTCGGGGGCTTAAGCTCGCAGGACTTACCGCGCTCCTGTTCGCATGGGTTGTCCTCGGTGGGTTCTGGGACTACACAGTAGAGACGATAGCGTTCATGCTTGTTGCTGTTTCAGCCGCATTTGTGTTGGGCATTCTCGTCGGTCTTATAGGATCGTTGGGTCCTCGAACCAGCGCGATGGTGCGGTTGCTGCTCGATGCCATGCAGGCGTTCCCGGCATTCGCTTATCTTGTTCCTGTCGTCTTCCTCTTCGGTATGGGCAATGCCGCAGCGCTGGTAGTGACGGTAATCTGGGCGCTGCCACCGCTTGCCAGAATGACAAGCGTTGGGCTTCGCAACGTCTCGCCTGAGGTGCTCGAAGCGGCAACGTCACTTGGTACGACCCGGCGTCAACTCTTGTTCGGCGTGAAGTTACCGATGGCTGAACCCAGTATCCGGGCGGGCAGCAACCAGATGATCATGTACGCAATTGCCATGGCTACCATGGCAGCCATGGTTGGCGCCGCAGGTCTCGGGGCTCCGATCTGGAGCGGGCTGAACCGTCTCGCATTCGGTGACGCCCTGCAAGCCGGCGTTGCATTGGTGCTGGTCGCGGTTATCATTGATCGCGCTACCGCTCCCCGTGAGGTTGAGCGGAGCTTCAAATCACACCGCGATGGATCCTCAAGCTGGCTCCAACGGTTTATCGGGTTCTTCCGCGCCCCGTACGGTTCGGCTCACGTCTGCCTGGCGCTGTTTCTGCTGACCGTACTTGCTTCCCAGGTTCTTCGCGGTCGGTGGCAGTACTTCTCGGATCCTCCCTGGGGAGTGCCACTACGACTTCGAGAACCGGTGGAGGTAGCTGTCCTCTGGGCAACTACCACCTGGGGGCCTTTTCTGGACTCAGTCAGCGGGGTGATCCAAACTTACGGCCTTAATCTGCTCGGTAGTTTCTTTGCCGCGACTCCGTGGGCACTTGTTGTCGGGATCACTGCGGCAGTTGGCATACTGACCGTTGGTAGAATCCAAGGCCTGGTTCTAGGGCTTGGCGTCGCATTCATCGGTTGCCTCGGTATGTGGGAAGCAACGGTACTGACCATGACAGTGGTCACCGTGGCATTGGTCCTCGTGATACTGATCGGGTTCCCCCTTGGTGTGCTGATGGCTATGAACGACACGGCAGCGGCAATCATCCGGCCTGTGCTGGATATTATGCAGACTTTGCCGATTTATCTGCTGGTTATCCCCGCTGTCATGCTCCTTGGAGTAGGCGAAGTAGCTGCAGTGCTTGCCACCTTCATCGCTGCAGTTCCCCCAATGATCAGGTTTACCAACGCGGGCCTTCGGGGAGCCGACCACGAGGTGATCGAGGCAGCGCAGATTTTCGGGGCTAGGCCGGGCCAAATCCTCCGCCAGATCCGTATTCCAATGGGACTGCAGACGATGATGGTCGGTCTCAACCAGGCCTTGCTCTTGGCTCTTGCGATGGCAGTCGTCAGTGCCATGATCGGGGCACCTGGTCTCGGCGCCAACATCCTGACGTCAGTTAACCGCGCCTTGTTGGGTACCGGGATGGAGGCGGGTCTTGCAATGTTCCTGCTGGGCGTGGTTCTGGACCGTCTCTTCAACGGATGCGCACAATTCATCGCATCCGCTCAGCATGCATCAATGACCAAAGTAGCTAGGAAGCCAAATGACGAAACAAGTTCTGTCCCCGCAAGCAGGGCGACTGCACCTTCGCACTGAGCAGACACGCATCCCTGAAAGCGATCCTTCCACCGCCGGCTCCACCATTGAAGTGGATGATCTTTGGAAGATCTATGGTCCGAATCCCAAACGTGCGCTGCAGGAATACCGCGACGGCGCGACCTACGTTCCGGGTCACATGACAGCGGTACGCGGCGTTTCATTCCAGGTCCGTCCTTGCGAGACGTTCGTTGTGATGGGGCTTTCGGGCAGCGGAAAATCGACGCTTATCCGCTGTCTCACCAGACTCATCGAGCCGACGGCAGGCCGGGTGGACATCGACGGCAGCCACGTGCTGACGTTATCGAATTCGCAGCTGTCGGAGCAGCGGAGGCGCGATTGGGCCATGGTATTCCAGCACTTCGGGTTGCTCCCTCATCGCCGAGTGCTCCAGAATGTCGCGTATGGGCTGGAAATTTCTGGAGTTCCACGCCGAGAGCGGGAAGAACGGGCGCACCGAATGGTCGAGCTGGTCGGACTTTCCGGGACAGAAAGCAAGTACCCCAGTGAGCTCAGCGGCGGTATGCGTCAGCGTGTGGGGCTTGCCCGCGCTCTTGTTCAAAACCCTCGGCTTCTGCTGCTGGACGAGCCATTCAGCGCACTTGATCCGCTAATCCGAGCCGACCTGCAGGACGAACTAGTGCGGCTTGCTCGTGGCGGCAGCCAGACGTCGGTATTCATTACGCATGATCTGACCGAGGCTCTAAAGGTAGGTGATCGCATCGCGATTATGCGTGACGGTGTTCTAGTCCAGGTAGGGACACCGGAGGAAATCGTATTGAATCCTGCTGATGACTATGTCCGCCGCTTTGCTGTGGAGGCTCCGCGCGCCAAGGTCGTTCGTGCTGCGACCATCGCGCAAGCTCTCCCTGAGCTGTCCGCCGAATTGGCCGTTGAGGCTGCCCTGACCGCCCTTGCCCAGAATGGAGGCGGCTCAGCACTGGTCCGTCCCGATGCGCGTGCACCTTTCGTCATCACGGCGCAGGACCTCCTCAAATCGGACGGCTCAAGCCGAACTTTGGGTTCCTTGCAGCTCCGAACTTCCACCGTGACCGGCGACGAGCTTCTGGCAGGTGTTATGCAAAAACTCATCGACACTGGGCGCCCTGTGCTCGTCGAATCGCCTTCAGGTGGCTTACTCGGAGCCATCGATGATTCCCTGGCTGTGCGAGCACTTTCGGTGCAAAGCTCCTCGTAGCCTACGTTGGCAGTCAATTTCCAGAGCACATGCACAATTCAGAGTATTGCCCCTACCTCTGATTCGGTTCGCTCACGCCACAGATGAACCGGCCCTTCACGCCCGTGCTTACAACACGGGTGTGAAGGGCGGGCTCGTGGTGCTGGCCATGGCCGACGAACCGCCGTTGAGACGCCTGGCGCATTGGCGGAAGGCAGACGTCCGAGAAATCCAGGGAGCATAAATTGGCGCGGTTCCGTGGACCGCAGGGAAGGGGCTGTGGCGTCACGATCAACATCTCTTAGGGCCCATGCCCTGCAATACGACACGGCAGTGCTCAGAAGGCCCCAATACACGCGTAGCCGCATTGGCTGCCGAATTCCGACAAAGCGTTGAGTTGAACATTTGTCAGATACTGCTTAACAAGCTGACGCCTCACCTGGACCGCCAAGGCGGCTCATCGACGAAGTATGGCTCACCCGAGCGAGCCCTCCTCGGCGGTGCCCATCACTTTCATGGCTCCGGCAAACAGACGGCGAATCACCCAAAATTTCACAACTGTGATGCCAATCAATTTTTGCTGTCGTAAAAGGGCGCAAGAACGCCTTCCACATCGAGTGCCTAGGAGGCAACATGACCAAGATTTCTTTTCTGGCAAATAAGCGATGGCCGATGGCGGTCGCCGCCGGGCTGTGCACTATTGGGCTCATCAGCGGATGTACCCCACCGGAAGCATCCGGCCCTGGCTCGGAAGCAGTGGATTCGGCAGTAGCATCTGCGCTGAAGGAGGAAGGCGAGGTTCAGTTCACGACATTGGGAAATATCGAACAGGATATCCAGGCAAACCTGATGGTCGCGGTGGTCAACGAACTGGGGGGTAAGGCTGAAGTACTCCAGGGTGCCGTGACCGAAACGATGGCAGCAGCCTCCAAAGGTCAGCCGATTGTCGGAATGGCGTACTGGAGGTGGCAGACACCCGAACTGTGGGACAAGTACGTCATTCGGGAAGGGGGCGTCGTAGAAGTCGGCACCACGGATTATCCCGGAGAGGAAGGATGGTACGTCCCGACCTACGTCCTCAAGGGAGACGAAAAGCGAGGCATCGCCCCCGCATGTCCTGGGTTGCCGAACTGGGAAGCACTGAATGAATGTGTGTCCACGTTTGCGACGGCGAAGACGGGCAACACAGGACAGTACATGTCGGGTGCGGAGTCCTGGGCGTTTGCATACGGTGATCCACAGCGCATCGAGAACCTTGACCTCAATTACGAGATGGTGTTTGCCGGTTCAGAAGCTGCTTTGTACGCAGACCTGACACGCGCGTATGAACAGGGCAAACCGTGGCTCGGTTTGATGTGGCGCCCGAACTACATGACGCAGAAGTACGACCTCACCCGCGTTGAGTTCCCCGAACACACCAAAGAATGCTGGGGCACGACGTACGCGTGCCAGTGGCCTGAAACTGTCATCTATCAGTGGGGCTTCTTCCGTGATCGAGAAGGACCACCCAGCGCTCTGGAGGATTCTTCAGAACTACGATCTGAACAACGATCAGCTGCAGGAACTGCAGGCGAAGGTGATAGATGGCGGGCTTTCTCCCCAAGATGCCGTCAAGGACTGGATGCAGGACAACCGCGACGTGTGGACCAGCTGGGCGTGAAACCCAAGGGAGAACTGATAGCTCCCTTGATCCAGCCTGTCATGCCTTATGGCTTACAGCGGAGTTCCACTCGTCTTTGAACTAACCTCTCAGATGTCAGCCGTTCCTTGCCGCCTGTGGGCACAACACGGGGCGGGAAGGAACGGCTCTTTGGCGGGCGGGTTAGCAGTCCTCTATGCGAGGTGCTTGTGCTGAGCTCGTCCCACAGCCGGCCCTGTTACAGCTGTACCAAGCGTCCCAGCGAGGTACGGTTACAGGCGCCGGGTTTGGGTACTCGATTCGGCCCAACTTGTGCCGCCTGCTGCTCCCCATTGGTACCGGACCTTCCTTCTCCTAACTCAATTAGAGCTTGACGTGTGTAAGCGAATCAGCCGTGCGCCTACTGCGCTTGAGGCCGAATCCCGCTCGGAATCGGGGAGACGCCGTGTCGAATGGGACGTCCTCACGCGAAGCCTCGACAGCTTCCATGGACGAGGGGATGTCAAAAGGCAGTTGTCCGCTAATCGGCGTACGCTCACAGAATGCATCGAGCACGACTCGATCACTCGCCCCAAATTCGGCTATAACGGTTGCCCCGAGGTCAACTAACGGGCCCACGATCGCGGGACGCTCGAGGAACACCGAGATATAAAGCGGGGCTTGTGCCGCATATGCGGCCAAGCGGTCGAGGGTTTCTGGAGGAAACGCGAGAGTGCCCCCGTGGAAGTACTCGCCGATGACAGACCCCCGCCCCTTTTCGAATGGTGCTTCCAGGCGAACCAGGATGGCGTCGGCAGCTGCCGGGTCAGTCACGGTTTCGAACCCGTCAACGTCCTCCATGCCTTCGACGAACAGTCGGGCGTTGTCGAGGATTGGTGCCGCGCCGTCAGAGAGAAGGACGAGGGACGCCTGCTGCGCTGCCATGCCCTTTTCGGAGTAGCTCGGCGAACCGCATAGCTTCCGTGCTTGGTCGACCTCCACCCGCCGGTTCTCGAACAAGCTGAGACGGAACTTCTCGCGCAGCAGGCGGCGTGCGGACTTGTCGATGCGTGACTCGGGGACTGCGCCGCTGTTGACGAGGTCCTCGATAAGTGCGGGGTTGCGGTCGCCGCCGAACTGGTCGACGCCGACGTCGATGGCAATGCGGGCCCGTTCTACCGGGGTGAGGTGCTCAAGGCCCCACCCGTTCGGACCGAACGTCAAATCACCGAATTGCTCGCTTTCCAGCAGGTTCCAGTCCGTCACCACAATGCCATTGAAAGCCAGATGACGCCGGAGGATATCGCGGACGACGGGAGCGTTGAATGCGAAACCAACTTCCTCCCAGTCAGTGCCGACAGGCTTGCCGTAGTAGGTCATCACCTGTGTAGCTCCGGCCGCGAACGCCCGCTCGAACGGGCGGATATGGAGCGCCTGCATCCCGCCCGGGTAGACCTGTTCGGGGTATCGCGGGTCGTGCGCATCATCGCCGTTCATCTGCGGTCCGCCGCCCGGGAAGTGTTTGACGACGGCCGCTACGGCCTCGGGGCCGAGATCGGTACTGCCGCGAAGCCCCTCGATGAACGCCACCGTGAGCTCCGCAACCCTTTGTGGGTCCTCGCCGAAGGTTCCAAAACCGCGGGACCAACGCGGCTCACTAAAAATATCAGCCATGGGGCCGAGATAGACGCGAATGCCCATCGCCAGGAACTCCTGGCGGATGACGTCACCGTACTCCCTGGCGGCGTCCACTCCGCTGATCGCGGCAATGCCGGTCGTCTCCGGCCAGCGGGACAGGCTGTCAAGGGCCTGTCCCGTGAACGGATTGCTTCGGAACCCATGCCGTGGGTCTGAAGAAAGCGTGACGGGGATGCCCAGTCGCGTGCTTTCCGCAAGTTCCTGCAGAGTATTGTGCCATTGCGCGACAGCGGCGCTGTCCTCACCACCGAGGACATTGAAGTGTGTGATGCCACGCTCGACGACGTTGCGTTCAGCAGCGGACATCGCCTGCGTATGAGTGAGGGCGCCCCCGCCTGGCTCTGTGGACGGGTGGAACATGAGGGCAGCCTTTTCGGCGACAGTCATGCGGCGCAGGAGGTCATCAACACGGCGCTCAATGGGCAGTGAGGAGTCAAGATAGTCGTTCACTAGGTTCCTTCGATGGAGGTGGGTAATTCGGTTGTCGCCGTAGAACTGAACGCCCGGAGAGGGCGGAAGCGCGGGGCGTCAGCGCGTGGAACGGATTCCGAGGAGCGGGATTGCTCCGAGAAGAGTGAGCGCGGCGCCGAAGAGGACAAGCGCTACGTAGTTCGCGGTCCCGCCTCCGATGCTGAGCAGCGCCGGAGCGACAAACGGCACTACCGAGAACGGCAGGGTGAGCGCGATGTTGACCACGCCAAGGTTGCGTGCCGACGCGAGTTTGTCCCGCATTGTGGCGATGCCGAATGCAATGTATGTGCCCATCATGATGCCCGCCGAGACGCCGGTAACAAGGGTTACGCCGACCAAAAATTGACCGATCGTCGTGGACGTTGCGATGACGACCATTCCCGCGACACCCGATATGGCACTCATCATGAGGAGTGGCTTCCGGCGACCGAGTCGGTCGCCGACCCAGCCGGCAATTGGACCGATCACAAAGGCAACCACACCGGGGATGACATAAGCCATCGTGATGGCATTGGCCAGCTCGGGTTCCGGCGTGCCGATCTGGTCCTGTAGGAGATACACGGTGTAGGTCGAGACCACGCCGAACCCGCACGATAGGAGGAACAAGGCCAGGAGGAGCCAGGAAAAATCGGGTTCCTGCCGGGGGCTTATGAAGAACGATCCGAAGAATTCTTTAGCACCGAAGGGAGGGAGTGGCTCCGCGGCCGGGGCGTCGTCCTTGAATACGGTAAGCAAAGCGCCGGCGAAGACGAGGGCCATGGCAACGGGAAGGCCGATCTGCGCCA
Organism: Arthrobacter sp. V1I9; assembly: GCF_030817075.1. NCBI lineage: Bacteria > Bacillati > Actinomycetota > Actinomycetes > Micrococcales > Micrococcaceae > Arthrobacter > Arthrobacter sp. V1I9. The sequence continues at coordinate 299,876 of NZ_JAUSYU010000001.1, forward strand.
GGATGCTGGTCGGGAACGCCTGAATGAAGATCACGCCGATGACCATGGACGCGGATGCGGCAGCACCGGAAAGTGAACCGACTAGGCCTTGCTGGGAGTCCGGGACACGGTCGGCCACGATGGCGAGCGTGGCCGCGATCGCCGCGTTGACGAACGCTTGCATGAGCACCCAGCCGATCAGGAGCATCGGGAAAGTGTTGGAGAAGGCGATTACGGCGGCGCCGAGGCTGGTTCCAATAAGCCCGACGACGATCCATGGGCGGCGACGCCCGAACCGGCTGCGTGTCCGGTCGCTCAGCCGCCCGAAGAATGGGTTCGCTAGCACGGCGGTGAGGGTGCCCACGCCCGCAGCAATCGAATAGCTCGTTGTCTTCCCCTCGGGGTCAATTTCAGAGATCCGCAGAGCCAGAGTTACGGATGCTGGCAGGTTGATGGCCATCCAAATGCCGAACATGGCAAGCGCGTATACCGCGATGAAAAGGGGCCCGACCTTTGCCCGGGGGCTGCTGAGCGTGGCCGCTGTGGTTATCGACATGGGATTCCTCGTCGTTGAGTACTGAAAGTTGATGGAGGCGACCGGTAACGTTTCCGGTGACGTTTCCGATAAAGTTAGACCACCCCGTTTGGTTTGGTCAAGACCTCAATCCCTGGAGAAACGACGATGGCGCAAAAAGTGACCTTGGCTGATGTGTCCCGGGAGGCCGGTGTAGGCATCGCAACGGTGTCCCGGGCAATGGGTGACCACAAAGACGTGAGCCCCGCCACGCGGGACCGCATCCGGACAGTCGCCCGCCAGCTTGGCTATCGCCCCTCTGCGGCAGCGCGCGCGCTTCGACGGGGTGGGTTCCATGTGATCAGCGTGATTGTTCCCGACAACGCCTGGGGCTGGTGGGAACCTGTTGTCCGCAGCGCTTTCGAAACGGCGTCGGCAGCTGGCTACCAGGTGCTGGTCCACCCTGTAGCGGGAGTCGACGGCGGGCTTGCTGCAGTCATCGAAGGGCTCTCCAACGTTCCAACCGAGGGGGTCATCGTTATTAGCGCTCCGGACCAGAAAGCTGTTCGAGAAGCCTGTGATCGCATTGGTATTCCCGGCATCGCAATCGACGACTCCAGCCATGACATTCATTTCCCGTCGATATCGGCTGCCAACTACTCGGGCGCCGCAGACATTACCCGGCACCTCCTTTCGCTGGGAAGATCCCGCATCGCATTCCTTCGTACGCCAGCGGGAAAAACCCGCTCGACACCTGATGGGGAACTCTTTATCCGGGAGCGCGAGCAGGCCTACCGTGATGTTCAGGCCGAGGCGGGCATCCCGATTGATAAAAAACTCATCGTTGAAACCGTCTACGACGAGACCGCCAGCGGTTGTCCCGAACTCGGCCACCTGCTCGACACCAACCAGAGCATTGATGCACTTTTCTGCGCCTTTGACGGGCTTGCCGCGCCAGCCATGCGCGAACTGGCGGCCCGAGGACTCCGTGTTCCCGAAGACGTCGCAGTCGCCGGCTTCGACGACGAGCGAGCCGCCTTGCTCGTCAGTCCCCAACTGAGCACCGTGAGGCAACCCTATGCCGAAATGGGCAGGGCATCTGTCGAACTACTCCTGCAATCACTCGCTGGTGAAAGACCAGAACTCAAGCGCTACGAGTTCGCTACGCGGCTCATCGAACGTGCATCCACTCGATCGCAGCCCCTCTCCGACAGCAAACGTTTCCCCAGGAGATAGCCGGGCGCCGATAGGGAGAATTGGCACTGGCCAGGCGCAGGTATGGGCAGCGGCCCCTGATGAGGGAGCTCTCACGCAGCCTGTCGCCCGCCCCTACGACGGAGAAGCATGGTTGAGCAATAGCCCCCCTTTATGTGTCACGGACATGATGCTGAGCCTCACCCGGGGGCGCAGCGCGGCGTCACGCCCCAGTCCGGCGTTGAGGACAGTGCTGTCCCGCTGTCCCAATAGCTTGTGGAGTTCACGGGCGCTGGGGCAGTACATAGTAAAAGCGCCTATGTGACCATCGCCACAAAGTGCATAACTTGGCAGGGTGTGGATCAAGAAGGCCTTGTTGGAGCCAGCTTGCCGACCCACATGGACCAACTGACATCCACCAGATAGGACGACCTCATGGCCACAATTACGAAAGAGGCTGCGAACGTTCAGGCGGACCTCAAGGGCAATCTTGGTTTATTTCACCTGTTCTTCACCGTGATGGCCTGGAATGCTCCGCTCGTGATCGTGTTTGCGGCAATCCCAATCGTTGTGGGATACGGAAACGGGATCGGGGCCGCCGGCGCGTTTATTATCGCCGGTGTGACAATCGGCTTGTTCGCATTGGGATTTACCCGCATGACAAAGATACTGCCGACGCCCGGGGCCTTCTACGCGTACATCACTGCCGGGTTGGGAAAGAAGCTTGGCCTAGGCTCCGGGCTGCTGACCCTTATCGGCTACTTTGCAGCTTATGCCGGGACGTTCGCCTTCGGAGGTGTCGTATCGAATCAGTTGTTCCACGACACCCTCGGACTCCCCGAACTGCCCTGGTATCTTTGGGGGGTCATCCTATGGTTCCTCGTGGCCATACTCGGTCTCCTGAAGTTCTCACTTTCGGCGACCCTCCTCACCGTGTTCCTCGGGCTTGAGATACTCGTCATCGTCATCTATAACATTGCGGTGTTTATGCAGGGTGGCGCTACTGGGGTCATCTCTGCAGATCCTCTGATTCCCGCCAACTGGGTCAACGGCTCCGTCGCAATGGCGATGCTGTTCGCTATCGGTATGTTCGGCGGGTTCGAGATCACAGCGCTGTTCCGTTCCGAGGTTCGGAACCCATCTCGGACGGTACCGGTTGCGACCTACATGGTGGTTATTGTTGCGACGCTCATGTATGCGGTCACGTCTTGGGCATTTGTGAACGCGGCCGGAATCAATGACGCTGTTGTGCAGGCCGCAGGTGACCCCACTGGAACAATGCACGCGACCTTCCTGACCTTCGGCGGGAAGCTACTGTCCGATATCTCCTCGGTACTCGTCTTCACGAGCACGTTCGCCGTGATTCTCGCGGGGCACAACATCGTCTCCCGCTATCTCTTCAATCTCGGCGCCGATGGCATCCTGCCCAAGCAACTGAGCATGGTTCACGCTAAGCAGGGTTCTCCCTACCGGGCTTCGCTTGCGGCCAGCCTCGCCTGTTTGGTGGTCAATATTGCGGCGGTCTTGGCGAACGTAGATCCGGTGGCGTTTTACGCGGCGATGTTAGGCATGACCAGCCTCGTGCTGATTGTGATCCTCTTAATCTGTGATGGTGCCATCCTCGTCTACCTGCATCGACATGGCCGCGACCAGTTCTCCGTCTTCCCGCGGGTAATTGCTCCCAGCGTGGCGGCGGTGGGACTCGGGATTTGCGCGTACCTCGCCATCACGAACTTCAACGCATTGACCGGTGGGTCACAAGCACTATCTACGGCACTTATGGTCTTCCTCGGCGTCGTATTCCTAGGAGGGATCCTGCTTGCCAGTGCGTTTAAGCGGACTAAACCCCAGGTGTACGCCCGGATTGGGCGCCAATAGTCCGTCCCGCGAAGAACCCTATTTTCTCGCCTACGACAGGCTCCCCGGGACGGACTGGGAAGTGTGCGAGAGTACTGGTCATCGTGCTTTGTAGCAATTCTCCCGGGGGTGCATGCGGCCCGCCGTGCCGGCACGGAAATAAGCCCTCCCCGAAGGAGCTGCAACAGCTGTCCCCTGATCGGGCGGCGGCTCCCGGAAAGGCCCGCTAAGCGTTCCTTTTCCGGGAGCCACAAACAGGAGAAGAACACACCAAGACGGCTGGACTTAGGCATGGTGGTGATGTGGGGGAGGGTTGCTGGCGCAGTTCGATGTCCCGAGCCTGGAACTCATCCACGGAATTCCGGCCCACGATCATCCGGAATGTACCCGGCTCAAACTGCCAACCGCCGTCGTAATGCCCAAAGGACTTCGCGGGAACCCGGACTTCAACGCTCTCGGAGCCGCCGGGGCCAGGTGCGTTTCCTGATAACCGGCCAGCCAGCGGACGGGTCGTTTCACCACTGACTCGGGCCGCTCCACGGATGGTGTTTCACCTCTTACGACGTCGTCGTCTAGGGGACGCGGAAGATCGGACGCATCGACTGCCGTCGAACACGGCCACTCGAACGACTAACCGTTAACCAGCCGCGGGTAGTACCGACTAAAAACGGTGGTCCAGGAGAACCTCACCTTTCACACATCTGTGCGCTGATCCGCGACTCAACGGGAGACTCTCCAGAGCTGACGCCGTACGGCAGATTACGGACTATGCACGGACACTGGAACTATTCCGGATGAACCTTGAGAGAGCAAGGAAATTTCCAATTCTACGGGCCCGCGTCGCGGCCTACAGTCTTCTGCTACTAGCAATGTGAGCAATCCCATTCGGTAGGTCCCGAAGCAAAGCGGCTTTCGCAGTTATTCCAGTCGCGGGACCCGTGAGCTTTGTGAGCCTACGGTTTTGCTCATCAATACCACTACCGGCACTGGGCAAGGTGAAGGCGAAAGAACTTACCAGGGCCAAGGTTCAGAGAGTAGACATCAGTGACCAAGCAGGTACCCGTAACCATGAGAGACTCGTCCGCGGCGGCCACCGGTCCCGCAATCAAACTCGAGAGTGTTGAGAAACGATTTGGCGACCACGTCGTCCTGAAGCAGGTGTCCCTTACTGTTGATGAGGGTCAGGTGCTTGCCTTGATCGGCCCCAGCGGTGCAGGCAAGAGCACGCTCCTCAGGTGCATCAACTTGCTTGAGCGACCAACGGCAGGAACGATCACGGTTGACGGCGTGACGGTTCGGACTGACCACAAGATCAGCGCCAGGGAGCTAGCGGCGCTGCGCTCCCGTGTCGGCATGGTTTTCCAGTCATTCAACCTTTTTCCTCACATGACGGCCCTTCGCAACATAGCGCTCCCGCAACAGCGGGTGCTTGGGCGAAGTAAAGAAGAGGCAGAGGAACGAGCACACACGTTGCTCAAACGTGTGGGGCTTGCTGATAAAGCCTTACAGTATCCAGGCCGTTGCTCTGGAGGCCAGCAGCAGCGCATCGCGATTGCCCGAGCCCTGGCACTCGACCCGAAGGTCATGCTCTTCGATGAGCCAACATCGGCCCTCGACCCGGAGCTTGGCCTTGAGGTCCTGAAGGTTATGCGGGAGTTGGCAGACGAGGGTATGACGATGGCTATCGTGACCCACGAGATGCAGTTCGCACGGGACGTAAGCGATCATTTGGTGGTGATGAGTGACGGAGGCATCACAGAGGAAGGCGATCCCCAGGACATCTTCGCTGCTCCTCAGCAGCAGCGAACGCGGGACTTTCTCCGGGCAGTATTGGACCGTCGATGACGGGGAACGTCTGGTCATTCGTGGCCCAGGGAGTGTTTGCCACGGCCCAACTCACGGTCATTGGCTTTGCCCTAGGCGCCGTATTGGGTCTTCCTTTGGTTGTTTTGCGGGCTTCCCAGATAGGTCCCGTCCGCTGGATAGGCAGAGCATTCATTGAGCTGGTTCGGGGTGTCCCCTTGGTTGTCTGGCTTTTTCTCATTTACAACGGCCCGACTCAGTTTGACCCGCGCCTCGGCTCGGTCTTCACTTCCGGTGCTTCCGCCATTGCGGCAATCGGGTTGGTATCAGCCGCTCATATGGCTGAAATTTACCGTGGATCGCTAAAAGCTGTCAGTCAATCCCAGTGGGAAGCTGGTGACGCATTGGGAATGCCCCGGATGGACACAGCAACAAGAGTCATTGGCCCGCAAATGATCCGGGTTGCGGTACCAGCCTCTGCTGCATATGCAGTTGGCCTCATCAAGGACTCATCATTGGCGTCCACCATCGGCGTCTTCGAAATCACCTATTACGCAAACACCGCAGCCGGCTCGACGAGCTCGGCACTGCCGTTCTTTATCGCGGGCGCTTACTACATCGCCCTTACGATCCCTTCAGCATGGGCCGCGCGCCGCCTTGATAACCGGCTTCGTAGAAAGGTTGCCCGATGAATGAGATCTGGAGTGACTTCATGACACACCGTCTCGAACTCATTGATGGCCTCAGCATGAGTATCCGTCTGGCACTTTTGACCTTTGCCATAGGGCTTCCCGCCGGACTCCTGCTGGCGGTCGCTAGTTTCAGCCCAGCCAAGGCAGTCCGCATCATCTCTATCCTTTTGGTCGAGATCGGCCGTGGAACGCCCGCGCTGGTAATGCTGCAGCTCGTTTACTACGGGATCCCCGTCACTTTGACAGGATTCCTCTCAGCAGGAATCGCTCTGGCGCTCACAACTGCCGCTTACACCAGCGAAATCATCCGAGGTGGCCTCCAAGCTGTTCCCGAGGCGGAGATTGAAGCTGGTCATGCCCTTGGTCTCAAAAATTTCCATGTCATGCGTGACATTGTGATTCCTCAAGGCCTTCGAATCGCCGTCCCGCCCCTGCTGGGCTTCTGCATCATCATGTTCCAGGCTACGTCCCTGGCGTTCACGATAGCCGTCCCAGAACTTCTGGCTCAAGCAAGGGCCATCGCGAATGTCAATTTCCACTACTTCAACGTTTTCGTGATCGCCGGCCTTCTCTATGCCGTGATCACGATCCCGGCAAGCCTTCTGACAGACCGGTTGGAACGGAAAATGTCCCGTCATCTTCAACTGCAATAACCCACATACACTGCTAACCCAAGGAGATACACACATGCGTAAAATCACCGCCATTGCAGGGGCCACGCTTCTTGCCGCAACCGCCCTAGCTGGATGTTCCCTGGACTCCAGCAACTCATCAGCGAAAGCCGACTGCACGCCCGCTCATCCAGATCTATCGACCGTCACCAAGGGCGTACTCTCAGTATCCGCAGCTACCCTGCCGCCTTTCACACAGGTGGACGGTACGAAACTTGCAGGAGCAGAAGGCAAGATCTTGGAAAAGATCGCAGCCATGGAATGCCTGACCCTTGCTGCCCAGCCGCTCGACACGGCGTCGGTTATCTCAGCAGCACAAAACGGACGAGTGGATGTCGCGGCCGGCAACTGGTATTGCACGGCAGAACGCGCCAATGCCATGTCGCTGGCGGGCCCCGCCTACGGCGACCAGATCGGAATCCTCTCCTCCACCGGCGCGAAGACCTTCTCGGAGCTCGAAGGAAAAACCGTCGGAACAGTAGACGGCTATCATTGGAACGCCGAGTTCAAGGCCATCTACGGCGCTGGCCTAAAAATTTACCCCAATGCAACGGCAATGATCAGCGATCTCAAGGCCGCGCGTATCGATGTGGCCGTGGACTCCTATGGTTCGGCCAAATACTCCAACGCCCAACACGGTGATAAGTGGACGGTCGAGGTCCCTGAACCCGATGACCGGGTAGCGTCCAGCGTAAATCCTGCCCAAGTTTGCTTCCCCGTTCCGAAGGGGAACGCGGCGTTAGCCAAAGCGATAAAGGAAGATCTCGAGACGCTTCGTTCCGACGGAAGCCTGGCAAATATTTTGGGAGAAAATGGACTGGACCGTTCAGCTGCAGATGTCCAAGAACTCAAATTGATTAGCTGATCTGCCAGGCTGCGACAAATGCTTCTTACGGCGGCGGCGAGGGCGATGAGGGCATCTAGCTAGTTGACACTGCACCAAGTGCCCTGCCGACGCTCGCGGCCAGCAGGGCACGTCTGCATCAGAACACAATGAGAAAGCCGCTCCCAGCTCGTTTTCAACTGGCCGATAAGGAGATTTCGTCAAGATAGGCGACAGACGCAGGGGGATCCTGAGTCGCTCCTCCAGGTCAGCCCGAGCATCCGAAAGGTGTCGCGGATGGCGTCGCTGTCGTGATGGATTTCCTCGGACCTGTTTCCCGGAGCTGGGCTGACGGGTGGGTTACCTGGCCGTTCGAAGATTGCCCAGAGCTGTAGGTCATCGCCGTGGCGGGAGCGAATGTAACTCCGTCGAGGTCTGTCGCTTCGTAGATCCAGGCGGCGATTGCCTGGGTCAGTTGGCGCGGCCGGGCGTCCTTTAGGGCAGCGGCGTCCAGGTCTGCCAAGCCGAGACTGAGGGCTGTTCCAATGAAGTGCGGTTACAGGACTGCGATGGAGCTGGAGTCGGTGACGGCGCGGCAGGTGCCGCTCAGTTCGGCTGAGGTCGCAGCGCGGGCGTCGAGCCATCCCCGGGGACCTGTCCGGCAGAGACGGTGGGGTGCAGTACTGCGTCTTCATCGTCTTCAACGATCTCGTCCAGCTCCATGGCAAGCCTGGCGTCGCGGCGAAACCGGCCCGCACCTAGAGCAGGCATGCCTGCAGCGATGGCAGGAAAGAGTTCTTTGCAGGCACTCCCCTGCCTATTTTCGTTCGCCGATAACCGGCCTTCTGTAAAGTTCAAGCGGGCTCGGCCTAGTGCTCTGCTTCCTGATCTCGTTCAGGTTGGTTGTATTCCAACTGCAGTGTCATCTTCGAGGCCAGCTCTCCGGGGACCGGTATGATCCCGAGGAAGTCTTAACGATCTGGGGGTTCAATGACAAGTGCAGCAGGACGGTTAACTTTCAGCAATGACATCAGCCGTGACCTCGAACTGCTGGAGTACGGCCTCGACCCGTCCCTGGACACCCCACTGCTGCCCAACGCGGCCGTGATGAATGCACTCCAGAATCTGGTCCGGTTGGCCACGCAGCTGTGCGGTGCCCCGTTTGGCGTCGTTAACATCATCAGCGCCGGGCACCAGCATCAGATCGGGGCGTGGGGAGTGAACCCCGGAGTATGCTCCCGCGAGGATTCCATGTGCGCCAAAGTCTTCCTGTCCCGGGAAAAGACGGTCGTCCCGGACGCTTCCCGGGATCCCCGTTTTGCGGACAGTCCCTTTGTGACCGGTGAGATCGGCAGGGTGCGTTTCTACGCCTCGGTTCCCCTGGAAACCGAGTCCGGGTTCGTGCCTGGCACACTGTGTGTCTTTTCCGAAACTGCCCAAGAGCTGAACCCTGCGCAGGTGGACATGCTGGAGGTCCTGGCAAGGCAGGTCGTGGAGCTGTTGGAGCTGCAGCACCGGACCGCCCAGCTCGACAGGGCATACGTCGAGCTGGAAGAGAGCAACGCCCGGCTCGCTGGTTTCGCCGGCCGGGTCAGTCATGACCTGCGCAGTCCGTTGACCACGATGCTCGGCTATCTGGAATTGCTGCAGGACGACCCCAAGATAAATGCTGTCCCAGGCGCCGCCGAAGATCTGGACATGATTGGCGCGTCCGGGCGCCGAATGCTCGCGATGCTCGAAGACGTCCTGACCTATTCCCGTGTCGGTGGCCGCGTCCAGCCGGAAAACGTTTCGCTCCAGGCGGCGGCCGATGAAGCAATGTGGGATCTTGGCATCGCCGACCAAAACATCGTTGAGGTGCAGGAGCTAACCGTTTACGCCGACCGGGTGCAGTTGCGCGCGCTGTTGCAGAACCTGCTGTCCAATGCGATGAACTACCGCAGCGACCACCGGGGCCTTCAGATTCGTATCAGTGGAGTCTCCAACTACCACGGTTCCACTGTCTTAGTCGCAGACAATGGCAAGGGCATCGCACCGGAAGACCGGTCGAAAGTCCTGGAGCCACTGGTTCGGCTCCATCGTGACGGCGACGGTCCCGGCACCGGCCTGGGTCTGGCTACATGCAGCACCATTGCCAAAGCCCACGGCGGTGACCTCATGCTTTCCGAAACCCCGGGAGGCGGAACCACCGTCGCTGTCAGCTTTCCTGCCGCCTAATCCTCAAGTTTTGGAAGAAAAGCAGTAAGCGGAACACCCCTAGGTTCTTTCCAAAACCGCACTCGAGGTCAGGCTGCCGCAACCTCGTGTGGCCGCCCTCCGGGAGTCCCGCCTTTGACCATCCTCTTGCCCGCCCCACTGCTGCCACATAGGCTCATGGGGTGAGTGGCGGGGACGGCAATCTGAAAAGCGGATCCGGCCCGCGACCCTTGAAGGAAACAAGCATGGCAACAGGTACAGTCAAGTGGTTCAACGCCGAGAAGGGCTTTGGTTTCATCGCCCCCGACGACGGAAGCGCTGACGTGTTCGCACACTTTTCGGCAATCGCATCCAGTGGTTACCGCTCCCTCGACGAGAACCAGAAGGTTCAGTTCGACGTCACCCAGGGCCCTAAGGGTCCGCAGGCGGAGAACATTCAGCCGCTCTAAGCGGTTGTCGAAAAGCTGACCGGCACAAGCCGGTCAGCTTTTTTGTTCCCACAATCCATGGCAGCTAAGGCCGCAGTACTTTGCCTATGGCGGTTCAAAGCGTACCTGCACGGCATGTATGAGTTGAGCTCATTTCACCTGGATATTTTCGCCGTGGCAGTTGACGAAACACCCCCTGAGCGGACCCAACGGCTTTGAACAGATGCCTTTTGAGGCTCCAGGCAGACCTACTCCTGTTGGGGGTGGCGTCAGGAGGCGCCCCGCAGCGCCCGCCAAACACTGCACACGTGGACATTTCCTCCCCCAAATACGAAGGAAATGCATTTTAGTGCCATTCGGCAAAGAGTGGTTCGGGGCATGCGCGGTCCTAGCCGACATCGGCGCTACCCCAAGGGACGCAGGGCCCGGCTACCGATACCAGCCCACGGAGCGGTCGAAACTCGTAGCCAAGGCTCCTGTCCCTGGGGCGTCGCCCCCGCCTGCCGGAAAGAAGATGGCCCCAAATTGAGCACCTTGGGCTTCGATCCGTTCCCGCGCCCAAACCTTGGCGTCCTCTATGTCCTTCGATGGGATGCTTTCCCGGGTGGTGCTACCGGGGCTGTGACGGATGTCCAACTGGTAAGCACCTGCTTGGGAAGCCCCGGCATGGCGGCCCGGGTCGCCCTCGTCCCTCCTGCTGATCATTACCTGCGCCGAGGCATGGAGAATCGATGGGTCCTTGGTATCACCGCCGTCTGCCTGCTGTTCTATACGCAGGCGTGAGACCACGCTTTCCACGGTGTCGTCAGGAGTGAGCACGTAAGTGGATCCGCTGACATCAGCTTCTGAACCCCCGAGACTCTTCAAGTAACGCATAAATTGTTCGGAGCTGGACTGCCTGGAGTTCATGCACCCTCCCTGAGGGTAATTGCGCGGCGGATGCCGACCCACCCAACACTAGACCCCAGGACGCATTTGCGCCGGGGCCGGCCTGAAGTATTTAAGCACACCTGCTAATGGGTAGTTGTGGGCCACCAGATTTACTTCTCGACGCCGGTGCCTGAACCAATTCCAAACGCTGCGGGGAACTGAAGGTCAGGTCCAGGTCCCCAACGACCGGGTGATGAACTTGTTTTTGATCCGGAGAGGGTGGAGCCGTACGTCGTGTCCAGAGCGTGCGGAAGTCGTCACTACGGGAGGCGAGTTCTCCGATACGGTCGCTGAGGTCCCGGTCATAGGGTGCCCGGCCTGCAGCGCTGCGAAGTAGCGCTGTCGTTGGTCGGGCTGAGTCGTCCCAGTTTCGGTATAAGTTCCTGGAACGGGCTTTTCGCCCTTTCCGCCGCTGTGACCCCGGTAGGACGGCCCTACTGTAGAGATGGTCCTGTGTGTAGGCTCAGCCCATGGATACTGCAGAGCCAGGACCAATAACTGACAATCTCAGCGTGCATGATTGCTGGAAGTACCTTCGCTCGGTGTCTGTCTGCCGGGTCGCTGTGCTGAGCGGGGACAGGCCGGACATCTTTCCCGTGAATTACGTGCCCAACTACGGGACCATCATCTTCCGGACGGGCCCGGGAACCAAGCTGGATGCGCTGCTGGCATCACCTGTGATCGTGTTGGAAGCGGACGGGCTGAACCGTTACGGCACGATCGCTTGGAGTGTTGTGATCAAGGGACAGGCTGAGGTCGTATCCGAACGCGAAGAGCTTCAGGAAGCTGTCGAGGCAGGCTTGTCACCGTGGCAGCCGGGCGTCAAAGACAACCTCGTCCGGGTGACTCCGGTAGAAGTCAGTGGCCGCCGATTTGTTATCAGCTCGCCATCAGAGTGGTGGCCACCCCTTGCCTCAATTTCTTCCGAGCACGAAGACGTCGGTGAAACGAGGTGAGGTGTCAGGTCAGAGGCGTCTGCTTCTCGGCTCGGTAAGTTCCACTTGCGTCGCACACGCTTATTTGTCCAGTACTCGACGTTCACAACCAAGAGCAACACCTGATTCAGCCCAAGTCGTGCACAGAACCCCGAGGTACTTTATGAACGGTTTACCCAATGACAGCAAGCTCACCTTCGATCAATGCTGGGAGCTGTTGGCTTCGTCCGTTGTTGGACGGCTGGCCCTTGTCGTGAACGGGCACCCCGAAATTTTTCCGGTGAATTTCGTGCTCGAACGCCGGAGCCTCGTGTTCCGGACTGCCCCAGGGACAAAGCTGTGGGAATCCACGAAACAGGGGCCTGCTGCCTTTGAAATTGACGGTTACGAACTCGCAACCCAGGAAGCGTGGAGCGTCATCGTAAGGGGTACCACCTCTCTGATTCAGGACCCGGACGAACAAGCCGCCGTTGACACCCTCGGCCTGGAACCGTGGGAGCCCGGAACAAAACCCCACTACGTCCGGCTGTCCCCGCAAGCCCTGACTGGCCGGCGGTTCAAAGTCAACGCACCAGACGTATGGAACACCCGGACCAATGATCAGCGCCGCGCCTCATTCGAGTAGTTCCCTGCCTGTACCTGCAAGTGCGCACCTGATGCAGCCCACTGGTGCGGGTGACTCTGCCCGCGTAGGCTCAGGTCCATGACCAACCAGCCCACTGCTTCCGGGGTGCCTTCGCCGGTAGAGAACCTTCAATCCCAGCAGTGCTGGGAGCTCTTGCGGCAGGTATCCGTTGGCCGGCTAGCCGTGTGGATTGATGACCACCCCGACATCTTCCCGCTGAACTACATTGTGGACCACGGCAGCGTCGTCTTTCGGACAGGCGAAGGATCTAAACTTAGCGGCGCCCTGGGTGAAACCCCGGTGGCTTTGGAGGCCGACGGTGTCGACGCCGCTTCCGGTGTGGCCTGGAGCGTTGTGGTCAAAGGCAAAGCCGCCGCCCTGACCCGGACAGAGGACATTCTTGATTCCGCGTCCCTGCACCTGTTCCCCTGGCAGGCCGGTCAAAAAGACCACTTCGTCCGAATAACCCCGGACACAATTACCGGCAGACGCTTTCAGGTAACACCACCGCTGACGTGGTGGACACAGCTAAGCGGTGCTGTACACACATCCCCAGAGTAGGCCGAGCTGCGCCTCCCCGCAGAACTACGTGTGGCGTGCCCGCCTAAGCTACAGCTCATGCCTTACGTAAAGCGCAAGGCTATCTCTGCTGCTATTCCTTCCCCCCGACGCGTACGGTGCAGCATGGCGAGGGGCCTCAGCCCCCGTTAACCTCGGCTCTAGATTTCTCCGGCGGCGTGAAACCCCGGGGGTGTGCCACTTGAACCTGCCCAGCCGACCGACCACTATTCATCGATGTTCCGGGAGCTACAACCGCCGGAACGGCGGCCGCGAAGCATTTCTGCAGATCCAGCGAGGGACGTTGGTGGCGTGCGGGGTGGCGCTGACGGCGGTAACTAGAGCTGCATTCATTGCCATGGCTTCTCGAGGACGCAGCATCATGGCGGCCTGCCCAGCGGAACCGCCGACTGCTTGACGGCTCCAAAGGAGCCCGGACCGGCGTTCAGGTGGCCTGGTGCTGCTCGAGACCACCACCAAACGGAGACGTTTCAGCGTCACCATTAGGGCGGCTCTATTGCAGCATGCGCCTTAACCAGCTCAATAGCGAACCGGACCCCGTACCTGGACCACGAAACCGCCGCCACGACAGCGGCACCATCATTGATTAGCCTACGAGTGCTCCTGCTCTCCGGCCTGGCACCTCGCCCGGCGCCAGCATCGGGGATGGCACCCAGCTGTAGGCATTTGGATTCGCGAGGCGGCCACAAGCCACTGGTCCTATCCCCTCGTGCATAGGCAATGGACTGGTTCTCGAAAACGATGGATACCGAGAAGGGCCTGAGTGGAGGAGCCGTCAGGCTTCCTGGCTGCGAAGGCCGGGTAGTTTAACCGTTTCGGGCGCGGCGTGCGGTTGGCAGCTCTGCTCTGAGTGACGCACAGTACTCTTTGAGGACACGCCAGCGGTTCAGTCACCGAGTGTGAAGACCGGACAAGGGAGATACCGTGCAGGAGTCCAAGAGCGTCGTGGTCGGCTATGACGGATCGGCCCAGGCAGCACAGGCGGTCCGGTGGGCGGCGGTTCAGGCGGCCCTGCGCAGCCGTCCCTTGCATCTGGTGCATTGCTCGGTGTGGCCTGAGCTGACTGACGACCTCGGCCCGGTTCCCGGCGTCGAGGGCAGTGGACTGGCCCGGTCCGCTGAAGTCACAGTCGAAGAGGGTGTGGCACATGCAGAGCAGGCCGCGCCGGGGGTGGAAGTCAGAACGAGCCTTCTGATCGGTTGGCCCAGGGAACAACTGCCCAAAGTTTCCGTCGGCGAGGAACTGTTGGTCGTTGGAAGCCGCGGCATCGGCGGTTTTCTCGGCCTGTTGGTCGGGTCCGTAAGTCTGGACATGGCAGCCACCGCTGCATGTCCAGTTGCCGTGATCAGATCCGACGAAAACCCTGACGGGCCGGTCGTCGTCGCTATCGACCATTCAGGTGCTACGGCTGCACTCGAGGATGCCTGCACCGTGGCCGCCGCGACGGGAGCGACGCTGGTGATTGTTCACGTCCAGCACGTCCCCGCTGGCTACAGATTGCTTCGGGACCCGGTCGACGTTCACCCTTCAGCGCAGTCGCTTCTGGACTCAGCGGTCGGTACTGCCCGTGAGCTGGCGCCGGGAATTACCGTCGAAAGCCGGCTGTTCACCGATACCTCCGTCGCTCGGGCCGTCCTGACTGCGTCCGAAGGTGCACGCCTCACCGTCGTGGGGACCAAGGGCTACGGGCTCATCAAAGGCACTATCGGTTCGACGGCCCATGCGGTCCTGCACCACGCCAACGGTCCAGTTCTCATTTCCCGGCGCAACACCACCGGGCAGGACATCCAGGACGAGCCGTAAACAGCACGTCCCAATAAAAGTTCGTGACCGCAGCCCAGAGCCCAGTGCTGAGTCACCTCCGGGGAGTAAGCAGACGCAGCCTGCTTCCCTCAGGAGCGTGGAGTTTGTGGCAGCACGGTGTTGGTCATGTATTCGACGAATTCGGCGGGTTGTTCAAAGAGCGGCCGGTGCCCCGAGGTGGCCAGCACCGTGACGTCCTTGCTTGGTGCGTCAAGCATCGCAAACCATTGCTGAAATGGTCCGGAGCGGCCGGGCGCTTCGTGGGCCCCCTGTGCAAAATATACGGGCACTTCAAGTCTGGTCGCGGTCACCCGGAAGTCGATGTCCTGGAACTGCGGGTACATCACGGCAAAGGTGTCCATGAACGCGCCGAGCAGGTGGACCTGGTCTGTGAGGGTGTACTCGGGGACGAGGAAGTTCTCCGAGAACCCGCCTACTCCCTCTGAGTTGGCAGAGCGGTCGTACGGGTATACCTGCGGTTCGTGGGACAGCGCGGTTTCGTAGTCGAGCATGTTCTCGTAGGGTGGCTGGCCGATCTGATTCAGCTTCTGGACCAGCGCGGTGTCGCCGGTCCTGCCAGCCCAGGCGAGCGTGTCCTGGTAAAAAATTCGGTCTGTTTCCAAGGGACTGACCATCTGCCCGGTGCCGATGAAGGCATGGTAGAGCATTGGGGCTTCCTGGATGGCGAGGATTCCCGGGATGGTCCCGCCTGACTGGCCCATCAGATAGATCCGGTCCTGGTGGAAGCGGTCACGCAGGTAGTTGGTGACGGCAATGGTGTCCGCGACGGAACCGGCCAGGGTGAGCGAGGTGGCGGGGTCGAGTTCCGGGTAGGAGGTGCCGGTGCCCCGTTGGTCCACAATGGCGACGACAAAGGACTCTTCCAATTCCGGGAGGTGGTTGCGCATGGCGCCGCGTTCGGAGCCGCCCGGTCCACCTGCAAGGAACAGCAAGACGGGCTTTTCGGTACTCATCCCACGCAGCATCAGGCCCAGGTTCTTCCCTCCGGCTTCCACCGTGGTCAATTCATTGATACTGCCGACAACCGGCCTGGCGTCGGCGGCGAGCAAGGGCGCGGTAGTGGGCGGGCGGGCAATCAACGCGGCCAGCGCAATGAGCGCCACCGCCGTGAGCCCGGCGACGCCGCGGCGAATGTATAGTCCGGCGCTTGCACGTTCTGGTGCTGAGAGCCTTCGTGCCGTTCCGGCTCCCATCGCTGCGCCGAGAACCATCGGAGTCAGGCCGATGAGCGTGTGGAAGACTCGTCCCACAACCAGCGCGAAGATGCCGTAGGGGCTTGTATGAATTCCGTCAACGGTGGGCCCGTCGGTTCCAAGCCGGGCAAGTTCATAGACCGCCGCGGCCACTGTCGGAGCTGCAAGCATGGCCCAACGCGATCGAAGGACGAACCCTGCGACGACGCCCACTGCCAGGCCTATGCCCATGGTGCTGAGGGCTTCGGCAGTGGTCAGGGGGCCGCGGGGAATCCACCACCCCGCGAGGAGCCCCCCCACCCGCCAGTCGTGGCCAGCACGGCGGCCGTACCGATACGGCGATCGGCCCAGACCCTGGTAATGCTGCGCGGGATGGCTTGGTTGGTCATGATGAGCTTCTTCCCTGGGGGAACTGCGGCCGCCCTGCATCCTTGGTTCGGTGTGAAGCCGGCCCTCCGAGAGCATTGGCAGGGGCAGGAATGCGGACCAGATGATGCACGAGTTGTCGCTGACGGCGAAGACGAAGGCGGGAGGTTTGCTGGGCCTTTGCCGGCAGCGGCCGACCCTTGAGTGGAAGCGGCAACCCGAAAGGGAGTGAGTTGCAGCCCGTACGGGGCAACCCGTGCGTGCTAGGCAGGGAGCTGGCGGGCCCTTGAGGTGTCTGAGTCCGGTCTTCACAGCATACGGCCCTTAGCCCCGCATGCGTCCGTTGTCGTACACACCTCGGGCGGGAAACGGCAGCTGTGCCTAGTGGCCTGCCCCGGTAATCCTCCTGCCGGCTATGGACAGGGGGGAGTAGGCTCAAAGCATCAGCCTGACGCACTGGTTGCAACCTCTCGGTGTCTTGATCGCCCTGCTTGCTTCGTGTCTACTTTCGCCGCTGACCGCACCGGCGAACACCTTGTCTCGGTACATTCCGTAGCCGCCGCGCACAATGAACGCTAGGAGTCAGCCCGTGCCACAACCCCCGCGTGCTCATCATCGGACCAGGCCGCATAAGAACGTTGCCGTAAAAGTCGCCTTTGCGGCCGTCCTCGGCGCCCACGGGCTTATCCATCTGCTGGGAGCCGCCAAGGGCCTGGGGTTCGCCGCCGTTCCGGAACTGTCGCAGCAGATATCCTTACCGCTGGGTGTTCTGTGGTTAGTTGCGGCGGCACTTCTCCTGGCCGGTTCGGTGAGCATTTTCGTGCAGCCCAAGAGATGGTGGGTGCCGGCTGTGGTGGGCATCGTCCTCTCCCAGGTGGTGATCATTACGTCCTGGGCCGACGCCGCCTACGGGACAATCGCCAACCTGATCCTGTTCGTCGGCGTCGTTTTTGGTTATCTCTCCGACGGGCCCCACAGCTTCCACGCCCAATACGACCAGGACGTCAGGCACGGCCGCGCCCGTTACGTCCGGCCGCCGGCACTTACCGAGGCAGACCTGGCCGGGATCCCTGACGTTGTGCAACGCTATGTTCGTCTCAGCGGCGCTGTGGGCCTGCCGAAAGTGCAGAACTTCTCAGCCCGCTATCACGGACAGATCCGCAGCGGTCCGTCCGCGCCCTGGATGCCTTTTACCGGTCGGCAAAGCAACTTTTACGACCGGCCATCACGCCTGTTCCTCATGGACGCCTCTCGGGCCGGAATCCCGTTCCAGGCGTTCCATCGGTTCATCGGACCATCCGCAACGATGCGGGTGAAACTCGCATCAGCGGTGACGGTAGTCGATGCTAAAGGCCCGGAAATGGACGAGGCAGAGACGGTGACGTTGTTCAATGACCTTTGCGTGTTCGCACCAGGGGCGCTGGCGGATCCCGGCATCCAGTGGCGCGAAATCAATCCACTCACCGTCAGCGCAACCTTCACCAACCGAAGCCATAGCATTACTGCGGCTTTATCGTTCAATGACCACGGGGAACTAGTGGATTTCGCCGCGGACGGGCGCGGGGCCAGGACCGTGGACGGAAAGTCGTTCACGAAGATGCCGTGGTCAACCCCGCTCAGTAACTATCGACAGTACGGCCCGCACCGGATCATGGAACGCGGCGAAGGGATCTGGCACGCCCCCGCCGGAGACTACTCCTATCTGCGTTTCATCCTCGACTCGATCGAGTACAACGTGGCCCCACTGCCCAGCGGAAACCGCTGATGAGTTCGCCGCTGGTCCGACAAACAGGCCCATTCCGAGAAAAGGCGCCTCCGCGCTGGAACTGGCCGGCGATGGTGCGGAACAGGTTCTGGCTAATCGTACCGATCCTAGTGCTGGACCTTGCCCTCACCGGCCATCTCCCGCCTCCCCTTGCCCCCACCAGCGTGGCTCCGGTAATCCCGGTCTGGCTGGAACTGAGCGAGACTGTTTTGCGGGTCGCGGTCCTGGGTGCCCCATTGCTGATGCCCCTTTCCTTGCGGGCGCCTACCTCCCGGCCCGTGTTTGCTGTCTCCCTGGTGGGCCTGGGCGCATACACCGCAGCCTGGGCGGCAGTCGTCTGGGCACCAACGAGTACCTGGAGTACCAGCCTCATCGGCTTCACGGCATTGGCGTGGACCTCAATCATCTTGTTCGTCGGTATCGCTTTGCAGTCAACAATGCGTTTCATCCCCCGATACCGGCCGTGGATGTATCTAAGCGCCGCACTCCTCTTCGCCGTCGTGCACACACTTCCTATGGCGCTGATGTGGGACTCGTATTACTGAGGCCGGGTCCGGTCATGAAAGGTATGGAGGAACGGAGCATGCTGCTCAAGGCAGTAAAGGTGTTTCACACCCTGGCGTGGTTCACAATCGAGGCCTGCATGCTCTACGTCCTGTACGCCGGCCTCCGGAGACGCTCGGATCGGAGGGCGGGACTCGCAGCGGCCGTCGTGGCCCTGGAAACACTGGTCTTCGCCGCCAACGGTTTTTCACTGCCCGTTGACCGCGGTGGCACGCAATCTAGGTGTATTAACCACAGAGGTTAGTGACGATCGGCGTGGTGCGGTGACATGAAGAAGACCTCCGAGTGGAGTGGGGCTTGTCTAGAGTCCAATTCCACAAACGGAGGTCTTCAATGTCCCACCCTAATGCTTTCCTGGCCCGCAGGGGACGGATTGAGCTGGCAAAGTGCATTGTCGAGGAGGGTTGGTCGTTACGCCGGGCCGCAGAGCGTTTTCAGGTCTCCGTCCCGACCGCGGCGCGCTGGGCCAGCCGCTACCGGGAGCTGGGCGAAGAGGGGATGGAGGACCTCTCCAGCCGTCCGTCCCGGTCTCCGCGCCGCACTCCTGTCCGGCGGGAACGACGGATCATCGCGCTGCGGGTCAACCGCCGCTGGGGGCCGGCGAGGATCGGTTACCTGCTTGGCATCCACCCCTCCACCGTGCACCGGGTCCTCTCCCGGTTCCGGCTTGCCCGGCTGTCATGGCTGGATCGGGCCACCAGCAGGGTGATCCGCCGCTACGAGCACCAGAACCCCGGGGACCTGGTCCACGTGGACATCAAGAAACTCGGCCGGATCCCTGACGGCGGCGGACACCGCGTGACCGGCCGGGCCGCGGGGAACCGGAACAAGACCGGCACCACTGCCAACCGCAGGCCCGGCTACGCCTACCTGCATAACGCGGTCGATGACCACTCCCGCTTTGCCTACACCGAGATCCTCGCCGACGAGAAGAAGGAGACCGCCGCCGGCTTCTGGGAACGGGCAAACGCAGCGTTCAACGCCGCCGGGATCACGGTGATCCGGGTCCTGACCGACAACGGCTCCTGCTACCGCTCCCACGCCTTTGCCGAAGCTCTCGGTGTTGGCATCAAGCACAAACGCACACGCCCCTACCGGCCCCAGACCAACGGGAAAGTCGAGCGGTTCAACCGCACCATGCTTGATGAATGGGCCTACGCGAAGCCCTACGCATCAGAGGCCGAGCGTGTTGCCGCTTTTCCGGCCTGGCTGCACCACTACAATCACACCCGGGGCCACACCTCACTGAAGGGTCAACCACCCGCCAGCCGTGTCACCAACCTCCGTGGGTAATACATCTAGGAGACGCCACAGGATCCGTCACTGACATCTACCTTCCAACCTGGCTGGCCAAAAACCTCCCGGCCATCCATGTCCCGCTGATCATCCTTGCCGTGGCCCTTCACTGGCGGAACCTCGCGACTGCGACAGGCACTCCTGCCGGCCGGAAGCTGGACCGGCTGGCGGCCTAAGCCGGAGTGGAGCCGGTACGGAGGCCGCGGCGGTGGAACCGGAACAGGAATTCGATGGCAAGGGCACCGAGGAGACCGGCTACCAGAGATGCGGTGAGGTGATGTTCCCCCAGCATCACAAAACCGAAGAAATCCTGGGGCAGGGGCAGGGTCAGCAGGAGAATAAGGCCGGCGTACATGGCCCCGATAATGACCAGCCGCCAGCTGTTCAGCGGCCGCGAGAGAACGACCAGTACCCATAGGGTAATCAGTGTCAGCACGAGAACTGAACCGGTCCGGGCGGCGGGGGTGTCCGAGCCGGTCTGCCGGGAGTAGGTGTTGATTGCCAGGACGGCGAGGGCGGTGATGAGCCCGGCGGGGACAGCGAAGGAGAGCGAGCGTTTCAGGAAGCCGGGCTCGTAGCGGCGCGCGTTCGGCATCAGTGCCAGAAAGAATGCCGGTATCCCTATGGTGATGCCGTCCGTCGCCGAGAATTGACGGGGCAGGAACGGGAACTCCCACAGCAGAGCGCCGAACGTTATCGACAAGATGACTGCGTAAGCGGTCTTAGTCAGGAACAGCATGGAAACGCGTTCAATGTTGGCAATCACTTGCCGGCCTTCGGCTACGACTCCCGGGAGCCTGTCGAATCGGCCGTCCAGCAGCACCAGCCGCGATACCGCCTTTGTTGCGGCCGCAGCTGAGTCCATAGCGATGCCGATGTCGGCTTCCTTCAGGGCAAGGGCATCGTTGACGCCATCCCCGGTCATGGCCACGACGTGCCCGCGCGCCTGCAGGGCCCGGACCATGTCCTTTTTCTGGGCAGGGGTGACCCGGCCGAACACGGTGTGCTGCTCCATCACCTCAGCCAATTCACCGGGGTCGGTGGGAAGCTGACGGGCGTCATATCCGCCGTTGGTGGGCACACCGACTTCACGCGCGACCGCTGCGACAGTACGGGGATCATCCCCGGAGATAATTCTCAGCCCGACGTCCTGATCCTTGAAATATGACAGGGTCTGCGCCGCGTCGGGGCGAACCTTTTCACGAAAGGTAAGCAGGGCGGTGGGCACGGGGGCGGCAGGAAGAACCGGGTCCTCGCTGCCAGCCCAGGTCGTGGCGGGTGCGTGCGCGAGAACCAGTGTCCGTAAACCTGTGGTGGCAAGTGTGGCCGCGAGGTCCAGGGCATGGCCGGCCCCGGCGGTCTCCGGGTCAAGGACCATCTCGGGTGCCCCGAGCAGCCATGTCCCCTCTGCCAAAGTGCCGGTGGCGAAGGTGACTGCGCTCCACTTTCTGGCAGAGGAAAATGGAACGGAGGAGAGCGGACGCAATGAACCGCTGTGTGGAAATGCGTCGGCGAGGCACCGGGCGGTGGCGTTGGCGTTCGGATCCGCTCCGAACCAGCCAAGAACCTGGTTCCACCCTGCCGGCGGTACGGTGCCGACGTTGTGGAAGGCGTCGAAAATGATTTTGCCCACAGTGAGCGTGCCGGTCTTGTCCAGGCATAAAACATCGACCCGGGCCAGCCCCTCCACCGCAGCCAGTTCCTGAATGAGTACTTTCTGACGTGCCAGCCGCACGGCGCCCACGGCGAAGGCGACACTTGTCATCAGCACCAGGCCCAACGGAATCATAGCGATGACGCTGGCGACGGCGCCGACGGCCCCGACTCTCCAGTTTCCGGTGGTGATGGCGTTCTGCCATCCGCCCTGGCCCTGCATCTGGGCGTTAATGACGATGGCCATGATGGGCAATAGTCCCACGGTGATCCACCGCAGGACCCTGTTGAGGCCGGCACGGATCTCGGAATGGACCAAGGAGAAGCGTTTGGCCTCCACGGTCAGGCGGCTTGCGAAGGACTCTGCGCCCACCCGGATAACCGCTGCCCTGCCCTGGCCGCTGACGACACTGGAACCGGACAGCACTTCGGTGCCTGCGCCTTTTCCCACGGGGTCTGACTCCCCGGTCAGCAGCGACTCATCAATTTCAAGTCCCTCTGCATCCAGCACGACCGCATCCGCGGCGACCTGGTCTCCGGCGCGGAGGACCAGAACATCGTCTTGAACAACGTCCTCGACATCGATGTCCTGCACCACACCGCCCCGGAGCACCCGTGCCCGCGGGGAGTTCAGGACGGCAAGGCGGTCGAGCGATTTCTTCGCCCGGTATTCCTGGACAACACCGATCAGGGCGTTGCTGACGGCAGCGAAACCAAACAGCGCATCACGCCACTGCCCGAGCAGGAGAAGCAACAAAAAGCTCCCGGCAACGATGCCATTGAAAAGAGTCAGGACATTGGCCCTGAAAATGTCCCAGAGGCTCCGGCTGGAAAAATCGGGGACAAGGTTGGTCGAACCGGCTTTCACGCGCGCGGCGACGTCACCAGCGGAGAGCCCCAGGATCGGGACTGCGGTCTGCACCTGGAGGACGGCGGTCTTTTTTTCGCCTGTCACACTGGTCCCTTCATAGGAGTGATCCGCTGTCGTGAACACATTCAGCCACTGTGGACAGGAGCCGGTGGGGCTTAGGCGTTGAGCATCACTTTCAGCGCCTTGGTTTCGGCGGCACGTGAAAAGGTGTCGTATGCCTTTTCGATGTCGTTGAGGTCGAAGGTGTGACTGACGAACTGGTCAACGGGCAACTTCTTTTGCGCGACGAGCTTGAGCAGTGTGCCGGTGGTGTTGGTGTTCACCAGGCCGGTGGTGATGGTGATGTTCGAGATCCAGAGCCGGTCCAGCGGGAGGTTAACCCCCTTGCCGTGGACGCCGGCGTTGGCTACGTGACCGGCGGGCCTGACGATGTCCAGGGCCATGGTGAAGGTCTCCGGTATTCCCACAGCTTCGATGGCAACATCCACGCCGAGGCCGTCGGTGAGGGCTAGTACCTGATCTTTCCAGTCGGCATCTGTTGACACGATGCTGTCGGTAGCTCCGAAAAGTTTGGCCTGCTCGACCCGGTTGGGGTCGATGTCGAGTGCGATGATCCGGGAGGGGCCGTACAGCCGGGCGGTGGTGATGGCGGCGAGCCCGACCGGGCCGGCGCCGACGACCGCGAGGACGTCCCCGGGCTTGACAGCCCCGTTCCGTACACCGATCTCGTGGCCTGTAGGGAGGATATCGGAGAGCAAGGTTCCCTCTTGGGGGCTGACGCCGTTGGGGATTTTGTGCACGGAAGTCTCTGCGTACGGGACGCGGACGAACTCGGCCTGCGTCCCGTCAATAAGGTGCCCGAGGATCCAACCAATCCCGGAAGCCCCTTCGTCTCCCAGACAGTGCGAGAAGACTCCTTGTTTGCAGTAATCACAATGCCCGCAGGCGGAGATGCACGAAAGGATCACGCGGTCACCGATCACCAGAGCCGTAACCGCAGATCCAATCTCAGTGATTGTGCCGACGCCCTCGTGCCCGAGGATCCGGCCGTTTTCGACTGCGGGGACATCACCTTTGAGGATGTGCAGGTCCGTGCCGCAAATGGTGGTTGTGTCGATCTTTACGATGATGTCGGTCGGCTTCTGGATCCGTGGATCGGGAACAACTTCCCATGCCTTTTTGCCGGGACCGTGATAGACAAGCGCTTTCATCGATGTTTCCTTCGATTGGCCAAGGCGCTCTCGCTCGAGAGCTGCGTTCGGCGGTATCGCAGTCCTACACGAGTTGGGCTAAGCGTATACCTCCTGCCACTGAGGAACACTGCTGCACCCGTTCTCCGAGGGAGGGCCTGACCTGTTCCATGCGGGAATTACTTGTCCTTGCCCTTCCGCCGCCCATCGTTGGCAGAGCCATGGGCTTTTGCCAGCCTAAAACCTTTCGGGCACCACCGGCGCAAAAGAGGGGGACGGGTCTAGTGTTGGCCGTAACGGCATCCGCCGCGATTACCCTCAGGGAGGGTGCATGAACTCCAGCCAGTCCAGCGCCGATCAATTCACGCAGTACCTAAAAACCGTCCGCGGTGCAAAATACCGCCCCTACCGGGTCACCGAACAAGACACCACGGAGAGCGTGGTGTCCGGCCTGCGGCTGGCGCAGCAGTCCCGGGGCTGCGTCCAGAGCGAGCCTTTCATTCTCCGTGCCTCCGCCCGGGTCCTGATCAGCAGGCGTAACGAACGCCAAGCCAGATCTTCCCGAGCGGCAAGGTACCAGCTGGACATCCACCACAGCGCCAGCAATCGCACACGTGAAGCTATCCCCGTAAAGGATCTCGAGGACGCCAAAACCTGGGCAAGGACACGAATCGAAGCACAGGGCGCCGAGTTCGCAGCCATCTACTCTCCCGCGCTCGGGAGCACCGCACCAGGCACAGGAGCCCTCGTGTCCAGTTTCAACCGCTCCGTGGGCTGGTACCGGTAACCACACCAGGCACTCCACGTACCGCCCAATAGCCGTTGAGGTGGCGCACATCCGCTTACATCACCAGGGACTAAGGGCTATGCCGGCCACGGAGCCGCCAATGGCAGCCTACCGACATTATGAACAGAGGGCTCGGCCCTTAGCTTTCCTGCCAGAGCCTGACAGTCCGGATATTGGGGATCACCGCCGGGGCACAGACCCGTCAGCGCACCTCCTGGCAACCGGGACCCAGACAACATTAGGCTGGCGCTGGCGGGAGCGGAACCGCTCCGGCGATAATGGTCCGGCCCGACAGACATAACCTGACTTCAGTTCATGTCGTCTAGTCTCTCTTCATGAACAGGACGTCTGCACGAGCCCCCGACACCGCTGCGGGAGAGCGTGTTCTTATCCTGTCCGCAGGGGTGGGATCCGGGCACAACAGCGCCGCCGCGGCGGTGCAGCAGCCGTCCGCCGCCCGTGCCGACGTCGCCGAGGTGCAGGTGCTGGACGTGCTGCAGGTGAGCAGCGTGCTGTACCGCGCACTGCTGGGAAAGGGTTACTTCGTCCTGGTCGAGAACTCGCCGTGGCTGGTCGAGTTGGGCTATGACATCAGCGACCCTCCGTTCCGGCGCCGGGGCCCAATAGACCCCTGGACACGGGTAAACGCCCTGCCGGTCATCGCTGCGATCAAGCGGTTCCGACCGACCGCGATCGTATGCACGCACTTCCTGCCAGCCCAGCTGGTGGCGTTACTGCTCCTTCGCGGCGTGATAGACGCGAGGACCGCTGTCGTCACGACCGATTACGACTTCCAGGGCCTGTGGCTTACGGGCGCGTTCCATGCGCTCTTCCTGGCCAGGGAAGAGGGGAAGGTGGAGCTGATGGCGTTCGGCGTGCCTCCCGACCGCGTCGCGGCCACGGGCATCCCGATCGCCACACAGCTGAACCTCGCGCCCGCACGCGATGCAAACGAGCCCCCGAAGCTGCTGATCTCGGCAGGCGCGACAGGCGGCACCTATGCCGTCTCGGTCGTGCGGCAAACGCTGCACATGCGCTCGTCGTTCACGGCCACGGTCGTGTGCGGGCGCAACAACGCGTTGCGCCAGCGTATTGAGCAGCTGGTGACGCCCGCTGGCGACCGCTACCGCGTGCTCGGCTTCACGGCGGAGATGCCG
Organism: Arthrobacter sp. V1I9; assembly: GCF_030817075.1. Lineage (NCBI taxonomy): Bacteria > Bacillati > Actinomycetota > Actinomycetes > Micrococcales > Micrococcaceae > Arthrobacter > Arthrobacter sp. V1I9. The sequence continues at coordinate 325,768 of NZ_JAUSYU010000001.1, forward strand.
CAGTTGCTGCGCCGCGCCGACCTCTTTGTGGGCAAGCCGGGCGGGTTGTCGGCGTCAGAGTGCATGGCTGCAGGGCTGCCCATGGTGTTAGTAAATCCCATCCCGGGACAGGAGGTTCGCAACGGGGACTACCTGATCGAGCAGGGAGCGGCGGTCCGCTGTAACACCGCTGCGACGATCGGCTGGAAGATCGACGAGGTGCTGCGCGAGCCGGGCCGCCTGCAGCGGATGCAAGCGGCGGCGCGGAGAACGGGCCGCCCTGGCGCTGCGGCGGACGTGCTGTCCAGACTGCTGGACGGGCCGTCCCGTCCGCTGGTCGTGACCCGCGCGGCGCAGAAGACAATCCTCGACGAGAGCGAGCGGCGCGTCGTGGCGACCGATTTGACGGGCCCCTCCTCACTGGTCCGGTTGATCGACTCGGCTGAGGGTAGCACGGTCGCGCTGCTGCGAGCCGAGGAGCTGGGGGATCTGCAGAAGCGGTACGGAGCCCCGAACGGGGGTCTAGTGCTGCGGCGCAGCCAAGCGCTGGTGTCACTCAGGTGGGAGGAGCAGCGGTTGCTCCGCGCCATGCTGCGGGGGGACGACACGCTGCCCGTCCGGGTCGAGGGGCTCCCGTCACCCCTTCGCTTCCTTCCCCGCTGACCGGCGACACGCGACCCCTATCGATCACAGGCGGTCCGACCGTCCCAGATGCCTTCCTCGTCCATCGGTCCCTCAGGGCCTCGCAACGACTTCGCGTTGCCGAACTTTCCCTGCAATACGCCCAGGCTGCTCCCTGTCAGACAGGTGGTTGTGCAGGGACGGCGGCGAAGGACAGACGCCCTTAGGTGCCCGTCTTTTGGACCGCTTCAGTCGCTTTGTGGTGATGCCAGCGTTCCCGGGTCTGCCTCACCGCGGGCGGTGTGCGGTGTGCGGTGGAAAATGATGGCCAACAGGGGCGGACTATCTATTCAACGCTCGGGCGCGCATACTCAAGGAAGTGCCGCGTGTGTGGCTTCGCAAGTCCTCCAGTGTCCCCCCTTGTCAAGGGGTTGTTGTTTGGGCATAAAGAGGAATGAGGCCAGTCATGGCCCAAGAACCACGTCAATTGCAGCCAGAGCTGCTCGTCGACCACCTGCAGGACCTCGTCCTGAAGACCGGGGACGTAAAGGTGATGCTGGACGAACTCGCTGACTTCACGGCTCTCACACTCTCGGACCCTGCCGTTGCGTTCTGCAGCATCACCTTGTTGCAACGAAAGAAACCCGTGACGGTGGCCAGCAGCGAAAAAGGCGCAGTCAGGCTCGACGAAACCCAATACCGCGCCGGCGACGGGCCATGCCTGACCGCCATCCGTGAAGAAACAGTCATCCATATACCCGACATGCGCCGGGAACACCGCTGGCCCGACTACACAGCAGCGGCACTGGTGGAAAAAGTCGGTTCAAGCCTGTCGGTACCACTGGTCCTGGCGGGAGAAGCGGAAGCGGGCCTGAACATGTACTCCACCCGCTCCCACGGATTCAGCGGGGAAGACATCGAAACAGTCGAGTCCTATGCGTATCACGCGTCCAAGGCGCTCCGGCTCGCGGTACGGATCAGCCAGCTGGCCGAAGCCAAGAACCATCTGACAGCCACACTTGAATCACGTACTGTCATCGACTTGGCCGCCGGGGCAATCATGGCGCAGAACCGCTGCAGCCAGGATGCTGCCATGAGAATCCTGAAAATTGCTTCCAATACCCGCAACGTCAAACTTCGGGAAGTCGCGGCATCAGTGGTCGCGTCACTGTCACAGGACCCGAAGGTCCGGACCCATTTCGACGCATAGCCTGTCCGCACCAACGCCGGCATGCCCGTCCGATGTGGTCATTCGCGAACCCCGGAAGTCCCGTTCCCCGGTAAACGTGAGGTCCTCCCGCGGCAGGCATCGTGCGGTTCCTTTAGGGCGTTGGCTGCGAATGCGGTCCCGAGATCCTTCCCTGGCCCTACCTGGTCCGGAACTACGTGACCTGACGCGAAGATCCCTAGCTACCAGCAACGCGCCGCGTGGTTGGTCGCCTTCATCATCAACGGGGCCTTTCACGAGGCATGGCCCTCGGTGGTCACGAATGTCGCCTGGTTCGTTATTTCCGCCATCGCTCTTATCCGCATGCGTTCGGCAAGGCTTCCGCCGACGCCACCCGTTGTTGATGTCCAGCAGGTTCAATTCCCCGGGGCCCCTGAAACCACCGAATCGCTGGACATTGTTGATCCCGCGTAGTCTGCATACAAAACCGAGCAAGCGCAAGATCACGCCTACTTTCGGGCGTACGGCCAGCTCCGGTCAAGGTCGCCACTGGATCGGGAGATACCGCAACTACTTCTATTTGCAGTATCGGTAACGGCGATAATGGACCTTCCGTCAACCTTCATCCGCGGCGGCGGCAAAGCACGGCGCGCCAGCAGGAGAGCGCTGCATCCGACCGGGGCGCCGAACCTCATACCGTCAGGTTGAGTCCTAAGGGCCTCCACGGAAAGAAGCAAGGGCATCCCAGGCCCTATCCGTCAGGTTTGGGTGTTCCGTAACCTGACAACGTTGTGCAGTGGATCCGTTCTCCGACCTGAGAAGTCCACGGTTGTGCAGAGGCACGAATAGTTCAACGTCGACTATTTTTCTGTACCAGTAAAGAGGTTTGCCTGGGGAGTCCGCCCCCTTCGTTCCGCTGGCGACCCCGGAAGAGGACTGGCATTGGTCGCACCTACGTTCGTTCAGCTTCGTTCGGTGTTGTCGGCGGGTGCGGTTGTTGAGCGCGTCTCGGGCTTCTGGTGCTGGGTTATTGGGTTGTTGGTTGCGGCCCAGTGGGCGAGGAGTTGGAGGCTGTCGTGCGAGGTGGAGCCCGGTTCGGCAGTGTAGGCGATGATGGACAGGCCTTTGTCGGTGGCGATTTCCAGTCGTTCGAAGGTCAGGTCCAGGTCTCCGACGATGGGGTGGTGAACTTGTTTTGATGCGGAGTGGTGGAGCCGTACGTCGTGGGCGGCCCAGAGTGCGCGGAAGTCGTCGCTGCGGGTGGCCAGTTCTCCGATGAGGTCGCTGAGGTTCCGGTCGTAGGGTGCCCGGCCTGCGGCGCTGCGCAGGAGCGCTACGGTTTGCCGGGCAGTGTCGTCCCAGTCCCGATAGAAGTCCCTGGAGCGGGGGTCGAGGAAGATGAACCGCCCGAAGTTCGCTGGTCTTTGCGGCTGGACATACATCTCTGAGTAGAACGCCCTTCCGAGCTGGTTCGAGGCGACGAGGTCCAGCCGTTCGCTCTGCACGATGGTGGGCAGGGCGGTTATCGCGTCGATCATTCTTTGCACGCCGGGTCGCACCTGTGGCGCCCGGGCGGGGCTGCGCCGGCGTGCCGTGTGTGTTCCTTCGTTGGCGGCGCGGACCAGGTCGTAGAGGTGGGCCCGTTCGGCGTCGTCAAGCTTCAAGGCCTGGCTGATGCCCTCCAGGACCGATTCGGAGACGCCTTTGGCGTTGCCGCGCTCAAGCCGGATGTAGTACTCGGTACTCATTCCCGCCAGCAGGGCGACCTCTTCCCGTCGCAGGCCATTGACGCGGCGTTGGCGGTAGCCGAAGACGGGCAGGCCCGCTTGTTCCGGGGTGATCCTGGCCCGCCGGGTCATCAGGAATTCACGGATCTCGTTGGCGCTGTCCATCCTTTGACGCTACGCCCAAAACCCGGTGTTAGGGGGTCACCAGCATTAACCCGATCAGCGAGGACTCCCTACGCCCGTTGCAGCCGATATTGACTGAAGACAGTCACCTACACGAAAAGGAAACACCATGACTGCTCAGGAAGTTTGGTTCATCACCGGCGCCGCCCGCGGAATGGGCATCGACATCGCCCGTGCTGCCCTGAACGCGGGTCATGCCGTCGTCGGCACCGCCCGGGAAGCACACCGCGTCACCGAAGCTCTCGGGGAGCACGAGAACCTGCTCGCCGCATCCCTGGACATCACCGACGAAATCGCTGCCAAGACCGCAGTTGAAGCGGCCGTAAAGCGGTTCGGCCGTATCGACAGGCTCGTCAACAACGCCGGGAACTTCTACGCCGGGTTCTTCGAAGTCATCAGCCCGGACCAGTTCCGCCAGCAGATGGAAACGAACTTCTTCGGCCCCCTTAACGTGACGCGTGCTGTGCTGCCGGTCATGCGCGCCCAGCGCAGCGGCCACATCATCACCTTCAGCTCCACCGCCGGGCTCACCGGCCAGGAGTTCGTCGCTGCATACTGCGCCTCGAAGTTCGCGACCGAGGGCTGGATGGAATCCCTCCGGTACGACCTGGAGCCCTATGGCATCAACACCACCATCGTGAACCCCGGTTTCTTCCGCACCGAACTGCTCGTCGAAGGTGCCTCCACGATCTGGCCCGAGCTCTCCATTGGGGACTACGACCAGCGCACCCAGGGCACCATTGAGGCCTGGAAGGGCATGAACGGCAAGCAGGGCGGGGACCCGGCCAAACTCGCCGCCGCCCTCATCACGATCGCCGCCCAGGAACAGCCGCCGCTGCGTTTCCTCGCCGGCGCCGACGCCGTCCAGACCGCAGAAGACAAAGCAAAACTGCTCCTCGAACAGGCCAGCGCCTACCGCGAACTGTCCTCATCACTCGCCCACGACGACGAATAGACAATGTCCGGTCCGGTGACCCCTGCGCCTGCTCCAACCACGGGTCACCGGAGCGTGGCCTAAAGCCTACAAAACGGAACGACAGACGCCCCTTAACACCCCTTCGGACCGTGGCGGACAGCACTGTTCCTGCCAACGGGCGGGCACCGCCGTGCCCGCCCAACAGCGCTTCCTCCAATAGGACCTCAGCGCCAGACCCTGCGAATTCTTCTGAATCAGTGCCAAGCCCGTATTGGCCCCATATGAAAAGGACACTGCTATGACTTCCGTACTTACCGGAACCGTCGCGATCGTTACCGGTGCCAGCAGCGGCATCGGCCACGCCACCGCCCTTGAGCTCGCCGCCCAGGGAGCTTCCGTCGCTCTTGTCGCCCGCCGTCAGGACCGCCAGGATGAGCTCGTTGCAGAAATTGAGAAAACCGGCGGAACAGCGCTGGCCGTACCAACCGACATCTCCAACCGTGTTCAGGCAGAAGCCGCCGTCACCAAGACCATCGAGGCATTCGGCCGGCTGGACATCCTGGTGAACAACGCCGGGCTGATGATCCTCGGGCCTTTCACCGAAGCCGGCATCGATGACTTCGAACGAATGATCGCGATCAACCAGCAAGGGCTGCTGTACATGACGAAGGCGGCCCTGCCCTATCTGCAGAAAGCAGCCGGCGAGGACCTCCGCCAGGTCGCCGACATCGTCAACATCTCCTCCATCGCAGGGCGCACAGCTTTCCCCATCATGGGCGTCTACAACATGACCAAATTTGGGGTCAACGGGTTCAGCGAAGCCCTCCGCCAAGAACTGGCCCAGGCGCACGTCCGCGTCGGTGTCCTCGAACCGGGCAAGGTCGCCACCGAGCTCGACTCCCACAACAGCGACGAAGTACGCGCCGACATCGAGGCCAATTTCGGCGGGTTCCAGGTCCTGGAGCCACAGGACATCGCCGACGGCGTCGCCTACATGGTCACCCGCCCCTGGCACACCGCCATCGGTGAGCTCTGGATCATGCCCACCGAACAGGGCTGAACCGAAGCCAAAACAGCATTTTTCTCGAAAGGACACACGAACCATGACAATGAATCGCCGTAGCCTGCTGGGCGCAGGCCTTGGAGTAGCCGCAGCCTCTTTGCTGCCGCTTCCCGCCCAAGCACAGACGGGCACAAAAAATTCCGGGACGGGCTCAGCGCCGTTGCGTACGGACCGCCGCATGCTCGGCTCACTGGAAGTCTCCGCCCTGGGGATGGGCTGCCAGAACTTCGCCGGGATGTATGGCCCACCGACGGACTTTGAGGAGGCAATCCGGATCATCCGTGCCGCCTACGATCGTGGCGTCACGTTCTTCGATATCGCCGAAGTCTACGGGCCGTTCCTGGGCGAGGAGATCGTCGGCAAGGCCCTGAAACCGGTGCGCGATGAGGTGGTCATCGCCACCAAGTTCGGGTTCGACATCACCAAGAGGGGCGAAGTTCAGGGACTCAACAGCCGCCCGGAGAACATTAAGCGGGTAACCGAAGAACAGCTCCGCCGGCTGAAGACTGACTACATCGATCTCCAGTATCAGCACCGGGTCGATCCCACAGTACCCATCGAGGAGGTGGCCGGAGCGGTGCAGGATCTGATCCGCGAGGGCAAAATCCGCCACTTCGGCCTGTCCGCCGCAGGCGGCGCGACCATCCGGCGTGCCCACAAAGTGCAGCCGGTCACTGCAGTGCAGAACGAATACTCCGTCTGGACCCGCGACCCGGAACTCGAAGCCCTCGCGGCCTGCGAAGAACTCGGCATCGGGTTCGTGCCCTGGAGCCCACTCGGAATGGGTTACCTGACCGGCACCGTCACCCCAATGATGGTCCACGGCACCGCAGACCTCAGGGCTGGTCTGCCCCGCTTCACCCCTGAGGCCCGCCGGAAAAACTGGCCCGTCGTCGAACTGCTGCAGCAGGTCGGGGCCCGTCATCAAGCAGCTCCTGGCCAGATCGCGCTTGCCTGGCTGCTGGAACGCAAGCCGTTTATCGTGCCCATCCCAGGGCCGACCACCCAGGACCACATGGAGCAAAACATGGACTCGCTTCAAGTCCAGCTGACCGCCGCCGACATCCAGGAAATCGAGAACGGCTTCGCTCAAATCCGAGTGCAGGGCGCGCGACTGAGCGAACCGATGCTGGCAATCATCGACACCGGAGCCAAGCTAGGGACGAGCTCAATCGGCGGGCACGGCAACTCGCCCCTGCCGTAAAGCCAACGCAGATCGGTGGACCTTGAAGGTTTACCGATCGTTTCCTCGCCCTGGCCCCGCTGTTCCTGACCGTCTTCGCGAACCTGAGGATGACTTACTTCGCGGGGCAGGAGCCGGAAATGAGTCCTGTTGTCTCCTGTCAACCAGTGAAATGGCGTTCAACGAGGCTGGGTCAGTTTGGGGTGTAGCTCACCTTGCTGCAAAGCCCGCGAATAACTGCTTGGTACTGTCGCGCACCCGGCGCCGGCTGCCTAAATCGGAACAATGAGTGCAACGCGTAGTTGCGAGGATGCCCGCGACTCAGGAGGGCCTGCAGGGGACCCCTGCCCTGCTGCCAGGCTTCGTTTCGCTAGGGACATGAGAGCAGAGGAGCTGCGTCCGCGAACTACCGCCGCACGAACTTTTGCCTAATATACCCCCTGGGGGTATGTTAGATTTATTGTCAGTGACTTGGTATGTCCCGGCCGGTGCTTTGCATCCGCCTTCACAGCCGTCATCCCCAGCGCCCCATTGATGCTTCGTCAAGGAATGGAAACTGGCATGTCCAAATCTCGAAACCGCTACCAACTCCCCCTTGCCCAGGCGGCTGCAGGCTGCAGCTGCTGCTCATCCGAGCCATCCAATTCGGTCACCGACACTGGTGCAGTTGAGTTCACCGTTGAAGGCCTGACCTGCGGGCATTGTGTTCGGACTGTAGAGGACGCCGTCAGAGCCCTTGATGGTGTGGAATCTGCTTCCGTTGAACTCGTTTCCGGCGGCCGGTCCCGTGTGCATGTGAGCGGCAGCCGCCGGCGCCGATGTCCGTGAGGCTGTCACCTCCGCCGGCTACACCGCCAGCAACAACTGAACTTGTAACCCGGTCATCCGACCGGCCCGGCGATCAGCCGGGATAAACCGGCAGAAGCGGGAAGCGTGATCCTTGCTTTCGGCGTACGGGAGCCTGTCCGCGAACATAACCAGTCGGTCATGCCCCAACGGACGTGCGAGCCAGCTTTCGTGACTTTGGGGCCCTGCTGCACCCGCAAAATTTTTAGGAGATGTTGTGACAGAAAAGGCAGGACAGCGCCGCGGTTTGATACCGCTGCTGGTGATTGCGACGGCGCAGCTGATGCTGGTGCTCGACGACTCGATCGTGAATATTGCATTGCCGAGCATTCAGCAGGAACTCGGGGTAGGTCCCGTGCATCTGACGTGGATCGTGAATGCATACATCCTTGCTTTCGGCGCCTTGCTGTTGCTGGGCGGGCGGATCGGTGACCTTTATGGTCGTCGACGGGTCCTGCGGGCAGGCCTGACCATCTTCGTGCTCGCATCGCTGGCCGGTGGAATCGGTATCAGCAGCGAAATACTCATTGCCGCCCGCGCCGTTCAAGGGCTGGGAGCGGCGCTGGTGGCCCCAAACGCGTTGGCACTGATCGCCACCACCTTTTCAGAGCACAAGACCCGTGACGCGGCGCTGTCACTGTACGGTGCGATGTCCGGCCTGGGAATCGTAGTTGGGCTGCTCCTCGGCGGGGTCCTGACCGGCACGCTCGGCTGGCGGTGGGTTTTCTTCATCAACATCCCCATTGGGATCCTCGTCCTCTTTGGCAGCCGAAACCTCCCCGAAGCAGACCGCCACCCCGGTAGCCTCGATGTCCGAGGCGCGGTGCTGGGAACCGGCGGCATGGTCTCCCTGGTGTACGCCATCACCCGCTTTGGTGAGGGTGGCTTCACAGACCCGATCGGGCTCGGACTCATCGGCGCCGCTGCCGTGCTGCTCGCGGCGTTCATCACCACACAAGCCCGCAGCCGCACTCCGCTGGTCCCCCTGAGCCTGTTCCGGGACCGCAGCCGCGCCGGAGCCTACGGGTCCATGCTGCTGCTCGCCATCGGACCCATGGGCACCTTTTACGTCATCACTCTCTATCTTCAGCAGGTCCAGCAGTACAGTCCCCTGCAGACCGGCGCCGGCTGGCTACCATTCGCGGCCGGGCTCGTGGTCGGCGCAGGCGCTGCCCCCAAACTGCTCAACCGGGCCGCTCCACGCTTCGTCGCCGCCGCCGGCGCGCTGCTCAGCGCACTGGCCGCTTTTTGGTTCTCCTTCATTCAGATCGACACGAACTACTGGCTGCACCTGGCACCGGCCATGTTCGTCCTCGCCCTCGGGTTCGGACTCGGCGTCATCGCCCTGACCCAGGCCGCGGTCTACCACACTGAATCAAAGGAGGCCGGGATTGCATCCGCCCTGCTGAACTCCGCCCAACAGATCGGCGTCGCGCTCGGTTTGGCCGTTCTGGCCGGGATCGCCGCAACCGTCACTGGCAGCGGGGGCCATGCGGACCTCTCCGGAAGCGGTCAACTTGTCGCCGGGTACGGCAGTGCGCTCACCGTCGCCGCCGGCCTGCTCATAGCTGCCGGAATACTGGCCGCCGCCACACTGCCCTCCAAACCGACGGCACAAGCACATGGCAAGCCCAGTGCCGCTAGGGTTGACCAACCGAGCCACTAGCTGCAGAGACGAAGCTTGGGCATGCCGCCCGATCAGGGCGGCATGCCCGCCATTGGAGCCGGAGCTAATCAAGTGGCTGGATACGAGGATGCGTGGGCCGGATTCCGCTCACAGGCTACCTTGCAGCTGTGCGTGCTTGGCCCAGCGGACCGAAGGGGGATCCGGCAACACATCATTTCATGCGCTGTGTAGCGCGCGTTTGCGCGCGTACGCGCGTGCGGCGCGGACCCGGTCCCCGCAGCGGGTTGAGCACCATTGCCTTCGCGCGTGGGTGCGGAGGAAGAATCGCTGGCACCCGTCCGCTTCACAGGACGCGAGCACCGATGCCTGGTCGCCGCTCAGCAGCGAGGCAGCGTCGTCGGCGATGACGGCCATGACGTGCTCGATGACCTGTGTCACGGGATGCTTGGCGCTGCGGGTGAAGCCAGCCGTCGGGTCGAACTGAAGCAGGAGCGCCCCGGGTGCAGCAGTCAGCGCACGATTTAGAGCTTGCACGGCCGCTGTCGGGGGGACGTCCCCCGTGGTGTGCGCGGTGAAGAGATCGCGCAAATCCGCACGCAGGGCTGCGAGCCTGCCCCGGCAGTGCTCCTGCAGCACCGTCTCCGGTCCGATGAGATCGTGCGCCATCAGCCAAGCCGCGGCGTCATCAGGACCGTCCAATTCGTCGTAGCGTCTGCCCCCGGGCAGTTCACTTGCGCTGTTGACCAACGCAAGGCTGGGATGCTCCTCGGCGCCCGGGACTGCAGTTAGTGAAGCATCTGACATGCTTCTCATGTTATCAGGTCTATTAACCGTGATAGCCCTGCTACGCTTCATCACGGTAAAGAGCAATTGTTTCCATGAGGAGTTTTTATGCAGTTCGGACGACCATCCGGCACGTCCCCGTTCACACTGTCGGTGCTGTCCGCAGGCGGCACTGGTGTCGGGATGACCGCGGGGGAGGGGCTCGAGGGCACGATCTCGCTGGCACGAGCGGCGGACCAGCGGGGTTATCACCGGTTCTGGATGTCTGAGCATCATGGGATGGGTGCGACATCGGTGTCTTCACCACCGTTGATGATCGCCCGCCTCATCGCCGAGACGAGGAACCTCCGCCTCGGCGCTGGAGGGGTGATGCTGCCCAACCACGCCCCGCTGCTGATTGCCGAGCAATTCGGGATGCTGGAGGCTCTCGCCCCAGGCCGGATCGATCTTGGGCTGGGCCGGGCACCGGGCACGGACGGGGCGACCGCTGCCGCGCTCCGGCGAGGCGCGGAAGCCAACGACGGATTCCCGCAACAGGTGCTCGAGCTGCTCGGCTTCCTGGGCGACGTCTTCCCTCCCGGGCACCCATACCGGCACGTTCACGCAGTTCCCGGCCCTTGGCAGGCAAAGGAAAACCGGGTGCCTGCGTCATTGACTGCGCCGGAGGTATGGGTGCTGGGTTCCTCTCCGTACTCAGCTCAGCTGGCTGGGCAGCTCGGCCGGCCGTATGCATTCGCATTGCAGTTCGGCGACGCCGACGTCGACACGGCCATGCGTCTCTACCGTGAGAGCTTCCGGCCCTCCGACATACTTGCCGAGCCCCACACCCTCGTCAGCGTCCCCGCGGCGATCAGCGATGACCCGGCGGAGGCAAAACGGCAGGCGGCAACATCAGCCATGGCGATGCTGCGCATGTTCAGGAGCGAGGGCTACCTGCTCCTGCCCCCGGACGAGGTCGAGGCGTACCCTGCCACGATCCAGGAGCGGCAAATCCTGGACGCTTACATCGGACACAGTTTCCACGGCACTGCCGCTGCTGTCGCCGACCGTCTCGAAGCCCTGCACGAGCGCACCGGCGTCGATGAAGTGATGCTCGTGGTCGGCGGCCACTCAGCAGCCCTCGACCAGCGCGGGATCACCCTCATCGCCGATCACTACAAACTCCCGCACCTGAACGAACCGCTACCGGCCACCGCGCAATAAACACATTTCGACACTTCGACGTCCACAACCCACCCCTAGAAGGAGAACCCATGACCGCCCCCAACCGAGCCCTCATCGTCATCGACGCCCAACAGGAATACTTCGACGGACTGCTTCCAATCCAGTACCCCGCCCGTGACCAATCAATCACCAACATCCAGGCCGCGATCAACGCCGCGGAGCAGGCCGGAACTCCCGTCGTGCTCGTCCAGCACGAACTTCCGGCAGAAGCCCCGGTGTTCGGGTCCGGGTCGGCGACCTGGCAGAACCACCCCGAAGTCGCTGCCCGTGAGGACGCGGCAACTAAGCGCATTAGCAAACAGTTCTCCAGCATCTTCGCTGGCACCGACCTCGAAGCCTGGCTGCGTGAACAGGGCATCGACACGATCACGCTCGTTGGCTTCATGACAAACAACTGTGTGATCGCCTCCGCCGCGGCCGCCGAGCCCCTCGGTTTCTCCGTCGAAGTCCTCTCCGACGCGACCGGAGCAATCGACCTCACCAACGACGCCGGCACCGCGCCGGCACGCCAAGTCCACGAGACCCTCATGGCATTGCTGCATTCAAACTGGGCCGCCGTCACCGACACCGCAACCTGGGCCCCGGCACTGCGTACGGGCGCGCCGCTGACCAAGAGCGACCTCATCACCTCCGCCGCACAAGGCCGCAGCACCCGGTAGAAAACCCGAGTCAGCGGTCGTACCGGACCCGGCTTATGTGCAGATCGTCGGGTTTTTGCGGAAGATCTGTGTGGTTGTCATCCGGTAACTGAGTTCGCCGGAGAGTGCTTGGGGCGTTACCCAGACCTGGTGGCCTTGGCACGCTTCGAACATTTGGCGGGGGTTGTTGCGGTCGGCCGCGAGCCAGAGTATGGAGGAGTCGGGCATGACGTCTTCGACGAACCCGGTTCTGACTATCCGGCCGTTTTGGCGAATTTCCACCAGAGCGTTGATCAGCAGGCTCCACTCACCGTGTTTACGCGGTGTTGCTCGGTTCAGTGTCATGGGCTTTCAGGTTCTGGTCTATAAGAGTGGCAGCGGCCCATATACGGGGCCGCTGCCACTCTTGTGGGCGGGGAGGGAGCCGAGGTGGCCTCTAGGAGGCGACGGCTTCTTTGATCCGGTCGCGGATCTGGCGTTCGAGGTTTTCTTGGGCGGGAAGGGCCTGAAGAGTTTCGTTAAGTTCTGATTGCGGGATGACCACTATGCCGTCCTGGTCTCCGATGACGACATCACCTGGGTTGCAGACGACGTTGCCGCAGGCGACCGGTTTGCCAACGTACCCGGGACCGTTTTTGGAGGGCCCGGCGGGAACGACGGCGCGGGCGAAGACAGCAAGGCCCATCTCGTTCATCTCTTCGATGTCACGGACAGCCCCGTCAACGATCACGCCGGTGACGCCTTTGTGGAGGCAGATTTCGGCGAGGATGCCGCCGAAAACGGACCGGTTGGTGACGCCGTTCCCGGAGATGACCAGGACGTCCCCGGGTTTGGCTTCGTCGAGGCCGCGGTGGATGGCGAGGTTGTCGCCTTCCCAGATCTGAATGGGGAGGGCGGTGCCAGCCAATCGGGCGCCGGGGGTCAGGCACCGGATGTCCGCTGACATCATGTCCAGGCGTTTGCGTACGTCACCGATCAACGCCGGGGGGTAGGCGGTCAGGGACTGGACGAGCTCCTGTTCGGGGCGGGGCCATTCGGGGTAGACGGTGATGTTTTCGGCGGAGGCGTTGATGTACACGTGTGGTTCCTTGGAGTGTGGTGGGCCGGATCAGGCGGGGATCGTGTGCAGGTCAGTGGCGTTGACCGGGAAGGCAGGGGATTCGCCCGCCATGACGGCCTGTACTTCTGACCAGGAGCGGGTGCCGGCTTCCTGGAATGCTTCCTGGGTCTGGCCGGCGATGTGCGGGGTGATAAGCAGATTGGGCACTTCGTGCAGCGGCACCCTGTTGTGGGACAGCGGGTCCTTCATGTCGATGCTCTCGGCTTCGAGCACATCAAGGGCCGCGCCGGCGAGGTCGCCGCTGGTCAGGGCCGTGACCAGGGCGTCTTCATCGATCAGCCCACCGCGGGAGGTGTTAATGACAATGGCGCCGGGTTTCATCAGGGCCAGTTCGCGGCTGGAGATCATGTGGCGGGTGCCGGGCAGCAGCGGGGCGTGCAGGGTGATGATGTCCGCCCCGTCATACAGGGTGTCCAGTTCCACCAGGTCAGCGCCCGCGGCCGCGGCATCGGCTGCTTTGGCGACCGGGTCGGAGGCGAGGACCCGCATCCCGAAGCCCCCTGCGATTGCTGCGACGCGTCTGCCGATGGCTCCGAAGCCCACAATTCCGAGGGTGCGGCCGGAGAGTTCGAAACCGACCAGGTCCCCGCGGCCCTCTGCCCATGTGCCGGCCAGGACACGGTTTGCGGCCGGGACGATCCGGCGCGTCAGGGAGAGCAGGAGAGAGAAGACGTGCTCGGCGACAGCGTTGCTGTTCGAGCCCGGGGTGCTGGTGACCCAGACGCCGTTTTCCGAAGCCGCCGGGATGTCGACGTTGTCGGTGCCGACCCCGTGACGGGCGATGATCTTCAGGCGGGGGGATGCTTCGATCATCTCGCGGGTGAAGGTTTCTGCCCGCAGGATCACTGCATCTACGTTTTCGCTGATGTCGAGGTAGTTGACCTTGTCGGGGCCGTAGCCGACGTGCACGAGGGCGTTTTTGCGGATGTCTGCCAGGACGTCCTCGTGGATGGCGTCGGAGATGTAGATTTCGGTCACGGTGCAGGGCCTAACGGTAGAGATGGGACGAAGGGTCGGAGTTGGCCCGCACGGTGAGGCCGACAACCAGCAGCCCGAGGGCGCCTGCGCCAACCAGGATGAAGGCGGGGACGAAGGTGTTGCCGGTCTGGTCGATGAGGAATGTGGCCAGGTAGGGGCCGGCGCCGCCACCGATGACGGCTCCGACGCTGTGGCCGAAGGCGACGCCGGTGTGGCGGACGCGGGTGGGGTAGAACTCGAGCATGGCGCCGTAGGTCCCGGCCTGGCAGAGGGCGTAGGGGATGATGCCCATGCCCAAGCCCAGGAGGGCCAGGACGAAGGAGCCCTGGTTCATCATGGCGAAGGACGGGATCGTGATGGCGACGTAGGCCACGTAAGACCAAAGCAGGACCTTCTTGCTGCCGATGCGGCTGCCGAGCTGGCCGGCCATGGGAATCAGGAGCGCCGCGAAGAGGACCGCCAAGAGAACGATGGTGGAGGCCTCGCCCTTGGTGAAGCCGAGGACTTCGCTGAAGTAGACGGCGACGAACACGGTGCCGATATAGGTGCCGAGGTTCTGCACGAGGGAGATGGAGGTGACCTTGGCCAGTGCCTTGGGGTACTTGGTCAGGACCTCCTTGAACGGAGCTTTGGAGGTACCTTCAGTGGTTTTGTTGATGGCCTGGAACTCCGGGCTGTCTTCGACCTTCAGGCGCATCACCAGGCACAGGACGCCCAAGGGAAGAGCCAGAAGGAACGGGATGCGCCAGCCCCACGCTGCCAGGTCAGCGGCGGGCATCATAGCCGCGGCCAGGGCTGCCAAACCGGCGGCAAGGCCCTTGCCGAGCTGGGCAACGGACGGGATCAACGAGACGAAGAGGGAGCGCCGGTTCGGTGCAGCCCACTCATGGATATAGGCGGCCGCGCCGCCGATCTCGCCACCGGTGGAGAAGCCCTGCAGCATGCGCAGCAGCACCAGCAGGATCGGCGCCAGGACGCCGATCTGGGCGTATCCCGGCAGCAGGCCGGTCAGGGTGGCGGCGACACCCATGCAGGTGATGCTCGCGATCAGGCTCGTCCGGCGGCCCTTCCGGTCCCCCAGGCGGCCGAAGAACACCGCACCGAGCGGGCGGACAATGAACGCGGAGCCGAACACCAACAGTGTGTTCAGCAGGCCGATGACCGGGTCATCGCCTGGGAAAAAGACGATGGCCAGCGTCGCGGCGACGTAGCCGTAGACGCTGAAGTCGTAGTACTCGATGAAGGTACCGAAGGCGGCAACGCCGGTCGCCTTCTTGGCTTTGGTGCGCCGGGCAGCATCTGGAACTGCCAATGTGGGGACGGTCATCCGAAGACCTCTCTGTCTTTTGATTTAGAAAAGTGGGACACTGTCTCACTTCGGGGATTGATTAAAGAATGCCTGTGTTCCACGCCACTGTCAAGCGGTGGTGTGAAGCGCAGCGGAATCAAGAAGGAGGCCGGCGGGTGCCGTGGGATACTGCACATATGGAGCAACTGGACCAGTCGGCACAGCGGGATGGCTCGAAAGAGGTCGTCGCCGTCCTTGAGGCTGTCATCGGCCGCGCCGGCTACGGATGGGGTGTTCGGGAGCTGGCCGAGGAACTGGGCGCGAGCCGAAGCACCGTGAACCGGATACTCAGCCGGCTGGTTGAGGAACGCCTGGTGTCCAGGGACGTCAGTGGCGCCTATATCATCGGACCGCGGCTGAAGGTCCTGTCCGCAGCGCTGCAGGAAGGCCATCCGCTCTTTGCCGAGGGGGAAAGAATTCTGGCGCGCCTAAGCCGGGCGTCCGGGGCGACTGCTCTGATGGCTGTCGAAACCGGCAACCCGGAGCAGTGCTTCGTCCTGGCCTCCGTGGAACCTGATGCGCCCGTCCGGTACACGCTGCCACCTGGTACGAACCTGCCAACCCATGCCGGTGCCCTTGGGCTGGCTATCCTTACCCGCCGCGGGACAGCTGGGCTGCCGGAGGAACTGAAGAAGTACACCGAAGCGTCCATTGACAGTAGGACCCGTATTGAGAATGCGCTGCAGAGCTATGCCACGACGGGCGCTGTCGTCAGCATCGGCCAGCACATTCCCGACGCCGCCGGCATCGGCGTGCCGTTCACCGTCAACGACAGGCTGTTCGGGTCCCTGTCGCTGTCCCGGCCGCGGAACGAATTCAAGGAATCAGACATCGAAGCCGGTGCCGAACTGCTCAGCGAAGCTGCCCGGGAACTCGAATCCCTCCTCACCGACCGCCCCAGCAACCGGAGGTTGGGGGAGGTTCTGCCTGAAGCCGAATCATCCGCACTCATACAACGGATCGCCGCCATCATCGCGGCGTTCTGTTCCGAGCCGCTGGCCGAACTGACGCTGCAGGACCTTTCGAGTCTGTGGGGAACCCGGTCCGTGGCGACCCGCCGGCTTGCGGAATCCGCCCGCGATATGGGGCTGATGACGAAGCTGGACAACGGAGCCTGGACGGCCGGGCCGACGCTGCTGCGCTGGTCAGCCTCGCTTGGCTTCAGCCACGACCTTCCGCAACTGGTGGACGAGGATCTGCGCGGACTCAGCGGACAAACGGGTGAAACCACCACCCTGGCCCTCTACGACGCGGACACCGAAGTTGCCCACATCGGACGAACGATCGCCGGGGCCAGGAATGTCCGCTACGTTTTGGAAGAAGGCGAAAAAATTCCATTAACCGCCGGAGCTGCCGGCAAAGCAATCCTCGCCCACCTGCCCCGACACGTAAGCGCCAGGATAAGCCAAGAAGCGGGAGTTTCAGAACAAGAGCTTGAGCTCATCCGCTCCCAGGGCTGGGCCGCCACCGACAGTGAAAGAGTCCCTGACGCCCACGGCATCGCCGCACCATTCTTCGTCAACGGCATCATTCGAGGGTCGGTCACCGTCACGGTCCCCAACCACCGGGTAGCCGGAACCCCGCCGACAGAGCTCACCAGCGCCGTAGTCTCCACGGCCCACCGGCTCTCACGCCTGCTCACCGTCAAAAGCGCAAGGCTCCCTGCCGGCCGTGAAGGCAAGCCCGGAGAGCTGGAATCTGAACGTGACGCAGTCTTCGCTGCCGCGCAATAAGCCATGCCTGGTTCACGGCACGAAAGAGTCCGCTACAGCTGAAGTCAGTGCGGCTTTAGCGGCTAATTCAAGGTGGAGCGGAGAATCAGTTCCTACGGCTTCTGCAGTCCGCCAAGGAGTCTTTGTCAGGTTGGGGTGTGACCCACTCTGACGTGCCGGAATTTTGTGCCGCAGGACGTGGAACCCGGCACGCATCCTGCAAGGTCTACTGCCGTGGAGCGCCTCGCCGGCTCTCGCCGCTTTCGCAGCAACGCGGACCTGGCTGGCTTCCGTTCTGCTACAGAGGTCCAAACAGGCCAAGCACCGCATTTGCTTAACGGATAGCCCTCAGGGTCTCTTCTGTTCCTCAAGATTTGATCAAGATTCGCCCCGACTCCGACACAGTTTTTAGAACTGGTCAGGAAAACGTGCCCCATTGCACGGCTTGGACGATGGCCAAGCGCGTTCTCAAACAGTAGAGGACGCGATGTCATTGCTGCTCAGAGCGCCGTGGACAAGCCCGGCGATTGTCCTGCGCTCTGGGCGGCGAAACAACGGTGTGACCGAAAGTACACTGTCTTATCGCAGCCGTGCTGTCGCTTCTAAATGTTTTTCCACCACAGAGCAGGGCGACAGCGGGGGCTCCGAGCGGCTGCGTGCCCTGGTCGGAGGTGAGGACATCAAGGAACTCTGGACGGCATGTCCGGCCTAGCTGTGGCGGTGATGGCTGCGGCAACCCAGTGAAGCTGTTGAAAGTGTCGGTGACTCTTCTAGATGCAAGCGCAGCACCGCCATCGCAGGCAGCAGCGGATAAGGCGATGCTGCTTGACGGGATCGCACACTGCCTCGGAAGGCGAGTCGTACGATCTCACGAGCGCTTTTGTCGCGGTGACAGTCGTTAGGCCGAGGTGGTTGTTTTAGGCAGGATTTGGTCTCGGGTTGGACGACTCCGGAGGGAGCACTTGGCTCCTTAGTCCCCACGTACAGTCGATTACTGCTGCCGACGACGGACGGCCGTGTGGACGGGAAGGGTCAGGAGTCTGGCCACTCCGGCCAGGGCAAGAAGGATGGTGATGGCGGCGAGTTGGGCCAGGAACATCAGCGCAGCCATGGCCAACGTTCCGGTGTATGTCAGGGCAAAGGAAAGCGTTGTGGCTTCAGGCATTGGCCGGGGCTTCTCCGAGTCGGATTCGAGGGAACAGGGCAGGGGAGGGATGCTCTGCCCTTCCAGTCCGTGCTTGGCGGATTGAGGGGTTGGCGAGCCGGGAAAGAGTTGTCCGGGTAGGCGCGCTAAACCAGGCTGGGTTGGCTTGTGAGGATGTAGTCCAGGGCGGCGGGGCCGGTCATTCGGAGTCCGGGCCAGATCGTGCGGTGGTTGTCCTGGCGCCTTGCGCTGAGCCCGAGGTTGGCCATTTCCGTCGAGAAGGATTCGCAGGTTGTGGGCGGTTGCCGGTGGAGGCCGCACCAGCTGAGGTACACCCCGTACAGCTGGTCTTCTGTGAGCCCCGTTTCTTTTGCAGTGTCTGCGGCGATGCAGTCTTTGATAAAACGGGTGTATTCCGAGGTTTCCATCTCTGTTTCCTGTCTTCGGTGACTCGTTGAAGCTATGGACAACCCTGCAGCTGCTTTCCTTCAGCGCTTAAGGAGGCAGACTTTATGGCGCGCTGGCGTAGGAGGCGCCGGCGGTGGGAGTGGCGCTGCCCCCATGGTCGGAGATGAGGGAAGCGGCCATGCGTTTGGCCAACACGGCCGCCTCTTTGTCTCCTTCGACCGCGGAGATGATGGATCCCTTTGTGAGGATGTGGCAGGAGCGGGCGAAGACGTCTGGTTGGTTGAGGCCGGCTTCCTCGGCCAGGGTTCGCATGAAGTCCCTGACCTGGGCAAGATAGCTGATGGATGCCTGCCCCAGGGGATGGGTGGGACCCATTTCCAGCATGGTGCTCACGAAGGCGCAGGCTTGGAAGTCGTCCTGACGGAACCACCCGTCCAGGACATCGAAAATGATCAGCAACTGGGCAGTCGGGTCATTGGTCTTTTTTCTGCATTCAGCGATGATGGCCTCGACGGTCAGGTCCTGGTGGCAGCGTTCCAGGAAGGCAAGGACCAGGTCGTCTTTCGAGGCGAAGTGTGCGTAGAAAGTGGCCTTGGCGACACCGGCCCGCGATATCAGCTCGTTTATGCCTACATCCCGGACGCTCCGCTGCGAAAACAACTCATCTGCGGCGGCGAGTATGCGCTCCCGAGCGCCCACGGGCGGTGGAGCGGCAGAGATGCCAACCGGGTCGGCTAACGAGTATCGCGAGTGTTCGATCACCAGCAAGACAGTACACCAGCCCAGACAGACCGGTCTGTAAACTACTGTCCATGCAGGTGCAGAGGCCTACGTCGCGCAGATGTCCGCCACCAATACCCGAAGAGGGCATTCAGGCCGAATCACAGGTCAGCCGATTGGATGGGCAGCCGGGGGCGACGCCACCGCGAAATGTCCCGGCTGGCGATGACCGAGCTGGGACTATTCAGGATCCTCAATGATCCCCGGGGGCCGGAGGGGACGATCTCCGGATTGTCTGATGAACAACTCGCAGGACTGCTCGATGCCCTGTACCGGCATCTTGATAACCCGACGCCGGAACCGGTCGCGATCTTCTGGTACGAGATAGGCGTCGAAGAAAGTTCCCGCAGGGCCCATCTGCCCGCACAATCAGCACCTCGGACCTAGGCAGTTCGGCTGGCCGCCGGTCTTTTAGATATGTCCGCGGGCATGGCAAGGCCCGGGCGAAGTGCCCGGGCCCGTTGCGCAGCTGGTCGTTAGCGGCGGGTGTCGTCGATACCGTCGGTTTCGATGTTTTCTTTGCGGACTTCTTCGTTGACGGTGACGTTTTCGGTCACGGTGTCCTTGTCCAGGCGGACCCGTTCGACAGGGACGGTTTCCTTTTCCACCACGGGACGTTCTTCGTGGAGGATGACTTCGTGTTCTTCCTCGCTGATCGCGGGGCCGCCCATCGCAGCGCCGACGTTCGCGTCGGTAATGGGTTCACGCTCGACCCGGACTTCTTCGCGCTGCACCGGGACGGTCGTGGTGACATTCTCGGTGGTGACGTACTTACGAAGCCGGGCCCGGCCTGCGGCCTGCTTCTCGGTACCGACGTGGAGCGGCTCTTCCGAGCGGGTCATCGCATCATCGGTGGTGGGGCCGGAGGTGTCGTGCCCGACCGTTCCGGTACGTTCCCCGGCATCGGCGGTGCCGGTCCGGGACGTGGTGTCCGTGCACGAGGTGCCGGACCG
The DNA here is from genome assembly GCF_030817075.1 of Arthrobacter sp. V1I9. Lineage (NCBI taxonomy): Bacteria > Bacillati > Actinomycetota > Actinomycetes > Micrococcales > Micrococcaceae > Arthrobacter > Arthrobacter sp. V1I9. The sequence goes on from NZ_JAUSYU010000001.1 coordinate 346,169, forward strand.
AGGTTGTAGTGCGCGTACAGCCGGTCCTCCTCGGAGGGCTCAAGATGGCCGTCTTCGGCGACCCGGGGAGCGTCCTTGACGTGGTCCCTTCTGTAGGGGACCACGGTGTCATTGCCCTCGGTGCGGGCATCCTGAAGCGGGACGAACGACTCCGAAGCCATCTGGGCCTGCTGCCGGAACTCGACACCGGCGTCGTGGTCCTCAGCAACTCGGGCCGGTCCTTGGACGCTGGGGGAATGCGCCTTCTCATGGGCATGGAGGAAGCGCTGCGCCAATAGCGTCTTATTCTGTGCAGGGGTAGATTATTTGGCTGTAACTGGCCCGTCGGCCGCTGACGCCGAGGGTGTTCAGAGATTCGTTTAGGGCGTGCGCCAGGAGATCGCGCTCAAGGGCAGGGAAGCTAAGGGCGCCGTAGACGTAGGCTTGGACCTCGATCAGGCCGGCTTCCCCTCCAATGCCGAAGTATTTCATCCAGACCTGCTCAAGAGTCAGTGATGCAGCCCTGAAGGCTAGATGAAAGTCCTGGCATTGTGCGTACTCATCCCCTGCGGCGGCCCATGTTTCATCCCTGGTCATGATCGAGTCCCGGCGTGGACTCGATGATCTCTTCTGCCACGTCCGGCAGCGTCCGGTTTTCGATGTGGGCTCTGGCCATCAGGTGAAGCATCGCGTCGTGCTTGCCGATGCCCTGGCCGGCCATGATGATCCCTTTGGCGGTGCTGATGATGTCCCGTTGGGTCAGTGTCGACTTCAGTTGCTCGCTCAACATTCGGCCGCGCTCCCGGGCCTGGACATTGACCAGGAAGATCGAGGCTTGGGCTGCGAACAGTTCCAGCAAATGACTCTGCCGATGCGTTGCCGCGTGGGGTTTGGCCCAGTAGATTTTGATGGCTCCGAAAGCCAGGTTTCCTGCAAGGAGGGGGACACTGAGGCAGGAGCGTAGGCCCAACTCATCCGCTGCCTGACCCCATTCAGGCCAGCGGAGGTCGGTGCGGACATCCGCTATATCCACCGGGTGTCCGGAGGCCCATGCACTCAGGCACGGGCCTTGTCCGAGATCATATTGGAAGGAGTCGGCCTCCAGCACAATTGTGCCCGTGGAAGCTTCGCTGCTGCGTCTGCCGTTGCTGTCAATCAGGGATACACCCGCTCCCGCGGCACCATCCGCGGCCAGGACCGCAGCTTCGGTGATGAGCTTCAGGGCATGGGCGACCGTCTCCTCATTTAGGAGCACGTTGGACAGCCGGGCAAACACTGCGGCCAGCTCGTCAGCCAGCGGCAATTCAGTATCCATGACCGCTTCGATTCCAGCATTATGGTCGTAGGTGAACCATCTGCTTATTCCCCTCATTTGAGCACACCTCGCTTCCACAAGCCACCGTCTGCAGTTAGCCTTCGGACGGGCCCAGGTACGACGGGCAGCGGCTGGTAGTCTGCAGCTGTCGCTTTCGTGCTGGCGTCAGGGTAGTGCCAAATTCCGTTTTTATTGACAGTGGCTCGTGATGTTCTCAGGTCCCACGCTGACAGTCGGCGGGCGCGAAAATCGGGGTGGGAAGCTCGCTGCCCCAAGCGGACTTCATCAAGTCCAGATTCTCTGGACTATCTCGACTGTTCTCGAGCCCTTACTGGGCTTAGTGGCCTGTAGCTAGTTGGGTGCTGAGTCCGTTGAGAAGGATGGTGAGGCCTTGGTCGAGTTCGGCGTCGCCGTCGTAGTCTGCGAGGACTGGTCCCAGTGCCCTGAGGTGGGGGAATTTTTTGGCTGGCAGGTGGTGCAGGCCCAGGCGCAGGATTGCTTCGTTTTCGTCCGGGTCCACGATGTATTCCTGGAGTTCGTTGAGGATGTGTCCGTAGAGGAATCCGTAGTAGGCGCGGTAGACGTGCAGGGCGTCGGTGGGGGCGAATCCGGCGTCTATCAGCAGCGTCAGGATTTGTTCCAGCGGACGGAGCGTCCCCAGCGGGCGTAAGCCCAGGGGAGTGGATAGTGGTCGGGTGACCAGCAGGGGCACGACGTTGGGGTGACGGAGGGCCAGGAGCCGGAGGTCGTGGGCTATCCGGCGCAGTTGTGCCTGCCAGTCAGGGTCATCGGGAAAGATCGCCAGTTCGTTGAACACGAGCTCGGTGACGCCGTCCAGCAGGGCAGCCCGGTTCGCTGCGTGCCGGTAGAGGCTCATGGGGTCACAGCCCAGTTCCTGGGCAAGACGGCGCATGCTCAACGCTTCGAGGCCTTCGGAGTCCACCAGCTCCAAAGCCGCTTTCAACACGATGTCCTTGCTCAGGCGCCCCCTTCGTGGGGGTGCTTGGTCGTCGCGACTTTCGGCAGAGGGCATATCGGTCCGTCCAGTTGTTTCATGCACCCATACAGCGATACGTAAGCTTGCTAAACACCTAGCCTACGCCTAGAGTCTACAGTGTAGAGAACTTGTCGACATGGTTTCAGTAAAGGGATCAGTGTTGGCATGGCCGACCTGGCTGCTCACTTTTCATTCAGGGAGAACCTGCTTCACCAGGTAGAGCCTGCCGGAGCGTCGGAAACGCGAATGGTCAGGTAGTACGCTCAGTGCCCCGTGCACGGCATCTGAGTTAAGGCCGCTGTAGCCGAACGGCGGAGACCTGCACCGTAGTGAAAAGAGCCCTACATTGGCGCATTCACAGTTCGACCAGTTCCTCCAAGAAGCCACTTACAGAGACCACGAGGCCGGCATAAGCCTTCACGGGGACTCCCTTTACGGCCTTTACACCAGCTGGTGCTGCGTGTCCCGGCAGAAACCGCAGCCAGAACACGTTTTTTGGGCTGCAATGGCCCAGCGGCTCAGTCCCGGAGAAGGGCTGCGCATGAAGAAGTGCCCTGCCGCTGCTGACTACATCCTCACCAGCTACCCGGCGATGGTCTAATCACCATGACCTCGACTCCACCGAGTAATAGCCCGCTCGACGCGCCAACCGCGCGGGAAGCCCCCTGGTGCTGCGAGCGTGACACCAACCTCCACCTGGCGGTGGTGTGCCCAGCCGCCCCGGGCGCCGGCAGGAAGGTCAATCGCGGTGGCACCCACTGCTCCGCAGGCCGGCAGTCCCGGGTGATTGACATTCCGCCGCGGTGCTGATTACCGGGGCTGCGGAGAGCCCAGGGATCCGTCCGGATGCCAGGCGAAGACCACCGTCTGAACGTTCCCGGGCCAGCAAACGGCACCGAGGAATTACTTGCCACCTACTCTGCCACCGGGGCGCTGTGCCGCGCTGCGGATTCCAGGTCGAGTGCCCCGTTGGACTGCCCAGCCCCCTTGCTTGAGGGCAGACGCGAAGGACGATTCATTATGAATGACACCAGCCCCAGCACCGCTGTCACCCATGCCGCCCTTGAGGACATGGATCTGACTCCGGAGGGTCTTGCCGACGCCCCGGCCCATGAGGAGGACCAGGAAAGCATCGTCCACACCGGCAACAGCTAAGAGACCCAAACTCCATATGCGGTCGCCATGGGCGGCCGCAGCGTCCGTTCGGAACGCGCATCAAAGGGTGCCGTACGGGACATTAATAGGAATGAGGCCAAGTCATGGCCCCCGAACCACTTCACCTGCAGCCAGAGCTGCTCGTCGATCATCTGCAGGACCTCGTACTGAAGACCGAGGACGTGAAGGTGATGCTGGACGAACTGGCGAACTTCACTGCTCTCACACTTTCGGACCCTGCCGTTGCCTTCTGCAGCATCACCCTGCTGCGGCAAAAGAAGCCCGTGACGGTCGCCAGCAGCGCAGAGGGCGCACGCCGGCTCGACGAAACCCAATACCGCGCCGGTGATGGTCCATGCCTTACCGCCATCCGCGAAGGGAGCGTGATCCACGTGCCGGACGTCCGGACAGAACGCCGCTGGCGCGGCTACTCAGCAGCGGCGCTGGCGGAAAAGGTCGGGTCCAGCCTGTCGGTGCCGCTGGCCCTGGAAGGGGAAGCCGAAGCTGGCCTGAACATGTACTCCACCCGCTCCCATGGATTCAGCGGCGAGGACATCGACAACGTCCAGTCCTACGCCTACCACGCCTCCAAAGCCCTCCGACTCGCGGTACGCATAAGCCAGCTCGCCGAAGCAAAAAACAACCTGGCCGCGGCAATGGAATCGCGCACCGTCATCGACCTGGCAGCCGGGGCGATCATGGCCCAAAACCGCTGCAGCCAGGACGCGGCCATGAAGATCCTGAAAATCGCATCCAACAGCCGCAACATCAAACTCCGTGATGTAGCAGCATCAGTGGTCGCCTCCCTGACCGCCAACCCGAAAATCCGCACCCACTTCGACGCCTGACTTTCTTTCCATTGCCCGGCCGGGTAACAATTCTCCACAAGTTAAGAACCTCTACCGGCACGGCTGGCCCGTTTGAGACGGGCCGGCCGTGAGACTTTTTTGCGGTGTAGCGGGTTAGCTGATGGTGAGCCTGCGGCCTTTGATCAGGAGCCAGGAGATCGCGGCTGTTTCACCGATGATGGCGAACAGCCCGTACATCGGGGTCAAGCCTTCGACGAACGCTACGCCGACTCGGCGCGACGTATGACGTGCTGGACGCTAATGGACGACCGATCGGCAGCTTCCGCAAGGACTTTGGCAAGTCCCTGCTGAGATCGACCTGACACCTAAGCCCACGGGGTTGTGGTGCCTTTCCCTAGCTGGCATTGTTATTGGTTTCCGTAGCAGTGCAGCATCCCCCACGTCCTTGGTGAGGCACCTGATGAAGAATCCGCGATTAGTGGCGCGGCTGATGGTCAACCATGACACTGGCTTCCTGGTGACTTGTGGCTACGGTGCTGGGCCAACGGCGGAAGGGCCGACAGATTCGGCTTCGACGCCTACCTCCACTGGCTACGGCAGCCTGATGACTTTGACCAGCAGATACTTGCCTTGGCCTTCAAGGATATAAATGCCCGCTGGTTAGCCCAACGGATGCCGCGATCACGCGCCCAAGAGTTTCAGCCACACGAGAACCCCTTTCAACCGAGATGGGCGCAATACGACTAGGCGCATGCCGATTCACTCGCAAGCGAACCCGTGGGTCAGCTTCAGAGCATTCTCGTGGCCCGAAATCGCCCTGAGTTCCTCACCGGGCTCTCCAAGCTAGCTGCCGCAGCGGTCGGTGAGGCAGCTAGCGACGATATTGAGCGCCTAGTTCGACCGCAAACGTGTGGAAGGATGGTCCCGCATCCGGCCGATCCTCTCTTGCTAGGCCTGGCTTAATGTCCCCCGGGCGATGAGGTGGCGTACCTTCTAGGCGGGTAGTGGGGAGTGTGGGTACTCCGGTTCCCGTTGCTGGAACTGCATCACGTCCTGGTTTAGGATCACGCCATCGCGGATTTCGATTGCGCGGCTGATGGTCTCGTTCCCCGTCCAGGCCGTTGGGCCGGTGATCACGGTTTCCAGGAAGGGCAGCAGGGCTTCACTGATCTCCCAACTGGAGGACTTCCAGAGGTAGGAGGGGCTGTGGTCCACCGCGTAGTAATCGATGTGATCGCCCACTGTGAACATCGGCTCGGCGAAGGTGGTGGTCTTCGCCCAGCTAAAGCCCATACCCTCATCGCAGGAAACATCCACGATCAGGCTGCCGGGCCGGAAAGCGTCCAGGTCCTCCGTACGCAGGTAGGTCAAGGGTGCGTTGGGGTTTTGCAGGGTGCAGTTGACCACGATGTCGCTTTCGGCCAGGAACGGCGCCAGCGGGACCCGTCCGCGTTCGGTGATGACCTCGCTGAGGAAGGGTGCTTTGGGGTCGTGATCGAACTGGGCAATTCGCACCGAATGGATGGGCGAACCCACGGCGGCCACCCCGCGGTTAGTCAGGACCTGGACGTCGTGGATGCCATGGGCGTTGAGGGCGGTGACGGCACCTCGGGCGGTCGCGCCGAAGCCGATGACGACGGCGCTGAGTCTCCGGCCGTAGTCCCCGGTGGAGCCGGTCAGGGCCAGTGAGTGCAGCACCGAGCAGTAGCCGGCCAGTTCGTTGTTCTTGTGGAACACGTGCAGCCCGAATCCGCCGTCGCTGGCCCAGTGGTTCATCGCCTCGAAGGCGATCAGCGTGAGTTTCTTGTCAATTGCCAGCTGGGTGATGGCCCGGTCCTGGACGCAGTGCGGCCAACCCCAAAGGACCTGCCCGTCACGTAGTTCGGCAAGGTCTTCGGGCTGCGGCTTGGGCAGGAGCACGACGTCGGCCTCCGCCAACAGTTGCGCGCGGGGGACGATGCGCCCCACGAGTGGTGCCAGATGTGAGTCCGACAGGCCGAAACGCTCGCCGTAGCCTTCCTCAAAAATCAGGTGCTGCCGGATTTCGGGGGTGATGCGCTGCAGGTGCAGGGGGTGTATCGGCAGGCGCCGCTCGTCAGGTTTTCGGGTGCTGGAAAGGACTCCGAGGGTGAGGTGATCCGTCATACTGGTCACTTCTTCTTGGGGCTTGTTGACTTGGCGGGGGTGGCCTTGTCTCCGAAGCCGGGCGGCGGTGCTGACGCGGCCTTTTTGTCGGCGCGTTTTTCCTTGATGGTCCTGGCGGGTTTCTTGGATGCTGTTTGGCGGGGGGATTTGTCGGCCATGATTACTCCTGTAGCGGAACCGAAGGTTCCTGGCTTCGAACGATACAGGTACCCACGAGTGCAGGCAGCAGAGCCCTCGATACGAGGCCTTCGGGAGCGCAGTCAAGACATCCTTGCTGCCGGCCGGGATCTGCCCTCCCCGTTAGCACCGACGCCTGCCTGACGCGCCAACGCGGCTAGGGCCGGTTTTGGTGCCCGCCTATTGCGCGAAATTGGGCCAGGAGACGCAACGTTTTCAGCTTCGTTAGTAAGCGGGCATAGGAGCAGGCGTTTCAATCGCGCCGATAGTGGATGGACTGCCGCCAGCGGCCAGCGGCCCATCTAACGCTGTTAGCTCAACTTCCCGGAAATGTGCTGCATTTGCGTCTGGTCCGGCGCTCTGGGCGTAAGCTCGAAGTACGTCGGGATGCCACGATTGGATATCCGGTTCCTGATAGGAGAGCCCACCCCTCTGCGCGGCCCCGGGAAAAACCGGGAATACGGCATTGAGTCACGCTGACTCGGATGCAGCCGAGGAGTTGGGACAAAAAAGCGGACAGATATCAGCGGAAATGCGTTTGCAGCACCCGCCAATGTCCCCCCTCCAGTTGGCCCGGTCCCGGGTCACTGAGCCTAAGTCACAGCCGTTCCACGCGCACGCGGGCCCGGTAGTGCATTTGAAGAGCGTTGGCAAAACGCCATGACCACCACTCAGGCCCTTCCTCCCGTACGCGTCAATTCACCACTAACACTCACTGGGATCCTCGCCTCCGCGTTACCGAAAGACCTCGGCACAGCGCGGGCACCTTCGCGTTACGTCGTTCCGGTAGTCTTTTCCCGCCGGCCCGAGCCCCGGGAATTGGATTTGCTCCAAGGAAGCAGCATCAGCCGCCGCCTTGACGAGGCCGGATACAGCGACGTCGAACTCCGCGTCTCAGACCGACGCCTCCTGATCACCAACACCAACCTCGTGGATCTCAAGTCAGGGTTGGCCCAACTGCTCGGCATAATCCTGAACGAAGTCACCACCAGGCGGACGGGGAACGGACAGAACGGGCAGAGGAACTTGATGCCCTCGGCATTATCGAGGAACAGCGGCTGGAAGCCATCCGGCGGGCCGCCGCGGAAATCCACTTCGACTGAAGCCCGGTCCATGCAGGGCAGCGATCCCCGGCATTGATCAGATAACCGGCGAGGGCGCCCTGGGTCAGATAACGGCCAGGGCGCCCTTGGCGCTTTCCACCATCACATGGGTGGCGGCGGGAAGATGCTTGACCTCGCCGTCAATTTGGCAAGGAACAGGGTCCCGTGTGGTGAATGCGTAGCTGCTGACGCTTGGTTGATTCCCGAGTCCCAGCGTCACGGCCCGAAGAGTCATCAGGGCCATCTTCCAGCGCCCGGAGTGCGGGAGCGTCACGACCTCGAACCGGCCGTCGTCGGGGCCGACCGACTCGCTCACCGTCCCATACTTGGCCATCCGCGAGATATTGGCCAGTATCAGGCTGCCAAAGCCCGCGGTGGCCCCGTCGGCCCGGACGAGCTCGAACGGGCTCAAGTGAGAGAGCGTGCGCGCCACGGACAAAAGTTCGAGGAATTTGCCCTTTCCCCCGCTCTCGATTCCGATTGCCATAAGCGGCGTAAGTCCGAAACCTATGTAGGAGTGGGCGTAGTGAACCTGTGCCGGCGGCTCTTCCCCAAACGTTATGCGCAGCAGGTCGATGTGCCGGACCTGTCCTTCCCGGATAGCCTGCGGCAACGTTGTAGCGGGCATGCTCCGGTGATGGTCATTGGCGTTCCCTGCCGCGACAACGGTGCACACCGCCTTGCTGTCTGGAACGTCCATCACCCCGTTGACAACCTCGTTGTACCCGCCGTCGCCGCTAACGGAAACAATTAGCGGAGACCCGGTGGCCGCCACGGACCGCGCCAGGTCCCGCGCGTGCCCCGCAAAGTCGGTCGGCAGCAAATCAACCTGCAGATCCGGTGCGCCGGCGGCGAGTTCCGTTGCAGTTCGTAGATCCTGGCGGTCATGCCAGGCTTACCGGGATTGAAGACCAGCACAGCCCGATCAAAACGTGCTTTAGGCGCCCCGTCAGGTCCACTCGCTGTCATCGGCGTTGCAGCCCTATCATTCCCCCAGGTCGTCCGCTACGCGGCGAAGGTCCTGAACCCAGCCGGTTGAACGGCTGGGCGCTCCGGAACTGGCTTCAAAGTTGCCAAGAGCTTCCGCTATGCGCTCCAGTGCTTCCGAGATATTGGCCTTGACTGCCGCGTATCCTTCCTCCGAGCGGGGGTCGGAAGAAGCCGCCGACAGCTGCTCAGCTCCGGACCTGATGACAAGTGAGGCCTCGTACTCGTTCACACCTGCACCTCGCACTTCCTTGCATAGGAGACGTGTAGCAACACTACGAGCACAACCATACATCCGCGGTACCCCAGCCGACTCGGTCCCCGGATGCACCAGCAGTTGATAGTTCCCACATGGAAATAAAAAAAGTACCAGCGGCCGAAAAGTGTGAGGTCATGGGCAGCACCTGCCATCAGGACGAGGATGCTTCGGTGTTTCCTACCTGGGCTTCCTGAAGAGCAGTTGCGATGGGAGCATGCCCCTATGAGTGACCAACACAGCAAGGACCGGCAGGACCAAAGCCTGCATCAGCACGGGCAGTCGGCCCCGAGCACGCAGCCGATGCGAACCGTCGCGCAACGTCGACGGGAATCGGAAGAGAAGCTGGGTTCCCACCTTCGTGAAGCGCGTCAGAAGATTGAAAACCGTCAAGCCGCTGAATCAGAGGGAGCCGCCGGAAATTTCGGGGCTGAGGAAGTAGACGCCAGTGACGTTGCCACCATCCAAGCGAACGACCAGGTAAACGCCCCGGACCGCATCGATCTGATCACCAACCAGGCCATCCCTAAAACGGGTAACGAAGAAGGATAAAGCCCGTGGCAAAGCCTTGAAACTTTCAGTGGTGAGACTGCCGGAAGCAGCCCGCCAACTTGTCGGCATCGATCGCAGTAGCCTCTCTAGCCCACCCCCTTTGGACTTGTTTCCGCCATTTTCCGTCGTGACAGTACCGAAGTCATCCCGACGGAAGATCGCGGCGGGGGTTTTGGGACAACACCCTGTCGTTCGGAATCAACCTGCTCCGGCCGTCCAGTACTAGATTGGGCAGCTTGGTAGGCGACCAAGGGATGGGATTGCCCTGAAGCCGGCGAACCGCCCCCACGGTCAGAATCTCCCCGCGGAGCGCGATTTCTGCCCAGGAGGAGCCTGTCAGCTTAACGCCGACCATCGTCACCGTGCGAAGCATTGACGAAGTCCGCGATCTTGCCGTGTCCGGATCCTTCGGCGAGGAATTCCTCGTCTGCGAGGGGTGCGTGTGGCTGGTTCCAGTTGTCGAGTCCGTCAGCACTTTTGGGTCCCTGGAGACGGACACAATGACGGCTGCTGGGACATCACGGAGCTTCATGTTGCTTTGACGGCATCTTGAGGATCTTCAGGGCCGATTCCTGGCTGCAGCGGTTCTGGACTATCACCGCTCCGACCGCGAGATCGATCGTGGTCCCGGGTTCCATCACGGTCGTGCGGGGAAGCACTACGGCCCCGGTAATGAAAAATATCCCTGTCCGCACCGGTGCAAACGAGCCTCGCGGGGCTAGGGTTGGGTGGGTCGGCTATCGCCGCGCGAACTACCCTCAAGCAGGGTGCATGTACTCCAGGCAGTCCAGTTCCGAGCAATTTATGCGGTACCTGAAAAGTGTCGGGGGTTCAGAAGCTGATATCAGCGGACCTGCTTACATGGTCAGTGATGAAGACACCGTAGAGAGCGTGGTCTCGCGCCTGCGGATGGAACAGCGGCAAGACGGCTGTGAAGCCAAAGATCCGTCGATTCTCCATGCTTCTGCGCAGGTGATGATCAGCAGGCGGGATGAGGGCGATCCTGACCACCATGCCGGAGCTTCCCAGGAGGGGGAGTACCAGTTGGATGTCCATCTCGGTGAGGGGAACACCACCAGGGAAGGCGTCCCAGTAAGGGACATAGAGGATGCCAAGGTATGGGCACGTGCACGGATTGAGGCCCTCGGTGCCGAATTTGGAGCCATTTACTTCCCCGCAGGCGGGGGCCGCGCACCAGGGACAGGAGCCTTGGTGTCCAGCTTCGACCGCTCCGTGGGCTGGTACCGGTAGTCCGATGCGCACCAGGGAATGGTCGGGGTGATGAGTAAGGGGCTGTTATGACGGACGCTGGTAACAGGATGGTTGAACACCCGGATCGCTGCCCCCGCCCCAACTACACCCTCCGAGTAGTTAGACACGGGAACCGTTCCTTCGTATTTGGGGGAGGAGCGGGGACTCGAGTGTCCAGGTCAGACTGAAGCTGCTGAGGCCCCATACGTTGCCGCGCGCAACTTACTGGTGTCCGTGCATGGTGTTTCTATACTATTCGTGCCGACGGACAGCTGAGCCGGAGCGATGCACGTTCTTACCGGCGCTTCATGCGAGTAGGGCCGCCAAACACGGGGAACTCCGACCAAGAGCGGTAGGCCGGAGTTCCGTGTCCAAAAGGTACACCCCAGCGTTGTAGTTCGCTAGGCATGTCACCGGCAATTCAAGCCGGTCAATGAAACAAGGGCAGCAAGTGGGCGTTCACGAACCCTTACCGGCAGGCCAAAGAGCCGATCATGGCGATTCCGTCAGGTCGCCGTTGGTTATGGCCTGGGGAGCAGAAAGGCGCGCTTCACCTTTCACGAGTTAAGGCATGGCAGCCGTCGCTTCCGTGCTGGCGTCAGGGTAGTGCCCCGGCCATGTTCCTTCTCGCCCTCGGGTTCGGCCTCGGCGTCATTGCCCTGACCCAGGCCGCGGTCTACAACACGGCATCCCACGAGGCCGGCGTTGCCTCAGCACTGCTCAACTCGGCGCAGCAAATTGGGGTGGCCCTGGGATTGGCGGTTCTGGCTGGCATCGCCGCAACAGTCACCGGGACATCCGAACCCGGCGCAGCAGCGGACGCTCAACCGGTCGCCGGGTACGGTAGTGCACTCGCCTTGGCAGCCTTCTTCACCAGCTGGCGGCTCGGGGCCGACGCTGTGGACTCAGCAAAGTACTGGGCAACCTGGTATCCCGGAGGACCCAGAAGGCGGCGCTGAGGATCATCCCGCACGCCGTCTTAGGGCAGCGGATTCGTCCTCTTCTCGTGTCTCCGACCAAACAGGACTCACGTCGGCAGATAAATCGCAATCCTTTGAGGACTTGCTGCCCCTAATGACAAAACGCCGATAAATGGACCTTTCGTCAAGCTACGGGCCCGTCGGGGCCAGAGGTCCCCGTCTAAGTAGTAGGGCAGGGAGGCCTGTAAAAATGGTGGGATGAATAAATTTGAAGCCGCGACCGGAGTGGGACAGGACTCGGTCCTGTAGGTTCGCGTGACACTGGTCGACAGCGAGCCTGAGATTTGGCGTCTGGTCGAGATCCGGGGCTCCCTGGCTTTGAGCCGACAGGCCTGAGGAGGATTGCTCCCTGGACGAGCTGCTCGCGCTGGGATCGGGCGGCGCGTTCTACGAGTACGACTTTGGTGACAGCTGGCTACACCGGCTCGAGCTAGTGTCCCGCCGGCCCGCAGTCGAAGAGAGTCTGCCGGCCCGGCTGCTCGACGGTGCCCGGCGCGGCCCGCTGGAAGACTCCGGAGGTTTTCCCGGCTACGAGGAGATCATGGATGCCTTGGCCGACCGGTCGCATCCTGACCACGCTGAATACTCCGCATGGGTGGCCGACATAACCGGCTCCGATGCACCGTTTGACCCTGCCTTCCTGGACATCCCCGCCGTGAATCGGATGCTGGCTGAGCTATCTTGAGTCAAGGGATTCCAAGCGAAGATGCCACGAATGACGGCAGAAAACGGCCCCTTTTGCAGGCCCTCCCCGGCCATTTAAAGAGCCGATAACAGTGATTCCGTCAAGCTAGCTGCCGATGTCGGCGGTGGCGGTGTGGTCTTCATAGAGAAATGGGCGAGCGGATAGGCGCTGAATGGACGAGGCAACGCAGGTGCCACCGCGGGTTCTTTTCAAGCACAAGTCTCCTCGTCAGGATCAGAGGGTGGCTGCCTTTTTGAGCAGAACGTCTTTTTGTTGTTCGTTGGCGGTGAGTGCGGCTGCCTGCAGCAGTTCGGTTTTGGCTTCGTCGATTCTCCCGAGTTTGGTGAGCAGTTCTCCTCTGATACCGGGCAGAAGGTGTGAGCGGCGGAGGGCGCCCTCGGCAACGAGGCGGTCCACGATCTTCAGGGCGGCGGCAGGTCCGGTGGCCATGGAAACGGCTACGGCGTGGTTGAGTTCGACGACGGGGCTGGGTGCCAGGCGTCCGAGGGCTTCGTAGAGCAGAACGATTTTGTTCCAGTCGGTTCCTTCGAAACTGCGGGCGGTCGCGTGGCATTGGGCGATGGCAGCCTGGAGGCAGTAGTTTCCCCTTCCGCGGCCGAGCGCATCTGCCCGTGCCAGGGATGTGAGGCCACGGCCGATTTGGGTCCTGTCCCAGCGTGATCTGTCCTGGTCCGCGAGCAGGACTGGGCGGCCGTCGCGGTTGACGCGCGCGGCGAACCGGGACGCCTGGAATTCCATCAGCGCAACGAGTCCGTGGACTTCAGGTTCCCGTGGCAGCAGGCCGGCGAGTACGCGGCCAAGGCGCAGTGCTTCGTTGGCGACCTCGGTCCGGATCCACCGGTCGCCCGTTGTGGCGGCATAGCCTTCGGTGAAGATGAGGTACAGCACCGCCAGTACCGCGCTCAGGCGCGCGTTCCACTCGTTCGGTTCGGGGGTGTCGAAGGGCACCTGGGCGGCCGAGAGAGTCTTTTTTGCCCGAACGATGCGTTGCTGGACGGTGGCGACGGGAACGAGCAGCATCCGTGCGATCTCCTCGGTGGTCAGGCCACCGACGGTTCGCAGCGTCAAGGCGACCTGCCCCTCACGGGAGAGCACGGGGTGGCAGGCGGTGAAGACGAGCCTAAGCACGTCATCGGGGATCGGCTGCCACTGGTCCTCAGTCACCTCCCTGAGGTCGTGGGCAATCGCGCGGTAGCGTTCGTCGAGCCGCTCCCGGCGGCGCCACGCATCTATTGCCTTGCGTTTAGCCACGACCGTGAGCCAGGCGCCCGGGTTATCCGGGACGCCCGACCCGGGCCATTGCGTCAGGGCGTCGATCAGGGCTTCCTGCGCGAGATCTTCAGCCATCCCCACATCGCCGGTCACCTTGGCAAGTGTTGCGATGATTTTGGCGCTTTCGATCCGCCACACCGCGTCCAGGGTCCGCTGAATAGCCGGCGTGGGGGAGGGCAGGTCCATCTCGGGCATGTGGCTAGGGCTGGTTGAGTTCCTCGCGCCAACCTGCTTCCTTTTGCAGGTACTCGTTGTCGGCGAAATCTTCAAAGTCGCTCATATCGGTCACGCGGCGGACTTCGAGTTTGCTGCCCGGGCCAAGGGGGCAGCGGCTGGCCCACTGGACCGCTTCTTCCTTGCTGGCGGTCTGGATGATCCAGAAACCGTTGAACAGTTCATGGGTTTCCCCATATGGACCGTCGGTCACGATGGGGTTCTCGGCTGAGAAGTCGATAACGAACGCTTCGCTCATGTCATCGGAGAGCCCTTCACCGGCGAGCAGCACCCCGGCCTTCATGAGGGACTCGTTGTAGGCGCCCATGGCGTTGATGATCTGCTCGGAATCCGCGGTTTCGTATGCCTTTTTCGCCTCATCGGTAGACCGCATGATCAGCATGAACTTCACTGTTCTTCTCCTTCGTATTGAGGTCGCCTGATGCGTCCTTCTACTATCGCGTCGAACAGGCAAGCACCGGATCGACAAGGACTAGGAAAATTCTTATTCACAGACGCTGGATAGCAAAAGTATTCCCGGTCTTTGCTCGGCCGCTCGATCCCCCTGGGCCGGTTATTGGAACACTCGAACACCCAGGCCCATACGTCCTCAGGAGTCCGCAGACGCGCTGTGGCAGGTATTGATCGGCCGGGGCATCACCCCCGGGAAGAACACCTTGGCCATGACCGGGCCGGCGGCGGCAGACTAGCTGGGAGACGGCGTCCGCGCTTAGCTTTCGCACTCGATGCAGTATGAGTGGCCGTCCGCCTCCCGCGCCCGTTGGGACCGGTGCCGGACCAGGAAACAGGAGTAGCAGGTGAACTCATCCGCGCCCTGGGGAATGACCTGAACGATGAGCTCCTCAGAGACAATTTCTCCCCCGGGAGTCAGTCCCTCATCGAGTGCGTCGGACTCGTCCAGTTCCGTGACGACGCTGCGGGCATCCGGGGCATTCGCGGACTGCAAGTCCTCCAGTGAACGCTCCTGGGACTCCTTGACGTCGGAACGCACTTCGTCATAATCAGTTGCCACTTGGTGCTTCTCATTCCTGATGGATTTTTCTGACGAGACTCCAACGCCTGCCAAGGCGTCATTGTTCCCGAAAACAGGGCCCGCCAGACGCGGACATTGTGGTGTCATTCCATGCGGAGTCAGACGCAGGAATTCCATATCGGGTAACTGGCCCGTGTCGAGGCAGCACGGATAGGCGCCATCGGTCGGAGCTTGTCCTGGTGATGAAAGTTTCCCGTCGTAGAGCCGCGGCCGGCAGGTCGCTCTTGCGGCTCCACCAGCGGTAAGTACAGGCAAAACAGTAAGATGGGCCCGTGTTGAGTCCATCAGGTAACGATCCCAAAGATCAGCTCCAGAGCATCCTGGTGGGTGCAGAGAATGGCGCTGAATTTCTCTCCGGACTCTCCAAGCTCGCCGCCGCTGCAGTTTCCGAGGAATCCGGCGACACCGTCGAGTGTGCGGTCACGGTCAAGGCAGGGCGCAGTCCCGCCACTGCCGCAGGGAGCAGCGAACGTGCGGTGGAGTTGGATCAGATCGAGCCGGCCGTTGGTGATGGTCCCTGCATGGCAGCGCTCCGGGAGATGTCACCGGTGCTGATTGACGACGTCGCTGCCGATAATCGGTGGCCGGAGTTGAACCGGAAGTTCGCCGAAGCGGGCGTGCTCAGCTCCTTAGGCGTGCCTTTGGAGATCAGCGGGAACGCCAAGGCCGCTCTGAACTTCTTTGCGTCCAGACCCGGCGCGTTCACTCCCAAGGTCTATGAAAAAGCCGTCGGCTTTGCCGCCGCCGCCCATAATGCTCTGCACCTCTCAGTCCGCATTATCACTGCAGTGAACCGCGCGGAAGATCTGGAGGCGGCCATGCACGGCAGGACCGCCATCGACCTGGCGTGCGGGGTCATCATGGCGCAGAACAGGTGCTCACAGGCAGAAGCGATGGCCATCCTCAGCAAAGTCTCCAGTAACCGCAACCAGAAACTGCGTGCCGTGGCCGTTGAACTGGTTGAACGGCTATCCGGCCACAGCATCCAAACCCACTTCGATGCCTAAGGGTCAGCGGTTTCCGGGATCCGCTTTTTCCAGAAAAAATGAGCCGACCATGACACGTCCTTTACTCCGGCACGACGCCGATGGTCGGCGCCGCGTCCTGGTCCCGCCCGGCGCCGGTGGGCACCGGCGGGACCGGTGCTGATCCCTTCGACAGGTGGTGCCACACGGGGTCAGCGCCAGCCGAGCTGCGGCGCCACGTGCTTCAGGATCGACTCGATGACGTGGGCGTTGTAGTCCACACCGAGCTGGTTCGGGATCGTGAGTAGCAGGGTGTTTGCCGCGGCGATCGCCTCGTCCTCGGCCAGCTTCGCGGCCAACCCGTCGGGGGTATCCGCGTAGGACCGGCCAAAGACCGCGCGCGTTTTCTCGTCGATGTTGCCCACCTGGTCGGCGCTGTGGCGGTCGCGGCCGAAGTATTTCCAGTCGCGTTCGTCCGTCAGTGCGAAGATGCTGCGGCTGACCGAGACACGTGGCTCCCGCTCGTGCCCCGCCTCCTTCCAGGCCTGCCGGTAGAGCTCGATCTGCTCGGCCTGCTGGACGTGGAAGGGCTTGCCGCTCTCGTCGTCCTTGAGCGTGGAACTCTGCAGGTTCATCCCGAGCTTCGCCGCCCAGATGGCCGTCGCGTTCGAGCCGGAACCCCACCAGATGCGCTCCCGCAGGCCCTCCGAGTACGGCTCCACGCGCAGCAGCCCCGGAGGGTTCGGGAACATCGGGCGAGGGCTCGGCGCCGCAAAGCCCTCTCCGGTGAGCACCTCGAGCAGACGCTCGGTATGCCTGCGGCCCATGTCGGCATCCGACTCGCCCTCGGCGGGGGCGAAGCCGAAGTAACGCCAGCCGTCGATGACTTGCTCGGGTGAACCCCTGCTGATGCCCAGCTGCAGTCGGCCGCCCGAGATAAGGTCGGCCGCGCCTGCTTCCTCAGCCATGTAAAGAGGGTTCTCGTAGCGCATGTCGATCACGCCGGTACCGATCTCTATGCGACTGGTCCGCGCCCCGATCGCAGCGAGCAGAGGAAACGGGGATGCGTATTGCTGCGCGAAGTGGTGGACGCGGAAGTAGGCGCCGTCAGCCCCCAGATCCTCAGCCGCGACCGCGAGGTCGATCGCCTGCAACAGCGCGTCCGACGCGTTGCGCGTGCCGGACCCGGGGTGATCGGTCCAATGGCCGAAGGACAGAAATCCGATGTTCTTCACACCAGAGGCCAACATGATGGCAGCCGGCCATATTCCCCGGCGGAATCCCGGACTCGCACCCCTTCCCAAACAAGGGACGCCTCCGCCACAGCCGGAGATCCGGCCAGTCCATCGCCTCCCTGACAGGTGAACGGTTTCCGCGTGCGGGTTCGGGCCGGTAGTGCCGGATTTAGTCTTGCCCATCAGCAACCTGGAACGGTTTCTGACCTCCCCGGGCCCGACGGACCAACCCACACGAAGAACTCGGTTGCGCTCCTCTCTGCCGGAGCTCCCGCCCATCTTCAAGAATCAATATCCCACTTCAAGGCGCAATTGCCGAGCAGTAGGCACAGCGTCATGCGGCTGGGAGATCTTGCCGTTTCTGACACAATGACGTGCATGGGAATCCGTGCTTGGCCGTTTCTTTTGAAGTGGACAACGGTGGTGCCGGTACTGGCGATCGTGGCCTTGGTCGTGACCCGGGGCCGGGACCTGGGAATGGTGGCGGTGACAGTAGTTGCTGTACTGCTGGCAGGGGCGGTCCTGGCGGCGGTTCACCATGCCGAGGTAGTGGCCCATCGGGTAGGGGAACCCTTTGGCTCGCTGGTGTTAGCAGTGGCGGTAACGATTATCGAAGTGGCTCTGATTGTCACTCTGATGATCTCCGGCGGTCCTGAGACCGCTTCTCTGGCCCGCGATACAGTCTTCGCCGCCGTTATGATCACAACCAACGGTATTGTCGGGCTCTCCTTGTTGCTCGGCGCAATCCGGTACCGGTTGGCTGAATTCAATGCCGAGGGCACCGGCGCGGCCCTGGCTACGGTCGCCACCCTGGCCACCCTGTGTCTGGTTCTGCCCACGTTCACAACCAGCACGCCCGGCCCGCAGTTTTCCACCACCCAGCTCGCCTTTGCCGCCGTGGCGTCTCTGGTGCTCTACGGCATGTTTGTCTCCACTCAGACCGTGCGCCACCGCGACTTCTTCCTACCTGTGGCCGCCACTGATACCGGGAAGACTGAGGGCGAACACGCACCTCCTCCCACCACTCAACAGACGGCCCTGAGCATCGGGCTACTGCTGGTGTCCCTTGTAGCCGTGGTCGGGTTGGCGAAAGTCGAATCTCCGGCCATCGAGGCCGGGGTTGCGGCCCTCGGCTTTCCTCATTCCTTTGTGGGCGTGGTAATCGCGCTACTCGTCCTTGCCCCAGAAACCTTGGCCGCAGCGAACGCAGCCCGTCGCAACCGCATCCAAATCAGCCTCAACCTCGCCCTGGGTTCTGCCATGGCAAGCATCGGGCTTACTATCCCGGCCATAGCTATCGCCTCGATTTGGCTGGAAGGCCCCCTGCTGTTGGGCCTGGGTGCCACCCAAATCGTACTGCTGGCCCTCACCATCCTCGTAAGCGTGCTCACCGTGGTCCCCGGCAGGGCAACTCGTCTTCAAGGTGGTGTCCACCTCATCCTGCTGGCGGCCTTCCTCTTCCTCGCCGTCAGCCCCTGAGATCCATCCGCCACGGAGTTGTGCCCTTGTCCCATAACTCCGCCGGAGTTGAAGCCCCTGGGCTTTTCCATGATTCGTTTGGCCACAGAAGTCGGCTCATTCGGAAATCGGGAATTTCGCTTTAACGTCAGGTTGGGGTGTGCCACAACTGCACGACTCAGAAGCGCGGTGGGGTTGCGTAGTCCGCTCCGTCCGCACTGCTAATGACGCACCAGCGGTGTCAGTTCAGGCATCTGCTCCTGGGGTCGGAAGTCATCTGCACTTCTTGGCGTTTCCTTCAGCGTGGGCCTCGTTCGAGGTCCGCCAGCTCGGATTCCAGTTGCTGCGTCAGGGTCCGCAGGCGTCGGACGTGTTCCTGGGAGATAGGCGTCGGCTGCGACGTCACTTGTGCGTCGACGTCAAAGACGGTGTTGGGGCTGTGCCAGACGTTGAACCATTCGAGGCCGTGGCCCAGGGCGTCGCGTGTAACGCCTTGGAGCAGGAGCAGGGGTTCGCGGGTACTGGTATGGAGTTTGAGCGCCAGGTCAGCATCTGCGGCCACGGCCTGGACCTGTCTGGGTCCGCCTGCCGGATGGTAGCCGTGCTCCCGCATGAGGTTGAGCAGTGATGCGTTTTCCAGCAGTTCCTTGGTGAAGTGGGGAAAGAGATCCCGGGGAACCCAGGTTCTCATGAACGCTACCGGGACTTCTTCGAGGTAGCGGATCCGTTCAATTTTCCATGTGTTGGTGGTGTTCAGTGCCTCTGCCGCTGATTCGGGCGGGGCGGCATGTTCGACGGCGACGACGTGGGTGCGCAGGCGCTGGCCGTGCGCGGCGGCCTGTTCATCCAGCCCACCGGCACGCTGGAGATGCCGGCGGAGGACCGGTGCGGCGGCCACGACGCTGCCGCGGCCGCGCTGGCGACGGATCAGCCCGAGGTCGGACAGTCCGGACAAGGCCTGACGTACCACGCTGCGGGAAACACCGAACTGTTTCTGGAGTTCCTCTTCGGTGGGAAGGGGAGAACCGGGGAGCAGCGGCCGTTCCAGTATCTGCCGGTGCAGGATGTCCCGGATCTGCGCATGAAGGGGCGGCCCCTCCTCCCGATTCAGGCCGTTAGCCCGCTCCCGGGACTCTGCCCCGGCTGGTTGCACACTCACACTGACTCCTTTGCCGCTCGAGCACATCATAGCCCGCACGCGTGGCATCTCCTGCTTGACGGGTGATCAAAACCACAGGTAATGTACGTACTAATTGTACGGACTTGATCCGGCGACTGGAACATACAATGACGTAGAAAGGTCGAGTAATGACTCAGCTGCACTTGAGGGGCGGGCGCTCACGCCTACCAATGTTTGCCTTCCTCCAAAAGGTCCCCGCTGGCATGATGCTGATCCCGCTGATGCTGGGGGTGCTGATGAACACCTTCGCGCCCGAAGCCCTGAAAATCGGCGGCTTCACCACCGCGCTGTTCAAGGAGGGGGCCCTGACACTGATCGCGGTGCTGATCCTCGCCACCGGCGCCCAGATCACCGGAAGCCACAGCGGCAAGGCTGCCGCCTCCACCACCACCGTTGTGCTGGTCTGCAAGACCCTGATCCCGGCCACGATTGCGGTGATCCTGGGCCTGATGGTCGGCATCGACGGCATCGCCGGGGTATCGATCCTGGCGATGCTGGCAATCTTCGGAAACAGCAACGGCGCCCTCTGGCTGGCGTTCGCCGGCCAGTACGGCGACGAGCGGGACACCGGCGCCTACGTCGCCAGCGCCTTTGATGACGGACCATTTCTGGCACTGATCTTCCTCGGCGCATCCGGGCTGGGCGACATCCCGGTGCTGGCCTTCGCCGCGGCATTGATTCCGTTCATCATCGGCCTCATCATCGGCGCAGTCGACCGGGAGTGGACGAAGGCCCTGGACCACGTGCCGAACATCGTGATCCCGTTCATGTCCTTCGCCGTTGGCACCGGCATCAACCTGAAGACCGTGCTCACCGGCGGCTTCGCCGGGATCTTCCTCGGCCTGATAGTCGTCATCTTCACCGGAGGCCTGACCTACCTGGGATACCGGTTCGTCCTCAAGCGAGGCTTCAAGAGCGGCATCGGGTTCGCCGCCGGCACCACGGCCGGCAACGCCGTCGCCGTACCCGCGGTAGTAGCCGTAGCCGACCCAAGATTCGAACCCTTCGTCGCCTCCGCCTCAGCCCAGGCCGCCACAGCCGTCCTCGTGACAGCACTACTCGCCCCAATCGTCGCCTCCTGGGCCCTGAAACGGGCAGGAGGCCTCCAGCCGGCCGACCCGGTCCCCACCGCAGTCTGAATAAAACCACCCCTACATCCCATTTATGGACGGAGAAACCATGCGCGACCCGCGCTCGGTGCGTTGCACCTACTACCTGGAGTCCGAAATTGACCCTGCGAAGGCCGCAGCCATCATGGCGGGCGAGCAGTCAAGCGGCACCTTCCTGCCGGTACCCGGCGAGTCTGCACGTATCCGGGAGCGGCACGCCGCCCGCGTCTCGGACGTTCAGGAGCTTGGCTTTTGCCGGCCCTCCCTGCCGTCACGGACAACCCCCGAGAAGGTCCGGGCCGCCCTTGTCACCGTCGATTTCCCCATGGAGAACGTCGGCACGGACCTGGCCACCCTGCAGACCGCCATCGCCGGCAACCTCTTCGAACTGGGCGACCTTTACGCCTGCCGCCTGCAGGACATAGCCCTGCCCGAGGACTTCGTCGCCGCCCACGCTGGCCCGGCATTCGGCATCGAGGGGACGCGCAAGCTCATCAGCGACGTTCAGGGCGTCATGGTGGGCACCATCGTCAAACCCAACGTCGGACTCTCGGAAGAGGAGTTCCGGCTGGTGGTCCGGGACCTGGCGTTGGCCTCCATCGACCTGATCAAGGACGACGAACTGATGACCGACCCCGCCTACCTGCCGTTGGAGCGGCGGGTCGTGGTCGCCACTGAGGAAATCCGCGCCGCCGAGCAGGTTAGCGGCCACTCCACCATGTACGCCTTCAACATCACCGGTGACCTCGCCGGACTGCAGAAGCGCCACGACCTGGTCGTTGAAGCAGGCGGCACTTGCGTGATGCTGAACATCCCCGTGATGGGACTGCCCGCCCTGGCCATGCTGCGCAGCTTCGCCGAGGTACCGATCCACGGCCACCGGGCAGGCCTTGCGGCCTCGATGCGGTCCAAGGCCCTTGGCATGGACTACCGGGTCTGGCAGCAGATGGCCCGCCTCGCCGGCGCCGACCACCTGCACGCCAGCGGGCTCGGCAGCAAGTTCTACGAACTGGACGAAGAGGTCGCCGCAAACATCCGCAGCCTCCTCGAACCCCTCGGACAGACCATCGCGCCGCTGCCTGTCCTGTCC
Source organism: Arthrobacter sp. V1I9 (assembly GCF_030817075.1). NCBI lineage: Bacteria > Bacillati > Actinomycetota > Actinomycetes > Micrococcales > Micrococcaceae > Arthrobacter > Arthrobacter sp. V1I9. The sequence goes on from NZ_JAUSYU010000001.1 coordinate 368,157, forward strand.
TCCGGGCAGAACGTCACCACCCCCGGACCCACCTTCGACGCCGTAGGATCCACGGACCTGATGATGCTCGCCGGCGGCGGCGTCGCAGCCCACCCGGACGGTCCCGGCGCCGGGGTGCGAAGCCTGCGCCAAGCCTGGGAAGCAGCCGTGTCCGGGGTACCCCTCCAGGCGGCAGCGAAAAAGCAGTCCGAAACCGGTGACGATGCACTCCTGCACGCCGTCCAAACCTTCGGAAAAGGTGCCTGACATGCCCGCTTTTGGATTCGTCGCAGACGACCTCACCGGAGCCGCCGACGTCCTGGCCCAGTCCCACCGCTACGGACTCGAAGCTGTCCTGGTCATTGGCGACGCGCCCCTGCCCGCCGATGCTGACGTCGTCGGAATCGCCGGACCCTCCAGGTCCCTGGCAGGGACGGCATTCGACACCCTGGTACGCAGGGATCTGGCCGGCATCGCACCGCTGAACCTGGAAGTGCTGCTCTACAAGGTCTGCTCCACCTTCGACAGTTCGACCACGGTCGGAAGTATCGGCCGCGGAATCCAGCTTCTCCATGAGCAATTCCCCCTGCACGGCCCCATCCCGGTCGTTCCGGCCCAACCGGCCTTTGGCCGCTACACCGCTTTCAGTAACCACTATGCGGCACATGCCGGCCAGGTCTACCGGCTGGACCGCCACCCGGTCATGTCCGGGCATCCGTCCACCCCCATGGCCGAGGCCGACCTGCGCCAGGTCCTCGCTGAACAGCTCGGCACCGGGGACGTTCCCGGTGCCATCCACCTGCCCGCCTATGAGGACGGCACCTTCAAGGACGCCTGGGCCGACCGGCGGCGGGAGCCCGGAGCGCAGGCCTTTGTTGTGGACGCCGTGGACGAACGCCACATGGACGCCGTCGCCGAAGCACTGACGCGCGAGGAACACGGGCACGGTCCTTCCGTGGTGGTCGGCTCCGGCGGAATCATGGCAGCGCTGGCGCGGTCCATCTCGGACCAGACTCCGCGCGGGCCTGGACCGCAGCAGCCATCAGGACCCGTGCTGGCCATCAGCGCCTCTGCCTCCAGCACCACAGCCGAACAGATCAACGACGCCGTTTCCCAGGGTTGGGAGGACGTGCCCGTATCGGCCGAGCTGCTGCACGGACACGACGCCGCGGCCGTAGCCGCCCTGGACCGCCGCGTTTCAGCAGCCCTTCAGAAGGGCCGGAACGTCATCGTCCACACCACCCGAGGACCGGGGGATCCCCGTTACGGGGCCGCCAAACCGGCTGATGCCGGCTACGTCGGAGCACTGATCGGAGGGATTGCCGCCCGCATGGCCACAGCCGGCCTCACCCGGGACATCGCCGTGTGCGGCGGAGATACCTCCAGCCACGCACTCATCGCTATGGGCGTCCGCGAACTGCGCGTCTCCGACCAGTTCGTCACCGCAGGCCCGGTCCTGCAGGCTGACGGCGGCTCCGCCGTCGCCGGCTGCCGCTTGCTGCTCAAGGGCGGACAGGTCGGTCCCATCAACATCCTGCGCCGCTTCGCCGGCCAACTTCCCGACTGATACCCATCCAAGCATTCCCCACGCATCACCAGAACCAATGAAAGGCGGCCCCCATGCGGGCAGTAGTCAAAACCGCGGCCGAACGAGGCGTTGAATACGTCACCGACGCCGGAGACCCCAAAGCATCAGAAGGCACAGTCGTCATCGAGGTAGGCGCCGCCTCCCTCTGCGGCACAGACCGGGAACTGTATGAATGGACCCCCTCCGCGCAGGCCTTCAACCTCAACCTCCCTGTCATCCTGGGCCATGAAGGCGCAGGCACCGTAGTCGAGGTCGGGCCCGGCGTCAGCGGACTGAAGGTGGGTGACCAGGTAGCACTTGAAAGCCACTTGACCTGCGGGCAGTGTTTCCCCTGCCGCACAGGAGATGCCCACACCTGCGAAAACACAGGCATCCTGGGCATGCATATCGACGGCGTCTTCGCCCAATACGCCGCCGTGCCGCAGGACATCTGCGTCAAGCTCCCCACCGGACTGTCCCTTGAGTCCGGCGCCCTGCTCGAAGCGGCCGGCGTCGCAGTCCACGCCATCCAGCGCGCCAACTACTCCGTAGCAGGACGGGCCGTTCTCGTCAGCGGCGCAGGCCCCGTCGGTTTGGTGGTCGTGAACCTGGCACTGCTCATGGGCGCCTCCCACGTCATCGCCGTCGACCCCAACCCCTACCGGCGCGCCCAAGCCGAAAAACTCGGCGCCATCGCACTGCACCCCAACGACGGCATCGTCGAACGCTGCCGTGAACTGACAGGCCGCCGCGGCGGCTTCGACGTCGCCTTCGAATGCTCCGGAGCCCCCGGCACCTTGGCAACACTCTTCGAAGCCGTCCGCCGTGAAGCCACCGTCGTCACCGTCGGCCACCCGAGCCGACCCGCAGAAGTCGACATCGCAGCCCACATCAACAAAAAAGGCATCACCCTGCGCGGAATCTTCGGGCGCCGCCTTTGGGAAACCTGGGAACAAAGCCTCCTGCTCCTGGACTCCGGCAAGCTCGAGCTCGACTGGCTCATCACCCACCGCAAGAAACTCAGCCAATTCGATGAAGCCGTCGAACTCCTCACCGGAGACGCCTGCAAAGTCCTGCTCATCCCGGGCCTCGGCTGACCATAGCCCAAACCGCTGAACCGTCCAGCGTCGCATCAAAGAGACCAAGCGGGGTGTGCATATGCGATGCACCCCCGCTTCCTCTTCACAAATGAGCGCCAAACGAGCGGAGAGCTCCACAGGTCAACGGGGCGTTCCCACACCAAGCGATGCTCCGTATGAAGCTGCTGGCCGCTCTACCGTCCATCCAGGGGCCGGTCACGACAGCTCAGAAGTGTAGCGGGCGTACAGGTCCGGCAGGCAGCCCACCGGCCAGGGCGGGAGCAGCATCATAGTGCCCCGATTCCCCAAAGTGAAAACCGGCATGGGACAATGGCAAGGATGACTTCCCCCACTCCTTCCTCTGAAACCGCCCGCGCCCGCCAACAGGGCGGCGCGCCGGCCGACAGCACCCGCCCGCAGGTCCTCCCCACCGCCGAGGGCTGGGAGCAGGCGCGCACTGTCGAGGGCCGTCCGCTGCTCCAGTTCGCGTCCCCGCGGGTGAAACAGCCGCCAACGCACCTGGCCGACCTGACCCTGGCCGAGCGTGCCGAGAAGCTGAAGGAGCTTGGCGTCCCTGCCTTCCGGGCCAAGCAGCTCTCCACGCACTACTTCCAGCACTGGACCACGGACCCGGAAGCCATGAGCGATCTGCCCAAGGTTGGCCGCGAAGAGCTCGTCTCCCAGATGTTCCCGCCGCTGCTCACCGAGGTCCGCCGCCTCCGCACGGACAAAGGGGACACCATCAAGTTCCTCTGGCGGCTCTTCGACGGTGCGCTGGTGGAGTCCGTGCTGATGCGCTACCCCGGCCGCATCACCCTCTGCGTTTCCTCGCAGGCCGGCTGCGGAATGAACTGCCCCTTCTGTGCCACCGGCCAGGCCGGGCTGACCCGCAACATGTCCACCGCGGAGATCGTTGACCAGGTGGTTGCTGCGAACCGCGCCATCGCGGCAGGCGAGCTGGGCGAAAACGAGCACGACGGCGAGCGGGTCACCAACATCGTCTTTATGGGGATGGGCGAGCCGCTAGCCAACTACAAGCGAGTGATGGGCGCTCTCCACCGCTTTGTGGACCCCTCGCCGGAGGGCCTGGGCATGTCGGCCCGGAACATCACGGTCTCCACGGTGGGCCTGGTCCCTGCCATCCGCAAGCTTGCGGAGGAGGACCTGCCGGTCACCTTTGCGCTGTCCCTGCACGCTCCCGACGACGAGCTCCGCGACGAGCTGATCCCGGTCAACAACCGGTGGAAGGTGGACGAGGCGCTCGACGCGGCCTACAACTACTACCGCAAGACTGGCCGCCGGGTCAGCATCGAGTACGCGCTGATCAAGGACATGAACGACCACCCCTGGCGTGCAGACCTGCTGGCCAAGAAGCTGAACCAGCGCGGCCGCGGCTGGGTGCACGTAAACCCGATCCCGCTCAACCCGACCCCGGGCTCCATCTGGACCGCCTCGGAAAAGCCGGTGGCGCAGGAGTTCATTGAGCGGCTCCGCGCCGCCGGGGTGCCCTGCACCCTGCGCGACACGCGCGGCAAGGAGATCGACGGGGCCTGCGGGCAGCTGGCTGCCGCCGACTAACGAGCGCGGCTGTCGGCTGCTCGGATTACGACGGCGGCGGCATCCTTTGCTGCGGACGAGCACTTGGCGCGCTCCCGGCCCATGCCTCCGTAACGGGCCGCTCCGCGCGTACCCGCTTTTTGAACGCGCCCTCGCCTTCCCTGTGCCGTTGGCGTGCCCATTTTCGGCAGCCGAGGGATATGTACGCCAGCGACAGATTGCAGGCGAATAGCTCCGTGAGGGCAACCCGGGGAAAGTTCAAGGTTTTTATAACTCGAATTGCCTATGTTGGCCGTACCCCCAGCAAACAGTTCGGAGTGGTCATGAATTTTCTGCACGACGCCGCCGCGGCGATCGCCAAACGTGGTAACGCCGAAACAAGCGGTCGGACGGCTTTCGGCAAGGTCTCGATTATTCGCGTCAGCCGCTTACCCCGCCTGGACGCCGGGGGCCACAGCCCGGTAATGAACCATAGGACGGCAGCGTCGGTTATCACGATGGAGGCGTTCTCATGAGCCCGCTGAACATGTATATCAATGATGGCTTCCTTCCCATGGTGGACGGATCACTGGTTTACCACCGGGGGTTCGGCGACAGGGCTACCCGGACAACTGACGCGAATCCCGCCCTGAAGATGAACCCGCACGTCTTTACGGCCGCCGGTGCGGTGAAAGCCAGCCGCTACTACCCCCTCAACGCCCCTTTGCCTCCTTTCGGAAGGCCGCAGCCCCTAAGGGAGGACCCGCAGTTCGAGCGCCAGTTTCTGCCCCGGCGCGCCCACTGGGCCAGCTACTTCCCGCAGCGGACGCTCATTGCCGAAACCGGCAGTACCGTCAGCATCCTGCTCCACAACAACTTGGCCCAACCACACGAACTGCGCTTTCACGGTGCCCGTGCGGCGGCTACTGCCGGTGGGCCCAGGGGAGACGTCAGCAGCGGAATCGTCAACCCGGGGCAAAGGAAAGAAGTGAAATTCGTGGCCCCCGCTCCCGGCACGTACTTGTTCTCCGACCCCGGAAACGAGCCAGTCGAAAGAACCCTGGGCCTGTACGGTGCCTTGGTTGTCATTGATCCTCGATATGCGTGGCGCCTTAGCCCTACTGGCGCCGAGTTCGAGCGCCAATGGCTGTGGCTGTGCCACGATGTGGAACCGAACTGGGCGCGCATTGCCTCCAAAGGCCAAGCGGTCAATCCTGCCACCACTCCTGCCGTGCCGCGGTACTTCACGCTCAACGACTACTCCGGCTTCCAGGCGCTGGCACTTACCACGGACGAGGTGTTCAACGAGCACCGGGAGGAGGACACGCTGCCCTCGGGCTTCCCCAGGGAAACAGATGTGCGGAACTTCAGCGCGTCGCCGCAGCCGGGTGCAGTCCGCACGGGGCAGCTGGTGAGGATGGTCAACGCCGGCATCGTGGATCACCAGCTGCACTACCACGGGAACCATGTGTGGACGGTGCGGGCCAACGGCCTGGACTTCCCCCGTTCAGGTGGCAGGGTCAGCCCTGCAGGCGACGTCATCCTTCAGCAGTGGGAGGACACAGTCCAGCTGCAGCCGCTTGAAACCAAGGAAGCAATGCTGCCGGTCCGGCGTCCGCCTGAAGTCATTGACGAAGTGTGGGATGCCAGGACCGAGGACTGGAAGTACCCCATGCACTGCCACGCCGAACCGTCACAGACAGCCGCAGGTGGCCTTTACCCCGGTGGCCTAATGTCCGACTGGGTGCTGGCCGCAAAACCTGTCCCGGAGCCCGGTCTTCCGGAAACGGTGGAGGACGAGGCGCACCACACGTTCCGGAGCCAGGTGGACTTCGCTTCGGACCAGCCGCATGAGGGCAGCCCTGAAACCGAATTCCTTCTCCGCCCAAACGTTTCGGTCGAAATGGATTTCTTCAGCAGGGAACTCGACTTTCCCGACGGCTCTGAGCACGAGGTGTGGAGCTTTGAGAACGACAAGTCAGGACGGCAGCTGCCGGGGCCGGTTGTGCGGGTGATGGAAGGGCAGATTTTCCACGCCACCATCAAGCCCAGCAAAAAGGTCCACACCATCCATTGGCACGGCCTGGAACCGGATCCCCGCAACGACGGCGTGGGCCACACGTCCTTCGAAGTGTCGGGGCATTACACCTACCAGTGGCGGCCGGACGCTGCAGAACCCGGCAACCCGAACCGCGGCGCGGCGGGAACGTACTTCTACCACTGCCACGTCAACACACCCCTCCATGTGCAAATGGGCATGTTTGGAGCGGTGATCGTGGACCCCGCCGCAAACCCGGCAAAACCGGTTAACCCGGGGACCCGCCGTCACTCGTTCAACGGTCCCCTCTATGACATCGCCACGGAAACGCTGATCGCCCCGTATTCAGTCGATCCGCGATGGCATGAACTGAACCACGCAGCGGGCCTGTCAGGTGAGGACGCAGGCCTTAACCGCTTCCAGCCCCGGCACTTCTTCCTGCTGGGTGGCGTCATACCGGCCCGGCCCCGGGGCGACCGGGTCTGGGCCGTCTCTGCAATGAAGGCGAACGTGGTGGCCGGCAAAAAGGCTCCTACCTTGGTGCGGATGGTGAACGTGGACTACTTCCCCACCCGCACGCGGTTCCTCGATGCCGCCGGAAAGCCGGTGGCCATCGCCGAACTGGTGGGGCACGATGGCCGTCCGTTTTGGAACACCCCCAGCCCCACCGGGCCGGCCGTTCCGCCGTCCTCGGCAGGGCAGCCACTGATGACCAGCATCATCAAGTCCGGGGCGGCGGAGAAGTTCGATTTCCTGCTGCGTCCTCCTACCGCTGGGAAGTACACCATCGCCATCGATTTCCTGCACTGGATCACCGGCCAGGTTCTCGCGACCCGCACTGTGGCCGTCACCGCTGCATGAACAACGCAGGGGTACTCCGTCTCTCCGACTCCTGGCCGCCAATCAGCAGCTGCGTCCTCACTGAGACGGCTCCGGGCCGGCCGCAAGATGCAGCCGGCCCGGAGCCCGTCACTCAGTACGGGGAGATCAGCGCAGGTCGAACCGGTCCAGCTCCATGACCTTGACCCAAGCCGCCACGAAATCGTTGACGAACTTCTCCCTGGCGTCGTCGCTCGCGTACACCTCGGCGACCGCCCGGAGCTGGGAGTTCGAGCCGAACACCAGGTCCACGGGTGTGGCGGTCCACTTCAGCTCGCCGGTAGCAACGTCAGTGATCTCGTAGACGTTTTCCTCGTCCTCCGATACCTTCCATTTGGTGCCAGGGGAGAGCAGGTTGACGAAGAAGTCGTTCGTCAGGACCTGTGGCCGGTCGGTGAGGACGCCGTGGTTGGTACCGCCCACGTTGGTGCCGAGGGCACGCATGCCCCCCACGAGCGCCGTCAGCTCTGGCGCGGAGAGGTCCAGCAGGTACGCCTTGTCCAGTAGGAGGGTCTCCGGCTGGAGCTTCCCGCCGGGGCGCATGTAGTTGCGGAACCCGTCCGCCCGCGGCTGCAGGTACTGGAAGGACTCGACGTCGGTCTGGTCCTGGGAGGCATCGGTGCGGCCGGGCCGGAACGGCACCGTGACGGCGAAGCCCGCGTCGCTCGCGGCCTTCTCCACCGCTGCGCAGCCGCCGAGGACGATCAGGTCTGCCAGTGAGACCTTCTTGCCCCCGACCTGGGCGGCGTTGAACTGCTGCTGCACCGTCTCAAGCGCCTGCAGCGCAGCGGACAGCTGCTCGGGCTCGTTGCTCTCCCAGCCGCGCTGGGGTTCCAGCCGGATCCGGGCGCCGTTGGCACCGCCGCGCTTGTCCGTCTTGCGGTAGGTGGAAGCAGCGGCCCATGCGGTGCCGGCCAGCTGCGAAACAGAGAGACCCGAGGCCAGCAGCTGGGACTTGAGCGAGGTGATGTCCTGCTCGTTGATCAGCTCGTGGTCCACCGCCGGGAGCGGGTCCTGCCACAGCTGGGCCTCGGGGACCCACGGCCCGAGCATGTGCGGGCCGACGGGCCCCATGTCGCGGTGCAGCAGCTTGTACCAGGCCTTGGCGAACGCGAGCTGGAACTCGTCCGGGTTCTCCAGGAAGCGCCGCGAGATCTCGCCGTAGGTGGGGTCGACGCGCAGCGAGAGGTCCGTGGTGAGCATCGTGGGCCGGTGCTTCTTTTCGGGATCGTGGGCGTCCGGGATGATCCTCTCGGCGTCCTTGGCCACCCACTGGTGCGCGCCGGCCGGGCTCTTGACCAGCTCCCATTCGTGCTCGAACAGGATCTCAAAGAAGCGGTTGCTCCACTGGGTGGGCCGGTCCGTCCAGGTGACCTCCAGTCCGGAAGTGATCGTGTCTGCTCCCTTGCCCGACCCATGCGTGCTGAGCCAGCCCAGGCCCTGCGCCTCGAGGTTGGCGCCTTCCGGCTCGGGACCGACGTGCGCGTCGGCGTCACCGGCGCCATGGGTCTTGCCGAACGTGTGGCCGCCGGCGATCAGCGCGACGGTCTCCTCGTCGTTCATCGCCATGCGCTTGAAGGTCTCGCGGATGAACGCCGCGGCCAGGAGCGGATCCGGATTGCCCATCGGCCCCTCGGGGTTGACATAGATCAGACCCATTTCTGTGGAGCCGACCTCCTCGGACATCTGGCCTTCGCCGATGTAGCGTTCGTCGCCGAGCCAGGTGTCCTCCGGCCCCCAGAAAATCTCTTCGGGCTCCCATACGTCCTCGCGGCCGAAGGCGAAGCCGAACGTCTTGAAGCCCATCGACTCGAGCGAGACGTTGCCGGCGAGGACCAGCAGGTCGGCCCAGGAAAGCTTCTGGCCGTACTTCTGTTTCACGGGCCACAGCAGCCGCCGGGCCTTGTCCAGGTTCGCGTTGTCCGGCCAGCTGTTAAGCGGGGCGAACCGCTGGCTGCCGTCTCCTGCACCGCCGCGGCCATCGTGGACACGGTAGGTGCCGGCGGCGTGCCAGCTCAGCCGGATCATCAGGCCGCCGTAGTGGCCGAAGTCCGCGGGCCACCAGTCCTGCGAGGTGGTGAGGACCTGGATGATGTCCTGCTTGAGCGCCTCGACGTCGAGCTTCCCAAACTCCTCGCGGTAGCTAAAGGAGGGGCCGAGGGGGTTGCCTGACGGATTGTGGCTGTGGAGAACGGTGAGGTCCAGCTGGTTTGGCCACCAGTCCGCGACGGTCCGCGGCCGGTGCGCCTTGGGCTGCGGCGAGTCGATCGCCGGGTTCTCACTCTCGCTGCCGTGCGAGGTCACACTGCCATGGGCCACGGGGCATCCGCCCTCAACCTTCTGGTCCAGGCCTTGGGCACTTCCTGGGGTGGGAACCGGAGGATGTTCCTGGGGATCGGTCATGTGCTTCCTTCCATGTGGCCGAGGCCGTGGTCGGACTCGGGCGGCCGGTTCAACCCTCCTATGTAATCACGAGCGGGAGCGCGGCGAGGCCCCTCATATAGTTGCCGGTGCTTAACACAAGCGGCCGACGGCGGGGAGTCCCGCCGTCGGCCGCTTGGCCCTGGGTGCCACTCAAGGTGGCCCGCCCATGTTGCTCAGTCAGCTCGCCGACACGCTCTCCCGCGCATCGGCGGGCTCTGCAGATTCGGTGCCGGCCTTGTGCGTCTCAAGGTCATCGAGCGACTTGCCCCTGGTGTCGGGCGAAAGGAAGGTGGCCAGCGCCGCGACGGCACAGATGCCGAACGTGGTCAGACCGATGACCATGGGGACGTTGGTGGATCCCGGGGGAGCGACCGCGGTGAAGATGCTCGGGAAGAACGACGCGATCATCAGGCCCAGGTTCTGCGACACCGCGAACCCTGTCACGCGGATCCGCATGGGGAACTGCTCCTGGAAGAACGTTGCAAAGGTCGCGTTCCACATCTGGAAGAAGATGCCCTGGACAATCACGATGCAGACGAAGACCAGTGCCAGGCTTCCCTGCTCGATGGCCCACAGGTATCCGCCGGCCAGTACGCCGCCGCCAAGGCCGCCGGCCACCATCAGCATCCGCCGGCCGATCCTGTCGGACAGTGCGCCGAAGAGCGGGATGGTGACCACTGCGGCCACGTTGGCAATGAGGGTTACCCAGAGGAATTCGCTGCTGGTGAAGCCGTTCCCGTAGCCCTCCTGGGTGGCGTAGGAGACGCCGAAGATGAGCGTTGCCATGCCGATCACGTTGGTGAACGTCATGATGACACAGCGGACCAGGACCCAGGGGTGGCTGCGCACGAGGTCAACAAGGGGGAACCGGGGCTTCGCCTTGCCCGTTTCAGTCTGCGCCAGGTATGCCGGCGGCTCCTGCACGCGGCGGCGGATGATGTGGCCGGCCAGGATAACGAAGGCGCTGAGCAGGAACGGGATGCGCCAGCCCCAGGACTGGAATTGCTCCGCAGGGAGGATGGCTGCGAGGGGAAGCAGCACGGCGGTGGCAAGAATGGAGCCCACCTGCGTCCCCTGGAGGCTGAAGCTTGCGAAGAAACCGCGCTTGGCGTCGGGGGAGTGCTCCACGATCATCGCGCTGGCTCCGCCCAGTTCACCGGCGACGGCGAACCCCTGGATTAGGCGGAGGATAACCAGGAGGATCGGGGCCAGAGCGCCGACCTGCCCGTACGTGGGGAGAAGTCCGACGGCGAAAGTGGCGAAGCCCATCAGCAGCATGGCAAAGACGAGCACCTGCTTGCGGCCGTGCCGGTCGCCGTAGGCGCCCAGGACGATGGCGCCAATGGGACGGGAAACGTAGCCAACCGCGTACGTCGCGAGCGAGGCGATGATGGCCACGGTTTTGTTCTCGGACGGGAAGAAGATGGCGGGGAAGATCAGCGTGGCGGCCAGGGAGTACAGCGCGAAGTCGTAGTACTCAAGCGCGCTGCCGATCCAGCCGCTCATCGCGGCTTTCTTCGGGTCCCGCCGGGCTGCGCTGGCGTCCGGGATGGGGCGGCTTTCACCGGGGATGGTGCTCATTCGATGAATTCCTTCGTCGTCATTGGCAAGGAACCGGATCTGTTCTGTTCCGGATGGTCAAGGTGATCTTGACGGTTCCAGGGCTTGGAAAGCCCTTTCCCTTGAATCGATTCATTAAGGATAGGGTGGTGACGCCGGTTACGTCAACGCCGGAGATGAGGGCGCGGCTCGTTGAGAACGACCTCGATGCGACACCCGGCTGATGCTGGCAACGCTCAAGGAATTTGTGCTCGCTCCTGCGATGAAAAGCGCTGTGGCGTAGCCGGTAACCAAGAATCCTGGGCTTGAACTTTGTTCACCGCGGTGAGGGTCAGCGGTATAAAGCTGAGGGCGAAGCCAAAGGCCAACGCGAAGGTGCCCGGCAGCAGGGCGAGGTAGGTTGTGCCGCTCTGGATCGTGGAAAACCAAAGCATCGCGGTACTGGCGACCAGCATTCCGGTTGTCGAGATGATCCGAGGGGGAAGCGGACGACGAGCTTGGACGCCACCCCCGCGCCCAGCACGATTCCGACGCCGACCACCACAAATTCGCCACCCCGACACGATCACGGTGAAGTGAAGAATCGCTGTAGATGGTCTTGCTGTTTTTCAAACCTCCCAAACGACCTTGTGGCGCTTGAAAATCCTGACTGGGCATGCGCTTCGGGCTCGCCCGGTTCTAGTCAGTTAGCGGCCGCTCAATAGTGAGAGTTCCAGATGCGCCACCTCGACCGGGAGCAGTTGTTTGTCGGCTGGGATGTGGCGGATTCTTTCGCCCACCAGGTACGCGCCGGAGTTTCCTACGACCACGCGGTTGCTTCCGTTGAGGAGGGCGGCGTCTCCCGGGATGGCCCGGAGCGCAGGCATGAATATCTCTTCAAGCTTGCGGATCCTGATGTCACAGCCGGTCACGCCCGCAAATTTTCCGCCTACCTGGAACGGTGCGGTGTAGGTGAGGATGTATTCGTCCAGGCCCAGGTAGTCAACGTAGGGGCCCCACATGGACCGTTCCCCTGTACGGCTGGCTGAGGTGAAAAAGGGCATGTTCTGATAGTCGTAGAACCGCTCGCCGCCAGGGGTGAGATCGAATTCCAGCTTTTCAATTCCCTGTCCGCGCCTGATCCACCACTCGAGGACGCCGTCCCGGTTCTCGATGGCGTCCGCAGAGAAGATGACTCCGGCTCCAACAATGAAACTATGTGTTTCAAGGAATGCCTTGGTCATGTTCACCAGCTGCCCCACGTCCCGTGGCGCGACGCTGAAAGGACTCTGGCGATTCGTCCACAGCGCCGCCGTTCGGGCTGCGAACTCGTCGACACCCAGGCCGAGTGTGTTCGTCCAGGCGGCTATTTCCTGTGCAGCCTTGATCGCAGGGGTGGTGGTTGTCATGAGCGCTCCTGCTGATACGTCGGGTATCCGAGGGACAATTTCGAGTCCACGAGATGGTGAACGTCATGCCGGATGTGCTCCAGCACCAGCCGTTGGGCGTCCTCAGGTGCGTCGTTGGCGATAGCGCGGGCCAAGGCCAGGTGCTCGGCGGCCACCTGTTCCGGATCGCGGATCAATGACACGGGTGCCCACAGCGCCTGAACTGTCTCGGCCTGCAGTCTTATTTCTGCATTCGTCAGCCGCGGGGACTGCGCCAAGACCGCCAGTTCTATATGGAATCTGCTGTCCGCGCGTGCTTGCAGCTCCGATTTATCCGTCATGGCTACGCCTCGGGCAAGCTCCAAAAGCCTGTTGATCTCGTGCGGTTCGGCCCGTTCGCAGGCCAACCGTACGGTGGCGGCGGCGATAGCAGCATGCTCGTCACCCACGTCCCGAATCTCCGCAATGGACGTGTCCTGGAACCATTTTTTGATGACATCGGCGGATGTGAAGGGTTGTTTGACGACGAACGTGCCGCCACTGCGCCCCCTCCGCGTGGCAACAATGCCCTGATTCCGAAGGTCGGACAACGCCTCCCGGAGGGTAGATGGCGCAACACCAAACATTTCCGATAGCGCTGTTTCCGGGGGAAGCCGCTCGCCCACCTTCAGCAGGCCAAGGGCGATCGCCTTGGAAATCCGGTTGACGATGGCTTCGGAGCGCTCTGTTTCCGGCAATGCCCGGTACACCTGGGCTTGGAAAGCGGTGGTAGATGCCAAGAACGACTCCATGGGAAATAGGGACAGCAGTAACTCTAATCCGGGCACCGACGGCTGCCCGCCGATGCAGCGCCAATTCGCCGGCCTCGCTTATCTCTTCTTCACGACTCTCCCTTGCCAGCAAGACCTTCTGGCTCCGCTACTTCTGAAGTGTACTGCAGAAGATGCAAAAACAGTGGAACCATAGTTTATTCACTGCTAGAAGCTGCTCGGCTGTCAAGAAACCGCTTCGAATAAGGGCGTTGGAGCAGGGCTTGCGTAACTAAAGATATGAAACTATGGTTTTTATGACGTGGTCCCGCTCACAGGTAGCGGTAGTGACCGAAAGAAGGAGTCCAATGCGTGTAGAAACCCCCGAACCGGTTGGGGAGCTTGACGTCGATGACGACGCTCAGCATCTTGCCAGCCTTGGTTATTCGTACGAGAGGCAATTCAAGCGGGAGATGACGTTCTGGGGGAACGTTTCGCTGGGATTCACCTACCTGTCGCCTGTAGTAGCGATCTATTCCTTGTTCGCGGCATCCCTGAGCGTGGCCGGCCCACCGATGTTTTGGTCCCTGGTCATCGTGGGGGTCGGGCAACTCCTGGTTGCAACGGTTTTCGGTGAAGTGGTGGCGGCATATCCAGTGGCTGGCGGAGTCTATCCCTGGTCCAGGCGGCTCTGGGGCCGCAAATGGGGTTGGATGAACGGCTGGGTTTACCTGGTGGCGCTCCTGACCACTATCGCCAGCGTCGCGTATGGCGCAGGGCCCTTCCTGAGCACCCTGGTCGGCATGGAAAGCAGCGTGGACGCCACGATCCTGTGTGGTCTCGTGGTCATAGCGCTCGCTACCATCCTGAACCTTGGCGGCACCAAGGTCCTGAACGCTGTGGCAATGATCGGTCTGCTGGCAGAGCTCGGTGGCGCACTGGTAGTGGGGGTCTGGTTGCTTGTTACCGCAAGGCACCATGACCTCAGCGTCCTGTTCCAGACATTCGGCGCAGGAGAGGGCAGCAACTATTTCTTTGCGTTTGCGGCTGCCGGATTGATCGGTATTTTCCAGTACTACGGCTTTGAGGCCTGCGGCGACGTGGCGGAGGAAGTCCCTAACCCGGGCCGCACCATCCCCAAAGCCATGAGGATGACCATCTACATCGGCGGTTTCGCTGCTATGTTCGTCTGCCTGTCCCTCATCCTCGCCGTGCCCGATTTCACTGCTGTGATCTCAGGGACCGAGACGGACCCGGTTGGCAACATTCTCCTTTCGGCGTTCGGTCCTATCGGCTTCAAGGCAGTTCTCGCAGTCGTCCTGATCTCATTCCTCTCGTGCGTGCTGAGCCTGCAGGCGGCAACATCCCGCCTGGCCTACTCGATGGCCCGTGACGGAATCCTTCCGGCCAGCAAGCTCCTGAGCACGTTCAGCGAATCCCGCCATGTTCCTCCTTATGCGCTGCTCCTGGCAGGGCTGGTGCCGGCACTCATCGTCATCGGATCCAAGGTTTCCAGCGACGCGTTGACCGTCATCATTTCTTTCGCTGCCATGGGCATGTACATGGGCTTCCAGATGGTTGTCCTTGCCGCGCTTCGGGCCCGCATCCTGGGCTGGAAGCCGAACGGAGCTTTCCGGCTGGGCGTATGGGGCATTCCCGTAAATATCGCAGCTCTCGCCTGGGGCGTGCTTGGCATGGTCAATATGGCCTGGCCGCGGACCCCGGAAGACGGATGGTTCGCCAACCATGTGGTCCTGATTTCCGCCGTAATGGTTGTCGCGATCGGTCTGGTGTACATGGCGTGGAAGAAACCGCACCTCAAAGGCGACGCTCCGGCAGCTGATGCAGTTCCAGCACTTTCGGCCCGTCAGCCGGCGTGAAGGACGAAAGGTAACAAAATCCGATGTTGATCACCGGCATCAAGAGCCGACCTGTGTACGACGAGCTATCGCCTATGGCGAGCGGCCTTAACCACCTCGCTGCCGCCCAGGGCAGCGGCGGGAAACCCCTGGTGCGCCTGCTCGAGGCGATGACCCCCGAACAGTTGGCAACTACCACCGTTCTGTATTCAACGGAATCAATTACCGGCCAGAACTACTTGATCGATCTCCAGCAATTCAACGTGCGTGAGCTGGCAGTGTTCTCAACGAACGCGGATGCCGTCCGCGGACTCGATACGTTCCTGGCGACGGCGAAGATGGGAACGCGCCTGTACCTGGCCGGTTCTGAGGGGTTTATCGGCACCTCGATGCAGGTGGCTACCTCATACGGCATGAACCGGGACGAGGTGCTGCGCGAGCACGCCGGTTCCTTTGTGAGGCGCGTGTGGTGCGCGCACTGTGGCCACTATTCCGAGAATGTCACCCACAGGGTCTTTGTATGCCCGGGGTGTGAATTGAATTTGATCGTTCGCGATCACTACTCCGGGAGGCTCGCGGCCTTCCAAGGAGTGAAAGCAGACAGCGAAGTGCCCGGCGAAATGCCGGAAAATGAGGAGTTGGATACGTGAGCGAGTCCCAGCATGGAGCCCTGCGGCTCCGGGTCAAACGGATCGAAGCGGTCACCCCGGAAATCAACCGGTACACCTTCGGCGCAGCCGACGGTTCTTGGCTTCCTCCCTTCTCGGGCGGCAGCCACATCACGGTCCTGATCCCGGCCGGTGGGGAGACCAGGCGCAACGCGTACTCGCTGATGAGTTCGCCGTACGACACAAGCGAGTACCAGATAGCTGTCCGCAGGGTGGATGACGGCAAGCGCGGTTCGCTGGCCATGCACACCAACGTCCGCGAAGGCGACGTTCTCCTCGCGGGTATCCCGGCGAATCTTTTCCCGGTGTCAAAACATGCACGCCACCATCTCTTCATCGCAGGCGGCGTGGGCATCACCCCCGTCTTTGCCCAACTCGAAGAACTCAGCCTCAAGGGGAGTACGTTCGAACTGCACCTGGCCGTCCGCGGCCCTGAGCACGCTGCCCTCGGTCATGAGCTTAAGGAGCGCTACGGAGAGCGGGTCACGCTCTACGGCCATGACGGCCAGTCCCGGCTCAACACGATGGACATCCTGGCAGGCCGGCCGCTCGGTACGCACGCCTACGTGTGCGGGCCAACGCGAATGATCGATGACGTCGTCGGCTCCGCCCACGCCCTTGGCTGGTCGGACGCGAACATCCACTTCGAAAGGTTCGAGGACTTCGGTTCCACCGGTGATCCCTTCTCCGTAACCCTGGCACGCTCCGGCGCAGTCATTGAGGTCTCGCCCGAGCAGTCACTGCTCGAAGCGGTCGAGGAGGCCGGCCACAAGCTCCCTTACCTCTGCAGGGGAGGCGCCTGCGGGGAGTGCGAGACCGAGGTCCTGGAACTTGACGGCACCATCGATCACCGCGACGACTGGTTGTCCGAATCGGACCGGGCAACATGCAAGCTCATCATGCCCTGCGTATCGCGGGCCACCTGCACAAAACTCGTCATCAACGCCTAAGGAAAAATCACATGACTGCGATCTCTGAATCAGCCGCATTCAAAACGGATGAAACGTACACGCCCGAAGGCGGATACGACTTCCGGAACTCGCCCGGGGGTGTTCGCCGGCTGCCCTTCCCGTTCCCGGACGACGATTACATGTACTCAATGAACCTGGAACCACACGTTCCGGCCGGAGACGGTGCCCTCAGGGCCGCATTCGATATTGATGAACACTATGTGTCCGAGTGCGCCCACCGCGCCCAAATGCTCAGCGATATGCCGGACGTACACTACCTTGCACTGCCGCACATGCTGGAAGCGCAGTGGGATCTACTCGAGCTCATCTTTGAGTCTTACGCCAGGGATTTTCCCGAACACTTCACTCTCACCAAGAACGGAAACGAGTGGCGGTGGCACAACCGGCTCCTCGGAATCGACGATTCATTCACGTTCGGTGATCCGGCCACCTTGCCGATGGACCCGATGGAGTACGCCACCCGGCAGGCGCAGGGCGAGTTCGTAGTCCTCGAGGAAAAGGACAATACCCTCGTCATCGGCGCAGGCATGACCACCCAGCGGGCCGACTATTCACTGAAGTTCAACCTCGGCATGAGCTTCTTTGAGTTCCACGGCCCGGTACCGAAGCTGCACGAGATGGGCATCCTGGACAGGGCCCTCAAGTTCCTGCTGCGCATGAAGGCCGGCCACCCGGTAAGGAGGGTCAACTGGTCGCTTACCGTCAACCCGCGTCTTGAGACGTCGGTGGAGACGCTTCCGGAATGGGCGCCGGACCGGACCACAGTCACCAGCGAGAACGCCGGCGAAAAGGTGTACCTGCGCATTGAACTGCAGCCGTTGCACCGTCTGCCCCGGTCAAACGCGATAGTGTTCCCCGTCCGTACTTACCTGGTCAGCCTCGCCGAGCTGGTGGAGTACGCTCCCAACTGGGCCAAGCGCATCCACCGGGCCCTCGCTTCGCTGGACTCCGAACTCGTGGATTACAAAGGCTTCCACCGCTATCACGGTGCAGCGGTCGAATGGCTTTCCCGCCACGACGACGGCGCACCACTGGCCACCGGCTACCCGTGGGCTCCCGAGGGCATCCAGCCCGGCGATCACTGACCGACACCTGAAATACCCTCGACAAGAGCAGCCAAATGGAAATGGAACCTGCTGGACGTACTGCGTGGGCCAAAGTTGAACTCGGCACCGAAGTCTCACTCTCCAGCAATGGCCAACTCCTGCATCACGGGACAGTCGTGGCCAAAACCACGAGTGGTTCGGCTCTGTGGGTACTTTCACCCACGCTGGAGCGCCGTATGTATCGAAACAACACCGGGCATCACCTGACCGTGGAGAAAGCACCAACCGCGGGCAGCCGGTCCACCTATCAGCCCTAACCACAGCAGACCCTGGACACCAGGAACCCGTCACAGAAGCAACACAACATAGGAGACACATGTCCCGGTACCGGGTGCAGAACCCTGCAACAGGTGAGGTCGTCGAGACCTTTGAAGCAGCTTCGGACGAACAGATACAGCAGGTGCTGTCCGGTGCTGATGCCGCCTACGGCCAGTGGCGCGAGAAAAGCATCCAGGACAGAGCCGCCGTCGTCCGCCGCATCGCTGAGTTGTTCGAAGAGCGCAAGGAAGAGCTCGCCAGGATCATCGCCCAGGAGATGGGCAAACCCCTGGCGGAGGGTATTGAGGAAGTGGAGTTTGCCGCTTCGATCCTTGACTACTACGGCGTGCACGGCCCCGGCCTCGCCGTTGACCAGGAGATTCCAAGCACTGTTCCCGGCAAGGCGATCCTCGAGAACTGCCCCGTGGGCGTTCTGCTCGGCGTCATGCCCTGGAACTTCCCGTATTACCAGGTGGCCCGCTTCGCCGCACCCAACCTGGTCCTCGGCAACACCATCCTGCTCAAGCACGCAGACATCTGCCCCCGTTCGGCGCTGGCGATCCAGCAGATCATGGAAGAAGCAGGTGTTCCTGACGGCGGTTACACCAACGTCTTCGCCACGCACGACCAGATCGCGGCGATCATCGCAGATCCCCGGGTGCAGGGCGTTTCCCTCACAGGATCCGAACGCGCCGGCTCGATCATCGGAGAGCAGGCCGGCAGGCACCTGAAGAAGGCTGTGCTCGAACTCGGCGGAACAGACCCGATGATCGTGCTCGACTCCCATGACCTCGCATCAGTCGCTGCAGACGCCTGGAACTTCCGCGTCTACAACGGGGGCCAGGTGTGCAACGGCAACAAGCGGATGATCGTCATGGAAGATATCTATGACGAGTTCGTGGCCCAGCTGAAGAAGCTCGCTGACGGGCTCGTGCCGGGTGATCCCCTGAACATGCCGGAGGGTGCCTATGGTCCTCTTTCCAGCAGGGCAGCAGCGGAGCAGGTGAACGCCCAAGTCCAGTGGGCTGTCGCCGAAGGTGCCACTCTTGAAGTCGGCGGGGTCCTCTCCGAGGGGGAAGGTGCTTACTTCTCACCCGCCGTCCTAACCGGTATCAGCCGCGAATCGGCTTCCTTCCGCGAAGAGATTTTCGGGCCCGTGGCAATCGTTTTCAAGGTAACAAGCGATGACGAGGCACTCGAACTCGCCAATGATTCCGACTTCGGCCTGGGCGGCTCAGTCTTCTCCACCGACAAGGCACGTGCTGCGAACATTGCGTCCCGCCTGAACGTTGGGATGGCGCACGTCAACATCATCGCTGCGGAGGCAGCGGAACTTCCCTTCGGTGGCGTGAAACGCTCAGGCTTTGGCCGCGAAATGGGTCCCTTGGGTATGGGCGAATTCGTCAACAAGCGCCTGTACTTCGTCGCCGACTGATGGGATAACCATGTCCGTTACCAGTCCTGCCCGGTCACCGGTCCTTCCCCCTCAGCCCCGCACGCGCTGGTCCTCCCAAGCTCCCCACCGGCCTCCTATGGCAAAGCTCGCTGTAACCACCCTGACCAGCGTTGCCGCCCTCGCCTGCCTGGTGCTGTTGGGCAAGTTGTCGGGCCACCTCCTGCTCATCCCGCCGATGGCCGCGTCCATGGCACTCGTGGCCGCGGCGCCCCATCTGCCACTCTCCCAGCCGCGGAGCGTGATCGGCGGCCAGGTTGTTTCCGCCCTGCTTGGTGTGGGCACGGGGTTGGTCAGCCACTCGTTCTGGGCCGCCGCTGTTGCGGGCAGCCTGGCGATCGGAGCTACCCTGTGGCTGAGGATGCCTCATTCACCGGCGGCTGCCACCGCAGTCATCGGTACCATGGCAACCACTGGGCAGGTCGCCTTTGTGGTGTGCTCCGGTATTGCGGCATGCATCCTGGTCGGGTTTGGAATTGTTGGGTCCCGGCTCCGCGGAGCGACGTACCCAACATATTGGTTCTGACGAGGAACGGTAGCTCTCGGAGCCTGACTGTGAACTACTTCCGGCCGGACCGGAAGCTGCTGGCCGCCGTCGTGGTTTTCCAGCTGGCGCAGTCCATTGCGGCCCTGGTCCTACCCACCCTGAACGCGGACATCGTCGACGAGGGCGTGGCTACGGCGAACATCGGCTACATCGTGAGCCTGGGCGGGACGATGCTGGGGATCACCATGCAGATCGTGTTCGCGGTTATAGCGGTGTACTTCACGCCGAAGGTGGCATTGGGCGTGAAGCCCCTCAGGTCGAGCTGGTTGGGCTACGGATCCGCGGTCGGTGGGCCTTAGGCGGAGCTATGGCAAGTTTTCACTCTCGTTGTCGTGCGACGTCATACTGCCAATGGCAACAGGGAGACGCAAAGGGCGGCCGGAGTATCCGACCGCCCTTCCAAGCGCTGATCGCTATTTATTAGTCAGCATGTTCCAAAGGATCAGGTCGTGGGCGTGTTTGGCTTTGTCGTCGCCGCGGAAGTCCGCTTCCTTGATGCTGCCACCCGTGTCGATTCCAATGCTCGAGGTTGACGCGAACCTGCCCATCATCGACTTGTTGGACAGCATGGAGACCGAGCGGATGTTCTTGTAGGGCACTGACACGACGGCGAGCTTGTTTCCTACGAAGCTCTTGTCCTGGAGGATGACGCGCATGTTGGTGATACCGACGAAGCCGGTACCGACACCGATGCAGTCGTAAACGGCGTAGACGATTTCGCCTTGCAGGAGCCCGGCCCTGATTTGCTCGAGCTGTTCCCACTTGTCGTGGATGACCTCAGTCAAGGTGCAGCCTCCTTCGGCTTATTTGCGGAGCGGAACGCCGTGGGCATCCCGCTGGAAGTAGACGGCTCCTACGAGGATCATGATGCCCTCGATGACGCCCCACAGGGCAAGGAAGCCCAGACCAAGGGCACTCAGGACCATCGCGAGCACGAGTTGGATGATGCCGATCTTTGTATACCCCAGGTAAAAGCGGTGCACACCCAGGGCGCCCAGGAATATGCCCAGCAAACCTGCTGCAATCTTCGACTTGGACTGTGGGTAGCCGTAGCCCGGCTGCGGCATGGGGGGCTGGGCAGAGTAGTGGGGCTGCTGCGGCATGGGCGGTTGGCCGGAGTACTGCGGCTGCTGCGGCATCGGCGGCTGTGCCGAGTATTGCGGTGGTTGCGGCATTGGCGGCTGAGCGGAGTATTGCGGCTGCTGCGGCATTGGAGGCTGAGCAGAGTACTGGGGGCCGGGGAATGGCTGCCGAGGTGAAGATTGGGCACCGTCAGGAGAGGGCGCGGGCTGGCCGTAACTTTCCTGTGGGGCCGGGTTCGCGTCGGGGTGTTGCTGGGTCATGGTTGGTGCCTTCCGGAGAATGATGATGCGGCCCTTGTGACCGGGCAGCGGCAGTCAACGACGGCGTCCCCAGAATCCATGGCCCTCATAAGTGTGACGGACCACGGGGAAAATTACTCTGTTAGTCGCAGTGTTTCCTGTTGACAGGTGTTTTAAGAAAGCGGCCGACGCCGGGAGGTCCCGCCGTCGGCCGCTTTGCGCTGGGTGCCGCTCGCCTGAGCCGCCCAGGCTGAGGCAGTTACCTCGCCGTCCCGCTCTCGCGGACGGTCGCTGGCTCGGCCGCGTCGGTCTCAGGCTTGCGGGCCTCGAGGTCGTCAAGGGACTTGCCGCGGGTATCGGGTGAGAGGATGGTTGCCAGCCCCTCGACTGCCCAGATGCCGAAGGTGGTCAGCCCGTTGACCACGGCCGCCAGCTACTCCGAGGGCACCCGGCCGATACTCCATGCGGAAACCCCGCGCAGGTCCACCCTGGTGGCCTGAAGGCGGATCTGGGCTCCTCCTGAAATGACCAGCGGTTCAAGGAAATGGATGTACCGGTCCTGGGCCTTCAGCCGGCGGTTCGCATCAGTTTCTGCCGCCTTCACCCTCTGTTCGTCCGCGGTGGACTGTAAGGACTCAAGCGCATCGGCCATGGCCGGGCTGCCGGGGCGGACCTGGTCATGCTGCCGCCTGGCCCACGCCTGCTCGGACACGACGGATCCGGAAATGACGGTGCCGTCCACAACAACCGTGAGCTCCATCGTTGCGTCCGGGTCAGTCCCGATCGGAGCCAGCAGCAGCGCCAGTCGGGGGTCGACGTCGTACCAGGACCGGGCTGCGAACCCTTCGCGGTGCGCAGCGAACATCTCCTCGTGGTCGGCAGCCGCCTGGGTGATTGCGTCGTGGGTTGGTTGGTTCGCCATGAGCTGGTCCCTTCCTGGTCCTTGCGTTGAAGTCTTTCGAAGAGCTTAGTTCCGATGCTGCTGCGCGGGCGTGGAGAATCAGCGGGTACTGCGCCCTGCGAGAACCGCCCCAACTTCCTCCCCGGGCAAGGCACCGCGCCCAGCGCCCGGACGTAAACTGACCTTCGCATCACGTCCCGTGAGCCAAGGACCAGGAGCCGCCCATGCTCTGGAAACTGCTTGTCGAATACCTCCGGCCGCACCGCAAGCTGCTCGCCGCCGTCGTGATTTTCCAGCTGGCGCAGTCCATCGCGTCGCTGTACCTGCCCACGCTCAACGCGGACATCATCGATGAGGGCGTGGCCAAGGGCGACACCGGGGTTATCCTCAACCTCGGCGGGCTGATGCTGGGAATCACGCTGCTGCAGATCGCCTGCGCCGTGACCGCGGTGTACTTCGGCGCGAAGGCGGCCATGGGCACCGGCAGGGACCTGAGGGGCGCCATCTTCTCCAGGGTGGGGGAGTTCTCCGAACAGGAAGTCACCAAGTTCGGCGCGCCCAGCCTGATCACGCGGTCCACCAACGACGTCCAGCAGGTCCAGCAGCTGGTGCTGATGGGCGCCACCATGATGGTGGCCGCACCCATGCTCGCCATCGGCGGCGTGATCATGGCAGTCCAGCAGGATGTCCAGCTGTCCTGGCTGATCGCCGTCGCCGTGCCTATGCTCCTCACCGGGGTGGGGCTCATCATCATCCGTATGGTGCCGCTGTTCCGGAAGATGCAGAAGCGGATCGACGCCGTGAACCGGGTCCTCCGCGAGCAGCTCACAGGCATCCGCGTGGTCCGCGCGTTCGTCCGCGAGGACATCGAGACCGCGCGCTTCGCCCGGGCCAACGAGGACGTCACGGACACCGCGCTGCGGGCCGGCCGTTTGATGGCGCTCGCCTTCCCCGTGGTGATGCTGGTGATGAACGTATCCAGCGTGGCGGTGATCTGGTTCGGGTCGTTCCGGATCGAGGACGGGTCTATGCAAGTTGGCACCCTCATCGCGTTCCTGAGCTACCTCATGCAGATCCTGATGTCCGTCATGATGGCCACCTTCATGGCCGTGATGATCCCGCGCGCGTCCGTCTCGGCGGACCGGATCGGTGCCGTGCTTGGCACGGAGTCCAGCGTCCGGCCGCCTTCGAAGCCCGTGAGCAGCCATGTCCGGCGCGGCGAGCTGGAAATGGTCGACGCCGGGTTCGCCTACCCGGGTGCCGACCAGCCCGTCCTCTCCGGCATCAACTTCACGGCAAGGGCGGGGCAGACGACGGCGATCATCGGCAGCACCGGTGCCGGCAAAACCACCCTGGTGAACCTGATGCCCCGGCTGTTCGACGCCGCCACCGGTGCAGTGAAGATCGATGGCGTGGACGTGCGCGAGCTGCACCCGGACCTGCTCTGGGGGCACATCGGCCTGGTCCCGCAGCGGCCCTACCTGTTCACCGGCACCGTCCGCAGCAACCTGCAGTACGGCAAACCGGACGCCACCGACGACCAGTGCTGGCAAGCGCTGGAAATCGCCCAGGCGCGGAGTTTCGTGGAGGAGATGGAGGGCGGGCTGGACGCGCCCATCAGCCAGGGCGGCACCAACGTCTCCGGCGGGCAGCGGCAGCGGCTGGCCATCGCCCGGGCCCTGGTGAAGCGGCCCGAGCTGTACATCTTCGACGACTCGTTCTCCTCGCTGGACACCGGCACCGACGCCCGGCTCCGCCAGGCGCTGCACCGCAGCACCGCCGGTGCCACGCTGGTGATCATCGCCCAGCGCGTCTCCAGCATCGTGGACGCGGACCAGATTTTGGTGCTCGACGACGGCAGGATCGTGGGGCGCGGAACGCACGGCGAGCTTCTGGAGACGTCCGAGACGTACCGCGAGATCGTGTCCTCCCAGCTGGCGGCGGAGGAGACGGTATGAGCCCGGAACCCACTTCCTCATCCGGCACCAAGGCCTCGCCCGCCTCCGCAACGGGAGGCGCCGGCGTCGTGCGCATTCCCCGCCCGGCGGGCGGCCCGGGGCGGGGCGGACCGTTCGCGGGGATGAACGTCCCGGCGGAGAAGGCGATGAACTTCTGGCCGTCGGCCAGGCGGCTGCTCGGGACGCTGCGGCCGGAGCGGGCGTGGCTGCTGGTGGTGTTCGTGACGGCGGTGGCGGGGGTGGCGCTGTCCGTGACCGGGCCGCGGCTGCTGGGGGAGGGCACCAACCTGATCTTCGCCGGCGTCGTTTCCCGCGAGCTGCCGGCCGGGGCCAGCAAGGAGCAGGTGATCGCGCAGCTGCGGGCCTCGGGTGAGGGGCAGCGCGCGGACATGCTCAGCGCGATGGACCTGGTGCCGGGGCGGGGGATCGTTTTTGCCGCGTTGGGGAGCGTGCTGGCGTGGGCGCTGGTGCTGTACGTGCTGTCCTCGGCGTTCATGTGGGTGCAGGCGTATGTGCTGAACGGGGTGGTGCAGCGGACGGTGTTCAAGCTGCGCGGGGATGTGGAGGAGAAGATCCACAGGCTGCCGCTGCGGTATTTCGACTCGATCCAGCGGGGCGAGCTGCTCAGCCGGGTGACCAACGATGTGGACAACATTTCGCAGAGCCTGCAGCAGACCATCAGCCAGGCGGTGTCGTCGCTGCTGACGGTGCTGGGTGTGCTGGTGATGATGTTCATCCTTTCGCCCACGCTTGCGCTGATCGCGCTGGTGACCATTCCGCTGACGCTGGGGATCACGGCGCTGATCGCCAAGCGCTCGCAGAAGCTGTTCGTGGCGCAGTGGAAGCACACGGGGGAGCTGAACGGGCAGATCGAGGAGACGTACACCGGGCATGCGCTGGTGAAGGTGTTCGGGCGGCAGCAGGAGGTGGGGGAGCGGTTCCGGCAGAAGAACGCCGAGCTGTATGAGGCGAGCTTCGGGGCCCAGTTCATTTCCGGGCTGATCATGCCGGCCATGACGTTCATCGGGAACCTGGTGTACGTGGGGATCGCCGTGGTGGGCGGGCTGCAGGTGGCGTCCGGTGCCATGCAGCTGGGCGACGTGCAGGCGTTCATCCAGTACTCGCGGCAGTTCACCATGCCGCTGGCGCAGCTGGGGTCCATGGCGAATGTGCTGCAGTCCGGGGTGGCGTCTGCGGAGCGGGTGTTCTCGTTGTTGGACGAAGATGAGGACTCCGTTGAGCCTCCCGCTTCTGCTGGGCCTGTGTTTAGGCGGGGGCGGCTGGTGTTCGAGGACGTGTCCTTCTCGTATTCGCCGGGCAAGCCACTGATCTCCGGGCTTTCGTTGGTGGCCGAGCCGGGGCAGACGGTGGCGATTGTGGGGCCCACCGGGGCGGGCAAGACCACGCTGGTGAACCTGATGATGCGGTTCTACGAGCTGGACTCGGGGCGGATAACGCTCGACGGCGTGGACGTCACCTCCGTGCCCCGGCGCGAGCTGCGCTCGCGGCTGGGGATGGTGCTGCAGGATACGTGGCTGTTCGGCGGGACCATCCGGGACAACATTGCATACGGGCGGCCTTCTGCTTCCGAATCCGAAATTCTTGAGGCTGCCCGGGCGACGTACGTGGACCGGTTCGTGCGGTCGCTGCCGGACGGGTACGACACGGTGCTGGAGGACGAGGGTGCAAATGTGTCCGCGGGGGAGAAGCAGCTGCTGACGATAGCCCGGGCGTTCCTGGCCCGGCCTTCGGTGCTGATCCTGGATGAGGCGACGTCTTCGGTGGATACCCGGACCGAGGTGCTGGTGCAGAAGGCGATGAGTGCGTTGCGGTCGGATCGGACTTCCTTTGTGATCGCGCACCGCCTGTCCACCATCCGCGACGCCGACCTCATCCTGGTGATGGAGGCCGGCCAGATCGTGGAGCAGGGGACGCACGCTTCACTGCTGGCCGCTGGCGGGGCTTACGCCCGGCTGTACGATGCGCAGTTCGCGGCTCCTGCGGCGGAGGTTTAAAAGCTACCCTCGTTTCTCTGTAGTGGGAGCGCCTCTTGCAGACGTTCGTCGCGCTTGGGTGCAGGATCTTTTGGAGTGCCATATGCGATCTAGTGGTCGCAAGCGTCAGCTGATACCCGTTCTTGGGATGCACGGTAGTCGCTTTTTCCTTGCCCAGCCCGTGGGCGGGTTAGGATCAGAGGAACTCAGTATGAAGCAAGGAAGCAGGAAAAGTTGGGGGAAAGCGGTGCTGGGGCCACCCACGCAGCCCATAAAGATTCGGCGCAATTTTGTACGCTGATCGAGTCCTACGTCGAGTCGCAGCATGAAGTTCTCCGTTTGGCTGCGTACATATCCAGCCAGAGCGCAGAGATCGATAGCATCAAAGCGCGGGCGTGGCGACAGATCAAGATCGGCTACCCGAGAGCAGAGCAAGTAGATTTCGACAAAATTTGGGTCGAATTTGAGAAGTTCCGCGCTGCTGCCGAATCCAAAGAGCAGGACACCACCGATGCAATTGAACGCTCGGCGCACGAGATGTTCAAGCTGCTGCCTGACGGTTATGGGGCGGATTATATTAGCCGTTTGGTTCAGGAGTCGGTCAAGGATCCTGGCGCGCCAGTTCTATTTTCGTCGCTGTTGGCTACCCTGATAGGCGAGTATGAGGTGTTCATAGGTGGCTTGCTCCGCGCCGCGCTTACTCTCCATCCGGGTGCGCTTGGAGACAGCAATCGGTCCTTCACTTGGAAGGAGATAACCGCCTTTGACACTTTGCAGGACCTAAGGGAGCACGCTATTGATAAGGCGGTGGAAAAGGTCCTTCGCGAGTCAGCCGAGGAATGGCCAAAGTATATCGCCGAGAAGTTCAAGATAGTTTTGCCTGATCTTACAAAAGACGCGGGGCTGTTGGAGGTATTTCAACGACGGAACGTGATCGTACACAACGGTGGCCGAGTCTCTTCTATTTACCTAGAGAATGTTCCGAAAAGAAATGTACCCATAAAACTGGGGCAGAAGCTGCTGGTGGACGAAAAGTACCTGACGGAAGCAGCGGATAAGCTGCTGGCAGTCGGTCTTAGTGTCGCAGCAAACGTTGGCCGGTTGCTGCTGAAGAACGGCAAGGGGTGCGATCATATCGAAAGTACGTACGGCGACGTTGGCTATCAGCTGCTCCAACAGGAACGGTATTGGGTCGTCCATCAGCTATCGAAGTCGCAGAATCTGGCGACCTACGAGAGCGACTATTCCGGGCTTGTTATCAAGATTAACGGCTGGCTAGCCCAGAAGCGGCTCGGCAAGCTAGAGGAGTGTCGGAAGGAAATTGAGGATTGGAAGACGAGTACCCTTGCCCCCATATTCCAGCTGGCAAAACTTGCTCTGCTGGATGATCTGGAAGCAGGACTGAAGCTGGTCCGTGAGCTTGTTGCCTCGGAAGCGTTACCCCAAAGGCACTGGGCTCAGTGGCCCCTCCTGGCGGAGATCAGACAATACGAAAAAGATCTTTCGGAGACAGCGGAGCTTGGCGGCCAACCAACGTCGTGATATTTTTTCACCAGTTGCAAGTCGATATGAGGAGCCATGCATGTGCAACCCCGGAAGCTGATGATCGATCCGACTCCTAATGACGGGATTTAGAACCGATATGGACCCCACGTGAGCCCTTGAGTTCACGTGGGGTTCTCTTTTACCCACAAGAAGCCCTTTCTGAGGGCATGGGGCGCGCCGGGGGAGCAGGCACAAGACCCGTCGGCGGTTCATGTCATGATCTTCGGATGAACGAGCGACGAGTAGCCGTGCGGCGTCAGCGGCTGAAGGACCGGGGCAACGCACCCGGCTTTGTTAAAGAGCATCTTGCCCTCATTGCTTCTGCATCCCTTGTGCTGCTGTCCGTCATCAGGGTGTATTACTTTGCTGCGCTCAATCCAGATGTGGCCCTCACGGTTCTTTCTGTTGCCAATCGCACGCAGGTCCTGGTTTCCACGCTACTAAATGCGATCGTGACAATTGCCCCCTTCATGCTTCTCATCGCTCCGCTCCGGCAGTGGATGCTGGCTGGCAATCAAACCGGCGCGCCATTCAAGGACCAGTTGCGTACTGGGATCGTGTGGGTTCCCTTGGCGCCAATCCTCCTGTCGACTCTTTCCGCTGCTCTGATCGCCGGTTATTTATTGGGGGGTGTTCTTCTTTGGATCGCTGCACTGCGCAAGCGAAGGAAACAGGAAGACAAGGCAGTGGCTTCCAAAAAGGCGAGCCCTTACAAGGGGGAAGGGACATGGGTGCTCACGACGATTCTTGGCACGACCTTGATGCTGACGTTGATTACGCCTTGGCAGCCGCTAGAGAAAATAACGTTGGAGAACGCGGACAAACCGCTGATTGGTTACGTTGTAGGTGAGCAGGCTGGCAAAACGTTGATATTGGATAAACTCCGGAAGCCTGTCTGGACGGACAGCGAAAAAGTCCTTGGCCGGGAGATGTGCGCCAAGGAGGAATCCTGGATGAATTCCTCCTTGGCAACGCTGGGACTGAAGCTTTTGAACAGGCCGCAGGGTGTGGGCTGTTCCTGACCTTCGCGAGTAAGCCGTTATGCTGCCGTTAGCTCCGCTATCCGAAGGGTCTTGGTGGAAGGATTTCAAGACTAACCCGGAATTCTGCCCTGAAAACGACTTCATTCCGGCGGAACAAATCGCGTGGCTCCAGCGCGCCGCTTGATCCGCCCTCATTCATGTAGGGGTTCCATGCGATCCGCTGGGAGTTCCGGTACAGCAGGGAAACGATGGAGACGTCCCCGATGATGGCCTCCCCGGCGGGCATCCCCCCGCAAGGGGGACCGGAGTGTTCCACAGGCGGCGCTCAACGGAACTCTGGGGCGCCAAGGGCAGCAGGAACTCCCCGTTACCCGTGGTCAGCGTCTCTATCCGCCGGGCCACTTTTTCCACGGCGTTGGGATTGCGGCAATGGCGACGAGAAGCAGATCCAGGTCTGTTGGAGGCACCGTCATAGGTAACTCTTGACGCTCGCGCGCAGTGCTTCCGTGTGCTCGTAGATCTCCTCGAGAGAGCTAATGGGAACTCGGGTCTCTTCCTTGTTGTCGTCGAAGATCCCGATGTATTTCTGAGTCCGGTTGAAGTGCAGGCGCGCGATGGGCTTCCGGTTGTTGTCGTCCAACAAAACTGCGAAGTAGGACTTTGCATCTCGCTGCACTACACGGGCGGGCTTCACCTCGCTGCAGACAATGGCGCGCACAATTTGGTAGCCCTCAATTTCCTCCAGTGTCGTCTCAAGACCATCAGCTTCAGCCAGGTCTGCTTCGGCTACAGGAGCGCTTGTAACAGCTGCCGCAACGGCGGTTTCCTCATTCTGCGGAAAGCCGGGGTTGCCGAGCGCCTTCTTAAGGCGCTCGTTGACCTGGTCGTTCAGGAACTGCTTCGAGGCCTTGGAAACCAACAAAGTGAACTGCTCCCGAACCTTCTGGGTGTACGGGCCGGGATACACCCGCCCGGTCAAGAACTTGACCCATTCGTCTTCGGGCTCCTTGAACTGCGCGGCCAAGGTCCGCTTCAGCTCGCCGATGTATTTGAGTTCGCCGGCCGCGCTGATGATGGAGTCTAGATCAAAAACGTCTTTGGACAGCTTCTGCAGTTCGGGTATAAGCATCTGGTCAATGTCGTTTAGATCCAGCACCAGGAACGGCTTCGCGTCCATGCGGTTAGGCGCGTCGAGGTCCGTAAAGAACTGGTAGACCTCACCGTTGGTGAGAATCGCGATCCTGGCATTGGTTACCGCAAAGTACCGGAACAGCTGGGAGGCATGCTCAATCTTCACGGGTTCGGTAGATTTCTTGCACTCGATCAGGATCTGGACTTCGCCATCCTTGACGATCGCATAGTCAATTTTCTCGCCCTTCTTCAACCCTACGTCTGCGATGAACTCAGGCACGACCTCCAGAGGATTGAATACGTCGTAGCCAAGGATCGTCGAAATGAACGGCATCACGAACGCGTTCTTCGTTGCTTCCTCTGTCTGGATGATGTCCCGCTGCTGACGCACCTTTGCTGCCAACGCTGAAAGCTTTTCTGCAAACTCCATTTGTCCCCCTACAAGGCTGTGCTTGCTGCACAACGGAAGTGCAGCAGCAATTCAAGCTAATGAACCAACAAGTTACCTGTGATTGTCCGAAATAACAGTCAACTACTTGCTAGTAGAACCTCATGTCGGAAGCCTGACCTCGCCGCGTCTGTTTCCTCCCCGTCCAGCCGACAGTGGCGCAAACCTCGAAGCGCCAAGTCTTCCTTCGGTCGGTCTCCCGGGAGTGAGCGACTCAAGGTCCTAGAAGGCCGCAGCCGTCGTAGCACACTGACATACGAAGCATTGTTTCGGTATGTCCCCCGTAACCTGTTTAGATGCCCCGTTTTGCGCTCGACATTGAATCCGTGCCCCGCCCTGCCCGCGCGCAGGAACTCCTGGACGCCGTGAACCACAGTGTGGTCATTGCGGACGGCGCCATGGGCACCATGCTCCAGGGCCGGGACCTGCAGCTCGAAACAGACTTCCAGAACCTCGAGGGCTGCAACGAGATCCTCAACGACACGCGCCCGGACGTCATCGCCGACATCCACGACGCCTACTTCGCCACCGGCATCGACGCCGTGGAGACCAACACCTTCGGCGCTAACTGGTCCAACCTCTCGGACTACGGCATCGATGACCGCATCGCCGAACTCGCACTCAAGGGCGCCAAGATCGCCCGCGAA
Organism: Arthrobacter sp. V1I9; assembly: GCF_030817075.1. Taxonomy (NCBI): domain Bacteria; kingdom Bacillati; phylum Actinomycetota; class Actinomycetes; order Micrococcales; family Micrococcaceae; genus Arthrobacter; species Arthrobacter sp. V1I9. The sequence goes on from NZ_JAUSYU010000001.1 coordinate 399,126, forward strand.
CGCGCTGAAGCGGCAGAAGAAACAGACGGCCGGATGCGCTGGGTCCTCGGCTCCATGGGCCCGGGCACCAAACTCCCCAGCCTCGGCCACACCAGCTACGACTACCTCAAGCAGACCTTCGCCCTGCAGGCCGAGGGCCTCATCGACGGCGGCGCGGACGCGTTCCTCATCGAAACCAGCCAGGACCTCCTGCAGACCAAGGCTGCGGTCAACGGCTGCAAGCAGGCCATCGTCTCCAAGGGAGTCCGCCTCCCCATCTTCGTCGAAGTCACCGTCGAGACCACCGGAACCATGCTCATGGGTTCCGAAATCGGCGCCGCGCTCACCGCCCTTGAGCCGCTCGGCGTCGACGCCATCGGCCTGAACTGCGCCACCGGCCCGGACGAGATGAGCGAGCACCTGCGCCACCTCTCCAAGCAGTCCTCCGTCGCCATCGCCTGTATGCCCAACGCCGGGCTGCCCGTCCTCGGCGCCAACGGCGCGCACTACCCGCTCTCACCGACCGAACTCGCCACCGCGCACGAACAGTTCGTCCGCGAATTCGGCCTCGGCCTGGTGGGCGGCTGCTGCGGTACGACGCCGGAGCACATGTCAGCCGTCGTCGAACGCCTTGCCCCCTTCCGCACCCGCAAGACCGCGGACGACGGCGTTGCCACCAACGGCGGCAAGCCCGCACCCGCCCGCGTCCCCACCGAGCGCGAAGCCGGCGTCGCATCCCTCTACCAGCACGTCAACTTCGACCAGGACGCCTCCTACCTGGCCATCGGTGAGCGCACCAATGCCAACGGCTCCAAGGCGTTCCGCCAGGCCATGCTCGAAGAGCGCTGGGACGACTGCGTGGACATCGCCCGCGAGCAGATCCGCGTCGGTGCGCACCTGCTGGACGTCTGCATCGACTACGTGGGCCGCGACGGCGTGGCCGACATGAAGGAGATCGTCTCGCGTTTCGCGTCGGCCTCCACGCTCCCTTTGGTCATGGATTCCACCGAACCGGCCGTACTTCGGGCCGGGCTCGAACACATCGGCGGCCGCCCGGTGGTCAACTCCGTCAACTATGAGGACGGCGACGGCCCGGCCAGCCGCTTCGCGCGCATCATGCCGCTCGTGAAGGAACACGGCACCGCCGTAATCGCCCTGACCATCAACGAAGAGGGCCAGGCACGCACCACCGAGGGCAAGGTGGCCATCGCCTCACGCCTCGTCGACGCCCTGGTGGGCGAATGGGGGATGCGCGTCGAGGACATCATCGTCGACTGCCTGACCTTCCCCGTCGCCACCGGCCAGGAAGAAACCCGCCGGGACGGCATCGAAACCATCGAGGCCATCCGGCAGATCACCGTGAAGTACCCCGGCATCAACACCACGCTCGGCGTCTCCAACGTGTCCTTCGGCCTCAACCCGGCAGCGCGCGTCGTACTCAACTCGGTGTTCCTGCACGAGGCCGTGCAGGCGGGCTTGACCAGCGGCATCATCGACGCCGCCAAGATCGTGCCGCTCGCCTCACTGCCAGAGGAACAGCGCAAGGTGGCGCTGGACCTCGTTTGGGACCGCCGCGAATACGACGCCGACGGCAACACCACCTACGACCCCCTGGCCATCATGCTGGACATGTTCGCCGGCGTCGACACCGCGGCCCTCAAGGACCAGCGAGCCGCCGAACTCGCGGCGCTGCCCACCGGCGCACGCCTGGAACGGCGCATCATCGACGGCGAAGGCAAGGGCCTCGAGGCGGACCTGGACCTGGCCCGCAGCGAGGGCCTGACCCCGCTCGGCATCATCAACGACCACCTGCTCGAGGGCATGAAGGTGGTGGGTGAACGCTTCGGCGCCGGTGAAATGCAGCTCCCGTTCGTGCTCCAGTCCGCGGAGGTGATGAAGAACGCCGTCGCCCTGCTCGAGCCGCACATGGAGAAGTCCGATTCCTCCGGCAAGGGCACCATGGTGATCGCCACCGTCCGCGGCGACGTGCACGACATCGGCAAGAACCTGGTGGACATCATCCTCACCAACAACGGCTACAAGGTAATCAACATCGGCATCAAGCAGGGCATCGCCGAGATCATGGCCGCGGCCGAGGAACACAACGCGGACGTGATCGGCATGTCCGGGCTGCTGGTGAAGTCCACCGTGGTGATGAAGGAAAACCTCGCCGAGCTGCAGTCCCGCGGCCTGGCCAAGAAGTGGCCTGTGATCCTGGGCGGCGCCGCACTGACCCGCGCTTACGTGGACCAGGACCTCGCCGAGCAGTTTGACGGTGTGGTCCGGTACGCCAAGGACGCCTTCGAGGGCCTCGCCCTTATGGAGCCGCTGGTGCGCGTCGCGCGCGGCGAGTCACCGGACGACGTCGGCCTCCCGCCGCTGAAGAAGCGCATCCACAAGGGCGGCGCGAAGTTCACGGTGACCGAGCCGGAGGCCATGCCCGGCCGGTCCGACGTCGCCGCCGACAACCCCGTGCCCGCCCCGCCGTTCTGGGGCACGCGCATCGTGCGCGGCGTCTCGCTGCACGACTACTCCGCGTTCCTTGATGAGAGGGCCACGTTCATGGGGCAGTGGGGGCTCAAGCCCGGCCGCGGCGAGGACGGCGCCTCCTACGAGGAACTGGTGGAACGCGAGGGCCGGCCGCGCCTGCGCTACTGGCTGGACCGCATCCTCGCCGAAGGCATGCTGGACGCGTCCGTCGCCTACGGCTACTTCCCGGTGGTCTCCGAAGGCGAGCAGGTGGTGGTGCTGCACCACGGCACGGACGACGACGGCGTCCTGGGGGCCGCGGGGCTCCTCGCCCCGGATGGTGGTTCAGGCGGTCCGATCGGCACCGACCGGCTCCGCTTTGACTTCCCGCGGCAGCGCCGCGACCGGCACCTGTGCCTGGCCGACTTCGTGAAGTCCCGCGAGTCCGGGCAGATCGACGTCCTGCCGGTGCAGCTGGTCACCGCCGGCTCCAAGATCGAAGAGTTCACGTCAAAGATGTTCGCGGCCAACCAGTACCGCGACTACTACGAGCTCAACGGCCTGGTCATGCAGCTCACCGAGGCCCTGGCGGAGTTCTGGCACGCACGTATCCGCAAGGAGCTGGGCTTCGCGGCCGAGGAGCCGAAGGACACGGCAGGGTATTTCAAGCTCGACTACCGCGGTGCCCGGTTCTCGCTCGGGTACCCCGCGTGCCCAGACATGGAGGACCGGCGCAAGGTGACGGAGCTGCTGAAGCCCGAGCGGATGGGCGTGATCCTCAGCGACGAGCTGATGCTGCACCCCGAGCAGTCCACGGACGCGTTTGTGTTCCACCACCCGGAGGCGAAGTACTTCAAGGTGTAAGTCGTAGCCGGTCCGTGGCCTGCGGGAGTCTGCCTCCCGGGCGCGGCTGGCTCTACCTATGCACCAGACAGGATTCGAGCCCGAAAGGCTTGTGGGACACAGAGTGGCAGTATGTGCGGCAGATACGTGGTGTCCAACCTCCGCAGTGGCGGCTTGAATCTGCACCGATGCAGGCCGGAGGTGCGAAAATGCAAGTTGCTGAAGTTTCTACTTACCAGTAGTTTTGCTTGTCGGTTGTTTCGCGAATCCCCCAAATTGCGAAACGACTAGGAAGGCCCCGCGGCGTCCCCCCATGTTGCGGGGCCTTTCGCTCGCTAGCGCCCGGCTGGCCGACGGGGCTACTCCCGCTGAGAAACGCCGATAAGGAATCTCCGGGCTCATGCCGGAAGGCCGGTGCAGCCAGTGTCAGCGGACGCCGAGGTCGCTGTCAACATACGAATCCGGGCGGTGGTTGCGCGCCGGTGGCCGAGCCAGGAAGGCCCGCGAGGTAAAAATTCGCTGAATGGTGGGGCCGGGGACCGTGAGGCTTGCACCAGGTGGTGTTTGCTTCACAATCTCCGGGCCCCACCAGTTGCGGTTCTACGCCTTGACGTATCCGTTCGGGTTCAGCACGAATTTCGTTGCCGAACCGGCGTCAAATTCGGCGTAACCGCGCGGTGCATCCTCAAGTGGGATCGCCTTGGCGTTTACTGCCTTAGCGATCTGGACCTTGTCGTGCAGGATCGCCATCATCAGCTGGCGGTTGTACGACATGACGGGGCACTGTCCAGTGGTAAACGACAGGGATTTTGCCCATCCGGTACCCAAAGACAGGGACAGGGAGCCGTGCTTCGCTGCTTCGTCAATTCCACCAGGATCGCCGGTGACATACAGGCCGGGAATGCCAAGAGCCCCGCCTGCAGCGGTGATGTCCATGAGCGAGTTCAGCACGGTGGCGGGGGCCTCGTGGGAGGCGTCCTTGCCGTGACCGCGGGCTTCGAACCCTACGGCGTCGACGCCGCAATCCACCTCGGGGACGCCAAGGATTTGCTCGATCTGGTCCTTCGGATCGCCGTTGGAGACGTTCACCGTCTCGCAGCCGAAGGAGCGGGCCTGAGCCAGGCGGTCTTCGTTCATGTCACCGACAATCACGACGGCGGCACCGAGCAGCTGCGCGCCGACGGCGGCCGCGAGGCCCACCGGGCCGGCACCGGCAATGTAGACGGTGGATCCGACGCCCACTCCTGCAGTGACGGCGCCGTGGAAGCCGGTGGGGAAGATATCGGAAAGCATGGTCAGGTCCATGATCTTTTCGAGGGCCTGATCGCGATCCGGGAACCTGAGCAGGTTCCAGTCAGCGTAGGGGACCAGCACGTATTCCGCCTGGCCGCCCACCCAGCCGCCCATGTCCACATAACCGTAGGCGCTGCCCGGGCGGTCCGGGTTAACGTTCAGGCAGATGCCGGTCTTGCGCTCCTTGCAGTTCCGGCAACGGCCGCAGGAGATGTTGAAGGGTACAGAGACGATGTCTCCCACCTTGATGAACTCCACGTCCGGACCGACCTCCACCACTTCGCCGGTGATTTCATGCCCGAGGACGAGGTCCTTGGGAGCCGTGGTCCGGCCGCGCACCATATGCTGGTCCGAGCCGCAGATGTTGGTGGTCACCGTGCGCAGGATCGCGCCGTGGGATACTTTCCGGCCTACGTTGGCGGGATTGACGCCAGGCCCATCTTTGAGTTCGAAGGTCGGGTAGTCGGTGTTGATGATTTCGACGACACCGGGTTCTTTGTAGGCGACGGCTCTGTTTCCTGACATGGACACTCCTTTTGGTAGGGGTATTTAGTGCCAGGCCTTCCATTCGGATGGCCCTGCACTGGTCCGGCAAAGTTGCAGGCGCTGCCCCATGGCCCGAAAAGCGGTGCTTCGATGAGGATACCTCCCCAGGTTTCAAGCCACCGAAGCACCCTCCACGGGCATGGGACAGCTTCGTTGAGACTAGGGTCACAAGGGCTGCAATAAAAGCGCAAGATTTTGAGGATAACCATGCAGATTTGATGCATGATCAAGAGGTTGGTCCGGCCGCTATTCTCCGGCGGGGTTCTCAGGCCCTGAGTTGTACCCGGTCGCTGGCCGGGGCGGAACGTGCCTTCGCGGCCTGCCCGCCCGCGCTGGAGACCGGCTTCACGCGCCGGAGTGCTGCGAGAATGGCCCGGCCCACCACAGCGATTCCGATGATGGTGGTGATGGCACGCAGGGTGTCCCAGCCCGCCGTCGACGTCACCAGCGAGTAGATCACGAAGCTGCTGAGGTTGGTACCCAGCGGCGCGCCGGCCACGTACGAGATTCCGGTGCCCCCGCCCACCGCAAACGGCCAGAACCACAGGTTCATCAACAGGCCGAACAGGTAGGACGCCGCGGCGCCATAGCCGCACAGCATCCACAGTTCAGCCTTGCCGCGCACCCGGCTGGGGAGTAGCCCCGCTCCTGCGCCCACCCAGGCGCAGGCGAAGAGCTGGAATGGTGTCCATGGCCCCACCCCACCCCACAAGACGCTTGAGACGGCGATGGTGGCGGCGCCGAGAAGTAGGCCAAACCGGGGACCGTAAGCCCGGCCGGCAAGGATCAGGAGGATAAAGACCGCTTCAACACCTCCGACGCCGGTACTCGCCGCCCGCACCGCCGATCCAATGGCAGCCAGGACGCCGAGCAACGCCACAGTGTGTGCCGATCGGACCGAGCCGTCGAGGGACACCGCGACGAGGACGGCGGCCAGGGGCGCCATCGCCAGCGCCGCGTAGGGAACGGCTGCTGCGGCATCCTGCGGGAGGGCCGTGGCCAGCAACGGCCAGCAGAAGGCGGCGAGGGCGAGCAGGTTTGCCGCGGCGAGAATGGCCAGCTCCGCAGCCCGGGGCATCCTAAGGCGGGGCTGTTTTGCAGGGCCCTGGGGACCTGTCCCTTTGTCGTTGAGCCGTGGTGTTGCCACCGGACCTGCCTGCCGAGAAAGCACGAGGGGCTGCTCCGATACATGCGTCGCCATGGACGGCACGACGCCGTCACGCATCGGGAGGACCCGGGCGCGGAGGCCGTGCGCAAAATGAACGTCGTGGGTGGCGATCAGGACTGCCGCGCCGGAGTCGGCTGCGGCCTGCAGCGCGGCCGAGACTGCCCCGCGCGCTTCAGCATCGAGTCCGCGGGTGGGCTCATCGATCAGGAGCACTTGGGGGTGGTCCAAGGTCTGCAGCGCAATGGCGAGGATCCGCCGTTGTCCCGCAGAGAGGTCCCGGGGGTGCTCGTGCCCGATCGGCATCTGGGCATCTCCCCGAAGACGGGCAAGGTGTGCAGCTGCGGCATCGGGCGCGATGGGACCGCCGTTTTTCCGGCGTGCCAAGCGTCGCTCGGCCGCGCACAATTCTCCGGCGACCGTATCCCTGGTGAAGAGGTCGTCCGAGGCATCCGGCACGAGGGCGATCCGCCCCCCGTCGACCCTGCCGCCGTCGACCGTTACTTCTCCCACCGTTCCTTCGCCGAGGGCGAGCGCCACGAGGAGTGATGACTTCCCGGCACCGTTCGGCCCCACTAGGGCCATCACCTCACCGCGGTGCAGGGCGAAGGATGCGTTGCGCACGAGCGGCTTGCCGCCACGGTGCACCGCGAGGTTGGTTGCCGTCAGGACGTGCGGGAGGTGCGTTGGTTCTGCCGGCGTTTCAGGGATCTGGACAGCGGTCGAAGGGGAGGGCGCGGCACGGGGTAACAAGGCGCCTTCGTCAAGGGTCCACCACGAATCAGCAACCGGTACGAGCGCTTCTGCGCGGTGTTCCGCCACGATGATGCAGACATCTTCATCGCGGGCCAGGGCGTGCAGCACGGCGATGACGCGTGCTCGTGCCGCTGTGTCGAGGTCGGCCAACGGTTCATCCACTAGGAGTAAAGTCGGGTAATCCACGACGGCGGCGGCGATGGCTACGAGCGTTGCTTCACCTGCCGAGAGGGTGCTGAGATCGCGATCCAGGAGCGCGGACACCCCGACGCGCTCCGCCACTTCGAACACACGGGCCTTAGCGGCACCGGACTCCAGGCCCCGCAGTTCCAGGGCGAGGGAGATTTCATCCCGGACCCGCGTGGAGGCGAAGGCGGCGCGGGGGTTCTGCAGGACGACGCCGATGAGTCCGGCGGTATCGCGTGGCGGAGTGGTGGTCCGGTCCTTTCCGCCGACGAGCAGGGTGCCGGAAATTTTTCCACCGTCGACGTGCGAGAGGAGACCGGCCATGCCGCGCAGGATGGTCGACTTGCCGGAGCCTGTTGGCCCGGTGATCACCGTGATTGAACCACTTGCCGGCGCGAAGGTATCGACCCGCACCTGTGCGTTGCCGATGCGGAAGAGGGCGTCCCGGATGAGGACCGGTGATTCGTCACTTCGGCTGGGCTGGTGCGTTGCCCTGCTTCCGAAGCCGCGCAGTTCCAGGGCCGCGGCCACCCTGCCCGCGTGCTCAAGGGTTCGCTCAAGTACGGGCACCAGGGCGCGTGGGCCGAAGCGTTCACCCCTTAACCGGAAAGCCAGGCGCACGGAGGTCACGGCGTCGGCAAGAGCAGGGAGCGCTGCCCACGCCACCACAAGCATGCGGGCGATGCCCTGCAGGGGACCGCGCCGGGCGAGGACCACGAAGCCGCGGGACACATCCACCCAGGCGTTAAGGAGCCCGAAACCGAGGATCATGCCGGCAATTGGCACGGCGGACAGAACCGCCGCCCACAGCCCTTCTGCCGTGACTGGCCCGAGGAAGACCACATGCGCGAACGGGGCAGGCAGCCGCAGCGCCGGAAGGTCCAGCAGGAGCGCTTCGCCGGCACCCGTCCCGTTGAAAAAAATACGGTAGATGACCCGCGCCGCGATGAACACGACGGCGAGTGCCGCCGCTGCGCGTAACGGCGCGGGTCGAAAGGTCATGCGGTGGGTGCGGCCGGTTCGCCGTCGACCGCGAAGAGCAGCTCCAGGCTTTCTCCGGGGTTAACCTTCAGGGTGCCAAGGCCTTCCTGGGCGTAGGCCCAGTCGCCAGCGGCGGGCTTAACCCAGAGGGACCAGTAGGCGAAGGCGGCGGGCATGTCCTTGCACTCTTCCCGGTACGTGCCGGCCTTGTGAGTGATGTCGAAGTCCGCGGCGGGAACACCGTTCACACGGCACACTACGTCCTTGGGATACTTCGGAGTGCCCTCGGTTTTCACCTCTGCTTCGGCGAGTACCTCCGACGCGGGAGTCGCTGTGTCCACGGCAACGCAGACGGACTTATCGGCGGCTGACTGCTTCAAGGCGCCGGAATCGACGATGACCTTCACGCCGGCGCAGGGCTCGGAGGCGCTGGTTGAGGCTGCTGCCGTGGAGGCGGGTGCAGAAGTGGTTGGCTGGGGGGTTGCCGGCGCGGAACACGCGGCGAGGGTAAACAGGAGACCGGCGGCGGCGAGCGAGCTCGCGGCGGCGGTGCGGATCTTAGTCAAAGTCACCTGTTAAGGGTAGGGCGTTGCCTGTCTGGATGGGGTTGCCGTCGCGTTGTGTGACGTCAGGTCTCCCGCCGTCGTAGGCCCTTCCCGGGGATTTCCGAGGCACTGGACACCTGTAGCCGCCGGACTTATCGTGCAGAGGTGGCGGCTGCCTGATTGGCAGGATGGCAAGTGCTGCCGGTCTGTCGTTGCGGCCGTCCGATGACAGGAGGAAGCAGATGGAACACGTTGAAGAGACCGTTGATGTCGCAGTTCCGGTGCGGACCGCGTACAACCAGTGGACCCAGTTCGAATCCTTTCCACAGTTTATGTCCGGGGTGGAATCCGTAACCCAGCTGACCGATACCACCAACCACTGGGTTACCAAGGTGGGTGGTGTTCAGCGGGAGTTCGATACCGAGATCGTTGACCAGGAACCGGACGACCGGATCGCCTGGCGGAGCACCGACGGCAAGTCCCATGCCGGGATCATCCGGTTCACGCCGCTGGATGCCAACCACACGAAGGTCAAGGTCCATTTCGAGTGGGCGCCGGAAACCCTGACTGAAAAGCAGGCGCGGCACTGAAGATCGACGAGATGCAGGTAAAGGCCGACATGCGCAAGTTCAAGGAGTTCATTGAATCGCGCGGTACCGAAACCGGCGGCTGGCGCGGCGACGTCAAGGACAGCGGTCCCACCGGGCAGTTCTAGGGTGGGCGTTGCCGGCTCCAGACAGAGTGAAGCGGACGACGGCGGGTGGGCACCCGCCGTCGTCCGCTTCAGGAAGTCTTCCGCCTACAGGCGAAGTTCCATGAACACGCTGTTGGGGTCCAGGACATAGTCGGCAAACGGCGGGCATACAGTGAAGCCGTTGCGGGCGTACAGGCGCCGCGCGGGAGCAAAGTAGTCCTCGGTGCCGGTCTCACGATAGACGCGGTCGAAGTTTCGGATCTTGGCGTCGTCGAGGATATGCCCGAGCATGCGGGTGGCCACGCCACGTCCCCTTGCCGTGGCATTGGTGCGCATGGCCTTTATCTCGCCGTGCATGGCTGCACCGGGCGGGGATTCCAGAAGCTTCAGTGCGCCGCAGCCCAGCAGAGTCTAGGTGCTGAGCCGCCAGTGGACCTGAATTGCCTCTGCAACGGGGCCAGTGCCGACGTCAACCTGGAAAGCGACCGGCGCGGTTCCTGTTTCTTCAATGACGGCGTCGCGGTACACCCGGCCGCATTTGGGGCACAGGGTGTAGAGGTCCTCATCCGCGGGCCAGGCCGCAAGCCCTGCGGGGACTGGGGTGTCTCCTCCCGAGTGAACGGGTACGCCCTGGAAGTTGGCCTGAATCAGTCCGTCCTGGCTGACGGTGTTGCCGCACACGCAGACGATGGTGGTGACATCATGACCGGTCACATCGGCGGTTTCAGTGTCCATGATGACTTCCCGGGTGCTGGAAGGACGTGCTGGTAACAGCTTAAGCCCGCCCAAGTTCCGCAGCATCCATTGCCTGCTTGCACTGCGGGGTTCACCATTAAGGCTGTCGGGAAGGCTGGGGCCTGCTGAAAGCACTCAACGCCCAAGGATCAAGGATTCGAAATGAATAATGGTTCCGTTACGCCGAACCGACGTACGGTGCTCAAAGCGGCCGGGATTGGTGCGGCCGGAGTCGCCTCCATGCCCCTGCTGTCCGCTTGCACCGTCGAATCTGCCCAGCAGGCGTCAGCGAGGTCGGCACCACTTCTCCCTGCCCCGCCGGGACAGGTCGAACCTCTGCTGGACCGGTCGAAGGTCGATAATGCCTTGGGCCAGCTCGACGGACAGATCCAGGGTGCCATGGAGCACACCGGGCTGCCGGGCGTGGCTGTCGCCGTGGTGTACCGGGACGAGGTGCTGTACTCCAAAGGCTTCGGGGTGCGGGAAGTCGGAAAGCCCGAGAAGGTCGGTGCTGACACGGTGTTCCAGTTGGCTTCTGTGTCCAAGCCCCTGGCATCCACAGTGGTGGCGGCGTTGGTGGGCCGGGAAGTCTTCAAATGGACCGACGCCGTCGTTAGATATAACAAGAACTTCGCACTCAAGGATGACTACGTCACGCGGAACGCGACCTTTGCGGATCTGCTGGCGCACCGCAGCGGGCTGGAAACGGGTTCGGGTGACCTGCTGGAGGACCTCGGATTCGATCGTGGGTACATCCTCGGCCATCTTAACCAGGAGCCCCTTGATACGTTCCGGTCCAGCTACAACTACAGCAATTTCGGCTTCACGGAAGCCGGCCAGGCAGCAGCCGACGCGATGAAAATGACCTGGGAGGACCTGGCCGACGAGGTCCTGTTCCGGAAACTGGGAATGTCCGCCAGCAGCTACCGCTACTCGGACTACGCTAAAGCCGCAAACAAGGCCATCATCCATGTGCCGCTCGGGAACAAACAGTGGGCGGCGAAGTACCAGCGCAACGCCGATGCCCAGGCTCCGGCCGGGGGCGCGAGTTCGTCCGTGCGGGACCTGGCCCAATGGCTCCGGCTGCAACTCGGCAACGGCAGTTACGAGGGTCAGCCCGTTATTGATGCGGCGGCCCTTCAAACAACCCGCGTTCCCCATGCGGTCTCCGGGCCGGCGTCGGCTCCGGCTGCCCGCTCCCGCTTCTATGGGCTCGGTTGGAACGTCTCCTACGACGACCAGGGCCGGGTCCAGCTGGGACACTCGGGAGCCTTCAATCTTGGCGCCGCCACCGCCGTCTCGATGCTTCCCGGTGAGCAATTGGGCATTGTGGTCCTGACCAACGGACGCCCACAGGGAATTCCCGAAGCAATCGCCGCAGGCTTCCTGGATACAGCCCAGCATGGGTCGCCCACGGTTGATTGGCTGGCATTCACCGCCGGCGTATTCAAACAAATAGATGAGTCCGAGAAGCCCAAGGTGGACTACACCAAGATTCCACCCAACCCGGTTCCCGCAAAAGCGATCAGTACTTACACAGGCATTTACGAGAACTCCTACTATGGTCCGCTGGTGGTCCTCGAGGAAGGCGGGAAGCTGACCATGAGACTGGGACCGACCGGCAGCCCCACCACGTTCCAGCTCACGCACTTTAACGGCGACACGTTCAGTTTCGAATCCATCGGCGAGAACGCCAATGGCCTGGCCGGTGCACTGTTTGCCGGAGTAGGCGGCGGCTCCGCGCCAAGCGTCACCCTGGATTTCTACGACAGGACCGGGCTGGGGACTTTCACGCGGGCCTCGTAAGGGCGGGATTCGGACGACGGCGGGACGGCCCGCCGTCGTCCGTTCAACTCATCATTGTGGTGGCTGGCGAACTGCGCCACCATGATGCTATGGATGCTGAAACGCCTCAAACGGTGGAGCTGAACCTTCCCCAGGCCTTCCTGCTTTTGGCCACAAACGACACAAGCGGCAAACCTGAAGTGCCGCTGTTCGCGCTTCGAACCACTGTGGCAGGGGCAATTCTGGCCGAGCTGGACCTGCTCGGTGCTGTGGAGCTGCAGGGGAAGCGCGTCAAAGCAACCGGTGCCACCCCGGCCACCGAGTTCGAGCACGAACTGGAACTCATCCGGGCGAAGTCCCGGCCGCACACTCCCAAGTGGTGGGTGGGCGTGCTGGGAGAGCCGCGCCGAAGTGCTGCGTGTCTACGAGGGGCTGGTGTCACTGGGCATCGTGGAACACGTGGGTGAAAAGCACCTGGGCCGGTTCCGTGCCGTGCGGTTCCCGGAGAAGGACCATGCTCCGGAGGCGGCGCTGCTGAAAAGGATCGAGGCCGCGCTCAGCGGTCCTGCATCCAACCTGGAGGCGCCGGATACCAGTGAAACCGCTGACGGGACGGGCGTTGTCGGTGGGGCGTCCGGGACGGCCGGGTCCGCGGAGCCCTCTGCCAAGGCCGTTGTCAAGGCGCCCGACCCTCGGACCATAGTGCTGATCGCCCTGCTTCAGGCTGCCGGGCTACTCGGCAAGCTCTTCCCCGATGCAGACAGGATCCGGGCCAGCGAGCTGTCGAAGGACTATTGGCCGTCCCGCGCGGTGGAGGACGAGCTTCGCCTGATCAGGCTGGCGGAGGAAGAGGCCGCAAACCTGTAACCCTGCCGAAGCCGCTGGGCGCTGTCGTTGTCTGCCTGGGTGTTGGCCGATCACCCAGCACTGGCACCGGTCCGGTTTTGTGCCCACTCGTTCCGGCTGATGCGTAATACCCGAATACTGGCCGGGGTCTTGACCAAACCGACCTGCTGCTGGGATAGTTTGGCACCCGGTGATCAGCACTGCACCGGACCGTATCTGCGCAGTATTGGGGGATGACCATGAGCGACCAGATCATCACTGCTGTCACACCTGGTGAGCGGCCAGGCCTGTTCCTTCTGGAGCAAGGCACAACAGCAACGGCTATGCCTGAGTGTGAAGCCGAGCGCCGGAACCGCCAGGCGTTACACGCCCTGGAAGTGGATTGGGGCAGAGGTGTGTTCGACTACGGGAAGATACGGGGGATACTTGCCGGCCCCAGCAGCGAAGAGTGCCACCCTGACCATGCCGTTTGGAGCGCTTGAGTACCTAGCGGGTGGTTAGACCGGTAAGTCGTCCGCGCTGGCGGCTAGTTCGCGCAACTCTTGGACGTGGGCTTTAAAGGCTTGTGAGCCGGCTTTTGTCAGGTGAACCCAGGTGTGGGTGCGGTGTTGACGGTGGCCTTGCTAAGGCCAGCGAAACCGGCCTGTTCAAGCACCTTCACATGCTTACTGAGAACGGTGTCGATAAGGGCAAGTGCGTCACGGATAACGCCGAACTGAGCCCCCTGCGGAGTTGGGTGGCGTCACCGCGTAAGAAAACTGCGATGCAATTTGCCGGCGTTTCCAACTTTGGTTGAAGCCGTTGACAAAAATTAAAGAAGTCCTGCAGCTAGTCATTATTGCGAAAGCGACCTTACCGTACTGGTCACGCTCCACCTACACATCGACGGCGCCCAGGGTATGGCCTGACGGTAGTTTTGAAGGACTGGATAAAAACATAAAAGTAGGTATGGTATCGGGTAACGCAAAGCATGGAAAGGCGTGATTCCGATGTCAGGAAAGTCTCCGAAAAGCAGCGCGGCTAAAAAGGCCGGCAAGTCAATTCTGGAAAAAAGAGCCGACAAAAGAGCTAAAAACGAAAACAGCGAAATTAACTTCGTAAAGCCGCGCAAGAACCAGCGCTAAACAAACCAGCGGGCAGCCGAATTTGGGACTCCTAGCCCGGCCGGCTGCCCGCGCCGTCCCAACAGAATCCGAGGGCCGCTGCCCCCGTCGCCGGGCCAGGCCGCTTGCTCAGTTACGAGGACCACCGCCATGAACACTTCCTTCAATGCCTTGATTGTCCCTGCCCGCCTCGTCCATCCGGTCCACATCGGACTGGTCCAGTTGGACTTGCCAGCACTGCAACGGCTGGCCGGTAGGGAAGTTGGAGTTGTGGCCGGCGGGGACTGGCACGTGTATCTGGACAGCGGGGGAATCAGATACACGGAGAACGTACGGGCGGAGGTCCTCATGCGCGAAGCGGGGGTCGACCTGGACGAAACCATCCACGGGACGGCCATGTTCCTGGGCCACGGAGGCCCGGGCGACGGGGCCGACGCTCCCCAGCACCTCATCAGACTGGCCGAGCAGCTGTTCGATATGCCGCCGGCCGCCTGACGCAGTGCTGCAGAGGGCGCGATGGAGGGCCCTAAGAGGCACCGGTCGGCGACGGGAAGTCCCGCCGTCGGCCGGTGCTGTCCCGCAGGTACGCAGCGTTACCGCGGGCTTATATCGATAACGCAGAAGCGGTTGCCGTCGGGATCGGCGAGGACTACGAAGTCAGGGTCCTCAGGGTACAGGTCCCAGTCGACACGTTGGGCGTAATCCCGACGGGACAGCCCCGCAGCAAAACCCAGTAGCTGGCCTGTGCCACTTTCACAGCAGGTCCGATCAGCCGATCCGGAGCGTGCGCGCGAGGCTGCTCGCAAACTCCCTCAGCGCAGTGACTTCAGCGTCCCCGTAGCCGCCTTCGCGGTGCGCGAGTGCGGCTTCCAGTTGGGCTGCCAGATGCCTCCTGTCACGCGCGGACACGGCCACGACGTCGGCGGCGGTCTTCACCCGGCGGACATTGAGCGTTTCCGCGCCGCCCCAGCGCTGCCCGCCCAGCATGAACTCCGCGCGTGTCACTTCCTTGAAGCGGGACGACAACTCTGCGAGCAATTCGGAGACTGCAGCGGGGTGGGACTGGTCATCCACCGTGATGTGGACGGCAATGGTGTGGCTGGTCATCGTGGCTCATCCCGCCTCTCAAGGGGTTTAATTATCCCGTACGCCGTGCCTCTGTGCAGCTGTTTTGGCGCGCCAAGTCCCTGCCAATGTAGGCGTCAGTATGTGTGAGAACTACATGCGGCTCTTCTCTGTAGACACCGCGATACCGACCCCCATGGGCACGGGCGGTGCAACGCCTGTCCCGCGATAGGCATGGCGGCCTCGAATGGCAGTAGTTCCATGAAGCAGAAACGCGGGCTGGGTAGCGGTGCGTCCCTGGAGCGTGGAACCACCCTTGCGCTGAACGAATGCCCGGGTGGGGGGGTGCAGGGAAGGCTTTTTGAGTCAAAATGGCAAGTGCAGCCGCAACGGCACAGCCACCACAAGGAGGAGTCCCATGAGCCCTGTAACTACCAGTCCTGAGGCCGCAGCCGCGGCGCAGAGCCTGTTCCGGGTTGCCCTCGGAGGTGTGCTCATTGCCCACGGGTCCCAGAAACTCTTCGGGTGGTTCGGCGGGGGAGGCCTCGAAGGCACCAGCAAGGGCATGCACGCCATGGGTTTTCGGCCGGCGAAACCCAGTGCCATCCTCGCCGGTGTAGGTGAAGCAGGAGCCGGCCTTGCCTTGGCCCTGGGCCTCGCCACCCCTGCCGCCGGCGCCGCCGCTGCAACCACGATGGGTGTCGCGGCGAGCGTCCACGCACCCAACGGCTTTTTCGCCACCGAGGGCGGCCTGGAGTACCCCGCCGTACTGGGCCTGGCCGCGGCAGCGTTCACCATCGGGGGTTCCGGGCCCTTCTCCCTGGATGCGCTCACCGGCCATGTCCTGGACCGGCCCTGGATGCGGGTTACCGCGTTGGCAGTGATCCCCGCAGCCACCGGCGCCCAGATCTACCGCCGGCGGAAAGCGCTGGCCAGCGACGCTCCTGCACCGGCTCCGGTCGCCGCGACGGAAGAAAGCTGAACGCGCTCCGTCCCCGGCGGGGCCTTGTGACGCGTTGGTGAGATCACGACGGCGGGACGTCCCGCCGTCGTACGCCGCCGCCTGGGAACGACGCGTCCGGGTGCGGGGCAGATTTCCGACCCATCGGACGGTAATTTTGCCACTCGGCACTGAAGACGGTAAGGTGTGAGTCGTGTCACCCACCAGTGGCACATGCTAATGATCTGCGGCGGGAGAGTCCTGCCGGTACGTTCTGCAGGCGCCGTAGGAGCAAATCCTCCCCAGGAATCTCTCAGGCCCACGTACCGCCGCGGCAAGGCAACTCTGGAAAGCAGTCCGGGCAACCGGGCTCACCGACGGTGCAAGTGGCGCCCTGCTAAAGAGCAGTGCAACGCAAAACTCTCAGGTCCAATACAGAGCGGGGAGGAACCCGAATCAACGTGGTGCTTAGGCGCCACCTGAATTATGGAGTTCCTCTCATGACGGTTCAATCGTCCCCAACCACCTTCGCAGACCGCCATATCGGCGCACGCCGCCAGTCCGACATCGACACCATGCTCAAGGCCGTCGGCTACGACAGCCTCGATGGCCTGGTTGACAGCGCGGTCCCGGATTCCATCCGCCAGGACAAGCCCCTCAGCCTCGAGAGCGCCCTCAGCGAAGTCCAGGTCCTCGCCGAGCTCCGAAAGCTCGCCGGCAAAAACAAGATGGCCGTGCAGATGATCGGCCAGGGCTACTACGACACCGTGACCCCGCCGGTGATTCGCCGCAACATTCTCGAAGCGCCCGCTTGGTACACCGCCTACACCCCGTACCAGCCCGAGATTTCCCAGGGCCGGCTTGAAGCGCTGCTGAACTTCCAGACCATGGTTCAGGACCTCACCGCACTTCCCGTGGCCAACGCCTCCCTGCTCGACGAGGCCACCGCCGTCGCCGAAGCCGTGCTGCTGATGCGCAGGGCCAATAGGGCCACTGGCCAGAACGCAGGCGCGAAGGACGGCAAGACCGTCCTCGACGCCGACCTCCTCCCGCAGACCATCGCCATCGTCCTCGGCCGCGCCGAAGCACTCGGCTTCGAGGTGGAGGTCGCGGACCTCACCGACGGACTGCCCGACGGCAGCATCAACGGCGTGGTCCTGCAGCAGCCCGGCGTCTCCGGCCGCGTCTGGGACCAGACCGCCGTCATCGCCGCGGCCAAGGACCGCGGCGCGCTGGTCACCGTCGCCGCCGACCTCCTGGCCCTCACCCTCATCACCCCGCCGGGCGAGCAGGGCGCGGACATCGCCGTCGGCTCCACCCAGCGCCTGGGCGTCCCGCTGTTCTTCGGTGGCCCGCACGCCGCCTACATGGCGGTCCGCCAGGGCATGGAGCGCACCCTCCCCGGCCGCATCGTGGGCGTTTCCAAGGATGACGCCGGGGTCCCCGCCTACCGACTGGCCCTCCAGACCCGCGAGCAGCACATTCGCCGCGAGAAGGCCACGTCCAACATCTGCACCGCGCAGGCCCTGCTGGCCATCGTCTCCTCCTTCTACGCCGTCTACCACGGCCCGGACGGCCTGAAGGCGATCGCAGAAACGGTCCACAACAACGCCCGCGCCCTGGCCACCACGCTGAAGACCGCCGGCCGCGAACTGGTGTCCGACACCTTCTTCGACACCCTCACCGTCCGCGTGCCCGGCAAGGCTGCCAAGGTGATCACTGCCGCCGAAGCCCGCGGCATCAACCTGCGCCTCATCGATGCGGACACAGTTGGCGTGTCAGTCGATGAAACCACGACGCCGGAGGTCCTCTCCGCGGTTGTTGTCGCCTTTGGCGCCGGTCCCGTTGCGGCGGCTTCCGGGTTCGAGCTGCCGGAGTCCGTGCTGCGCACCTCCACCTACCTGCAGCACCCGGTCTTCAACACGCACCACTCCGAAACCCAGCTGCTGCGCTACATCCGCCGCCTCTCGGACCGGGACCTGACGCTGGACCGCACCATGATCCCGCTGGGCTCCTGCACCATGAAGCTGAACGCCACCGCCGAGATGGAAGCCATCTCCTGGCCTGAGTTCGTCTCCATCCACCCGTTTGCCCCGGATTCGCAGACTGCCGGCTGGCGGGAGCTGATTTCCGGGCTCGAAGCCGACCTGGCCGAGATCACCGGGTACGACCAGGTGTCCATCCAGCCCAACGCCGGTTCCCAGGGTGAACTGGCCGGCCTGCTGGCGATCCGCGGCTACCACCACTCCCGTGGCGAGGCTCAGCGCAACGTGTGCCTGATCCCGGCTTCGGCCCACGGCACCAACGCAGCCTCCGCCGTCCTCGCCGGCATGAAGGTGGTTGTGGTGGCTACTGCTGCCGACGGCACCATCGACCACACCGACCTGCACGCCAAGATTGAGGCCAACAAGGACGTCCTTTCGGCCATCATGATCACGTACCCGTCCACCCACGGGGTGTACGACGCCGACGTCCGCGAAGTCTGCGATGCCATCCACGCGGCCGGCGGCCAGGTGTACGTCGACGGCGCCAACCTGAACGCGCTTGTCGGGCTGGCGCAGCCGGGGAAGTTCGGCGGCGACGTGTCCCACCTGAACCTGCACAAGACCTTCTGCATCCCGCACGGCGGCGGCGGACCCGGCGTCGGACCGGTTGCTGCGAAAGCACACCTGGCGCCGTTCATGCCGGGTGATGCCAACAAGGCTGCGCACGAGGCCGGACACGGCGTCGCGATCTCCGCTTCCCGCTTCGGCTCCGCCGGCGTGCTGCCCATTTCCTGGGCCTACGTGAAGCTGATGGGCGGACAGGGCCTGACCGAGGCCACCAAGTCCGCGCTGCTCGCTGCGAACTACGTGGCTGCCCGGCTGGACGAGCACTTCCCGGTCCTCTACACCGGGGAGAGCGGCCTCGTGGCGCACGAGTGCATCCTGGACCTGCGCGACCTGACCGCCAAGACCGGCGTCACCGCGGAGGACGTGGCCAAGCGCCTGATCGACTTCGGCTTCCACGCCCCCACGCTGTCCTTCCCGGTGGCGGGGACGCTCATGGTGGAGCCCACCGAGTCCGAGGACCTCGCGGAGATCGACCGCTTCATCGAGGCAATGATCACCATCCGCAAGGAAATCGACCAGGTGGCCGCCGGTGACTTCACCGTGGAGAAGTCTCCGCTGCGCAACGCACCCCACACGGCAGCCGCCGTCGTCTCCTCCGATTGGAACCGGACGTATCCGCGTGAGCAGGCCGCTTTCCCGGTGGCCTCGCTCCGGCAGGATAAGTACTTCCCGCCCGTCGGCCGCATCGACGGCGCGGCAGGGGACCGCAACCTGGTCTGCTCCTGCCCGCCGCTTTCCGAATTTGAGAACTAGGGAATTCCGTTGACTGAGAACTACACTGCGCTCTACGAGCAGCACAAGATCGCCGGCGCCTCCTTCACCGACTTCGGCGGCTGGCAGATGCCCCTGAAGTACAGCTCCGAACTGGCCGAGCACCACGCCGTGCGCAACGCCGCCGGCCTGTTCGACCTCTCCCACATGGGTGAAGTCTGGGTCACCGGCCCCGACGCCGGAGCTTTCCTCGACTACGCCTTGGCCGGCAAGCTGTCCGCCGTCGCCGTGGGCAAGGCCAAGTACTCGCTGATCTGCCAGGAAGACGGCGGCATCATCGACGACCTCATCTCCTACCGCCGCCCGTCTCCTGAAGAAGGAGTGGACAAGTACCTGGTAGTCCCGAACGCGGGCAACGCTGCGGTTGTGGCCGCGGCATTGGCCGAGCGGGCAGCCAGCTTCGATGTCTCCGTGGAAGACGTCTCGGCTGAGACCTCGCTGGTTGCCGTGCAGGGCCCGAACGCAGAGGCCATTCTGCTGCAGTTGGTCCCCGCCGGGCAGCACTCGCTGGTGAACGAACTGAAGTACTACGCAGCGGTCGACGTGGAAATCTCCGGCCAGGAGCTGCTGCTGGCCCGCACCGGGTACACCGGCGAGGACGGCTTCGAAATCTACGTTCCCAATGAGGACGCCGCCCGTTTGTGGGACGCGCTGCTGGAGGTGGGCGCGGGCCACGGACTCATCCCCGCCGGCCTGGCCTGCCGCGACTCGCTCCGCCTGGAAGCCGGCATGCCGCTCTACGGCAACGAGCTTTCCCGCGACGGCAACCCTTACGCCGCAGGCCTGGGTCCGGTGGTCTCGCTCAAGAAGGAGTCCGACTTCATCGGCAAGGCCGTGCTGGCGGAGCTCAAGGAACTGGGCGCAGGATCCACGTCCGGCCGCAAGCTCGTGGGCCTCAAGGGCCTCGGACGCCGCGCCGGCCGCAGCCACTACCCGGTCCTCAAGAACGGCAACGTGGTGGGCGAGGTGACCTCCGGCCAGCCCAGCCCCACCCTGGGGTACCCGATCGCCCTGGCCTACGTCGACGTCGAACACACAGAACTTGGCACCAAGCTGGACATCGACCTCCGCGGCAAGCCCGAGCCCTTCGAAGTAGTCCAACTCCCGTTCTACAAGCGCACCAAGTAGCCAAACGCTCTCTCACTTAACGCGGAACGCTCTCTCACTTAATGCGTGTTTTGAGCCAACGCTCTCTCACGTTTTCATACCTACCTAAGGAAATACACATGGCAAAAGTTGTTGCTGAACTGAAGTACTCCGCCGAGCACGAGTGGGTTGCTGTTGACGGATCCGGCCCCACCAACATCGGGATCTCGGCTGTGGCTGCCGAGGCGCTGGGCGACATTGTGTACGTGGACCTGCCCGAGGTTGGCTCAACCGTGACCGCGGGGGAGACCTGCGGCGAGGTGGAATCCACCAAGTCCGTCTCCGACCTTTACGCCCCGGTGACCGGTGAAGTCGTCGAGATCAACGACGAGGTGGTCTCCGACCCCGCGCTGATCAACAACGATCCCTACGGCGCGGGCTGGCTGTTCAAGGTGGCCGTCACCGAAGAAGGCCCCCTGATGTCCGCTGAAGAGTACGCCTCAGCCAACGGCGGCGAGCTGTGAGCGGCGCGGGCATGACCACCACGGTAGCTTTCGAGCAGATCGTCTCCCCGTCCCTGGACGCGGACCTCTCCGCGCTGGATCCGGAGGTCGCGGCGAAGATCGACGACGAACTCACCCGCCAGCGCGACGGCCTGGAGATGATCGCCTCCGAGAACCACACCGCCGTCGCCGTGATGCAGGCGCAGGGCTCGGTGCTGACCAACAAGTACGCCGAGGGCTACCCGGGCAAGCGCTACTACGGCGGCTGCGAGCACGTGGACGTCATCGAACAGCTCGCCATCGACCGGATCAAGGCTCTCTTCGGCGCCGGTTTCGCTAACGTCCAGCCGCACTCGGGCGCGCAGGCCAACGCCTCGGTGATGCACGCGCTGATCAAGCCGGGCGACACCATCATGGGCCTGAACCTGGCCCACGGCGGCCACCTCACACACGGTATGAAGATCAACTTCTCCGGCAAGCTCTACAACGTGGTGCCGTACGGCGTCCGCGAGGACACCCACACCGTGGACATGGCCGAGGTGGAGCGCCTGGCGCAGGAAACCAAGCCGGCGCTGATCGTAGCCGGCTGGTCCGCCTACGCCCGCCAGCTGGACTTCGCCGAGTTCCGCCGGATCGCCGACTCGGTGGGCGCCTACCTGATGGTTGACATGGCGCACTTCGCCGGGCTCGTCGCCGCGGGACTGCACCCATCGCCGGTGCCGCACGCGCACGTCACCACGTCCACCACGCACAAGACCCTCGCCGGTCCGCGCGGCGGCATCATCCTGACCAACGACGCCGACATCGCCAAGAAGATCAATTCGGCTGTGTTTCCCGGCCAGCAGGGCGGCCCGCTGGAGCACGTCATTGCCGGCAAGGCCGTGGCGTTCAAGATCGCAGCGTCGGCGGAGTTCAAGGAGCGCCAGGAGCGCGTCCTGGCCGGTGCCCGGATCCTGGCCGAGCGCCTGGTCCAGCCGGACGTCACGGCCAAGGGCATCAGCGTGATTTCCGGCGGCACCGACGTGCACCTGGTCCTGGTGGACCTGCGCAACTGCGAGCTCGACGGCCAGCAGGCCGAGGACCGCCTCGCGGACATCGACATCACCGTCAACCGCAACGCCGTCCCGTTCGACCCGCGCCCGCCCATGGTCACCTCCGGCCTGCGGATCGGCACCCCTGCGCTGGCCACGCGCGGCTTCGGCGAGGAAGCCTTCCGCGAGGTTGCGGACATCATCGCCGAGGCTTTGACGGCCGACGCCGGCACCGACCTTTCCGGGCTGCGTCACCGCGTAGAGGCACTAGCAGCCGCCCACCCCCTCTACCCGGGGCTTTAATCACCCCCGGGACCGTCGGACCGGACATTTTCACGCGTGCTGCGCCCCACCGGCACCCTTGCCTCGCAAGCTCGGCGAGGGACCCTGCCGGTGTGGGCCCACTTCGTCGCTTTGACGCACGCTTTCGAAAAGTCCGGCTCCGCCGGCCCCTCGTGCCCACGTCGCCTTGGTGACGCTTTACCGCTCGCTACACGTCTAGTAAGGAATCCCAGCATGGCCGTTGGCGTATTCGACCTTTTCTCAATTGGTATCGGCCCCTCGAGTTCGCACACTGTGGGGCCGATGCGGGCTGCTGCTGTCTTTGCGGAGGAGCTCAAGGGCTTCGGCAAGCTCGCGGACGTGGCTTCGCTGCGGGTTGATTTGTACGGGTCGCTCGCGGCGACCGGCCACGGGCATGGGACGATGACCGCGATCCTGCTGGGGCTGGAGGGTTACCATCCGGAGCTGATCCTGCCCGAAGAGGTGGAGGAACGGCTGGCAACCATCGCCGAAACCGGGGTGCTGCAGCTTGCCGGTGCCGTGCCGCTGCCGTACGGGGTGAAGGACATGGTCCTGCGGCCGCTGACCATCCTCCCGCGGCACACCAACGGCATGACCTTCACGGTGTCCGACGCCGGCGGCAACGTCCTGCATACTGCCACGTTCTTCTCCGTGGGCGGTGGCTTCATCGTCCGCGAGGGTGAGGAGGACGCAGCCCAGCAGGAGCTCGAGGAATCCAAAAAGGAACTGCCGCTGCCTTTCCGCACCGCTGCCGAGCTGCTGGAACACTGCCGGGAAACCGGGCTCGGCATCAGCGACGTCATGCGGATCAACGAGGAGGACAGCCGCACCCCTGAGGAGATCCGCGCGGGTCTGCTGCACATCTGGTCGGTCATGGAGGATTGCGTGGCCAGCAGCCTGAAGCGCGAAGGCGTGCTGCCCGGGGGACTGAAGGTCCGGCGTCGCGCCCCGGACTGGTACGACCGGCTGAAAAAGGAAAGTTCACGGCCGGACAGCGAAGGCCAGGACCAGGAGTTCCACGACCCGAAGTATTGGCAGGAGTGGGTTAACTTGATCGCCCTCGCCGTCAATGAGGAGAACGCCTCCGGCGGCCGCGTGGTCACCGCACCCACAAACGGGGCGGCCGGGATCATTCCGGCGGTGCTGTATTACGCGCTGCACTTTGCTCCGGGCATGGAGAACGCCACCCAGGAGGACCGCGACGACGTCGTGGTGAAGTTCCTGCTCGCCGCCGGCGCCGTCGGGGTGCTGTACAAGGAACAGGCCTCCATCTCGGGTGCTGAGGTTGGGTGCCAGGGCGAGGTGGGATCGGCGTCGTCGATGGCCGCCGCCGGACTGGCCGAAGTGATGGGCGGAACCCCGGCGCAGGTGGAAAACGCCGCCGAAATCGCGATGGAACACAACCTCGGCCTGACGTGTGATCCCATCGGCGGGCTGGTGCAGGTGCCCTGCATCGAACGGAACGCGATCGCCGCCGCCAAGGCGATCAACGCCACGAAGATGGCGCTCTGGGGCGACGGTTCCCACCGCGTCTCCCTGGACGAGGTGATCGTGACCATGCGCGAAACCGGCAGGGACATGAGCTCCAAATACAAGGAAACGGCGATGGGCGGCCTCGCCGTCAACGTCGTCGAATGCTGAAGGAAGAAAACTAATGACATTGGCACCTGAAGGCCGGAAGCTTTTGCGCGTTGAACAGCGCAACTCTGCTGTCCCGGTGGAGCGCAAGCCGGAGTGGATCAAGGCCAAGGTCCAGATGGGTCCGGAGTTCGTCCAGCTCAAGAACCTGGTGAAAAAGGAAGGCCTGCACACGGTGTGTGAGGAGGCCGGCTGCCCCAACATCTTCGAGTGCTGGGAGGACAAGGAAGCCACGTTCCTGATCGGCGGCTCCGAGTGCACCCGCCGGTGTGATTTCTGCCAGATCGATACCGGCAAACCGTCCCCGGTCGACCGGTTCGAACCCACCAAGGTGGCCCGGTCGGTGCAGTCGATGCAGCTGCGCTACGCCACCGTCACCGGCGTGGCCCGTGATGACCTAGAGGACGAGGGCGTGTGGCTGTACGCCGAGACGGTCCGCAAGATCCACGAGCTGAACCCCGGCACCGGCGTGGAGCTGCTGATCCCGGACTTCTCCGGCAAACCCGAACACATCAAGGCGATCTGCGACTCCAAACCCGAGGTGTTCGCGCACAACGTCGAAACCGTGCCCAGGATTTTCAAGCGGATCCGGCCCGCGTTCCGCTACGAGCGGTCCCTGGACGTCATCACCCAGGGCCGGAACCTGGGCATGGTCACCAAGTCCAACCTGATCCTGGGCATGGGCGAAACCCGCGAGGAAATCTCCGAGGCCCTCAAGGACCTGCACGAGGCCGGCTGTGACCTGATCACCATCACCCAGTACCTGCGCCCGTCCGAACGGCACCTGCCGGTGGACCGGTGGGTCAAGCCGCAGGAATTCGTGGACCTCCAGAACGAGGCCACCGAGCTCGGCTTCCTCGGCGTCATGAGTGGCCCGCTGGTCCGCTCCTCCTACCGCGCAGGCCGGCTCTGGGCCACCGCGATGCGGAAGAAGGGCTGGGAAATCCCCGCCGAACTCGCCCACATCGAGTCCTCCGGCACCACCCGCCAGGAAGCCAGCTCACTGCTCGCCGCCACGGCCTGAATTTCCGTAGCAGGCTTCCCTGTTGCCCAGAACCTGATGTTGAGAGAGGACCAATGAAGTTCCCCGTCAGAATCGAAATCATCCCTGCCCAGGGCATCGTTGAGCAGGTCCAGGCCCTCGTGCCCGCGACCACCACGGTGAGCGTCACGTGCCTGCCGCACCACGGCATCGAGCGGACCATGCGTACCGCCGTGGAACTGTCCGACGCCGGCTATAGAGTCATTCCGCACCTCGCCGCGAGAAGTATCCGCACCCGCGCAGAGCTGACAGACATTGTCCGCGGCTGCGATGCGGCCGGAATCCGCGAGGTCTTCGTTATTGGGGGAGACCGGAAACAGCCCGCCGGAGTCTATGACTCGGCCCTTCCGGTCCTCGAGGACATCGCGCAGTACAGCAGCGGAATGATGCGCGCAGGCGTCGCCGGCTACCCCGAGGGGCACCCCCTCGTCAGCCCGGTGGACCTGCTGGACGGGCTGCTGGCCAAGCAGCACCTGGCCTCGCACGTGGTCACCCAGATGTGCTTCTCCGCCGGAAAGATCCATGACTTCGCGGCGCTCCTGCGCCGCGAAGGCGTCCACCTGCCCGTCTGGGCGGGCGTGGCGGGGTCCGTCCCGCGGACCAAGCTGGTGGCACTGTCCACGCAGATCGGCGTCGGAAGTTCCCTGAAGTTCCTGAGCCGCAAGGGCCCTCTGGCCCGCAAGCTCCTGAGCGGGGACCGCTACTCGCCGGACAGCCTGATCACCGGGCTGGAAAGCCAACCGGGCAATCTCGCCGGTATCCATCTCTACAGCTTCAACAGCCTTGAGTCCGTGCCAGCCGGCCGTGACCAGGCGACCAATTCAGCACTCCAGACAGCATTGATTCGAGGAGCAGCACGTGACAACTAACCCTGCAACGACGCACCAGGAACCGCATCTTGAGCGGCAGCTCACCAACAGGCACATCCAGCTGATCGCCATTGGCGGCGCCATCGGCACAGGCCTGTTCATGGGCTCGGGAAAAACCATCTCGGCGGCCGGACCGTCCGTCATTTTTGTCTACATGATTATCGGCTTCATGCTGTTTTTCGTTATGCGGGCCATGGGCGAACTGCTGCTGAGCAACCTGAACTACAAATCCTTCAGCGACTTCGCCGCGGACCTCCTAGGCCCCTGGGCGGGCTTCTTCACCGGCTGGACGTACTGGTTCTGCTGGGTGATCACGGGCATCGCGGACGTCATCGCCATCGCCGGTTATTCTAAGGAGCTCTGGCCGGGGCTGCCGCTGTGGATCCCGGGCTTGGCCACCGTGGCCATCCTCCTGCTCCTGAACCTGGTGACGGTGAAGGCGTTCGGCGAGACCGAGTTCTGGTTCGCCCTGATCAAGATCATCGCCATCGCTGCGCTGATCATCGTGGGCATGTTCATGATCTTCACGGGCTTCCAGTCCGACGCCGGCCCTGCCACCTTCTCGAACCTATGGAGCCATGGCGGGATGTTCCCGAACGAGTTCATGGGTTTTGTTGCCGGCTTCCAGATTGCGGTGTTCGCGTTTGTGGGCATTGAACTGGTGGGCACCACGGCTGCTGAGGCCAAGGACCCGGAGAAGAACCTGCCCAGGGCCATCAACTCCATCCCCATCCGCGTGCTGCTTTTCTACGTGGGCGCCCTCATCATCCTGATGGCTGTCACCCCGTGGACCCAGTTCCAGGCCGGCCACAGCCCGTTCATCGCTATGTTCTCCCTGGCAGGCCTCGGTGCCGCGGCCACCGTGGTGAACCTGGTGGTGCTCAGCTCGGCCATGTCCTCGGCCAACTCCGGCATCTACTCCACCTCCCGCATGGTCTACGGGCTGGCGCAGGAGGGGGATGCGCCGTCGGTCTTCCGCAACCTGTCCAACCGCAAGGTGCCGCAGAACGCCCTGTTCCTCTCCTGCGTGCTGCTGCTCTCCGGCGTCATCCTGATGTACGCGGGCCAGGACATCGGCAAGGCCTTCGAAATGGTGACCACCGTGTCCGCGGTCTGCTTCGTGTTCGTCTGGTCCATCATCCTGGCCAGCTACCTGGCCTTCCGACGCCGGCGCCCGCACCTGCACGCGGCGTCCAAGTACCGGATGCCCGGCGGCGTGGCGATGGTCTGGGTGGTGTTCGCGTTCTTCGCCTTCGTCCTGTGGGCACTGACCACGCAGCCCGACACCCTTCTGGCGCTGCTGGTCACCCCGGTGTGGTTCCTGGTGCTCGGCGCCGCCTGGCTCGTGCTGCGCCGCCGTCCTGCCCACGTGGCCCGTTTTGCGCGGTTCCAGTCGGAGCTGGCGCAGGACATGGACACTGAGGCGTCGGCCATCGGGCGTGACTTTGACGGGGTGAAGAAATGAGCACGGCACTGGATGCGCCTGTAACCGCCCCTGAACGAGGGGCCGCGACGCCGGAGCCGGCCGCCGCCGTCGAGCATGTCCTGACTGTTGACTGTGCAGAGTCGCCGGGCATCATCCACGCGGTGTCGGCATTCCTGCTGGAGCACGGCTGCGACATCATCGACATCAAGCAGTACGGGGACAAGGCACACGGGCACTTCTTTATGCGCGTGCACTTCTCTTCGGGGCCGTCAGTGTCTCCCGCCGGGCAGGAGCCACTCAGCACCGAGGACCTGCGCCGGGACTTCACGCCACTGGCAGAGCAATGGCAGATGAACTGGCAACTGGAGCCGCAGGGCCGGAAACGCCGGGTGCTGGTGATGGTGTCGAAGATGGGCCACTGCCTGAACGACCTGCTGTTCCGGGCACGGACGGGCGATATCCCGGTGGAGATCGTCGCCGTCGTCTCCAACCACCGCGACCAGGCGAGCCTGGTGGAGTGGGACGGCATCCCGTTCTTCCACGTGCCGGTCACCAAGGACACCAAGGCCGACGCCGAAGCCCGGCTTCTGGAGCTCGTGGACGAACTCGACGTGGAACTGGTGGTCCTGGCCCGCTACATGCAGGTGCTCAGCGACGAGCTCTCTGCCAAGCTCGCGGGCCGGACCATTAACATCCACCACTCGTTCCTGCCCAGCTTCAAGGGTGCCAAGCCTTACCACCAGGCCTACGAGCGGGGAGTGAAAACCGTCGGTGCCACCGCGCACTACGTGAACGCCGAGCTGGACGAGGGCCCGATCATCTCGCAGCAGGTCATCGAGGTGGATCACACGTACACCGCCGATGACCTGGTGGCGGCGGGCCGGGATGCCGAGTGCGTGGCGCTGCGTAACGCTGTCCGCTGGCACTGCGAGGGGCGGATCCTGCTGCTGGGCAACCGCACGGTCATCCTTCGGTAAAGCCATGAAGGCAAAGGGCCAGCAGTGGCGCCGGGTCTCGTGGAACGCCTTGCCGATGGGGCAGCCGGTGCGGCTTTCACAGCACGGGCTCCCCATCGGCACGGGGTTCGTAGACGCCTCGACGCCCGACGGCTCCATCATCTGGGTTGTACTCGACGGCTGGCACGAACGCCGAATGTTCCTCAAGGAGGACTATGTACAAGTGGAAATCGCGGCGTAACGGGCCTCGACCTCGAATCAGGCTGCGGCTGGAAGCGTGGGCGGTTGGTGTCACATTCCTTGTCCTGATCACGGTCACCGTTGCGCAGTCGCTCGCTTTCGGGCGCTGATGGTCCGTGGTTGACCGCACGCCGGCAACGGGCAACGATGAGGTATGACTGACTCAGCTGATATCGCCGGTGCCCCTTTTGATGATGATGACAGCGTGGGGGAGGTTGACGGCGTGGAGACTGCGGAAAGCATTGCGGAAGACGTCAAAGACGAGATCCGCCTGGGCCACGTCCAGGACGACGTGAGCCACGTGCTTGAGGAACGGTTCGACGAGGCCGGCATCAACCTGCGTCCCGAGGCTGTGGACGACCTCGCCGAAGAGATCGAAAGGGACGTGTCGAGCTAGCAGACAGTACTGACGGTGCGGGCCGGAAACGGCAGGCAACAACCTGGATCAGTGCGCTGGCCGTGTTGGGCGCATGGCTCCCAAAGCAACACCGGGGGAGCAATACCAATGATCCAGGTGGCCCGCACCTTCTTGCCCGCAAACGCACGCGGGCGACGGCGGGAAGTCCCGGCGTCGCCCGCTGCTTGGCTTAGCTGCTAGTCGTCGTAGGTGTTGGCGATGTAGACATCGCAGGGGGCGTTGTGCGCCACGCTGTTGGCGACGCTGCCCAGTAGGCGGCCGATCCCGCGCATCCTGCGGTTACCCACCACGATCAGCCGGGCGTCCAGGCGCATGGCTTCCTTGATCAGGGCATCAGCGGGCTTGCCGCGGGCAGCGGAGTGGGTGATCTCCAAGCCCGGTCCCGTGTTAGAGGCCAGCCAATTGGCGACTCTTTCGGCGCTGTCGGCGTTGGAAATCCTCACCTTGTCCGACCCGACGCCGAAAGTCTCGGCGCTTTCGGTCTCAAACGCGGTCACCACGTGGAGCGACGCTCCCAGCGACGTGGCCAGGTCCTTTGCGGCTTCCGCGGCTTTCCTGGCCGACTCGCTGCCATCAACACCTACAACAACTACTCCGCTCATGCCGTGCTCCTTTTGCTGGTATCTGTGACTAAGCGTTCCGTAGCCAGTCTAGGGAACAGGGGCCTGGAAACCCCATGTCATCTTGCGGATGGCCTCGCTTTGCACTGCGCTGAGCGCCGGGAGCTCAAAGTCGTCCCTGATAGTCCACCGGGACGTACCCTCGGCCTGGGCCTGGCGGGTGACCCTCATGCCGTCCCGCCAACGCCACCAACTACGTCAGGTTTGGCTGGTCAGCTCAGAACGGTCAAGCCGATTCCCGGACCACCAGTTCCGTGGGGATGGTGATGGCTGCCGGGCGCTTGCCGCCGATGACATCCAGGAGCAGTCGGACCATTTCCTCGCTGATCCGCTCGAAGGGCTGTCGCACAGTGGTCAGCGCGGGCGTGGAAGCGGAGGACGCGCTGATGTCATCGAAGCCGACCACGGCGACGTCCTCGGGGGTCCGCCGCCCTGCCTCGTGCAGGACTTCCATGGCGCCCAGGGCCATGAGGTCGTTGGCGGCAAAAACAGCGTCGATGCCAGGATCACGGTCCAGGAGTTCCCGCATTCCCTTCGCACCGCTCTCCTTGCTGTAGTCACCGTGGGCGATGAGGGCTTCGTTGAGGTCAGCACCCTGATCGTCGCGGTAGGCCTCCAGCCGCCGGATGCCCCCCGAAGTATCTTCGGGGCCCGTGATAGTGGCAATGCGCTGGCGGCCGGCATCCCGCAGGTACCGCAGGACGTCCCGGGCTCCTTCATAGTCATCGGCCGCCACGTAGCCCATCTTCTTTTCGAACCCGAGCGGGATTCCGCACTGATCCGCCTTGCTTCAAGCGGAGGAAAAGCAGGAGCAGCGTTAGCGGGCTTGCCGCGGCACTCCTGCAGAAGCGTTCAGCCGTCGTCCGTTCTTTCGGCTCCTCCGGTACCCTGTTGAGATGGTGCGTGGACTTGCGGACTTGGGGGCAGAGGGCATCCTGCTGGCCGGAGCAGGACGGGCCATCCTGCTGCAGCTCGCCGACCCCGCCGTGGGCCGCGGCGTCGCCGAACACAGCACCTTCACCGACCGCCCGATCAACAGGCTCACAGGCACCCTCACCTACGTCTACGCCGTCGTTTACGGCTCGGACGAACAGCTGAAGGAGGTCCGCCGCCGGGTGAACCGGGCCCACGTGCCCGTTCGCGGCGCTGCCAATGAAAACTCCGCGGGATACAACGCCTACAACGCCGACCTGCAGCTCTGGGTGACGGCGACGCTCTACGACACCGCCCTCACCATCACCGAGAAAATCTACGGACCGCTCGACGACGATGCCGCCGACGCGATGTACCGCGACTACGCGAAACTTGGCACGGCCCTGCAGCTTCCGGAGCGGATGTGGCCCGAGGACAGGGCAGCATTCCGCCGCTACTGGGACGAGCGGATCCGCACATTGCGCGCCGATGAGAACGCCGTACGCGTGGGCCGGGGGCCTCCTCTACCCGAAGCGCGCCGCGCCCTGGTACCGCGCCATCATGCCGTTCGCCAGGTTCCTCACCGCGGGTCTCCTTCCCCACCAGTTGCGCAACGACTTCGGCCTGCCCTGGAGCGACCGCCACGAGCGCCGCTTCGACCGCACCATGAAGGCCCTGGCTGCTATCTACCCGAAGCTGCCGCAGCGCATCCGGCACTGGTTCAAGAACTACTGCCTGAACCAGCTGGAAACTTCACCCCGCCAGGGAGTCATTGCGTAGTTCCCGCATAAGCCCGCCGGGCAAGATAAGCTTGCTTACTAATTCAGTTCGTGGTGGCGGGAGAGGCTCAGGAAAATGGTTGCAGGTAAGAATCTGCCGGAAGCCGGGGTGAGTGGGGAAGTCCACCAGGACCGCTTTGTTGGCGGGCAGGACCTCACTCGGTGGGATACCAAACCCGGCCAGCTCCTGGCCTCCACTGTCCAGCGGATCAGCCGGCTGCTGGGTTCACATGCGGCTTTGGTTCTCACACTTGCCGCCGGTGCCGTGTTGGCCGTTGCGCTTGCCGCGGTGTTCGCCGAGGTGTACGAATCCGTGGTCCAGGCCGACGGCGTTGCGGGGCTGGACCATCCGATCCTGGACGGCGCGAAAACGCTCAGGTCCCCGGTGCTGGACACGGTCATCACCGGTTACACGGACGTGGGCGGGACCGTGGGCATGCCCGTGCTGGCGCTGGCCATCATGATCGGGCTCGCGGTGAAACGGAAGTCCTTGACCCCGGTCATTCTGATGCTTGTTGCCGGCATCGGTTCACTCCTGATGACCATCGCCGGCAAGGAACTGGTGGGCCGGACCCGGCCGGACCTCGCAGACGCCGTGCCGCCGTACGAATACTCCGCCTCATTCCCCAGCGGCCACTCGCTGAACTCCGTGGTCATTGCGGGGATCGTCGCCTACCTGATCATCCTCCGACTCAAGTCCGCCCGCGCTCGGGTCCTGACCGGTGTGGCTGCAGGGGTCTTTGCGGCCACGATGGGGCTGAGCCGTGTTTACCTCGGGCACCACTGGCTCACCGACGTCCTGGGCGCCTGGGCGCTGGGAGCCGCGTGGTTGGCGCTGGTCATCACGGCCCACCGCCTCTACCTCACCACCCGCGTGCACCCTGCCTGATCTGCGTCCGGCAGGTGCACGCCCATCAGAGGCGCCATGATCCGCAACGCAGGTTAATGTGACTGGAGCTCCGGCTCGTACCGGTGCATGGCTCGCTGAGCATCGTCGAGTCAGCCACCAGCCGGCTCCCGCCGCTGGGGACATCAACGTGAAGGGTGCGGGCCGGACAGTGTGGGGCAGAATGTCTACATGGGGAGCAGATGTGGGGAATCAAGTGCCATCGACGATTTTGTGAGCTACTGTCTCGGCGTGCCGCGCGCCGTGCTCACTGAGCAGGCAGCGTGAGCACGCTCCTCCGCCAACGGGTGGCATTCCCCAACGCCCTGCTTCTCCTGGAAACCGAGGACGACCCCGTAGTGCCCGATATCGACGGCATCGCGAACAAGTGGGAGACGCCGAGCATGCTGGCCATAGCTGTCCAACACGATGTTGACGGCGAGGTGGACCTGCGGATAGCGACGGCAGCGCCGGATTCAGGCCTGGTGCTCCTCTTCGAAGGAACATTGCTCACCAGCCGGCGGCTGGTTAAGCTCATCACCGTTTACCTTGACCCGATTGCCAGCATCAGGACCTTGACCGAGGACGTGCAGTTTCGGGTGTGGGGTGACCACCCTCGGGAGCCGGAAAAAATCATCATCGAGTGCCTGGACCTAGTGGAAGTGGAGGCGGCGTGAAGCACCTTGATGAGCTGGAAGAACACTACACTTCGGTGGTCGGCGCCGAGCCTGAGTTCGGCACCATGACCTCGACGGAAGGCACCACGGTGGGGATCTTCAGATGGCCCAAGGGATCCTCGAGGATGGAGGTTAACTTCTACGCTTCGGCCGGCATCAGTGTTCCTGGTCCTGCAGGCCGCAGCCACTCACATACGGTGGAAGTTTTTTGCGGGGTGAACCATGACTCCCCACAGATGCTCGAGGCCTTTGCAAATTTAGTTTCGAACATGGTCTGCAGCGACACCCCGCACCCGGCCCGCCACGGAGTATTCGTCGCAGGCGACTGGGAAGTCATCGAAGGCCGCAGGTTCACTGGCTGGGTTCTGACGGAGCGCGCGGATGACCTGTTACCCGACCTGCAGCTGAAAGACGGACGCCACGTAACCTTCCTCGACGCCTTGCCGGTTTTCCCGGAGGAAGCCGAGTTCCGGTACGGCAACCGGGCCGACGAACTGCTGGGTATGTGGGAGGAATGGGAAGTTAAATCCTGGGACCTGGACCGGGAGCTCCACCCGAGCCTCAGGAAGAGCAAAGCCTCAAGGCTGGTGGCTGCCCTCAGGAGACGTCGCCGGTAAGGCACGCAGCTATGTGTGCAGGGCGAAAAAGTACAAACACGCGGTGAATGGTCGCGGGAACAGCAACTGAGGGGAAACAAGGTGCATAAATCAGTGCTTACGGCAGCTGTTATCGGGACAAGCATTCTGCTCGCGGGCTGCACACCAGCCCCGCCACCCGCGCCTACCGCCAGCAGTTCCCCTGCTCCCAGTACTTCGGCGCCGGCCACCTCGGCCCCGGCATCCCCTACGCCATCCACCGGAGCCTCAAGCACTGCGGCAGCCACCATCAGCGGCACGCCGCAGCCGGTGGCAACGGGCCTTGCCGCGCCTTGGTCCGTGGTGTTCCGCAACGGGACGCCGCTGGTCAGCGAACGGAACAGCGGGCGCATCCTCGAACTTGCCCCGGATGGCTCGGCACGTCCCATCGGAACCGTAGAGGGGGTGGATGCCAGGGGAGAATCAGGGCTTCTGGGCCTTGCCGTTGGAAGCGGGGGAGACCTCTACGTGTATTCGACGGCGGCTGGCGGCAACCGCGTCCAGCGCTTCGCGGTGAGCGGCGAGCCCGGTTCCCTGTCGCTGGGGCAGCCGGACACGCTCCTGGAGGGCATTCCGGCTGCGAGCATCCACGACGGCGGCCGGCTCGCCTTTGGCCCCGACGGCATGCTGTACGTGGCCGCCGGCGACGCGAGCCAGCGTGACAGCGCCCAGGACCGGAACTCCCTTGCCGGCAAAATCCTCCGGATGACTCCTGACGGACAGGCTCCGGCCGACAACCCCTTCCCGGGCTCCCTCGTTTACAGCTACGGGCACCGGAACCCGCAGGGCATGGCGTGGGCAGCGGACGGGACGATGTTCGCTACTGAGTTCGGGCAAAACACCTGGGACGAGTTGAACATCATCACGCCGGGCGCAAATTACGGTTGGCCGATTGTTGAAGGAATCGCGGACAGGGAAGGCTTCGTGAACCCGGTGCAGCAATGGCAGCCGACGTCTGCCAGTCCCAGCGGCATGGCATACTCCGGCGGAACCCTGTTCATTGCCAACCTGCGGGGACAAGTTCTGCGGTCGGTGCCGCGTCTCTGACCCCACCACCTCCACGGACCACTACAGCCGCGAATACGGCCGGATCCGCGACGTAACAGTGTCTCCGGACGGGGCACTGTGGTTCGTCACCAACAACACGGACGGCCGCGGCGACCCCGGCCCTGAGGACGACCGGATCCTCGAAGTCCCTCTGGCCCGGGGATAACCCCCGTCGCCGGCTAGCCCCGGGCGCCGGCCAGGGCCAGCTCCACGATGTTTTCGGTGACGGCCCAGGAGGCGAGGAGCTTGAGGGCCTCTTCAGAGGGGCTGCCGGGGGTTGCCGGGTAGACCGTGAGTGAGTGCCCGGGATCCTCTTCGAGCCCCAGGACCTGGTAGTTCAGTTCCAGCAGTCCCACCACGGGGTGCTGGAAAAACTTTGTACCGGCGTAGTGGCGGCGGACGTTGTGCGCAGCCCAGCGGGTACGGAAATCATCGCTGCGCATGGAGAGCTCTCCAATAAGTTCGGCGATGCCCTTGTCGTGGGGGCTGCGGCCGGCCTCGCGGCGCAGGATGGCCACGTTGGTGTTCGCCGCCCGCTCCCAGTCCGTGTAGAAGTTGTGGGCACGTGGGTCCAGGAAGATGAACCGGGAATGGTTCGCCGGCCGGGCCGTGCTGCGGTACATATCGGAGTACAAGGCATAGCCCAAGGTGTTGGCAGCGACAATGTCCATTCGGTTGTTTCCGATGAAGGCAGGCGCCCCGGTGATGGTGTCCAGGAGGAACTGAAGCTCGGGCCGCACCCCTGCAGGGACAGGTGCCGTAGCCCGCTTTCGGCCTGACGTGTTGGCGGTGCGCGCGAGGTCGTAGAGGTGGTCATGCTCAGCCCGGTCCAGCTCCAAGGCACGGGCAATGGCGTCCAGGACACTGTCCGAGACACCTGTCAGGTTTCCGCGCTCCAGCCGGGTGTAGTAGTCCACGCTGACGCCGGCCAGCCGGGCCACTTCCTCACGCCGCAGCCCCGGCACCCGGCGCCGGCCGCCGTACGGTTCCAGCCCTGCCTGTTCGGGGGTGATGCGTCCGCGGCGGGTTGAGAGGAACTGACGTACCTCGGCTCGGTTATCCATACAGACACGTTACGACGGATCCGAAAGGCGCTGGGAGGCTCTGCCATAACCAGTTACAGCAGGGCCCTCGCTAGGTCTGACGGCTGTGGGTTTGATGGAAGTATTCCCTTTCAGCCAACCGGATGGAGTACCAACGCATGCGCGGAACCGTCAGTACCGCCGACATCGTCGCACCCATTGCAGGGCTGGGCGGCTCGGATACGGCGGTCCCCATGGCGCTGCTCATGATCGGCGGAGCGCTGCTGTCCCTGTTCGACTCCTGGTCCTGGCCCGCCCGCATGCAAACCGCGCGGGCCGATGACCCGAACATCCTCGCCAAATAGAACCACACCCTGCGAATGCAACAAAGTGCTGCTCTTTGGGTAAATAGCCGGAGGAAAGGAACCACCATGAACATTGAACGGCGCCCGTACGGCCCTGGGCTGAGCCCCTAACATCATCGACGACGAGTACGAAGGCCGCCAAGGGTAGGACTGCCAGAACCAGTTACAACAGGGCCCCCGCTACAGGCCCCTGATGCCGGGCTGGCCATCTTCCACCCCGGTAGCATTTAAGAAATCCCCCAAAAACCACAGGAGAACCATGACTACCGTCAAGGCCTATGCATCCCCGTCCGCTACAGAGGACCTTATTGCAACCACCATCGAGCGCCGCGAAGTCGGTCCGCACGATGTCCTGATCGAGATCAAGTTCGCCGGCATCTGCCACTCGGACATCCACACGGTGCGCGGCGACTGGGGCCCGCAGCAGTACCCACTGGTGCCCGGGCACGAGATTGCCGGCATCGTCACCGAGGTGGGCTCCGCCGTCACCAAGCACGCCGTTGGCGACCGCGTCGGCGTCGGCTGCATGGTCAATTCCTGCAAGGAGTGTGCCAACTGCCTGAAGGGCGAGGAGCAGTACTGCCTCAAGGGCAACGTTGGAACGTACGGCGCTGTTGACCGCGACGGCACCATCACCCAGGGCGGCTACTCCAGCCACGTCGTCGTGACCGAAGACTTCGTGGTGCGCATTCCGGAAGGCATCGAGCTCGATGCCGCAGCCCCGCTGCTCTGCGCCGGGATCACCACCTACTCCCCGTTGCGCCACTGGGGTGCCGGACCCGGCAAGAAGGTGGCCGTCGTCGGCCTTGGCGGGCTCGGCCACATGGCCGTAAAACTCGCCCATGCCATGGGCGCAGAGGTGACCGTCCTGTCCCAGTCCCTGAAGAAGCAGGAAGACGGGCTGCGCCTCGGCGCCGACGCCTACTACGCCACCAGCGACGAGAACACCTTCAAGGACCTCGCCGGTACCTTTGACTTGATCATCAACACTGTCAGCGCATCGATCGACATCAGCTCCTACCTGCAGCTGCTGGCCCTCGACGGCGCACTGGTGAACGTCGGCGCACCCGCCGAGCCGCTCCCGGTCAACGCCTTCGCACTGATCGGCGGCCGCCGCTCCTTTGCCGGTTCCATGATCGGCGGCATCCGCGAAACGCAGGAAATGCTGGACTTCTGCGCCGAGCACCAGCTCGCCGCCGAGATCGAGGTCATCCCGGCCGAGAAGATTAACGACGCGTACGAGCGGGTTCTCGCCTCGGACGTCCGCTACCGCTTCGTAATCGATACCGCCACCCTCTAATAACAAAACGCGTTCGACGGCGGCCGGCTCCCCAGGGGGCGGGCCGCCGCCGTGCTTAACAGCCCAAAGCTTTTCTGTTATTCGGCACAACGGTTCGGCGCCAATCAGCGGCGGCCGGTCCCGAAACCTGCCGGCGGTTCCACAATTGGAGGACAAGTTTTCTGACCTCCGGGAGGGTGAAATGCGTAGGTCCGGCGGGCTGCTACCCGCGATGACTCTGGTTGCTGTTGTACTTGCAGGGTGCGGTTCGCAGGCGGGCCCGCCGACGGCGACAAGCACCTCGCCCGGCGCCTCCGCGTCACCGGATGCGACGGCGACCCTGACTGCGCCGACTGCGTCGCCGGCAGATTCTTCCCCGCCAGCCACAGCCCCGGACACGAGTGCCCCTGCCACCACCAACGCCAGCGGCTCCTGGGTGACGTTTACGACGGCGGACGGGCAACTCGCGTTTGACCTGCCCGCTGCCTGGAGCGTGACAGACCCTGCAGGGGAACTGCCAGAAGGCGGCGGGGCGTTCGCCGAAGTCACGAATAGGGCCGGAAAGCCGATGGCTGCTCTCCGCACCAACATGGCCATTGGTTCAACCTGCCTCGAGAAGTACCCGTATGCAGAGCTGGAAACCCAGGAGCTGCCCGCGCTGGCCCAGAACGGGACATCGCCCCGCTTTGTTTTCGAGACCCGCGGCGACGACAGCGCTCCCGGGCCGGCCGATACCCCGGCGGCGGCCTACGGCATCACGTCCGTTCCCGCGCCTACCGGTGATTCGGCGTGCCCAATTGTCCACTTCTTCACCTGGCCACCCACCTCCGCGATGTTCGGTGCGTTCTACAACCCGGACAACAACGTGACCCCTGGTGCCGAGAACCTGCCGTACCTGGAACAGGCCCGCCGATACATGAACACGCCGGAGTACCAAAACATCAGGCGGATGATCACGTCGCTCCGGCCGGCGGGGTAAGGATTGACCGAAGCACTTTAGCGGTGCTCTGGCCGCCGGCCCGACATGCTTTCGACGTCCTCATCGATGCTGGTGGACTGTTCGACGTCCTCCATGTACAGCCGTCCGGCCGTGATTTTTCCGTCCCTGACCTCAAAGAGGGTCACTCCGCGGACCTGGAAGTCCTGTCCGTCAGTGCGGGTTCCAGTCCAGGACCACTCGCTCCACGTCATGTCGCCGTCATCGGCTGAGCGGATCAGTTCGGCATGGAAATCCGGAATGCCTCCCAGCATCGCCTGCCAATTGGCGTGCATCTGCGCACGGCCCACAAAGGCCCTGCCCGGGTGGGCAGGTTGCTCGCTGCGGTAGTTCTCATGAATAAGCGCCGCCGCGGCTTCGACGTCGTGGGCGTTCAGGGCGGCCAGCAGCTTGTCTATAACCTCACTCATTGTGCCCTCCCGAGCTACGCGCCGTCGTCGTCCTCTTCAAGTTCGGCCAGCACGTCGGCGGCGTCATAGTTGCCCGCGGCGGCCAGGCGGCGGAGCTCCTCAAGATCGTCCTTTTCCGCCGCCGTTTCAGCGAGCTGGGCGGCCGCGTCCCGGCTGCCGGCATCAGCCAGCCGCCGGAGTTCGTCGAGATCCCCGCGCTCGGCGGCGCTCTCCATCAGTTCATCCACGGCGTCGGAATCACCGCGGGCCGCCCGCTGCCGCAGGGCCTCAAGTTCAGGGTCGGGTGTCTGCACGCTCCAACTATGTGCTCCCGCCGCACGCGCGTCCAGAGCTGGCGGACCCTAATTCGGGAAGCCCCGTCAGTAGAGGAAGATGTCAATCCACTCGCGGTTGTGGGCGTGGATGAGGACCAGGAACAGCACGAAGTCGAACAGCAGGTGGACGCCGACAATGTAGGACAAAGACTTGGTAATCGTGAAGAGCCGGGCCTGGAGCAGGGCAAACGGGAAGATGAAAAACGGTGCCCAGGAGTGGAATCCCAGCTCCCACAGGAATGACGTGAAAAGCACCGCCTGAAGCAGGTTCGCCTGCCAGTCGGGAAGGTGCCGGCGCAGGAGCGTGAAGGCCGTGCAGATAAAGAACAGCTCGTCCCAGATCCCCAGCACGTTGGTTCCCAGGAAGAGCCGGGCGATGCCCTCGGGGTCACTGACGGCGGGCCAGTTGTTGTAGACGCCGGTCCGGATCATGTAGACGGGCATCAGGGCGTACCCGATCAGCAGGACCGCGGGCAGGTACCACTTTTCGGCACGCGTCCAGGGCTGGCCCGTCCGAATGGGGAACCGGATGGCGTGATCCTTGGTGAGGAACCGCGAAGCAGCGTAGGGGATACCGACGGCGAGGATCATCGCCGTGCCCATCACCGCCATGTGTTCAGTACTGATATCAGTGGTGATAGGGACCAGGCTCATGGCGGTCAGCCCCACACCAATCAACGCCAGGTCAATAACAAGGCGGCGGCTGATCATGGCGGCCAGGACCAGGGCGGCGGCCAGGAGGAGGAAACCGGAGACCCGGTCCTCCCGTGCGAACAGCAGGAAGCCCGACGCCGACACCAGCGCCGCCGGGATGACGTTCAGCGGCGTGCGGGGCAGGTGAGCGGGCGCGGCTTCACGCAGTTGTGCTTGCGCCGATTGCTGCTTCACAGCGTCGCCAGGAGTCCGGCTGCGTCGTCGAGCGCGCCGGGAACCAGCGAGAAGTAGGCCCAGGTGCCGCGTTTTTCCCGGTGCAGCAGTCCCGCCTCCACCAGGATTTTAAGGTGGTGCGACACCGTGGGCTGGCCGAGGTCCAGCGGCTCTGTGAGGTCGCAGACGCAGGCCTCTC
Source organism: Arthrobacter sp. V1I9 (assembly GCF_030817075.1). Taxonomy (NCBI): domain Bacteria; kingdom Bacillati; phylum Actinomycetota; class Actinomycetes; order Micrococcales; family Micrococcaceae; genus Arthrobacter; species Arthrobacter sp. V1I9. The sequence continues at coordinate 438,961 of NZ_JAUSYU010000001.1, forward strand.
CCGATTCCCCTGCCTTTACGATGGAGAGCAGGCGGAGCCGGTTCGGATCAGCCAGCGCCTTGAAAACCAGCGCCCTCTGCCGTGCTTCCTTTGCGCTGAGTGCCGGCTTCGCGGCCGGAGTGCAGCAGGAGGCGTCCACCTCGGGCCCAAGAGTTTGCAGAGCGGTCATGCACCCCATTATGCAGCTAATTGACAGCCGTCGATATGGCTGGTCCTACCCGGCACCGAACCGGTACCCGCTCAGCAGGCGGATGCCCAGTAGCCTTTTCCCATACGCCTGAAGCAAAGGAACCTGCCGTGACCCCTGACGCGAACACCCCCGCAACCGAGCAGCTGATCATCATCGGCTCCGGCCCGGCCGGTTACACCGCCGCCATTTACGCGGCCCGCGCTGGCCTCGAGCCGCTGGTGCTGGCCGGATCGGTGACCGCCGGTGGTGCGCTGATGAACACCACTGAAGTGGAGAACTTCCCGGGCTTCCCCGGCGGTGTGCAGGGGCCGGAGCTGATGGACGGGCTGCAGGAGCAGGCCGAGAAGTTCGGCGCCAAGGTGCAGTTCGACGACGTCACTGAGGTCCGGTTGAAGGGCCACCTTAAGCGCGTGGTCACCGGCGGCGGCGAAACCTATCAGGCCCCAGCCGTCATCCTGGCCACCGGTTCTGCCTACAAGGAGCTCGGCCTGCCGGAGGAGAAGAAGTTCAGCGGCCACGGTGTTTCCTGGTGTGCCACCTGCGACGGGTTCTTCTTCCGCGAACAGGACATCATCGTGGTCGGCGGCGGTGACTCGGCCATGGAAGAGGCGATGTTCCTGACCCGGTTCGGGAAGTCCGTCACCGTCGTCGTCCGCAAGGGTGAACTGCGGGCCTCCCGCATCATGGCGCAGCGTGCCAAGGACAACCCCAAGATCAGCTTCGCCTGGAACTCAGCCGTCACTAAGATCCACGGTGACGGGAAAGTCAGCGGCGTAACGCTGACGGATACCGGCACGGGCGAAACCCGGGAGCACGCCGCCACAGGCATCTTCGTGGCGATCGGGCATGTGCCGCGCACCGAACTGCTGACCGGGCAGGTGGACCTGGACGAGGACGGCTACATCAAGGTGGACTCACCCACCACCGTCACCAACCTTTCAGGCGTTTTCGCCTGCGGCGACGCCGTGGACCACCGCTACCGCCAGGCCATCACCGCCGCCGGCACCGGCTGCGCCGCCGCCCTCGACGCCGAACGCTACCTCGCCGCGCTGAACGATGCGGACAGCATCGCCACCGCCCTGGTCGAGGAACCCACTCACAGCTGACCCTGCCGGAAAGCACTAAAGAAGCGGGCGACGACGGGACATCCCGTCGTCGCCCGCTTCTCTTTTGGCCGTGTGAGCTTAGGCGGAGGCCAGAGCCAGGTCGTCGCGGACGCTGAGGGTAAAGGTGTTGGGTCCGCTGCAGGTGACGGCAATGCGGCACTTGGTGGTGTTGTGGCGTGCAGAGAGGTCGCTCACCGCGGTTTCCAGCGTGTGGTGGAGGACGGACCTGTCCCAGATCTTAAGGGTCACGGAATCATTGGTATCGAACGTCATTATTCAACTTCCATTTCATGCGGTTAGCATCCCGGAGTCTTCTTTGCCCGGAACGTGTCCTCGTCGATGAGGACGGACTGCAGGTGGGAAAGCGCATTCCCTGTACTTTAATGGTGCAGGTTGCCGGGAGGATTGGCAACCGCAGCGGAGCTGATGTGACCAAGCACACGGACCGCTCAAAGTGTTTGCTCAGAAGTGGCCCGCCCTGCTTTTCCATAGTGCCCAGAGCGCGGGAAGTACCTCAACCAATACGCGGAATGTTGCAGGTGAGTCTCATCACGTGGCCAGGTCACTCCTGACTCTGCTGAGCCGGATAATGTGCAGGGCCAGCCGCAACGACCCTGCGGCCTGTTCAGCGAACGCCTCCACGGTTGATACATCGTCATCGGAGAAGCCATTGCTCCTGCCGGAGTACAGGTTCAGGACCCCTTCTGCCTCATCGCCGAGGTCCAGCGGAACGGCAAGGATGGAGGATACGCCCTTCTCGTCGGCCGCCTTGACGTAGGCGGGCCAGCGGTGCTCGCAGGTGAGGTCAGGAACCAGGAGTGGCGCTCCGGATCTCAGTGCCGTCAGGCAGGGGCCGTCCCCAAACCCGTTCTGCAACTCATCCAGGGCACGCGCAGCGGCGTCGCTGCCGGCCAGGGCCTCGGCCTTTTCACGCTGGATGATGGTTATGCCCGTATGAATCCGGTTACCCGGAGAGGACACCCTGGCGGAGGCAATGGCTGCCAGTCCGGCCAGGAAGCCAGAGATGTCCGTACCGTCCGGGAACGGATCCTGCGGCTGCGTTTCCTGATGATGTTCGGACCTGCTGTCCTGGGCCATGCAGCCTCGATCCCTTTGGATGCGCCATGGGCCTCTGCCCCGGCCAACGGCCGCCGCTCTCTTCGCGGGCAGACCGGAGTATTCAACCTCCGGGTTACCCCGTCACCCCGAAATCTCCTACTACCGAGACTACGCCCGTGCAGGGCCCATTGATATGCCAGGTCCGTCCGTGAATCGGTCCAGAGGAACCAAGGTAGGCTTAGGCAATCGTTTGGAAGTGAGCGTCTTAGAACCGCATTGGAAAACTGAAGCGGTAGAAGCCCAACTTCAGGAACGTGCAATGGACGTCTTACCCAATACTGCTGCCGATATATCCAGCCCTGCTGACGCTGTCTCTCATGCCGCGGCCTTCCAGGACGGCATCGTTTCCCGTCTGCAGGACCTTGTCCTGCAGACCGCTGACGCCCAGGACTTCTTCAAGGAACTCGCCGTTTTCTCGGCTTCCCTCCTGGCCCCGCCCGGCGGTGAGGTCATCTGCAACGTCACCGTGGCCCGCCGAAGGAAACCACTGACTATTGCCTCCAGCACACCCCGGGCGCGGGAGATGGATGAGCTGCAGTACTCCTTCGCGGATGGGCCCTGCCTTTCGGCCATGAAAACAGGCAACACCGTCTACGTGGATGACGTCACCAGCGAGCGCCGTTGGCCAGAATATGCGCGGGCGGTCGCAGCCCACGGCGTCGGCTCGCTTCTGTGTGTTCCGCTGGAACTGGAGGGGGAGTCCTCCGCTGCCCTCAACATCTATTCTTCGGCCGTGTTCGGTTTCTCCCGGGAGGACATCGCGCGGGCTGAACTGTTCGGCGAACAGTCGGCCAAAACCCTCAGGCTGGAGCTGCGCCTGACCCAGTTGAGGGACGCCAAGGAGGACTTGGAGGCAGCAATGAAGTCCAGGACGGCCATCGATATTGCCGTCGGAGTCATCATGGCGCAGAACCGCTGCAGCCAGGCCGCAGCCATGGGAATCCTGCGGAAGGCGTCCAACAGCCGCAACATCAAGCTGCGGGAGGTTGCGGCCGGCGTGATCCACTCCATTTCGCCCGACCCGGAGTTGCGCACCCACTTCGACGAATAGCTCCGCTCTGGACAGCAGCGCGGCGAGTGCGTACATTCAAAGTGTCCGCCGTCACACCGTGGCGACGTTCCCTCCGGGTCTTGTGCAGGGCCGTCAGGAGAAACCGCTGTAGCAAGACGGCGAATAGATGCACACCGGCGAAAGAGAGCCGACCATGGCTGCCTCGCACTTCACAAAATTCCTTGACGAAGCCACAGTTCCCGAATTTGGCACGGACTGCCCCATGTCCGCTGACTGCCTGTACGGGCTGTACGTCAGTTGGTGCCTCCTGTACGGCATGGAAGCGGAGCTCGATGTCACTTTCCGCGCCGCCATGCACCGGGCAGGCATTGACGTCCACGATTGCAGGCCGCGTATGGTTGGGCCGGCGGCAGCTGACTATATCCTGTCCAGCTACCCTGCTGCCGCGTAGCATGTCAATCCTTTTCGAAGGCCCCGGCAGCCGCATGGATGGCGAGTGGACAGGGGGGCGTCCGCTCCTGTGCACCAAATGCGGTGCCGACCGCAATCTTGCCCTGCACTCCATTGCCGCCCTGGCTCCCCCTTCCGATGGTTTCGTGGAAGTGAGCTATTCCTGCAGGACGTGCAGCCTCCATTACCTCCATCGCGCAGACGTGACTGCTGTCGCAGCAGTGCTGCATGGTGTCAGAAGCTCCGAGGATGTCCTCGCCTTTGGTGGGCAGTATGTCCACTGCGGCCGGCCTATGCAAAAGACCGGCTCCGAACTCCGTCGGCTCAGCGCACCTGCCTTTACCGACCAGGCTATGGAAAACGCCCTGGACGTCTACCTCACTACGCAGGTACTGCACTGTCCGTGCGGCTTTCAAATGGAGGTACCGGAGTAGTGTCCGCTTTACTCCCGTCAAGTGTCCGCAGAAGCAGGGGCGGCCAAGAATGGACTTCCCGCTGGTTCACATAAATCAACTGCGTCCCCCCTTTCCTGGGTGGGACATAGGATAGGCGCATGTCGAATTCACCAGAGAGCGAACCCGTCGAGCAGCTTCAGAGCATTCTCGTGGGCACGGAAGATGCCGCTGAGTTCCTCTCCGGGCTCTCCAAATTGGCTGCCGCTGCGGTTTCGGAGGCGGCAGGCGACGAGGTCGAATGCGCAGTCACCATCAAGATCAGGCGGAAGCCCTCCACGGCCGCGGGCAGCAGCACCCGGGCCGTCGAGCTGGATCAGCTGGAGCAGGCAGTGGGTGACGGCCCCTGCATCAAGGCGCTGCGGGACATGTCTCCGGTGGTTATCGACGACGTCGCCTCGGATCTGCGGTGGCCCGAGCTGTCGCAGAAGTTCATGGAGGCCGGCGTCCACAGCTCCTTGGGTGTGCCCCTCGAAATCGGCAATGGAGCCAGTGCCGCACTGAATTTCTTTGCGTCAAAGCCCAACGTCTTCACCCCTAACGTCTATGACAAGGCCGTTGGTTTTGCTGCGGCCGCCCACAGCACGCTGCAACTGTCGGTCCGCATCAACTCGGCACAGGACCGGGCGGAGGATCTGGAGGCGGCGATGGAAAGCCGCACCGCCATCAACCTGGCCTGCGGAGTCATCATGGCGCAGAACAGGTGCTCGCAGGCAGAAGCGATGGAGATCCTCACCAAGGTTTCCAGCAACCGCAACCGCAAACTGCGCGACGTCGCAACCGAACTGATCGAACAGCTTTCGGGCACCAGCATCCAGACCCACTTCGACTCGTAACCCAAGCCCCGCGCCAGTCAGGCGGTACTCGTTCAGTTGACGGCGGGGCGGATGGAAACACTGCAGCCTGTCCCGGATCTGCGGATATCCCAGCAGTTTCCGCTGCCGATCACCTCGAAGTCCCCGCCGCCGTCGCGCAGGACTATTGCGGTGTCCTCATCTACGGCGACGGCCCTGTCCACGAGTCCCGCCGCCACGGCACCCACGGCCCTGCTCAGGGTGCCGGCCTGGGCGGCGTGGACGTCCACTGCGAACGGAACCAGCCCCAATCCCGCCCGGACCTCTACTTCGTCCAGGTCCTCTGAACACTCTTCACCGCACACCTCGACGCCCCCAATCCGGTAACCGCCCACTATGCCTGCTCCGGGAGCAATCATGGCGCCGGCCGAAAACCCAAGGTAGGGGAAGCCATCGGCCACCCTTGCCGCGATGGCACTCCCGCAACCCTGCAGCCCTGTGAGGTACGCCGGGGTCAGCCCGCCGCCCACCACCACAGCGTCCACACGGTCGAAAACCGCGGGATCCGCAGGGCCGCCGGCACGCAGCAGGACCGGGACCACCTCACAGTAGGCCAGGGACCGCAGTGGCGCGGCGTAATCCTGCAGCACGCTTTCAGGGCAGCCGCCGCGGTGGTGCACCACTACCGCGATCCGGAGGGGCCGCCCCTCGACGCCCGGCCTTGGGATGTCCTCGACGAAGCGCTTGAAGACGTCGGGAAAGGAGTCATAGTCGGCTCCGGCGCCGGCCAGGAAAATGCCCATGGGCTACAAGATACCCTGCCGGATGGTTCTTCCCGGTGAGGACAAAAGACGGAAGCAGGAAGCATTGACACCTGCGCCGGCCGGGACTATCGTACAACCAAATGGTTGTAGATCATATCCGCGAAACTGAACTTGACCGCCTCTTCCAGGCGTTCGCCGATTCCACCCGCCGCGACATCGTCCGGCGAGTGACCGTGGGCGAATATACGGTTTCCGGCCTCGCGGGCCTTTACGCCATGAGCTTCGCCGCCGTCCAGAAGCATGTGGCGGTGTTGGAACGCGCCTCCCTGGTCACCAAGGAAAAGCGCGGAAGGGAGCAGATCGTGCGGGGTAATCATGAAGGGCTGCAGAAAGCCCGCCGGCTGCTCGATGAGTACGAGGCGATCTGGCGGCAGCGCGTAGGCCGCATCGCTGACATTCTGGCTGAAGGATAAGGAAGGGTTCTGCAATGTCGGTTATCAGTTCCACCAAGAATCTCGAGGCGCTCAGCTTCACCCTCGTGGCCGAATTCGACGCCGGCGTCGAACGTGTCTGGCAGCTTTGGGAGGACCCGCGCCAGCTGGAGCGCTGGTGGGGTCCGCCCACCTGGCCCGCCACTTTTGAGCAGTTTGAATTCCAGTCCGGTGGTAAGGCCGGCTACTACATGACCGGTCCCGAGGGCGAAAAGGCCGGCGGCTGGTGGCGCTTCACCGCCATCCAGGCACCCAACAAGCTGGAGTTCGACGACGGTTTCGCCGACGAAAACGGGGCGCCCGTCGAGGACCTGGGCATCACGCACGCAACAGTCTCGTTGGAGGAGGCCGGCGGCCGTACCAGGATGACCATTGTCTCCACCTTCGAGTCCGAAGAGCAGATGGAACAGATGGTCCAGATGGGCATGGAGGAGGGCATGAAGGAGGCCGTCGGCCAGATTGACGCCATCCTCTCCGAACACGCCAACGCCTGAGCCGCTAACCCGCCCAGCAACATAAGGAAGGCGGACGACGACGGGACCTCCGCCGTCGTCCGCTTCGTTGTGTGCGCGGCACCCACGCACCAGCGGGCAGGGCGGGCGCGGCGCTTTCCGGCGCCGGTTCAGCGCAGGCGCGGCGGGGCACCCGCGGCGATCACAAGCAGCGAGCTGGTGGCTGTTGCCAGCAGTTCGCCGGCCGGGCCGAGGATGCGTCCCTCGGCAAAGATGACGCGCTGCCCTTGCTTGACCACCGAACCTTCGGCCCGGAGGACGCCGCGGTCAGCCGTGATGGGCCGCAGGTAGCTGACCGAAAGGTCAATGGAGGTGTAGCCGATCCCCGCGGCCAAGGTGCTGTGGGCGGCGCACCCGGCCACGGTCGGCCCGAGTGACCAGCGTAAACCTCCCGGGCTGGAATGCACGGCTGGCGTTGAACCGGGCGAAAAGCTTCTGAATACTGGAAGGACGGACTGAAGGTAAGGCGGTGGCAGCAATGGGCAGCGGTGAGGACTTCCGGAAGCGGCTGGAGCGTGCCGCCGAAGTCCGGTCCTACCGGGGAGCCGGCATCAGCGCTGAGGAGGAAGCCGCTCTGGACGCCCTCGACGCAAAGGAGCGGGAGAAACGCCGGAAGGTGGGCGATGCCGCCCGGGCCGAGTACCTGGTCAGGGATGCGATGGCGCACGGGAAGTTCGACAACCTCAAGTACGCGGGCAAACCGATTCCGGGGTTGGGAGAATCGTACGACCCCGACTGGTGGGTCAAAGGCCTCATCCAGCGCGAAAACATCAGCGGCCTGGGCCCGGCGGCCATCCTGCTCCGCACCGAGGACGCCGAGCTGGACGCCAAGCTCGATGCGCAGTACACGGAGCAGCAGGTCCGCGACATCCTGGAGGATTTCAACCGCCGGGTTGTCGATGCGCGGCGCCAGCTCCAGGGCGGCCCGCCGGTTATCACCAAGACCCGGGACGTGGAGGAGGAAGTGGGGTGGTGGCGCGAACGCCGGGCTGCCTCACAGGTTCCGCAGCCCGCGCCCGAGCCGGAAATGCCTCGCTCGTGGTGGCGCAGGCTGTGGAAGGGGACCGGCTAGTGGAGTGTTGTCGTCTCGAATAGCTCGCAGGTGGAGTTGTAGTACCTGTCGGTCTGTCCGCGGTGGGTCATGCCGATGCGCAGGCAGACCTTTTGGGAGGCCGTGTTGGCCGGGGCCGTGACTGCCACCACCTTGTCCAGCCCGCTGGCCAGCGCGTACGCGAGGGCCGTGCCGGCCGCCTCTGTTGCGTAGCCATGTCCCCAATGGTCGGGGTGGAAATGCCAGCCGATTTCCGTGTCCCCCGAGGGCTGGAGCGGCAAAGCCCCGCCCGATGCTGGGATGGACTTCAGGAGCAGGGTCCCGACGAGAGGTGCCGGTGTTCCCGATAGGGACTTGAGCTGTACGGCCCAGATGGCGTGGCTGGGGTGGGCCATGGGCTGCTGATGGATGTTCCGCCAGGTTCGAATGCGCTCCGCAGCCTCGGCCCGTTGCCCCATTACCTGTGGAGGGCTCCCGATGAAGCGCTGAACTTCCCAGCGGGAGTAGAGGTCCAGCACAAAGTCGGCGTCCTCAGGCTCCCACTGACGGAGGATCAGTCGCTCGGTTTCGAGGCTTTTCACCCGGCCAATCCTGACAGAACCTGGGGAGTTGGGGCAGGATTTCCGGCTAACGGCCCGGAGTGGGGCCGGACATTGATCGCGGAGGTTTCGGGAACGGCGCCGCCTTATAGAGCGGAGCCACCTTCAGCATGTATTTGGCCCACTGCGGCCCGGCGATCATATAGCCGTCAAGGCGCGGGTAAAACGTCCCGTTGATGGTGACCTTCTGCCCGGAGCGTTTCTGGCCTTCCAGCGCATCTCCGAAGAAGGAAGCGGTGGACAGCCCGGTGGTGTAGCCAGCCACCCAGGTGGCTCCGTTGTTGTTTGAAGTGCCGGTCTTTGCTGCCACGGGAACCTTGTCGTGGACCTTGGGCTTGATCCAGACCCCGGAGCCCACCTTCATGACGTCCTGCAGCACGGAGTTCACGCCACGGGCAACGTTGGGCTTCACTGCGTCCCTGCACTCGCTGGTCTGAGCCGGAAGCTTCGCGCCGGCTGCGTTAGTAACCTTCAGCAGGGCGATAGGTGCGCAGTACTTTCCGTCATTGGCGAAGGTGGCGAAGGCGTTCGCCATGTGGAGCGGTGCCACATTGGTGGCGCCCAGAAGGTTGCCCAGCTGGTGCATGTTGATGGGGGAACCGTCGTGGCCGTTGTGCAAGCCCACGGCGTCCACCATCTTCTGGATGCCGCAGAAGTCCAGCTGTGTAGCGGATGCGAAGGTGGCGGTGTTGATGGAGTTGTAGAGGCCGTAGTTGATGGGCATTTTCCGGTAGAAGCCCGGCTCGGCATTTTGGAGGTCATCCGCCGCGCCCAGTTCAGGGTTGTTCTGGGCAGTGCTGTAGGCACCCAACACCTTTCCGCAGCTTGACCGCCACGGGAACCCCAGCGGATAGACCCGCTTTGACGCGTCCACCACCGCGTTGAGCCGCTTGCCCTCATTCAGCCACTCGGCGAACGTAAACGGCTTCATGGTGGACCCGGTCTGGAACCCGCCGGCACCGTTAAGGTCATTGCCCTGCGGATCCTTGGCGTCCACGTTGAAGTTAAGTTGGGTGTCGAACTTGCCCGGCTCGGGCAGGAACACGGTGTTCTGTGCCATCGCAAGGATTTTGCCGGTTCCGGGCTGGACGGTCACCAAGGCTGCCCCCCAGCGGTCAGGGTTCCGGCCCGCGGTCCCGTTCACCTGTGACTGGGCTGCGGCCTGCAGCCTGCTGTCCAATGTTGTGGTGATGGTGAGGCCACCCCGGTAAAGCTTCCTCTCCCGTTCCTTCTGCGTGGACCCGTACGCGGGGTTGTTCAGGATGAGGTGCGAAATGTAATCGCAGAAATACGGTGCCATGGTGGCGTTGGCACAACCTTGCCGCTGCGGGCTGATTTTCAGTGCGATGGGGCTGGCAACGGCCTCGTCGTGTTCAACCTGGGTGATCTTTTCCTGCCGCAGCATCTCGCCAAGCACCTGGTCACGGCGGACAACGGACTTCTCCGGGTTGAGGGCGGGGTTATAGAACGTGGGGCTGTTCACCAGGCCAGCCAGCAGTGCAGCTTGGGGAAGGTTCAGGTCTTTCGCGCGGGTGTTGAAGAAGTAGCGGGCTGCAGCTTCCACGCCGTAGGCGTCGCTGTTGAAGAACACGATGTTCAGGTAGCCCTCAAGGATCTGTTCCTTGGTGAACTTCTTCTCCAGGGCAACAGCCAGTTTCATCTCCCGCAGCTTGTCCCCAAAGTCCTTCTGGCCGCTGAGGACCACCTCGTCCGGTCGTTCCTGGGACAGCTTTGCCTCATTGAGCACGTTGGTGACGTACTGCTGCGTAATGGTGGACGCCCCCTGCTGGTCGCCCTTTGTCAGGTTGGTTACCACGGCACGGAGGATGCCCTGCGGATCAAGGCCGGCATGTTCATAGAACCGGCTGTCCTCAATGGCGATGACGGCGTCCTTGATGTACGGGGACATCTGGTCCAGCGGGACCCTGACGCGGTTCTCGGCGTAAAACGTTGCGATCGCCTTGCCATCGGAGGTGAGGACCTTGGTGGATTGCGACGGCGGCTGGACGGTCAGTTCCTCGGGCAAGTTTTCGAAAAAGTTGATGGACGTGCTGACACCGTAGCCCGCCGCAGCAACAGACGGCACAACCAGGCTGGCGGCCAGCACGCCGCACATGACGCTCGCTGCAAGGAATCCCAGGAACCGCCCCCACGGAGAACTGTTACCGCGCCTGCGCTTCTTTTTCTTCGCCATGATCCAGTCCTCGAGCTCGAAGAGTGCCACAAGATTACGTCGCCTTGGCAGGGCAATCCAGAGGGCGGAAGGTCATGATTTGATGAATTCTATTATTGACTCGGCGATAGATACCGACATATCGTTAACTATCGCCGACTCTAACGGCGAACATCCAAAATGAAAGGACGATGCCACGATGAAAGGCATTTCTCACGACGACATTTCCGGATCGCACTCCGGCAGGGGCCGGTTTGAGCGTGGCCGCGGCAGGCGCGGACCACACGGACACCGCGGCGGCGGCTTCGGACCGGGTTTCGGAGGCGGGTCCGGGCCGGGCTTTGGTCCGGGCTTCGGGCCAGGTTTCGGGCGCGGCCCGCGCAGGGCAAGCAGGGGTGACGTGCGCTCCGCCATCCTCTCGCTCCTGGCCGAAGCGCCCTCAAATGGTTACGGGCTGATAAAGGCGATTGCCGAAAAAACCAGCGGAGCCTGGCGCCCGAGTCCAGGATCGATCTACCCCACACTGCAGCAGCTGGTGGACGAGGAACTTATCACGGCGCTCAGCGAAGGCCGCGGAACTGAGTTCACGCTTACGGACGCCGGAAGGGCATGGGTGGCAGAGCATGCTGAGGAACTCGAAAATGCCTGGGACTCCGGACCTGACAGCCCCGACAAGGACTTCCACCAGAGCATCGGGAAGCTGATGGGCGTTATCCACCAGTTCCGTACGGGTGTCACTGAAGAACAGCGGGCCGCTGCCATCGTGAAGCTGGACGAAACCCGCCGGGCCCTCTACAAGATCCTGGCTGACTGACCTGCAGCCCGCGGGTCAGTCAGGCGAAGGAGTCTTCCTTGGCCTGGCGCCCGGCCGGGTTATGGACTGCGGGGGAGTGGGAAACGGCGGGGGAATGCGGGACTGCCTGGCTGGCGGGGTTGAAACCGGCACCCATTTCCCCAAAGGCATAGGCGCTCTCGGCGTGCTCGGACAGGTCCACGCCGGCGGTTTCTGCCTCTCGGCTGACGCGGAACCCGATGGTTGTGTTGATGGCGCGGCCGATAACCAAGGTCCCGCCACCTGACAGCAGCACCGTGATCACCACAGCCACGGACTGCGCCACAAGCTGCTCGAAACCGCCGCCATAAAACAAACCGCCGCCCTGGCCGTCCACCGGGAGGGCAATAAAACCGAGTGCCAGGGTCCCAATCAGTCCTGCACCCAGGTGGACCCCCACCACATCGAGCGAATCATCCAGCCCGAACCGGTACTTCAGGTCCACGAAAACAGCGCAGGCTGCTCCGGCCACCAGGCCCAGACCGATGGCGGCCACTGGGCTGATGTTGGCGCAGGACGGAGTGATGGCAACGAGCCCGGCCACCACGCCGGACGCAGCTCCGAGCGAAGTAGGGTGGCCGTGGCGGATCTTTTCGGTCACCAGCCAGCTGAGCATCGCCGCTGCCGGCGTCACCAGGGTGTTGACCCAAATCAGGCCGGCCTGTTCCGCCGTCGTCGCCGCTCCGCCATTGAAGCCGAACCACCCGAACCACAGGATGGCCGCACCCAGCATGATGAATGGCACGTTGTGCGGCCGGTGGTTGGGGTCCTTGGCGAAACCGTGGCGCTGACCGACGATCAGGGCGAGCACCAGCGCGGCGGTGCCCGAGCTGATTTCCACTACTGCGCCGCCGGCGAAGTCAATGACCTGGCCGAAAATGGCGGTGAGGGCTCCATCGGCACTCATCAGGCCGCCGCCCCAGATCATGTAGGCGAGGGGGCAGTAGACCACGGTGACCCACACGGGAACGAACACGGCCCAGGCGCCGAACTTGGCGCGGTCGGCAATGGCACCGCTGATCAAGGCCACGGTGACGATGGCGAACGTGGCGCTGTACCCGGCCTTGATCAGGTCCGGGGAGCCCAGCAGGTTCTGGAGTCCGAAGCTGGCGAAGGGATTGCCGAAGACGCCCAGCACGCCGTCGCCTGTGGTCATGGAGTAGCCCCAAAGGATCCAGACCACCCCGACGATCCCGGCGGAGATGAAGCTCATCATGATCATGTTCAGGGCGGCTTTGGCCCGTGTCATGCCGCCGTAGAAGAGGCCGAGCCCGGGCGTCATCAGCAGTACCATCGCGGCAGAAATCATGAGCCAGACATGTTGGGCAGTGATCTCCACCTGCGGGTCCCTTCGCGTTGCGCCTCGAAGCGGGGCGCTTTGCTGGCCCTCGCATTTCCCCCGCCGTCCATCTTTCGGGTTCCGTGTTTCAGGAAGTGGCCGGAAAAGTTGCGCTGGTGTTACGGAAGCTGCGGCTCTGTGAAGTGCCTGTGTCGGAAATGTTTCAGCTGTGTAAACGGACCCCATCCAATAGCTGATTTCCCCACTTTTGGAAACGACGAGGCGTCGGGAGCTGTGAAATCCGGGAAGATTGAGCGGCCGGCAGGCCCTCGGGAGAATCAGAACTGGCGGGCGTTAGCCAGTACAGGAAGCTTGGTGCGCACCTCGTCCACCACCGAGGGATCGATGTCGACGACGGCGAGTTCCGGCTTTCCGCCAAGGGCAGCTACCGCTGAGCCCAGGGGAGTGATGACGGCGCTGTGGCCGATGCCCGTGGGCGCCTTTCCCGCCGGGCCTGCTCCAACGGTCTCTGGGTCGCCCTGGCCGCAGGCCACGACGAAGGTGGTGCTGTCCAAAGCGCGGGCACGCACCAGGAGGTCCCACTGCTCTGCCTTACCCTCACCGGCGCCCCAGGAGGCGCAGACAATATTGACCTGAGCGCCGGCGCGGGCATTGGCCGTGAACAGGGCAGGGAAGCGGACGTCGTAACAGGTGGCCAGGCCAAACACGGTGCCGTTGATTTCGAAAGTGACGGGGTTGGTGCCCGCATCCACGGTTTTGGATTCGGCAAAGCCAAAGGCGTCGAATAGGTGCACCTTGTCATAGGACGTATCCACTCCTGGGCCGGTGACCAGCAGGGTGTTGCGGACGCGGCCGTCCTTCCCGGGCGTGAACATTCCCGCTACGATCGCAATGTCCAGTTCCCTGGACAGGGCCCGGACCTTCTCCGCCCACGGGCCGTCCAGGGGTTCTGCGATGTCAGTCAGTGAGTTCCCGAACGCGCGCATGGCGGCCTCGGGGAACACCACAAGCTCGGCGCCGGCGGCTTTGGCCTCGGCGGCGTAGTCCCGGATCAGCTCCAGGTTGGCGGCAGGGTCTGCACTGCTGATGATTTGGGCGACTGCCAGACGCATTACTGCTTGTAGCCCTCTACTTCGCTGACGGGCCGGGGCTCGGCCTCGTTGGGGTTTTCACCGGATTCCGCTTTGGCCCTGCGCTGGCGCAGCAGGTCCCAGGCCTGGTCCAGCCTTTCTTCCACCTGCTGGAGCCGGTCCTGGTCCGGCGCCTGGCCGTCGCCGGCACCATCGCGGAGGGTGTGTTCCTCCTCCACCAGGGCCTGGATGCGGGCCAAAAGATCTTCGTCGTTCATGTCTACCCCTTCCGCCGGAAACTTTTCCCTCAGCGTACGCCTGTACCATCAGAATCATGCCCACTGTGCTTGATATGGCAGGTCCAATCCTGGAAATGCTCACCTGGTTGTGCCTGCCCGCCGGGCTGGGATTGCTCTTCTACACAGGCTTCCTGCGCCGCTTTGTGCACCCGTGGGCAGTGGCCGAAGCCGTGGTGTATTCGGACAACACCGGTGTGGGTTTCCGCTGGTTCGACCGGAAGTACCAGGTGCACCATGCGCCCATGTCGCCGCACGACATCAAGGACCTGGCTGTGGGGGATACCCTTCCCATCTATTACCACCCCAAGCGGCCCACCCAGTGGCAAATGGCGGCTCCGGAAGAAGAAGGCAAGACTGCGGCCGTGCTGGGCCGCTGCCTCACCGGAATTGGTGCGGTTGCGCTTCTTGCGGGATTTGTCCTGCCGATGTTTTAACGCCGGGACCCGGCCTACCAGGCAAGGACCACGGCGATGCCGAGGCCGCCCAACGCAACCCCTGCAGAAGCAGTCCAGAGCACTGCGGTGATGTCGGCGTCGACATTTTCCCTGGCGATGCCGCGGGAGCTGGTGCCGTAGCGGCGGCGCTGCGTGAAGTAAATCGCCGCGGCTGCCCCGGCCGAGACGGCGAACAGGAGCAGGATGGGGAGCCCGTGGACCGGAAGCCAGCGCAGGAAGATCGCACTGACCGTCACCAGGGCCATCATCGTCCTGCCCCAGGCCAGGGCGGTACGCTCTGGCTGAAGGCCCGGATCCCCGTGGCCGCCGGCAGGGTAGTGGGTGGGCGGCACAGGTTCAGCGCCAGAGGATGAAGATCAGCACGACGGCGGCTGCCAGCGCCCCTGCCCCGGCAAGCAGCGGGACAATGAGCGGCAGCGGCAGCGGTGCCTTGTTGCGCATGCTTCGCTCCACCCGCAGCCACCGCACCGCAGAACCGGCGCTCAGCTGCATGCCCAACAGGAGCAGCACCACTGCCAGGCCCTTCCGGACAGGCTCCAGGAAAAGGTCCGCGGTGAAGGCCTCGACGGCAATGCCGCCGGCCAGGAGCGCCAGGGACGTGCGGATCCAGGCGAGGAAGGTGCGCTCATTCGCGAGCGTGAACCTCGGGTCCGGTTCCTCGCCGCCGGGCAGCAGCCGTTCGGCGATCTTCCCGCGCGACGGCGGCACGATGGCGCTGTCAGGCTGCTCGCTGTTGGTCACCGTGCCAGTTTAGCCACGGGCTTCCTCCGGGCCCCGCCGTGGTCCGTCTGACCCCAAGGCAACCCCTCTAGCGGGGACCCCAGGCAAACCCATAATGGTTACAATTCCGCCAAAACAATCGCTCACTTTCACTTACGGGGGTAAAATTCTGAAGTACCGGATACAAGGAGTTGCCTCGAAAATGGGATCCGGCTCCAAGCCCGCCTGCAGGTACAGGCGGACGATAATAAAGCGGCAGAAGTGGTTGATAGGTCTCCACGTGCCACGTGATCGGCTAGTGCTGCCTGACATCAAGTAACACGTGCATCGCTAAGCAGGAGCAAGACTATGAGCATCACTCCTCCAACCCGGCAGCGGCCGCCACTGGCAGCCCGGCTGGCGTTGGTTTCCACTGTTTCTCTGGGACTGGTTGCCGGTCCTATTGTTCTCGCTGGCCCGGCCAACGCCGCGGCATATCCCAAGAAGGACACGTGTACGGTCGAAGCCAAGAAACCGGACGTACATGAAAAGAAGGGGACCAAAGACTACGGCAAGGCCGTGAAGGTCGTCTTCAAGTTCAAGATCAGCTGCGACAAGGGCACCCGCGTTCACTTTGACCAGAAACTGTTCAAGGAAACGAAGAAGGGGGACGGCAAGCAGATTCGGCCGTACAGCAAGGGCTGGGTGTGGGTCCCGAAGAACAAAGAGATAAAGGTTGAGGTCGACAAGGTATTCCCGGAAAAGAACAAGAAGCAGATCACCGTTTACCACACCGTCAAGATCGTCTACAAGAACGGCAAGGGCTCTTGGAAGTCCGACTTCGATGAAAGCAAGCATGTAGACGTTAAGTTCTACGGCTACAGGTAAAGCCGGGTTCCGAAAAGGCCAACCCAGTGATACACGAGAACGACGACGGCACTGCGGTGCTGCCGTCGTTCTTTGTCTTGTGGGTGGGTTGCAGTGGCCCGGCTACCGCTACGTTGCGCCTGCACTCGGCTTGAGCCCGGACCGGTCCTGAACCAAATAAGCAGGGCGTAACGAAGATGGCCGGCCACAGCATAAATATGTCTCTTGCCGCTCCGGACCGCGGTATACTAAGCATGCTTATTGAAAACGTGGGGGAACCTTCTGCGGACTGCAGCCGTTACTCTTGAAGTGCGGCTTGGGGGCTTAGCGCCCCCACTACAGCGTGACTGCGGAACGGTCATATGACGGAGAGAGAGAAATATGGCCCGCGCCGTTTTAGGCTTTATCGCATGATCCGGCTACGTCAGCTTGCCCAAGCGGCCTCTGTGCTCACCACGCCTTTGGCGCCGGAGGACATCCTAGCGTTGTTCAACCCCGTCTACTCTGCGCGGCAGCTTCGCGGTGTGGTCACCCGGGTAGTGCAGGAGACGGCGCAGTCCGCCACCATCTTCTTCCGACCCGGCCGCGGCTGGCACTCCCACCTGGCAGGCCAGTGGGCGCGCATCGGCGTGGAACTCGACGGCGTCCGCCACTGGCGGTCCTATTCCCTCAGCGCCCCCGCCGGCCAGGATCCCGCGATTACGGTCACCGATGTTGGCGCAGTCTCCGGCACGCTGGTACGCACCACCCGCCCGGGCGATGTCCTTTTCCTGGCGCCCCCGCAGGGCGACTTCGTGCTCCCGGAGCACCCCCGGCCCCTCCTGATGGTGACGGCGGGCAGCGGCATTACTCCGGTGATGTCCATGATCCGCACGCTTGTTCCGCGGCGTCCTGATGCCGACGTCGTGCTGGTCCACTCGGCCCGCACCCCCGGTGACAGCCTCTTCCGCGAAGAACTCGCCGAGCTGGCCGACCAGTTCCCCAACTTCCGCCTAGCCCACTGGTTTACGGGTGAGCAAGGGCGCATGGACCTGACCAACACCGCGCAACTGGATGAAATCTGCCCGGACTGGAAGGAACGCGCCGCCTACGCCTGCGGTCCGGACAGCTTCCTGGACGACGCCGAGGCGCTGTGGAAGCAGGCAGCGCTGACAACGGCGGCACCCGGCTCGGACATCGCGGTTGCCGGCGATCCCGGCAACCTGATGATCGAACGCTTCAACACCACCTTCGCCGGCGGTGTTGGGCACGACGGCGGACTGGTCACCTTCGAAGCATCCGACCGTGAGGTGGATGCCGACGGCGACACCCCGCTGCTCGACGTCGGCGAGGATGCAGGCGTGCTAATGCCCAGCGGCTGCCGCATGGGCATTTGCCACAGCTGCCTCACGCCCCTCCTGTCCGGCCAGGTCAGGGACCTTCGCACCGGGGAAGTCCATGGCGAACCCGGCCAACTGATCCAAACGTGTGTCTCGGCAGCCGCCGGACCCGTCAACCTCGAAATCTGAGGAGCACCACGGTATGTCTGTAATTACACCCAGCAAGTCCACACCCACCGAAGGCAGTTCCACCGGAGGGTCAAGGACGCGCCCCGGAAAGCTGGCAGAATCCGGCAGTCCAACGGTCCGGCCTCCCGCTGCCGCCCACCTGACCGACGAGCAGGTGGCCGAGCTCGGACGTGAACTCGACGCGATCCGCGACGAGGTCCTGGCCAAGCGCGGAGCGGAAGACGCCGCCTACATTCGCCGCATGATCAAGATCCAGCGCGGCCTGGAGATTTCCGGCCGTGCCGCCCTGCTGGTCAGCAAGAACAAGGCTGCCTGGGTCACGGGCACCACGCTGCTGAGCCTCGCGAAGATCCTCGAAAACATGGAGCTGGGCCACAACATCCTGCACGGCCAGTGGGACTGGATGCGAGATCCGGACATCCACTCCACCACCTGGGAGTGGGACTTCGTCACGCCGTCGCGGTCCTGGCAGCACACGCATAACGACCTGCACCACCGCTGGACAAACGTGGTGGGCAAGGACAACGACGTCGGATACAACCTCCTCCGCATGGACGAGAACCAGCCGTGGAAGCCCATCAACCTGGCCAACCCGCTGTTCAACGCCATCCTGGCGCCCGTCTTCGAGTGGGGCATAGCCATCTATGACCTCGAGCTGACCGAGTACAAGGAAGGCACGAAGTCCAAGGAAGCCCTACTCAAGGACCTCAAGGCGCTGGGCAAGAAGGTTGTCACGCAGTTCACCAAGGACTACGCTGCCACCCCCGCCGTCGCTATGCTCACCGGCTCCGGCAAGCAGGCCCTCTACGGAACCTTGGCCGCCAACGCCATCCGCAACGTCTGGGCACACGCGGTCATCTTCTGCGGCCACTTCCCCGAAGGCACCGACACCTTCACTGAGGAAATGGTGGAAGGCGAAACCCGCGGTGACTGGTACGTCCGCCAGATGATCGGGTCTGCCAACATCTCCGGTTCCAAGTTCATGCACATCATGACCGGTAACCTGTCGCACCAGATCGAGCACCACCTGTTCCCGGACCTGCCCTCCAGCCGGTATCCCGAGGTTGCCCCGAAGGTCCGTGAGATCTGCCAGCGCTACGGCCTGAAGTACACCACGGGTCCGCTGCTCAAGCAGGTCGGCTCCTCCTGGGCCAAGGTCTTCAAGCTCGCACTTCCGGGCAAGCCGGGCGCGGCCTGATCAAAGCAACAACGCCTGAATTAATTAGCGGCTGATAGTAAAACACCGAATGCACCTCCGGTACCGGGAACAACCCCGGCGCCGGAGGTGCATTTCTGTTCCCCCGCCCCGATGCTTTATCACCTTTCGCATACTTTCCCCCGACGCTCTATCACCTTTCGGGGACGTTCTTCAATCGCTCGCTCACTTTTCCTGCGGACGCCGCATAATTGATCCCACAGCCGCCGCGGCCTATGGAGGAATCATGCGGATACTCGGAGCCCTTGTTGTCATCTGGCTGATCATTGGCGGTGTGGCCGCCTGGCAGCGCGGCTATTTCGGGGGAGCGCCCGATAACTGCGCGCAAGC
Organism: Arthrobacter sp. V1I9; assembly: GCF_030817075.1. Taxonomy (NCBI): domain Bacteria; kingdom Bacillati; phylum Actinomycetota; class Actinomycetes; order Micrococcales; family Micrococcaceae; genus Arthrobacter; species Arthrobacter sp. V1I9. The sequence continues at coordinate 458,250 of NZ_JAUSYU010000001.1, forward strand.
CGGGACGATAGCCATCACCATCGCCGCCGGCCCGCTGAACTACATGGGCGCCAATCCGCAGATAACCTGCGAGCTTCCGCAACCGTCCCAGTAGTCCAAGGCACGGCGGACCACCCTAGAGTAGGAATTGCGCGGGCAAGGCAGTTTTCCCGCCCGCATCGATCCCACAGTCTCGAAAGGACCCGCCGCGATGGCTTTCATCACCGTTGGAACTGAAAACAGCACGGACATCGAGCTTTACTACGAGGACCATGGTTCGGGCCAGCCCGTCGTGCTGATCCACGGCTACCCCTTGGACGGCGCCTCCTGGGAGAAACAGACAACTGCACTGCTGGGCGCCGGCTACCGGGTCATCACCTACGACCGCCGCGGCTTCGGCAAATCGAGCAAGACCACCGAGGGCTACGACTACGACACCTTCGCTGCCGATCTCAACACCCTCCTGACCACCCTGGACCTGAGCGACACAGTTTTGGTGGGCTTCTCCATGGGAACCGGCGAAGTGGCCCGGTACCTAAGCACCTACGGTTCCGCCCGCGTTTCCAAGGCAGCGTTCCTCGGCTCCCTGGAACCTTTCCTGCTGAAGACCGACGACAACCCCGACGGCGTCCCGCAGGAGGTCTTCGACGGCCTGAATGAAGCAGTAACGGCAGACCGGTACGCCTTCTTCACCGAGTTCTTCAAGAACTTCTACAACAGCGATACGTTCCTGGGCACACCGCGCCTCAGCCAGGAGGCCGTCACCGCGAGCTGGAACACCGCGGCCAGCGCCGGCGCCACCGCATCCGTTGCAGCGCAGCCCACCTGGCTCACGGACTTCCGCAAGGACATCCCCAAGATCGATGTCCCGGCACTGATCCTCCACGGCACAGCGGACAACATTCTCCCCATCGATTCCACGGGACGGCTGTTCGCCAAGGCCATGCCCAGTGCCGAGTACGTTGAGATCGAAGGCGCCCCGCACGGCCTGCTCTTGACCCACGCCGCGGAGGTCAACGAAGTCCTGCTGCGCTTCCTCGCCCAGTAGTCGCCCTTAACACAAGAACTTCCGGCGACGGCGGGAATCCGCCGTCGCCGGAAGTGAGCGGGCGTGGGGCAAAAGTTTGCCAAGAGTGAGCGGGCGTGTGGAAGGGCTTGGTGGGGTAGGTACACAAAGAGGCCTGGCGCCGGTTGCTACCCGTCGTAGTGGGTGCGTGCCGGGCCCTGGCCCAGCGAGTTGACTACTACCGTGGCAACCTCGTGCAGCTTCGAGTTCCGTGTGCTGGACGCAGTCTTGAGGATCTCGAACGCGTCCTGCTGGCTGCAGCGGTTCTGGGCCATGATGATCCCCACCGCCATATCGATCACCGTCCGCGATTCAAGGGTGGCGCGCAGGTTTGCAGCGGTCTCGCTGTAATGCGCAAAGCGGACTGCAAGCCGGAGTGCGAGGGACGTCTGGCTGACGAAGTCCTCGGCGAATTTCAGCATCCGGGCTTCAAATCGGTTGGGACGGCCCGAGTACAGCAGCAACGCAGCCTTGGTGCCGCCCTCCAGCTGGAACGGCAGCGCCAGGACGGAGCGGACGCCTTCGCCCAGCAGCGCCGCGGAGTAGTCAGGCCACTGGCCGTCGTCGCGGATGTCCGGCACCTGGACGGTCTCCTGAGTAGTGCAGGCCGTCATGCTTGGTGTTTGGTTGAACTCGTACTCATGCCGTGCGACGGCCTCGGCGGCCGGACTGCTGCTGGCCACTGTGGCGGCCTTCCGCTGCCGCAGCAGTGTTATGGCGCACAGGATCTCATCGCCGGGCTCGGAGAGATTGCGTGCGGACACCTGCGCGAGTTCGTTAAGGAAGTCCTCAACATCGGAGCTGTTGAGGACAAGTTCATGCAGGTGCTCAGTAATGGATGTATCAGTTTTTACAGTTGACTCGCTGGCCACGGTTTTTTGTGCCATTCGCTCAGGTCAAAACGAGCAGGTAACAAGCCCCGTCCACCCAGCAGGCGGAAGGCGGCAATGCTCGCTGGATCGACGAACTTTCCAACGGCCTGCTGCTAAACCGATATCCAGAAGTATATACATTCCCCGGGGCCGGGAATCGTCATTTGACGCACCGCCAGTCCGCAGACGCTGGCGCTGGAACAGGCATTACCGGCAGAATGGGGCACGCGCCGGCGCTGCCGGTGTCCAACCCGGAAACCAGCGGTTGCTGCGCTATGGAGGGACAGAAACATGACCAGATTGCTCATCATCGGTCCGCCCGGCTCCGGCAAGGGTACGCAGGCGGAGCACCTGGCCCGGCACTTCGGCATCCCCGGCGTGTCCACGGGTGAAATTTTCCGGAGCAATGTCAGCCGGCAGACGGAACTGGGCAATGAAGCCGCAAAGTACCTCGACGACGGCGATTTCGTACCGGACCGCCTCACCAATGCCCTGGTCCAGGACCGGCTCCTGGCCGCCGACGTCCAGGCCGGTTTTCTTCTCGACGGTTACCCGCGGACCGCGCCCCAGGTGGTGGAACTGGACAACATGCTCGCCTCGAAGGGCCACGGGATCGATGCAGTCATAGAGCTCCGGGTCCCCGATTCCGAGCTGGAACAGCGGATGCTGCGGCGTGCCCAGGACGAGGGCCGCAGGGACGATACGGTTGACGTGTTCCGGCGCCGCCTGGATCTCTATCACCGTGAGACGCACGAAGTCGTGTCCGTCTACGCAGGGCGGGGCTTGCTGGTGCCGGTGAACGGCAGCGGCGACCCCGGCGGCATCACCAAAATGGCGATCGCCGCCGTCGAACGCTTCATTGATGAAAAAGGAGAACGCGCATGAGGGTGGCAGTAACCGGAGGCAGCGGAAAGCTGGGGCGGCACGTGGTGCGCAGACTCACCGGCGACGGGCACCAGGTGCTCAACCTGGACCGCGCGGGGGAGCGGAATCCCGGGTTGGTGGTGGTGGACCTCCGCAACTACGGCCAGGTTGTGGATGTCCTGCTCGGCCTGGACGACCGGCACGGCGGGTTTGACGCAGTGGTCCACCTCGGTGCCGTTCCCGCGCCCGGCATCATCCCGGACGCCGCCACATTCGAGAACAACATGCTCGCCACCTACAACGTGTTCCAGGCGGCCCGGCGGGCCGGAATCAAGAAGGTGGTGTATGCCTCAAGCGAGACGGTGCTGGGACTGCCGTTCGACGTCGACCCGCCCTACATTCCCGTTGACGAGGAGTACCCCGCCCGGCCGGAGAGCACCTACTCGCTGGTGAAGCACCTCGAGGAGCAGATGGCAGTGGAGCTGACGCGGTGGGACCCGGAGCTGAGCATCTCCGGCCTCAGGTTCTCCAACGTCATGGACGTTGAGGACTACGACAGCTTTCCCGCCTTCGACGCCGACGCCACGCTGCGGAAATGGAACCTCTGGAGCTACATCGACGGCCGCGACGGCGCCCAGGCCGTAGTCTGCGCGCTCGAAAACGCCAAGCCGGGCTTCGAGGCGTACATCATCGCCAACGCGGACACCGTGATGAGCCGGTCCAGTGCGGAACTGGCGGCGGAGGTGTTCCCCGCCGTCAAGGTCACCAAGGACCTTGGCGAGCACGAGACCATGCTGTCCATTGACAAGGCCAGGCGCCTGCTCGGTTTTGAGCCCGAATTCTCCTGGCGGAACCACCAGCCGAGCATCCCCGCGGGAGCCTCAATCTGACCGCTGGCGTCCAGCCGCAGGAATCGCAAAGGGTTGGCGCAGGATCCTGCAAGACCCCGTTCCAGCGCGGAAACGGGTCCTAATCTTGAGGTAGGGCGGATGGTTTACCTGCCCGCGCAGAGCGCAACGCCGAAGCAAGGACCCCAAAATTCGCACTCCATCCTTTCTGCTGCCCGCCGCAGCAGTGCTGGTTTCCGCAGTCGCCCTTTCCGCAGCCGCCGTGCCGGCATCAGCCGCTCCGACGGCCGATCCCGGAACGACGGGCCGCTACATCGTCCGGTACGCAGCCAATGCCGATGTTGCCTCAGAGGCAGCCGGCATGCGGGGGCAGGGACTGGCCGTGGGCCGTACCTTTACCCGCGCCTTCCGCGGCGCAGTGGTAAACGCCAACCCGGCACAGGCGGCTGCGCTGGCCCGCTCCGGCCGCGTGGTTTCCGTGGAAGTGGATGCACCCGTCAATCTTTCCGCATCCCAGCAGCCCGCACCCTGGGGCCTGGACCGGGTGGACCAGCGGTCCTTGCCCTTGTCCGGGTCCTACTCGTGGACGGCGTCCGGAGCAGGTGTGAGCGCGTACGTGGTGGACACCGGTGTCCTTGCCTCGCATGCAGATTTCGGCGGCCGGGTGGCAGCCGGCTGGTCCGCCGTGGCCGACGGCCTGGGTTCGAGCGACTGCAACGGCCATGGCACCCACGTGGCCGGCTCGGTGGCCGGTTCCAGCTACGGTGTGGCCAAGGGCGCCACCGTGGTGCCGGTGCGTGTGCTCGACTGCAACGGCTCCGGCTACAACTCGGACGTGGTTGCGGGACTGGACTGGATCGCCGCCCACCACACAGCCGGGACGCCTGCAGTGGCCAACCTCAGCCTCGGCGGCGCCGCCAGCTCCGCTGTTGACGCGGCCATCCAGGCTGTTATGGACGACGGCGTTACCGCGGTGGTTGCAGCCGGCAACTCCGCCGTGGATGCCTGCAGCAATTCCCCCGCCCGCGTCCCCGGAGCAGTAACGGTGGCTGCCAGCGACTCCGCTGACCGGCAGGCATCCTTCTCCAACTTCGGCTCCTGCGTGGACCTCTACGCGCCCGGCGTCGGTATCACCTCGGCCCACCACACCTCTGCCACCGCCACGGTATCCATGTCCGGAACCTCGATGGCCGCTCCCCACACGGCCGGGGCAGCCGCAGTGCTGCTCTCCCAGAACCCCGCACTCTCACCGGCCCAGGTGGCAGGCGCACTCGTATCCAACGCCACGGCCGGCGTGGTTACCGGTGCCACGAGCGGCACCCCCAACCGGCTGCTGTTTGCCGGCGCTGTTGCTCCGGCTCCCGCTCCGGCTCCGGCTCCGGCTCCGGCTCCCACCGTAACCGCCGCTACCCCGGGAGCAAACGCAACGGCCGTGGCAACGGGAACAAATGTCACTGCCACTTTCAGTGCCGCCGTCCAGGGCGTCACCACGGGGACGTTTGCGCTCAAGAATGCGGCGGGCAGCACCATCCCTGCCGCCGTCACCTACAACGCCACCACCCGTACTGCCACCCTGAACCCGGCCGCCGGCCTGGCAACCGACACCCGCTATACGGCCACGCTGGTGGGCGGCGCCTCAGCCATCCGTGACAGCGCAGGAACCCCGCTGGCATCCACCAGCTGGACCTTCCTGACCGGCCCGGCACCCGTTGTTACGGGCACAACGCCCACCAGCAACAAGCTGCTGGTGCGCCGGAATAACAACATCAGCGTGGGCTTCAGCGAAGCGGTCCAGGGCGTCAACGGAACCACCTTCACGGTGAAGAATGCCGCTACCGGCGCGGTGGTGCCGGCCGCCGTTTACCGGAACAGCACCACCAACCAATGGATCCTGAACCCCCAGCAGGCCCTTGCGCCGAAGACCAAGTACACCGTGACGGTGACCGGCGGCAGCGGCGGGGTGAGCGACCTTGCCGGGAACCCGTTCGCCGGCAGGAGCTGGCAGTTCACCACCGGTTCCTTCTAGGCCAGAGCAGCAGGAACTGGGCCATCGCAGCAGGAACTACGCCATTTCCAGCAGGAACTCGGTGCGCCCATGCACGGCGCCGTTGATCTGAAGCTCCAGCGCATGCAGTCCCGGATGGTGCACCCTGGTGGTCATCTGCCTGAACGCGTGGCGCTTGGACACGCTCCTGCTCTCGCCGGGCGCAAGGGTCAGGGTTGAGATTTTGAAGACCTTCGCGGACTGGCTGCCATTGGCCTTGCGGTAGTGGACCAGGTAATCCACCACAAGACGCACGTCCTCGGTGCCGGTATTGGAAATCTCAAAGGCAAAGGTCAACTCACCTGGCACCGAGAGGATTTCCTGGTCGAGGCGCGGCCCGGTCACAGCCACCGACGCCGGCGTGAAGCCCAGCAGCGCCAGCGCGCCGGGATGCCCCTTCTTGACCAGCGTGCGGAGCCCTTGGCGGACCACCCATCCGGTGTTGCCGTCCGGTGCGGAGAGCCACTGACCAGCTGTGGCCACAACAGCACCGGGTGCATGCCGGGCGAGATCGTTGAGGTGGTTGGCCACGGAACGCCGGACGTATTCGGACGGGTCGCGGTAGAGGACAGTGAGGATGGGCAGGGTGGCTTCGGGCCGCTGGACGAGGGCCGGGACTCGCACGGCCCACGGCAGGTAGGGACGCGTGCCTTCGCTCGCGAGGCGGCGGACGTGCTCATCCGGGTGGACCGTCCAGCCGAGGATTGCTGCCAAGGCCCGGTCCGGGTCCCTGGCAAGGAGGCGGCGGACGGCGAATTCCCCGGTAAGCCTTGGCGTCAATTCAGCGAGCAGGGCCAGGCAGTCGTCGAAGTCCTCCGTTGCACCGGACGCGAGGGCGAGGGTGACGGCCGCCTCCGAAACCGGCCAGAGGACCCAGCCGGTGAATTCCGGGACTGACAGCGCCGCCCGGAAGCTGACGGACGCGGTCGTATATCCCGGGACCGGACTCGTGCTGATGTCAGCCACAAGGGCTTCGGCCACGAGATCGGTCCGCGCGCGTAAGTTCAGGTCACCAAGCAGGGATGCAGCGGCAGCCGTTTGCGCCCACTGCACTGCCGGTGCGCTTTCCGCCAGGATGCGGGTGAGCGCTTCAATGCTCGGCGGATCGATCAGCTCGTTCATAACGCCCATGCAGTCAGGCTACCGCCGGGGTACGACGATTCCGCCGGCCCACCAGCACCCTGGCGGAAAGGGCCGTTCCTGGCTACTGATCACAGCGGGCAAGCGGGATAATCTTCACCCTAAGCATTTCTTCACCACCTAGGGATGGGCATGGCAGGACAGCAGGGGTCTATGGGTTCCGGAGTCACCGGGAAAGGTGCCGGCAAATGGCGGGTATTCCATGACAAGTTCGTGGTGGAGGAGCGCTATCTGGAGCCGGGCGACCGGCGCGGCCTGTACTGGTCGGCCATCATCCTTGCGTTGCTGGGGGTGGCGCTCTTCCTCGCGACCCTGATCAGCGTGGTGCAGGCCGATGGCCTGTCTGCCGCCGACGGCCCTGCCCGGGATTGGCTGCTCGGGCTGAGATCCGAAACCCTTACGGTGGTCATGATCTTCCTGGCCGTGGTCTTCGGTCCCATTGCCCTCCCCATCATTGTCCTGGTGGTGGTTGTGGCGTGGGGATTTGCTGCGAAGCATGCCTGGCGTCCAATACTCCTGGCGTCCGCGATGCTCACCGGGGTCATCATTTCGCAGATCATCCTCCAGATTGTGCGGCGGTCGCGTCCCCCCGTGGACCAGATGCTCTTCGGCATTGACCACACCTTTTCGTTCCCGTCCGGACATGTCCTGGGAGCATGCGACTTCCTGCTGGTGGGTGCCTTCCTGATCTACTCCCGGCGCAGCAACCGGCACGCTGCCGTGTTCGGGTTCATTGGAGCGGGCATCGGCATTGTGCTGGCAGCACTAAGCCGGCTGTACCTGGGCTACCACTGGCTCAGCGATGCGCTGGCGTCGCTTTCGTTGTCCCTGATTATCCTGGGCGGAGTTATCGCCCTGGACACGTGGCGGACGGCGAGGGTTCCGGGCGAGCGGATCACCGGCGAATTGTCGAAGGCGGACGCGCCGGGCGACTGAACCGGGCGACTGAACCGGGCGACTGAACCGGGCGGTCAGCCGCAGGCAGCGCGCCTGGACACGGTCCCGTTGGCTGTTCCCTCCCAGCCGCTGATCGCTCAGGCGGGCGGCCGGGACCGGGCCCGCTTGAGGGCAAGATGGAGCTTGACGTTGGCTTCCTCGAGTTCCAGCACCTTGGCTACGCCGGCGAGGTTCAGGCCCTGTTCCAGGAGTTCCCCGATGCGAAGCAGTACCGCGATGTCCGCGTCACTGTACTGCCGGGTGCCGCCGGAAGTACGCGACGGCGTCAGCAGGCCCCGCGTCTCATAGAGGCGGATGTTCTGCTGGCCTGTGCCCGCCAGCTTCGCCGCCACAGAGATGGCGTAAAGTGCGCGACCCTTTGCGGGCACTGGCGCCCGTCCTGCTTCCCGCTCTGCCATCAGTTCTCCAAAAAACTTCGATGAGTCTTGCTTCAGTGTTTCACAGGTGCTATAAAAAATCTATGTTCACTACCATAGATCCTGGGGTGGATACAGTACCGATCCAACATCTAACAAGTTGAAGGAGTGGGAAATGATGTTGATGCGCACGGACCCGTTCCGTGAGCTGGACCGGCTCACGCAGCAGGTCTTTGGAACTGCCGCCCGTCCGGCCGCCATGCCTATGGATGCCTGGCAGGAAGACGGGGAGTTTGTGGTGGCCTTCGATCTTCCGGGCGTCAAGCTCGATTCACTGGATCTGAACGTTGAGCGCAACGTGCTTACGGTCCGGGCGGAACGCCAGGATCCCACCCAGCCCAATGTGGAGCTGGTGGCCTCCGAGCGTCCGCGCGGCGTCTTCAGCCGCCAGTTGATCCTGGGCGACACCCTGAAGACGGACAACATCAAGGCCAGCTACGACCAAGGTGTCCTGACGCTGCGAATCGCGGTGGCGGAACAGGCCAAGCCGCGCAAGATCGAAATCGAGACGCAGCAGAGCCAGCTGCACCAAATCGGAACCTAGGCCGGCAGTGGCGGGCGCAGGGCAACCCGGGTTGTCCTGCGCCGCCCGCATCCGGCACTGCCCGTCCGCCGGGCCAGCCCTGTGGAGCCGGAACTGACATGAGCAATACCCCGGATTACTATGCCACCCTGCACGTCCCGCGTGATGCTTCCCAGCAGCAGATCTCGCGCGCCTACCGGGCCCTGATGCGCAGCCACCATCCGGACTTGGAAGGTGGCAGGGATGCGGCCGGCGGGCCGAGGGGCTTGCAGAACGGAGTGGACAATACCGGCGCAGTTGGAGGTATGCAGCAGCGGGAGGCCGAGCTGCTGCGAATCATGCAGGCCTTTGCCGTCCTGCGCGATCCAGTCCGGCGGGAGGCCTATGACCGGGAAGAGCAGGCAGAACCGGCAACCGGCGCAGCACCGGCGAGCCGGAGCGGGACGGACATCCCGGTCCGGAAGGTCCGGCACCAGCCGGCTTCTTCCGGAAACACCATCCGAATCACCCCCGTGCGTTGGGAAAGCGGACCGTGGGCCTGATAGCCGATTGGCCTGCCGGACCGCATACCGGGACCCTGCAGGCCCGGGGGATCGACCCCGGCCACCACTTCGAGAGGCGGGAAACTGTATGAGCGATTGGCGCCGCTACGATTCACACCTGATGCCGGTGTTCCATGAGCGTTTCGAACAGCGGTGGGGCAAGGGCACCGCGCCGTTCCTGGATCCGGAAGCCCATGAGGAGCCCCTTCCCCGAGCCCAATGGATCAACCCCACCACCGGCGCGGCGCTGGCTGTGGTCCCGGTGTGGACGAACGACGAAAGGCAGCAGCGGTCTTTCGGGGTGTTCTATCTTCCGCCGTCAGGGGACATCTGGGTCCTGCGGCCGGGATACACAGGGTACCTGGAACCGGCCGACGGCGACACGGAGCACCTGGTCACGCTCCGGAACGATGCCTTCCGCAAGGCTGTGGCTCACGCCAAGGAATTCCTGTTCGGCGACCAGTGAGCTTGAACCTCTGCGCCGCGGCCGCCAGTTAACCCGGGAGGCCGGGCGCCCGAACGGCAACGGTTGCCGTCAGACGGTTTCCACGGCTCCGCTGCCCAGCAGGCTCCGGGTCAGGGATTCAGCGTCACCCAGCAGCTCTTCCGCAGCCGCTGCGAGGTGGGAGTCGGACACCGGCACGTCCTCGAGGGCCGCGGCCACAACGGCACGGCGTACCAGTTCGCGGGCAAACGACGCTGTGGTCCCGTCCGTACGTTCGGCGGCGGCAGCCACGGCGTCGGGACTGAAACTGGCCTGCCGGCCGTAAAGCCGAATGAGCTCTATCCGCTCGTTGAGAGCGGGCAACGGGATCTCCACGGCGAGGTCCACCCGGCCGGGCCGCTGCGCCAGCGCACGCTCCAGCATGTCCGGCCGGTTGGTGGTGAGGACAAAGGCGACGTCGGCGTCGTTGTCCAGGCCGTCCATGGCATCCAGGACTTCAAAGAGCAGCGGTTGCGGCCCGTGGCCGAAACTCCGGTCCTCCGCGATGAGGTCGCAGTCCTCCAGCACCACCATCGAGGGCTGCAACGCACGTGCCATCCGCGCCGCCTCCGAGATCCGGGCAAGGGAACCGCCGCTGAGGAGGATTGCAGTGGTGCCCTCGCTCTGCCCGAGCAGATACCGAACGGTGTGCGTCTTGCCGGTCCCGGGCGGGCCGTACAGCAGGACGCCCCGCTTGAGGTGCTGGCCGTGCCGCTTCAGGGACTCCCGGTGCGCGGCGATGCCAACCGCGTGGCCCGCCACCTTCTGTAGGAGGCCCGTTGGAAGGATAACTTCCTGCCCCGGCAGGTGCGGCCGGTGGTGGAAGGTAACCCCGCCGCTGCTCGGTCCGAATTCACCCATGGTCAGGGAAATAACCTGCCCTTTCAGCACACTGTGGCTGTCCATCCGCCGCCGGTACTCAGCCAGGAAGGCCGTGCCCGTTTCGGTGTTTTCCGGCGCCACTTCAAGGGAGGCCGTCTCCCGGCCGGCGCGCGGATCCGCGGCGCGCTGCAGAACAGCCAGCCGGCCGCCGTCGTACGTCATAAGCCGCAGGCCGAAACCCACCGCCTGGCGCTGGGTATCCGGCCCCACGGCCAGGTTGACGTAGTCCGGCTGGGCGAGCGGGAACTGCGGGAAGGCCTGTGACTGCTGAAGCATGTCGCTCAAGGACTGGTGGTGCCGCTGGCCGCCGCCGCCGATCCCCACCAGCCGGCTTTCCGGATCCAGTGCGGCGAGCCCGGCCATCACAATGTCTGCGTCCACGAACCTGTGCGGCGGGATTTGTTCCTCCACCACGGCGAGGTCTTCGGCAGCCAGCCCCAGGTGCCCGGTCAGCGTATCCAGCAGCTGCACCCCTGCCTGGCGCCGATGGCTGCGGGCCTGTGCCAGCTGCACCAAATCAGCAAAATTGTCGATGAACTTCCCCAGTTTTTCATCCATTCCCAGACCCTAGCAGCACGCGCACCAGCAGCCCGGGAATCGTGCGAGGATATGGTCCTGACCTCGCGTGGGTTCAAAAAACTTTCGTGGGTACCGTTCTGTCCGTAGTAAGGATTTGTTCAATGCATATTTCCGCCAGGGACCTCGCCGCACTCATCCCGCCGGGGTTCACCCTTGGAGTGGCAACCGCAGCCTTCCAGATCGAAGGCGCACTGGATGAGGACGGCCGCGGACCTGCCGGCTGGGATGTGTTTTCGGCCAAGCCGGGCAACATCGTCGAGGACCACAGCCCCGTGGTGGCCTGCGACCACTATCACCGCATGCCGCAGGATGTTGCCCTCATGAAGCAGCTGGGCGTGGACTCGTACCGGTTCTCGTTCGCCTGGCCCCGCATCCAGCCCACCGGCAGCGGCCCTGCGAACAAGGCCGGCCTGGCCTTTTACGACCGGCTCCTGGACGAACTCCTCGCCAACGGCATCTCGCCCATGGCCACGATCTACCACTGGGACACACCCCTGGCCCTGGATGAGGCGGGCGGCTGGATGAACCGTGACACCGCCTACCGGCTGGGGGAGTACGCCGGCATCCTTGCCGAGGCCTTCGGTGACAGGGTGGCGCGGTGGGTGACCATCAACGAGCCCGCCACCGTGAGCACCAATGGCTATTCGCTGGGCCTGCACTCGCCGGGGGAGGAGCTCGTCCTGAATGCCTTCCCCACCGTCCACCACCAGCTGCTGGGCCACGGCCTTGCCGTGCAGGCCCTGCGGGCGGCGAAAGTCCCCGGCGAGATCGGCATGACAAACGTCTACTCACCCATGGTCCCGAACTCCATCAACCCGCTGGACTACATCAGTGCGGGCATGATGGACCTGGCCCAGAACCGGCTCTACGCGGACCCCGTGCTGACCGGCAAATATCCGGACCTGATCCGCGCGGCCAAGTTCTTCAGCTCCTTCGAGCACCCGCCTGAGGACATGGAACTCATTTCCCAGCCCCTCGATTTCTACGGGCTGAACTACTACATGCCCACCAAGGTGGCTGTCGGGCCGGGCGCCGGCGCGGTGCCCGCGAGCATGGCCGAGGCGATGGGCAGCGACCTCAGCGCGGCGGGCAGCGGCGGAACCCCCTTCCACGTGGAAACCTGGCCGGAAGCGGACATCACCGCCTACGGCTGGCCGGTCAAGCCCGAGTACATGGCGGTGGCCCTGAAGGAAATGGCCGAGCGCTACCCCAACCTGCCGCCGGTCATCCTCACCGAGGGCGGGGCCAGTTTCGAGGACATCATCGTCCGGGACAAATCCACCAACGCGCGGTTCATCCCTGACGAGCGCCGCCTGAAGTACCTCTCGGACCACCTTGAGGCAGCGTTGCGGGCCACCGCCCCGGGCGGTGACGCCGAGTCCATCGACCTGCGCGGCTACTACGTATGGTCCCTCATGGACAACTTTGAGTGGTCCGCCGGCTACAACCAGCCCTTCGGATTGCTTCACGTGGACCGGGACACCCTGGAGCGGACACCCAAGGCCTCCTACTACTGGTACCAGGAACTCATCGAGGAGCGCGACCTCGCCATCGCCGCTGATGTTGCCATCGCACAGGCAGCGGCCTCCGAGGATCTTGATACTGAGGTTCTCGATACGGAAGCGCCCGACGACGGCGTGGCGCCGCTGGGTGCCAGCGCCTAGGTAGTTGGGCTGGCCAAGCCTGGGGCGGCGGGAGGCGCGGCTGTCAGCACGCGCGCGTCCCGTGCCCGGGCTTTAGAGCACGTCCAGCGTGGTGAGCTGCTTCGCCATGCCGGCGCCGTCCGGGGAGTAGATCCACGGCACCTGGGACGCGGTGTGGTCGCCGTCCTCCGAGTGTCCGCCGGCGAACACTGACTCGCTGACGGACAGTTGCCGGATGGCGATGGCGGCGACCCTGTTCGGGTTTTCCTGCGCAAACTCTGAGTAGATCGCTTCGTCGTGCTGGCCGTTGTCGCCGATCAGGAGCCAGCGCATGTCCGGGAACTCGCTGGCCAGGCGCGCCAGGTTCCGGAGCTTGTGGTCCTGGCCGCTGCGGAACCAGCGGTCCTGCGTCAGGCCCCAGTCCGTAAGGAGAAGGGCGCCGGACGGATACATGTTGCGGGTCAGGAACCTGGCCAGCGTGGGGGCCGCATTCCAGGGCCCCGTGGACAGGTAGATCACCGGCGCGTCGGGGTGCTCGATGGTGAGCCGGTCAAGCAGCACGGCCATGCCGGGGGTGGCCATGCGGGCCCGCTCGCTCAGGACGAACGTGTTCCAGAGCGCCAGGAACGGCCGGGGCAGGGCCGTCACCATCACCGTGTCATCGATGTCCGAGACGATCCCGAACTTCACGTCCGGTGCGATGACACGGATTCTGGCCTCCACAGGTTCTGTTCCTTCGGCCCGGAGGACGGCCGTGTGCCAGCCCGGTGAAAGCTGGACTTTCACCTCCGTGTCAATCAGCCCGCCCCGGTCCGCCCGGACGTGGGTGACAACATCGCCGATGGTGATCTCGACGTCGGTGAACTGCAGCGGCACGCTGGTGAAGGCGCGCCAGCCGCGGAGGTTCTGGTTGCCATTCTGCGCGGCGTGCTCTGCTTTGCTCCCCGGCAGCGGCTTCTGCGTGAGCAGGACCCGCCCCAGGACCCGAACCTGGCTGGTGGAGCCGTAGCCCTGGTAGGCGATGGTCTGGGGAATAAACTTCCAGCGCTTGGCCAGCCGGATCCGCACAGTGTTAACGCCATCCGAGATCCGGTGTGCCAGCCGGAACACCTGGTTTCCCGAGAGCGCGTCCGGGAGCAGAGTGTGCGCTGTTTTCTCTGACGAATTGTTCGGAGCCGTGTCCATGGCTCCACTCTGCCACAGGGCCGCGCCGGCGGAAGAGAACTTCGGCCCCTGCGGGCGGTGTGTGACGTCAACCCTCTCCCAGGATCCCGCGCAGGGTCTCGGCGTTCCGCACGGCGTGACCCTCGCCGTCGTTATTGAAATAGGCGTAAACGTCAAGGCCATCTGCGGACCACTCCCGGATCCGGTCCGCCCACCACTGCAGGTCCGCATCTGAGTAGGAACCGGCGTACAGGTGCTGGTGGTCCGGCCCATGCAGCCGGACATAGGTGAAGGGCGCGGTGGTGCGCAGGATACAGGGAAGATTCGCCCCGCTCATAATGCAGTAGGCAGCCCGGTGGCGTTCCAGCAGGGCGAAGACCTCGGGGCAGTCCCAGCTGGGGTGCCGGAACTCCACGGTCACCCGGATCCAATCCGGAACTGCGGCGAGGAAATAGTCCAGCCTGGCATCATCGCGTTCCATGCCGGGCGGCAGCTGGACCAGGAGGACGGCCCGCTTATCACCAAGTTCATGCCAGCAGCGCGTAATGCGCTCCAGCCACACCTCGGGTTCATAGAGCTTCCTGGCGTGGGTCAGGCCGCGGGGAGCCTTAACAGACATGTTGAAGCCGGGCGGCAACCGCTTGTTCCAGCCGGCAAAAGTTGTGTCCCGGGGCCAGCGGTAGAAGCTGGCATTGAGTTCAACGGTATGGAAACGGGCCACATAATGCTGGAGCCGGTCCTTAACCGGCAGCTTGGGCGGATAGAGCACGTTCTCCCAGTGGTTGTAGCTCCATCCGGAGGTGCCGATGTGGATTGCCATGAATGCCTCCGGTGACTGCTGCCGATGTTTTGAGGCTACACCCCGCCGCCCGGCCCACTCGGGGGCCGGCTGTGGCAGGGTAAGGGCATGGCGCGAATTGAAGACTATGCAGTTGTCGGTGACCTCCATACAGGAGCGCTGGTCAACAAAGAGGGCTCCATCGACTGGCTCTGCCTTCCCCGGTTCGATTCCCCCGCGTGCTTCAACGCATTGCTGGATACTCCCGACGCGGGGCGCTGGCTCCTCGCGCCGGCGAGCGGCGGCGCCTGTACGCGCCGGGGCTACCGGGACGGCACCCTTATCCTGGAAACGGAGTGGGAAACACCCGACGGAACAGTCCGCGTCATCGACTTTATGCCGCCCCGGGATTCGGTGGCGGACATCGTCCGGATCGTCGAAGGCGTCAGCGGAAGCGTAAAGATGCATGGCGAATTGACCCTTCGCTTCGACTACGGCCATATCATCCCCTGGGTGCGCCGGGACGAATACGGCATGCACGCCATCGCCGGCCCTGACGCCGTCTACTTCGTCACCCCGGCCCCGCTTCACAGCGAGAACATGCACACCGTCAGCGACTTCACCGTCAACGCAGGGGAGCGGGTCCCCTTTGTCCTTACCTGGGCACCCAGCCATGTTGGACGGCCGCACACCGTTGACGCTGAAGAAGTGCTGGGCACCACGTTTGCGTATTGGCGCGGCTGGGCTTCGCAGTGCACCGTGGAGGGCAAGTACAAGGAGGCTGTGGTCCGGTCCCTCGTGACATTGAAGGGCCTGACGTACGCCCCGACCGGCGGCATCGTGGCGGCGGTGACCACCTCACTGCCCGAGCAGCTGGGCGGCCCCCGCAACTGGGACTACCGCTACTGCTGGCTGCGCGATGCAACCATGACGCTCCAGGCACTGCTGGCCGCAGGTTACACCTCCGAAGCTGCGGCCTGGCGGGACTGGTTGTTGCGGGCCGTGGCCGGCGACCCCGCGGACCTGCAGATCATGTACGGAATCCACGGTGAACGCCGCCTGCCCGAGATGGAGCTTCCCTGGCTGAAGGGCTACGAAAACTCATCACCTGTGCGCATCGGCAACGGCGCCGCCGAACAGCTCCAGCTGGACGTGTGGGGGGAAGTCCTGGACTGCCTTGCGCTGACGCGCAACTCCCTGCTCACGCACTCCGACGAGGCGTGGGACGTGCAGGTGGCACTGATGGAGCATCTCGAAACCATCTGGGACCAGCCAGATAACGGACTGTGGGAAATGCGTGGTCCCCGCCGCCACTTCACCCACTCGAAGGTCATGGCCTGGGTTGCCGCGGACCGGATGGTGAAGGGCGTCCGTGAATCAGGACTGCCCGGGCCGGTGGAGCGCTGGGAGACACTCCGGGACACCATCCACCGGGACGTGATGGACAACGGATTCGACGCCCGCCGGAACACCTTCGTGCAGTCCTATGGCCGGCCGGAGCTCGACGCCAGCCTCCTCCTGATCCCGCGTGTGGGGTTCCTGCCGCCGGATGATCCCCGCGTCATCGGAACCATCGAAGCCATCCAGCGGGAGCTGACCGAGGACGGGTTTGTGCTCCGGTACCGCCCGGCCGAGAGCGACGACGGCCTGCCCGGTGATGAGGGCGTGTTCATTGCTTGTTCCTTCTGGCTGGTGGAGGCGCTGCTGGGAGCAGGCCGCCACAACGAATCCCAGGAACTCTTCGAACGCCTCCTTGAATTACGCAACGACGTGGGGCTGCTGAGTGAGGAATGGGGCGTCCGGTCGGGCCGGCAACTGGGCAATACGCCCCAAGCTTTCAGCCACTTCGCACTTGTGACTAGCGCTTTGGAGCTGCATCAGGATACGGTTCGGCGAAGTGACACCCCCATTCCGCCGGAAACGGCGGCAGCGCGCTGAGGCGGCGCGTCCAAGGGTGCGGCTTCTCCTTCGCAGAATAGATAAGTATACTTACTAACACCTCATGGAGTGCTCCCAGTAAGCACAGTGCCGTGACTGATGGAGGAGTGATTGCAAATGGCCGGGTATTTTGAGCTCGTGGATGCGCCTGACGGCGGCTACAGGATCCGGATGATGGACGGAGCCGGGAACCTGATGGCCATCTCGGTAACCTTCCCCACGAAAAGGGCCGCGGTTGCCGGAGTGGCAATGGCGCGGGAGATCGCGGGGACAGGCCTTATCAGGGATAAGAGCCACGACGGCGCAGGGACCGTGATCCGGGAGCGCGTGCGTCCCGTGAGCACAGCCAAGGACGATGCCGCCCGGGCCAGGAAAACTCCCGGGGCCAGGCGGGCAGCGGTCAGCTGATGGCCCCGCCGGACTCCGGGTCCCCCGACGGCGGCCGCCGCCAGGGGATTCTCTTCGATGTTGACGGCACCCTGATCGACTCGTCGTACATCCACACCATCTCCTGGTGGGGCGCTTTCCGCCAGCAGGGTTATGACATACCGATGGCGTCCATCCACTACTACGTGGGCATGGGCGGCGACCGCCTGGTGGACAGCCTCCTGCCGGCGGGCCGGGACCGGTCCCTGGATTCCGAAATTATGGCCAGCCATGGTGCGCTGTACGCCTCCCACTGGCCCGCGCTGCGCACCTTCGACGGCGCCAAGGACCTGCTCGCCCAATGCCATGCCGCGGGGCTCTCGGTTGCCCTCGCCTCGTCGGCCCGCAAGCAGGATCTGCAGGTGATGAAGGCCGTTCTGGACTCAGATGCCTTCCTCGATGCCGCCACCAGTGCCAATGATGCCAAGGAAAGCAAGCCTGCCCCGGACATCCTCGTTGCCGCCCTGGAAGCCATCGGAGTGGAAGCGGCGGATGCGATCTTCGTGGGGGATGCTGTGTGGGACATGAAGGCCGCGGGTGCCTTGGGCATTCCGGCGATCGGTGTCACCTGCGGCGGGGTCCGTGCAAGCGAACTGCGCGAAGCGGGCGCGGTGGAAGTCTACGACGGCCCGCGCGACCTGCTGCAGAACCTGACCTCAAGCGCCATCGGCAGGCTCCTCGCCGGCGCCTGACTCCTCACGCCCACCTACTGATGCCGCGTTCCCTGCCCGGCCGCCCGTCGTCGTACCTTTCAACGCCCGCGTCAGAGCGTCTGGCCGCCGGTGACAGCGTCCTCGCCACCCGCGTTGGCGGGCTTGTCCCAGGAAACCGCCACGCGCACCGAGCCGTCATCGCTCCGGTCAATATCCGTCACAACGGCCGTGGGGCTGGCGCCCATCTCCACGATCCGCTCGCGGTAGCTTTGCACGAGCAGTTCCAGGCTCTCCTCCGTCCACTCCCCGGGCCGCATGCGGGTGGAGATCTCAACCGGTTCGGGCTGGTAGAGCGACATGTTTTTCCTCTTTCACTGGTGCGGGTCTGCGGATGTGCCTCTTCCTACGCTAGAAGCCACAGGGCGCGACGACAAGGAGTTTAGTCAGCCTGCTTACTTTTTATTGCAGGAACCGATAGCGTCGAAGGACTGGCTGTCAGCCCCGACTGCAGCGAAAAACTTCCAGGAAAGGCGAATTGTGAAAGCACTGACATGGCAGGGAAAGCGCTCGGTAAGCGTGGCAGAGGTACCGGACCCGGTGATCCAGGAACCCACGGACGCCATCGTCCGGATCACCTCCACCGCGATCTGTGGATCGGACCTGCACCTGTACGAGGTCCTTGGCCCGTACATGCACAAGGGCGATGTGATCGGCCACGAACCGATGGGCGTTGTGGAAGAGGTGGGTAGCGCCGTCACCAATCTCCGCAAGGGGGACCGGGTGGTGGTCCCCTTCAACATCTCCTGCGGCCACTGCTACATGTGTAACCAGGGCCTGCAGTCCCAGTGCGAAACGACGCAGGTCAAGGACAAGGGTTCCGGCGCTGCGCTCTTTGGTTTCTCCGAGCTCTATGGTTCCGTCCCGGGCGGCCAGGCCGAATACCTTCGGGTGCCCCACGCGGATTACGGCCCCATCAAGGTGGGATCCGAGCTCCCGGACGAGCGGTACCTGTTCCTCTCCGACATCCTCCCCACCGCATGGCAGGGCGTGGAGTACGCGGACGTCCCGCCCGGCGGCACCCTCGCCGTATTCGGGCTGGGGCCCGTGGGCCAGTTCGCCAGCCGCATCGGGGTGCAGCGAGGGCTCCGCGTCATCGGAGTGGACCCCGTCGCAGAACGGCGGGACATGGCAGCGCGGCACGGAGTGGAAACTCTCGATTACGCCAAAGGTGTTGCCGACCAACTCCGGGAAATGACGGCCGGAAGGGGCCCGGACGCGGTGATTGACGCCGTCGGGATGGAAGCCCACGGCTCACCTGTTGCCGGCTTCGCGCACCAGGCACTGGGACTCCTGCCCGACAAGCTCGCGCAGAAGGCGATGGAAACCGCTGGTGTGGACCGGCTCGCGGTGCTCCATACCTCCATTGACGCAGTGCGGCGTGGTGGAACACTGTCCCTGAGCGGGGTCTACGGTGGCCAGGCCAGCCCGATGCCGCTGCTGACCATGTTCGACAAGCAGATCCAGGTGCGGATGGGGCAGTGCAACGTGCGGCGCTGGACCGATGACATCCTTCCCCTCGTGGAGGACGACGCCGACCCGCTGGGTGTGATGGACCTGGTCACCCACCGCTCGGGGCTGGAAGGCGCGCCGGCCCTGTACGAGAAGTTCCAGAAGAAGGAAGACGGCTGCATCAAGGTGGTCCTCAACCCCTGACCTGACCCAACTGGCTCGCAGTTAACGTCCCGAAACCGCGTTGTGGCGGCGCTAACTGCGGGTCAGTTTTCCGGGCAGAGCTTGTTCAAGGCCTCCTGCGCCACATCCTGCATTTCAGAGATCAATGGGTTCAGCTCGAGGGTCGGCGGCGCGGGCGGGTACGCGACTGCAAGGGCCAGTTGCTTGCTGCCGTCCTCGCTGGTCACTGAAATCATGCCGTAGCCGTCGATGTCTCCGGGAAGGCCGTAGTAGAAGCGGTTGTTGCAGGTGTTGTTCCACCGCCGCAGGGCAAAGCCGTAATACTGCGAGTAGCCGCCCTTCATGGCCGTCACGGTGTCTGGTGACAGCAGCCTGCCCTGCAACAGTGCCGCGTAGAACCTGTTCACTTCCTCCACTGTGGACAGGACTCCGCCGGAGGGCAGCTCACCGACCCAGGCCGGCCGCGCCACGTCCAGCCGCTTTCCTTCGACGGTGATGTAGCCGTGAATCATGGTGGCTGGCGGGGACCCGCCGTCCAGGCGGGTATTCGCCAAGCCCAGAGGCTCCGCGATGTCAGCGGCCAGGACGGGCCCAATCCCTTTTCCGCGGACCCGTTCGACTATCAGGGCAAGGGCTGAGTAGTTCGAACGGGAGTAGTCGAAAATCCGCGCCAGCCGGCCGTCCCACGGTACGGTGGCGGCAAGGGCCAGTTGCCGTTCAAGGCTGAGCGGCCGGTTCATCGTCGCCTCCCAATTTCCGGAGGCCAGCCGGGGAACATAGAAGTCGGGGATTCCCGACTCGTGGGTCAGGAGTTGGCGGACTGTGACAGGCCCGGGTGGGTGCAGCACGGTTCCGAACTCAGGGAGATAAGTGCTGACTTCTGCATCCAGATCGAGCCTGCCCTCCTCCACCAGCTTCATCACCGAGACCGCCACCAGTGATTCGGTGATGCTTCCTATCTGGAGAGGATCCGCGATTGTCGCCGGTTCTTTTGACTCCAGGCTGCGGACTCCGGCAGCGTGCGTCCACGTGTTGTCACCGTTCCTGACGGCAATAAGGACTGCAGGGGCGCCTTCCTCCAGCATCCGGGCACTGAAGTCCTTCAGAAGGGCGAAGGCCGGGTGGTCCGGCTCCGGGGGCGGTGGTTCCTCGATGCAGCCGGTCGAGGATGCCACCAGCAGGACCGAGCACAGGCAGGCTGCAACCCGTTTCCACGCACGTCTCCGGCGGATGCCCATGGACCAATTTTCCCCCCGCTGAGTAGTGCCCGGTGTCGTTTTGACGCTCCAAAACGTCGTGGCACTACATGGTTGGGACAGGGGAGGGCAGTTTAGGTGAGGCGGACCTGGCGGTTCATGTCCTTGTAGAGCAGGTACCGGAACTCGCCGGGGCCCCCGGCGTAGCAGGCCTGCGGGCAGAACGCGCGCAGCCACATGAAGTCGCCCGCCTCCACTTCCACCCAGTCGTTGTTCAGCAGGTACATGGCTTTGCCTTCCAGGACGTACAGGCCGTGCTCCATGACATGGGTCTCCGGGAAAGGGATCACGCCGCCGGGCTGGAACGTCACGATGTTCACCTGCATGTCGTGCGCCAGGTCGCTGGAGTCCGTGAACCGGGTGGTCTTCCACGCGCCGTTGGTGTCCGGCATCGCCGTCGGCTCCACTTCCTGGTCGCTGGTGACGAAGGACTTCGCCTCGTACCCCTCGAGCCGCTCGTAGGCTTTGCGGATCCATTGGAAGGACACGACGTCGTCCGAAACGTTCTCCAGCCCCCACTGGGAGCCGGCGGCAAGGTAGGCGTAGCCGCCTTCTTCGAGCTGGTGCAGTTCACCATCCAGGGTCAGGTTGACCTTGCCGCGGGTCACGAAGACGACACCTTCCACGCCGGCCTCGAACTCGGCCTTCGGGGCGCCGCCGCCCGGGCCGACTTCCACGATCAGCTGGGAAAACGTGGTGGCGAACCCGGAGATGGGACGGGCGATGATCCACGACCGGGTGTTGGTGAAGCCCGGCAGGTTGCTGGTCACGATGTCGGTCATCACGCCCCTGGGAATGACCGTGTAGGCCTCGGTCACGATGGCCCGCTCGGTGGTCAGGTGGGTCTGCGGCGGCAGGCCGCCTTCGGGGGAGTAGTACTTGCCCATGGGGATCCTTACTGGGAGTTGGAAGTGGTGGCCAGCCGTGGGTGGGCCAGTGCAGTGAGTTGGGGGATTCCGACGCCGGCGAGCGCCTGGACTTCATGGGCACCTACGGCGCCGCACTGGACGCCGCGCAGCACGAACGCTGCCAGTGCGCGGGCGGTGGCGGGTTCGTCCATCACGCCGCCTTCGGTCCGTTCGACGTAGTTGCGCAGGCGGGCTGCGGCGGCGGGCAGGCCCTGCCGGTAGAAGGCGTAGGTGGCGGCGAACCGGCTGGGGAGCTGGGCCGGGTGCAGGTCCCATCCCTGGTAGTAGCCGCGCTCCAGGGATCGCCGGACGAGACGCCCGTGCAGCTGCCAGGCGTTCTCCACGTTGTCGCCCACCGGGATGATGTTGGTGGATCCGTCGGAGAGCCGAATGCCGGTGCCGGCTACTGCCAGCTGCATGACTTCCTTGGCGAAGTCCGCCACCGGGTGCTCCATGGACTGGTATTCGGCGGAAATCTGGAGTGACGCCGAGTAGTCGTAGGTGCCGTAATGCAGGCCGCTGATCCGGCCGGGCACGGCATGCGGCAGCTGCGCCACCGGGGAGGTGCCCTCGGGTCCGAGGATCAGCTGCGGCGTCTCCACCTGGACCTCGAAGCGGAGCCGCCCTGCCGGAAGCGAGTGCACTTCCTCCAGCCGCGAGACGGCGTAATCCATCGCCTGGACCTGGGCCACCGTGGTGACCTTGGGCAGGGTCAGGATTAGCCCTTCCGGCAGCTCGCCGGCCGCGGAGAGCCCGGAAACGAACAGGTCAAGCGTCCGCAACCCGCGCGACCGTGTCGGCGCCTCAAAACACTTGAAGCGGATCCCGATGAACGGGGGAGCGGAGCCGGCAGCGACGGCGGCGGCCACAGCGGATGCCGCAGCAACCGCGGCGGCATCCTCGGCGTCGTCGCCCCTGTCCCCGAAGCCGTCCTCAAAATCGAGCCGCAGGTCCTCGATCGGTTCGCTGGCAAGTTTTGCCTCCACGCGGGAGGCAACGGCCCCGGCGAGGCCGGTGTCCTGGCCGAGCAGCGCACCGAGTTTTTCCAGCCCGCCGTGCGCGGCCGCGGTGGCCAGCGCCTCGGCGCCCCAGTCGGCAGCGAGCGACGGCGTGAACCGGTCTGCGGGGACGTACACCGTGTGGACGGGCTGGCGGGAGCCGTCGTCGCCCGGGTAGTTCTGCTCCAGCAGGCGGTCCGTGGGGGCCAGCTGCCCATCGATGTGCGCGAGGTCCCCCGGGGACAGCGAAGGCTTTGGTCCAGCCATGCCTCAGCCCACCAGTTCGTAGGCCGGGGTGGTGAGGAAGTCCGTGTAATCCTCCGAGAGACAGATGTCCCCGATCAATGCGCTGGCCGGCTGGTAGTAGCGGCGGAAGGCCTCGTCGCCCACCTCCGTGCGCAGGCGTTCCGTTTCCTCGCCCAGGATCCGCTCCACCAGCTCGCGGGTGACGGTGTTGCCGGTGTCAGCGAGCACTGACTTGTTCCGGATTTGCTGCCACACCTGCGAGCGGGAGATTTCCGCGGTGGCGGCGTCCTCCATCAGGTTGTGGATGGCCACGGCGCCGTTTCCGGACAGCCACACGGCGGTGTAGGCAACGGCGACGTACAAGTTGAGCCGTAAGCCCGACTCAGTCACCTGCCCGTCAGCGGAGGCCACATCCAGGAGCTGCTCCGCAGTGACGGAAACTTCCGGGCGCTGCTTGTCCAGTTGGTTTGGCTTGTTGCCGAGCACTGAGTCGAAGACTTCGCGGCAGGTGGGGACGAGGTCCGGGTGCGCAACCCATGAACCGTCGAAGCCGTCGTTAGCCTCGCGGGTCTTGTCAGCGCGAACCTTGGCGAAGGCCGCCTCGGTGACCTCGGGGTGCCGGCGGTTGGGGATGACGGCGGCCATGCCGCCCATCGCGAAGGCACCGCGCTTGTGACAGGTCTTGACCAGCAGTTCGGTGTAGGCGCGCATGAACGGTGCGGTCATGACAACCGAGGCACGGTCCGGGAGCACAAACTCCTCGCCTGCATCGCGGAAGTACTTGATGATGCTGAAGAGGTAGTCCCAGCGGCCGGCGTTGAGGCCCGAGGCGTGGTCCCGCAGCTCGTACAGGATTTCGTCCATTTCGAAGGCAGCGGGGATGGTCTCAATCAGGACGGTGGCACGGACGGTGCCCTGGTTCAGTCCGAGGTAATCCTGGGCAAAAACAAAGACGTCGTTCCAGAGCCGCGCCTCCAGGTGGCTCTCCATCTTGGGCAGGTAGTAGTACGGGCCCTGCCCGTTGAGGACCAGCTGCTTGGCCACATGGAAGAAGTGCAGGCCGAAGTCCACCAGAGCGCCCACGCCGGGTTCGCCGTTGATCAGCAGGTGCTTCTCCGGCATGTGCCAGCCGCGGGGGCGGGCCACCACGACGGCGAGCGGGGCGTCGGTGCGGAGCCTGTATTCCTTGCCCTCGTCCGAGGTGTGGCTGAGGGTGCCCTGGGCGGCGTCGCGGAGATTCAGGATGGCGTCGACGACGTTGCCCCAGGTGGGTGTGCTGGCATCCTCGAGATCCGCGAGCCACACCTTGGCGCCTGAGTTCAGTGCATTGATGGCCATCTTCGCCGGTGAGGCGGGCCCGGTCATCTCAACCCGGCGGTCCTGCAAAGCTGCCGGTGCGGGCGCAACCTTCCAGTCGCCGTCGCGCACGTCCTGCGTTTCCGGCAGGAAGTCCAGCTTGCCCGTCTCCGCCACGCGCTGGCGCTTGGCGGCCCGGGCGGCCAGGAGTTCGTTGCGGGTGCCGGCGAAGCGTGTGTGCAGCTCCTCCACGAAGGCCAGCGCCTTGGGGGTAAGGATCTCCTCTGCGCGGTTGATGGGCCGGGGATCTGTGACAGTGATGGCCATTTCTGGTCCTTTCCTTGTGCTGAAGTCAGGCGGTGAATCAGGCGCTGGCCAGGGCGGCTTCGGGTGCCGGTGCTGCTGCGGCGGCAACGCTGGCGTTGTGGGCGGCGGCGGCCACTGCGGAGGCAACATCGGCGGCGACATGGGGATCGAAGACGCTGGGGATAATGTAGCTGGCATTGAGCTCGTCGTCAGCTACCCGGTTGGCGATTGCCTCCGCGGCGGCCACCAGCATCTCCGGGGTGATGTCCGAGGCCCCGGCGTCGAGCAGGCCGCGGAAGAAGCCGGGGAAGGCGAGCACGTTGTTGATCTGGTTGGGGAAGTCGCTCCGGCCGGTGGCCACCACGGCCGCATGGCGCGATGCGATGACGGGATCGATTTCCGGCGTGGGGTTGGCCATGGCGAACACGATGGCGTCCTGGGCCATGGCGGCCACCTGTTCCTCGCCGATGACGTGCGGGGCGCTGACGCCGATGAACACGTCAGCACCCACGAGCGCTTCGTGGAGGGTGCCGGCGAAGCCTTCCTCGTTGGTGTTCGCCGCGATCCAGCTGCGGTGCTCGTCGCTGTAGGTTTCACCCGCGTGGATGGCGCCGGAGCGGCCTGCGGCGATGATGTGCCGGGCGCCCTGTGCCTTGAGGAGCTGGATGATGGCGGAACCGGCCGCGCCGACGCCGGAGACGACGATCCGGACCTCATCGAGCTTCTTGCCCACCACGCGGAGTGCGTTGACCAGGGCAGCGAGGGTGACGATGGCGGTGCCGTGCTGGTCATCGTGGAACACCGGGATGTCCAGTTCCTCGCGGAGCCGGTTCTCGATTTCAAAGCAGCGCGGAGCGGCGATGTCCTCAAGGTTCACGCCGCCGTAGACGGGTGCGAGTGCCTTGACGATCCGGATGATCTCTTCGGTGTCCTGCGTATCGAGGCAGACGGGCCAGGCGTCCACGTTGGCGAACTGCTTGAACAGGGCGGCCTTGCCCTCCATCACGGGCAGTGCCGCGGCGGGGCCGATGTTGCCCAATCCCAGCACGGCGGATCCGTCCGTGACGACGGCGATGGTGTTGCGTTTGACGGTCAGGTTGCGGGCAGCTGCGGGATCCTCGGCGATGGCGAGGCAGACGCGGGCGACGCCGGGAGTGTAGGCGCGGGAGAGATCGTCACGGTTGCGCAGGGCTACTTTGGGGACCACCTCGAGCTTGCCGCCGAGGTGCATCAGGAAGGTGCGGTCCGAGACGTGTTGGACCGTGACGCCGTCGAGCGCGTTGAGGGCGTCCATGACCCTGCCGGCGTGCTCGTCGTCGGTGGTGTTGCAGGTGACGTCGACAACCAGGGTCTCGTGGTGGGACTCGCTGACGTCCAGGGCGGTGATGGCGGCGCCGGCGGCGCCCACGGCCGCGGCGAGCTCGCTGGTGGCGCTGAAGCTAGACGGTGCTTCCACGCGCAGGGTGATCGAATTTCCGGGGCTGGGGTTCGCCATTGAATGTCCTCCTGTTGGGCCCGGTACGGGCAGCTGTTGAATCCGAATGTTTTCGTATTATGGATATTATTATCTACTTTGTGGAATTACAAGCCCTCATGTTCCTTCATCGCTTCCGTTAAGCCTGTGCTGTATCTTGAGAGCATTAGGGCAATTCTTTTCACGATGCGGATAAGACTTGTCGGAATCCGAGTCCACAGGAGACTGGTACATGGCTGAAAAAGCCGCAGGCGGCGTCCAATCCGTTGAGCGCGTCTTCGAACTGCTGGAACTGATCACGGATGCAGGCGGGGATGTCACCCTCAGCGAACTGTCCTCCTCCACCGACCTGCCGCTGCCCACGATCCACCGCCTGCTGCGCACGCTGGTGTCGCTGGGTTACATCCGCCAGCTCCCCAACCGGCGGTATGCCCTGGGCCCGCGGCTCATCCGGCTGGGCGAAGGGGCCAACAAGCAGCTCGGCGCCGTGGCGCGCCCGCAGCTGAAAACGCTGGTGGACAGGCTGGGCGAAACCTCCAACATGGCCGTGCTCGACTCGGACATGGTGATTTACGTGGCGCAGGTGCCGTCGCTGCACTCGATGCGCATGTTCACCGAGGTGGGCCGGCGCGCCCA
Organism: Arthrobacter sp. V1I9; assembly: GCF_030817075.1. Lineage (NCBI taxonomy): Bacteria > Bacillati > Actinomycetota > Actinomycetes > Micrococcales > Micrococcaceae > Arthrobacter > Arthrobacter sp. V1I9. The sequence continues at coordinate 484,860 of NZ_JAUSYU010000001.1, forward strand.
TACCCACGCCACCGGCGTCGGCAAAGCCATCCTGGCCCAGCTCGACGACGATACGGTCCGCGGCATCGTCACCCGCGCCGGGATGCCCACCCCCACGGCGAAGAGCATCGGCGACGTCGATGAGCTTCTGGCCGACCTCAAGCTCATCCGGGAACGCGGCTACTCCATCGACGAGGAGGAGCAGGAGTTGGGTGTCCGCTGCTTCGCCATGGCCGTGCCCAACGCCCCCACCCCTGCCGCCATTTCTGTTTCCGGGCCGGTGTCCCGGGTGGACGAAAACTTCGCCGACAAAGCCGTGCCCATCCTCCGCGAAGCCGCCGAGGCGATCTCCCTGGAGCTCAACCGCACCTGACGCACCCAAGCGGCATCCCGCCGTCGTACAAAACACGTGAAATGGCAGTTCACCGCAGTGCCCGGAAGGAACATTGCGGTGAACTGTCATTTGGCGCGGGGTTGTTAGTGGTCTGACGCCTTCTCGGACGACTGGACAGGGACTTCCTTGCCGTCGCAGTCGATGAGCTTGCCGCCCTCGAAACGGTCGCCGTCGGCCAGGCACTTCAGGTCCTCTTCCCGGATCACGCGTCCGGTCCCGGCGACGAACACGGACTGGTTCTCCGAGTTGCCGGCCTTGAAGTGGTTGAACAGCAGGTTCAGCAGGATGGCCATCACGGCGGCCGAGCTGATGCCGGAGTGGAAGATGGTGCCGAACCAGGACGGGAACTGATCGTAGAAGGCCGGAGCGGCAATCGGGATCATGCCGAACCCAATGGAGGCCGCCACGATGATCAGGTTCATGTTGTTTTTGTACTCCACCTTGGCGAGGGTGCGGATGCCGCTGGCGGCCACCGTGCCGAAGAGTACGACGCCGGCGCCGCCCAGGACAGGCGTGGGCACCGCTGCGACCACTCGGCCAAGGACCGGCAGCAGGCCGAGGATTACCAGGATCAGGCCGCCGGCGCTGACCACGAAGCGGCTCTTGACGCCGGTGATCGCCACCAGGCCTACGTTCTGGGCGAAGGCGCTCTGCGTGAAGGAGTTAAAGAGCGGGGAGATGGCGCTGGAGAGCATGTCCGCCCGGAGGCCGTCGCCGATCCGCTTGGAGTCCACCTTGGTGCCCACGATCTCACCCACGGCGATGATGTCTGCAGAGGTCTCGGTCAGGGTCACCAGGATGACGATGAGCATGGAAATGATGGCGGCAATCTCGAACACCGGCGGCCCGAAGGCGAACGGTGTGGGGAAGGCGACGATCTCGCCCTGGGCCACCTTGGAGAAGTCGGCCATGCCGAAGGCGAAGGCGATCAGCGTGCCCAGGACCATCGCGAGCAGGATGGACAGCCGTGAGATGGCGGCGCTGCCCACTTTGCTCAGCAGCAGGACGATGGCCATGGTGGCGGCGGCCAAACCGATGTTGGCCATGCTGCCGTAGTTTTCCGCTTTGTTATTGCCGCCCATGGCCCAGTTGGCCGCCACCGGCATAAGCGTGAGCCCGATGGTGGTGATGACGGTTCCGGTAACCACCGGAGGGAAGAACCTGATGATCTTCGAGAACAGCGGCGTGATCAGCAGGCCGATCAGTGATGCCGCGATAACGGACCCGAAGACTGCCTGGATTCCGCCGCCGCCGTGGACGATGGCCACCATGGTGGAAACTCCGGCGAAGGAAACGCCCTGCACCAGTGGAAGCTGGGAGCCGAAGAACGGGACGCCGATGGTCTGCAGGATGGTGGCAAGGCCGCCGACGAAGAGGCAGGCGGCGATCAGGAGGCCGATGTCCTGCGAGGACATGCCTGCCGCAGCGCCAATGATCAGGGGCGGGGCAATGATCCCGCCGTACATGGTGAGGACGTGCTGGAAGCCGTAGGCGAATGTGCTGGCGATGGGGAGGCGCTGGTCCTCAGGCCGGGTTGAATGCTGGCCTTTTCCGGCGATGGAAGCAGCCGGTTTCTTTCTGATGTTCATGGCAGACTTTCTTGGTTCATGGCAGACGACATTGTCTGGCTAACGGGGTCTGGCTAACGGTGTGGCTGAAAGATGAGAGGTATGGCCCGGAGTTTTGTCCAGGTAATGGGCGTTTTGAGCCGCTCAGGGGTCGAAAACGTGGACAAAAACTCCGGGCTTGGTGGTTGGTGTTGCGGTTTAGCAGAAGCCGGCGATGCCTGACCAGGCGATATCGGCCGGGGTGGCGTCGTCGCGCTGGACGGTGGCCTCGATCAGGCCGTAGGGGCGGTCGGCAGCGTAAAAGACCTCGTTGGGATTGTCGAGGCCGAACGGTGAGAGGTCAACGAGGAAGTGGTGCTTGTTGGGCATCGAGAACTTGATTTCGTCGATCTCGCTGTGGGCTTCGAGGACCTTGGTGCCCATGTCGAACAGGGTCTGCTGCAGGGCGTGGGAGTACTTCTCCGTGAAGCCTTCGAGCAGGAGTCCTTTGACGTCGTCGTAGCTCTTGTTGAAGTCCAAGGCGCTGAAATCGGTTCCGGTCTTGAACCGCCACCGGGCCGAGACGTCGGTGGCGAGGATGCGGTCCGTGGTTTCCGGCAGGGTGGTGTACCGGTCCTTCGGGTAGCCCGTGAAGCCCGACTGGGTGGACTTGAGGACGGTCAGGTCCTTGAGTCCGGAGATCAGGTGGGTGGTGGCGCCGTCGCGGACCAGGACGGCGGTGCGGACTTCCTGGCCGTTGCGCACGAAGGAGTGGTCGTGCTCCGCGCCGTGGGCCTGGATCCGGTTCCAGCTGTACGACTCGGCTTCCCAGCGGCCGCCGTTTACCCAGTCAAAGCTGGAGGTGAAGTGCTCGCCGAGCCGAAGCAGGAACGCCTCGGGGGAACCCACGCCGTCGCGGGCGAAGGCGTAGATGGTGTTTTTCTGGGTGTCCGTGGCCACCACGTGGGCGTTGTCGCCCTCGAGGTGGGCGGCGGAGAAGTCTCCCCGCAGCTGCGAGGTGACGCTCAGGTCTTCGATTTCGTGGCGGTCGGTGTCGCGGGTGATCTTGACAACCCGGACCTCGGCCTTTCCGTACTGGTTTTCGCCGAGGATGATCTTGCTGCTCATGGTCTGTTCCCAACTCCCGGTAAGTGGAACCTAGGTTCCATCACTGAAATTAAGCGCGCGTTTCAAGCGCGTTTCCGGTGGAGCCGACCCAACAAAAAAGAGCCGGCATCCATTGATGCCAGCTCATTACGACCCTGCCTGCTGCTCCCAGGTTACGTGACTTACACCACGAATTGAGATCCAGCGTACCCCCGCAAGCCGGTGGTGTACATCACAAGTTGAAAATCCGCTTTGTGACTGGCCGCCCCCTCGGTGGTCGATTGGGCCATTGACGCTTCTGTGGCCAGCCCTTAAGATATTCCACATAACAAAAGTTATTTTCCGTTAGGCGGAAACAATGCAACCTTTGAAGGAGGATCAGATGTACCAGCAGGACAGCACGCCGGTAGCACCGGCACCAACGGCGGCACCCTCGGTCCAGGAGTTCTACCTTCCCCTTGGCGGCGGGACGGATCCGGACTTCTACCTGCCCGCAGACCGTGAGCACGTTCCGGGACGCTTCTCGCGCTGGGTGCACGGCCTGCCCGGCTTCGGCGGCCAACGGTCCTGACGGGACTTGCGACGTAGCGGCGCACCGCCATTTCGACGGTTCCCCGCCCGTTCGATGATGCGAGTCGTCGTCCAGGCGGGGAATCGTCGAAACGGGCGTCAGCCGTTCACCAGCCGCCGCGCAGCCGCTGAATGATCAGCGATAAGTCCGGCGATATCCAGGCCCGGAATCTGCCCGTCCACCACGCGCCACGAGCCGCCCACCATCACCCGGTCCGCCCGGTCAGCAGCACACAGCAACAATGCAGCGATGGGATCGTGGCTGCCGGAAAAGCGAAGGTCGTCCAGCCGGAACAGGGCCAGGTCTGCCTGCATTCCGGGGGCCAGCTGACCCAGCCCCGAACGGCCCAGCACTGAGGCCGAACCGCGGGTGGCCCAGCCGAGGGCCCGCTCCACCGGAACGTCCGCCCCGTACCGCAGCCTTTGCAGGTACAGCGCCTGCCGCGCTTCCAGGATCATGTTCGAAGCATCGTTTGACGCCGAGCCGTCCACTCCCAGCCCCACGGGAACCCCGGCGTCCTCCAGTTCCAGGACCCTCGCGGTACCGGACGCCAGCCGCATGTTGGAGGTGGGGCAATGCGCGACGGCGGTGCCCGCGGCTCCCAGCCTGGCGATCTCGGCGTCGCTGAAATGGATGCCGTGGCCCAGCCACGTGCGGTCCGTCAGCCAGCCCACGCTGTCCAGGTAGTCAACGGTCCGCAGCCCGAACATCTCCCGGCAGAAGTCCTCCTCGTCCAGGGTCTCGGCGAGGTGGGTGTGCAGGCGGACGTCCAGCCGCTCCGCGAGCGCTGCACTTTCGGCCATGATCTCCTTGGTCACCGAAAACGGCGAGCAGGGTGCGAGGGCAATCTGGATCACGGCGTCGTCACCGCGCTCGTGGTACTGGCCCACCAGGCGCTCGCTGTCGACCAGCACCACCTCCGGTTCCTGCACAGTGGACTGGGGCGGCAGGCCGCCGTCGTCCGTCCCGAGCGTCATGGACCCGCGCGTCAGGGTGGCCCGCATCCCCAGCCGGCGGACCGCCTCAACCTGGATGTCGATGGCATTCTCCAGCCCGCCCGGGAAGAGGTAGTGATGGTCGGCGGCCGTGGTGCAGCCCGAGAGCAGCAGTTCCGCCAGCGCCACGGTGGTGGCCAGCTCCAGATCGCGGGGCGTAAGCCGGGCCCACACCGGATACAGGTTTTGCAGCCACGGGAACAACGGGGCATTGGCAACCGGACCCCAGGCGCGGGTGAGGGTCTGGTAGAAGTGGTGATGGGTGTTGATCAGGCCCGGCAGCAGCACGTGGCTGCCGGCGTCGAAGACCTCGCTGCAGGGTTCGGAAGGCACCTGCCCGGCGGCGAGCACTTCCACGATGACTCCGCCGCTGACCACCAGTCCGCCCGAGGCGTCCAGGTGATTGGCGGTAAAAGCGGCCTGCGGATTCTTGATCCAGAGGCGGGAAGCGGGTGCGATGGATGGCGTCATGGCGGTCCTTGTCTGAGGGCGGTGGTGTTCATGCCAGCTCAGTGGGGCCCTGTCTGCTGATCCAGGTGGCCGCGCCTGCGAGCAGAAGTGCTCACAGGCAGCGCGGCTGGGACCAAGGCTAGGACCCTTCCAGTGGCAGCGTCAACGGCGCCGCGAATGTGACCGGGGGAAGTGAAGTGCACGAAACCTGGATTTCACATTACGAAAATAAGTTTCCAGAAAACTATGGCGCAGCCCACATTCCGGTGCTAATCTCGATCTTGCCAAAGGCGGGCACCCGGACCTCGGGAAGCTATCTACCAGGCGCAACTTAACCTTCACAGCACATGCTGAAGCCTGGTAACCGTTCGCACCTGGTTCTACTGGTCCTGCAACGGACTACAGGCTTCCCGGCAAAGGGAGTCGCATCATGAGTACCACCGTCACGGCCGAAGAATTCCTGGCCAGATCCATCAGGTTGGCAACGGCCAACGTCCTGAACAGCGGGGGACCCTTCGGAGCAATGATCGTCACGGCTGACGGCCGGACGTTCGACGGCGTCAACCGGGTCACCGCGGACAACGATCCCACCGCCCACGCCGAAGTCACCGCCATCCGCACGGCCTGCCGCGAACTTGGCACCTTCGACCTCAGCGGAGCCGTCCTTTACACCAGTTGCGAGCCGTGCCCCATGTGCCTGGCGTCCGCGCTCTGGGCACGGGTTGAACGGGTTGTCTTTGCTGCCGACCGGCACGACGCCGCGTCCGTGGGCTTCGATGACGCCGTGTTCTACGAATACTTCGAAAACCAGGACAGGAACTCCCTGATGCCGGTCTCGAAGCTGGAGTTGGACCGCACGCAGGGCCCCGCCCCGCTGGAGCCGTTCAACACCTGGAACACCCTCGATACCAGGATCGACTACTAGGCGGCCGGGATGACCATCCTGGATAGTTCCCACGAGGAGCATTCGGCTCCAACCCCACGCACCCCAAAGCCCGCAACGGGCACTCCCCAACCACCGGCGTCGGACTCTTTCCTTGACCGGTTCTTCCAGATCACCCAGCGCGGCTCCACACTGGCCCGTGAATTCCGCGGTGGCCTGGTCACCTTCTTCACCATGGCGTACATCGTCATCCTCAACCCCCTGATCCTCGGCGGATTCAGCGCAGGCAATGCCCCCACCGACGTCGCCGGGGGCTGGCTGTCCGCAGCACAGGTGGGTGCCGTCACCGGACTCACCGCCGGGGTGATGACCATCCTCTTCGGACTCGTGGCCAACCTGCCGTTCGGCCTCGCCGCCGGGCTCGGCATCAACTCCTTCCTGGCCGTGTCCGTGATCCAGGAAGTCACCTGGGCGGAAGCCATGGGCCTGGTGGTGATCAACGGCATCCTGATCGTGCTGTTCGGTGTCACCGGCGCCCGCACCGCCATCTTCCGCGCCGTCCCCAAGGAGCTGAAAGCCGCCATCACGGTGGGCATCGGCCTGTTCATCGCCTTCATCGGCTTTGTGGACTCCGGTTTCGTCAAGGCAACGGCAGGCGGCCCGCCTGTCCAGCTGGGCAACGGCGGCTCCATCACCTCAATCCCCACGCTGGTGTTCGTCGTTGGCCTGCTGGCCATGGGCATCCTCGTGGCCCGCAAAGTCCAGGGCGGCCTGCTGATCGGCATTGTGGCAACTACCTTCCTGGCCGCCGTCGTCGAAGCGGTCATGAAAATCGGCCCGGCCAGCGAGACCAACCCCGGCGGCTGGCACCTGAACACCCCGGTGCTCTCCGGCCAGCTCGTGTCCGCCCCGGACCTGGTGGGACAGTTCGACCTGTTCGGTGCCTTCAGCCGGATCGGCGGGCTTGCCGCCACCATGCTGGTGTTCACCCTGGTGTTCACCAACTTCTTCGACGCCATGGGCACCATGACCGGCCTGGCCAAAAGCGCCGGCGTCGCCCACAAGGACGGCACGTTCCCCCGGCTGAAGTCGGCCTTCATCGTGGAAGGCGTTGGCGCCGTGGCGGGCGGAGCAACCTCCGGCTCGTCCAACACGGTGTACATCGACTCCGCCGCCGGCATCGGCGAGGGGGCACGGACCGGCCTGGCGTCGGTGGTGACCGGCGTCCTGTTCCTGGGTTCGATGTTCCTGACGCCGCTGACCAGCGTGGTTCCGCTCGAGGTGGCAGCAGCTGCACTGGTGGTGGTGGGCGCGATGATGATGGCCCAGATCCGGGAGATCAAGTTCAGCAAGTTCACCGTGGCACTGCCCGCCTTCCTCACCATCGTCACCATGCCGCTGAGCTACTCGATCGCCAACGGCATCGGCGTGGGCTTCATCAGCTGGGCCATCATCGGGGCGGCGTCCGGCAAGGCGAAGAAGATCCATCCGTTGATGTGGGTGGTCAGCGCCGGCTTCCTGGTCTACTTCGCCCGCGGCCCGATCAACCTGCTGCTGGGCGCCTGACCGCACCCTCGGCAATCTCTCCCTGGAGCCGGGTCAAAAGCTTGGCCCGGCTCCGGATAGGAACGACAATATGGACACCACCGCAGCGCGGAAGAAGGAGTGCCGGCATGCTTGACCTGATCCCTTCACTGACCGGCTGGGCTCCGGCCCTGGCCGGACAGCGGTTCGCGGCGGCCACCATCGTGCGGGCCGGCGGCTCGGTTCCGCGGCCCGTCGGCAGCACCATGCTCGTGTCCGAATCCGGCGCCGTCCTGGGCAGCCTCTCCGGCGGCTGCGTTGAGGGAGCCGTGGTGGTCGCGGCCCTGGAATCAATCGACGACGGCGCCACCCGCCTCGAGACGTTCGGCTACAGCGCCGCCGATGCCTTCGCCGTCGGGCTCACCTGCGGGGGTGAGCTGGACGTGCACATCCAGCCAGCCAATCGGAACGCCGGTTGCCGGCTGGGTGCAGCGCTGCTGCAGTTGGCGGCCTGCGGGCCTGACGCGCCGGTTGCACTGGTCCGAAGGCTGGATGCGGGCGCGGTTGGTGGCGGCAGCAACGCCGTCGTCATCCGAGATCCTGCTTCCGCCAGCGTAGCCGGGTACCCGGACCTGGCGGAGCTCCTGGATCTGAACGGGGATCCCGGCGTTGGCCGGGCCCTGGCCGTACAGCTCGAGTCCTTCCTGCGCGGCGCCACCGGAGTGCTGCAGCTGGCCGGGCCGGGCTTGTGCCCCGGGGAAGCCACCCTCCTGGTGGAGTCCCGGCTCGCGCCGCCGCGCCTGCTGGTGTTCGGCGCCAACGACTTCAGCGCCGCGCTGCTCCCCGCCGCCAAACCACTGGGTTACCGCGTCACCCTGGTGGACGCCCGGCCGGCCTTCGCCTCGCAGGCGCGGTTCGGCACTGCGGATGAGGTGGTGACCGGCTGGCCCCATCAGTACCTCGCAGCCGAAGCGGCGGCGGGACGGGTGGACGCCCGGACCGTGATCTGCGTCCTCACCCACGACCCCAAGTTCGACGTTCCCCTGCTGGAGGCTGCGCTCGCGCTGGATGTGGCTTTTATCGGAGCCCTCGGATCCAGGCGCAGCCACCTCCAACGCGTGGGCGCACTCCTGGACAACGGCGTCCGCCCCGAACGGATTGCCCAGCTCCACTCACCGCTCGGCCTGGACCTCGGCGCCGTCACTCCGGCCGAAGCGGCGGTTTCCGTCCTGGCCGAAATCATTGCCGCCCGGCATCCCGCCGCCTCCCATCAGCCGTTGAGGGAAACCTCCGGCCCCATCCACCAGCAGCGCGCCGCCCAGCCGGCGCCCACCCACGTTAAACAGCAGGAGATCGCATGGACATGAACACCATCGAGGCGGTGGTCCCCACCACCGACCCCGCACAATGGCGCGACGGCGATGCCTGGCTGGCCGGCGGCACCGTCCTGTTCTCCTACGGCAGCTTTGCGTTCGGGCCCCGGCCGCTGAAGCGGCTGCTGGACCTCGGCAGCGCGGGCTGGACCCCCGTGACCGTCAGCGAAGCCGGAATCGAGCTGGCCGCGACCTGTACTGTCACCGAGCTCTACAACCTGCCCGGCTCACCTGCAGCCGCCGGTCACAGCTGGCCCGCCCTGGACCTGGTCCGGCCCTGCTGCGACTCCTTTGTTGCCTCCTTCAAGGTGTGGAACATGTCCACCGTGGGCGGCAACCTGTGCACCTCCCTGCCCGCCGGCCCCGTCATCTCGCTCTGCGCCGGACTGGACGGAACCGCGAACATCCTCGGCCCCGGCGGCGCCAGCCGCAGCGTCCCGGTGACAGAGTTCGTCACGGGCGAGGCCACAAACTGCCTCGCACCCGGCGAGCTGCTCCGCAGCATCCACCTTCCGGCGTCGGCCCTTGCAGCCCGTGTGGCCTTCCGCCGCCTGTGCCTGAGCAATCTGGGCAGGTCAGCGGTGCTGCTGATCGGCAGGCTCGACGCCGGCACATCCTTTGTCCTGACCGTCACCGCAGCCACAAAGCGGCCAGTTCAGCTGCGCTTTGACGGGCTGCCCGACGCCGACGGTCTGGCCGCTTCCATCGACGGAGCGATCCCCGCCGACCTTTATCACAACGACATCCACGGCCTGCCGGCCTGGCGCCGGGACATGACATACCGCCTGGCAGAGGAGATCCGTGCCGAGCTCGCCGCCCCCGAAGGGGCCCCCGGGATCCGGGTATCCGGCGACTTCTGGCCGCCGAAGGACCGTGGACTCTACGCACACCAGGAAGGGGCCTGAGCATGGCCATCGAGATCAACGGCGTTCCGGCCGGAACCGCACCGCGCCCCGGGCAGTGCCTGCGGACCTTCCTGCGCGAGCAGGGCAACCTCGGTGTTAAGAAGGGCTGCGACGGCGGCGACTGCGGGGCGTGCACAGTCCACGTGGACGGCACTCCGGTGCACAGCTGCATCTATCCGGCCGTCCGCGCCGAAGGGCACGAGATCACCACGATCGAGGGCCTGGCTGTGGCTTCCGGCGGAGGCAGCACCGAACTCCACCCCGTGCAGCAGAAGTTCATGGAGCGCCAGGGTTTCCAGTGCGGTTTCTGCACGGCGGGCATGGTGATGACCGCCGCAACGTTCGACGACAAACAAAAGGAGAACCTGCCCCGCAACCTCAAAGGGAACCTCTGCCGCTGCACCGGCTACCGGGCCATCTCGGACGCCGTCTGCGGGCACGCCGGGCACCCGGATCCGAAGGGGCAGGGCTCCGGGATCGCGGGAAAGGGGCAGCCCGATCCGGAACCGGGTCAGTTGGGCGATGACGTCCCGGCACCTGCCAGCCGGGCAGTGGTCACAGGAGCCGCCCGCTACACCCTCGACGTCCCTGCGGACCAGCTGCGGGGCCTGCTCCACCTCAAGCTCCTGCGCTCGCCGCACGCCCATGCCAAGGTTCTCTCGATCAACACTGATGCAGCGCTGAAGATCCCCGGTGTGGTGGCCGTCCTGACCCACCAGGACGCACCGGACCAGCTGTTCTCCACGGCCCAGCACGAGCTTTTCACCGACGATCCCGACGACACCCGCCTCCTGGATGACGTGGTGAGGTTCCGTGGCCAGCGGGTGGCGGCGGTGGTGGCGGAAACGGTGGCCGCTGCCGAAGCCGGGGTGCGGGCACTGGACGTCCAATACCAGGAACTGCCAGCGGTCTTCTCGCCGCAGGACGCACTGAAGCCCGGCGCGCCGCTGGTGCACGGGGACAAGGACGGCCCGGCGTCGCGCATTTCCCGGCCGGACCGCAATGTGGTGGCCGAACTCCACTCGGAATTGGGCAACGTCGCCGAGGGCTTTGCCGCCGCTGACTTCATCCACGAAGAGACCTACCGCACCCAGCGCGTCCAGCACGTCGCCCTGGAAACGCACGCTGCCATCGCCAGCGTCGACGGCGAGGGGCGACTGCAGGTGCGGACGTCCAGCCAGGTCCCGTTCCTGGTCCGCCGGACGCTGTGCCGGGTTTTCGGGCTGCCCGAGGACAAGGTCCACGTGGTGGCCGGCCGGGTGGGCGGTGGCTTCGGCGGCAAGCAGGAAGTCCTCACCGAGGACATCGTGGCGCTCGCGGCCCTGAAACTCGGCCGGCCTGTCCAGCTCGAGCTGACCCGGACGGAACAGTTCACAGCCACCACCACCCGCCATCCGTTCACCATCAAACTCAAGGCCGGCGCCAGCGTGGACGGCAGGCTGACCGCCCTGGAACTCGATGTCCTGACCAACACCGGCGCGTACGGCAACCATGGCCCGGGCGTGATGTTCCACGGCTGCGGCGAATCGCTGAGCGTCTACAACTGTGCCAACAAAAAGGTGGACGCCCATGCCATGTACACCCACACGGTTCCGGCCGGGGCGTTTCGCGGCTACGGCCTGAGCCAGATGATTTTCGCCGTCGAGTCCGCCATGGATGAGCTGGCGGCCGGCATCGGCATGGATCCATCCGAGTTCCGCCGCCGGAACATGGTGCGCGAGGGGGACCGCATGCTGTCCACCCAGCCGGAGCCCGAGGAGGATGTGCACTACGGCAGCTACGGGCTGGACCAGTGCCTGAGCCTGGTCGGCGACGCACTGGCCCGCGGCCGGGAACGCTACCGGGCTGCCGGGATGGATGAGCTCGGCCCCGACTGGCTGACCGGGGAGGGAACCGCCCTGTCCATGATCGACACCGTGCCCCCGCGCGGACACTTTGCCCACTCCAGGCTCCGGCTCCTGCCGGACGGGACATACCAGGCCGACGTCGGTACCGCCGAGTTCGGCAACGGCACCACCACCGTCCATGCCCAACTCGCCGCCACGGCACTGTCAACGAAGGCCACGCAGGTTTCAGTCCGGCAGTCGGACACGGACCTGATCGAGCACGACACCGGTGCCTTTGGCTCTGCCGGGACAGTGGTGGCCGGAAAGGCCACGCTGGCCGCGGCCGAGGAACTGGCCATCCGGATCCGGGCCTTTGCCGCTGGGACCCACCAGACCCAGGCCTCCGCCTGCGTCCTCGACGGGGACTCGGTAGTCTGCGATGGAACGCCAGTGCCGCTGACGGAACTGGCGCAGGCGGCTGCGGAAGCCGGCGTCGAACTCGCAGCCGAAGGGCGCTGGGGCGGGACGCCCAGGTCCGTGGCGTTCAACGTCCACGGCTTCCGGGTGGCCGTGAACCGGGGAACGGGCGAGCTGAAGATCCTGCAGAGCGTGCAGGCGGCGGACGCCGGTGTGGTGGTGAATCCGCGCCAGTGCCGCGGGCAGATCGAAGGCGGGATTGCCCAGGCCATCGGCGCCGCGTTGTACGAGGAGGTGGTCGTTGACGACGCCGGCCGGGTCACTACTGACATCCTGCGGCAGTACCACATCCCCACCTTTGCGGACGTGCCGCGCAGCGAGGTGTACTTTGCGGACACCAACGACGAGCTGGGGCCGCTCGGCGCCAAGTCCATGAGCGAAAGCCCCTTCAATCCGGTGGCCCCCGCCCTGGCGAACGCCATCCGCAACGCCACGGGCGTGCGCTTCGCTTCGTTGCCCATCGCCCGGGACAAGATCTACCTGGGGCTCAAGGAAGCGGGGCTGGTGCCCAGGCTGGAACCCTCGGCAAGGGGGTAGGGACAGCAGCGTCCCGCAGCAATGAACCGGGCATCGGACCCGTTAAATTCCGGAAGGTGACCGGCCACACCATATAGTCATGGGATGGAACAGCGGATTTTAGGCAAGACCGGACGGAACGTGTCCATCGTGGGGCTGGGCACGTGGCAGCTTGGCGCGGACTGGGGCCACGTTGACCCGGCCCAGGCGCAGGCCATCCTGGCGGCGTCCGTGGAAGCGGGGGTGAACTTCTTCGACACTGCAGACGTCTACGGTGACGGCAAGAGCGAGCAGGCCATCGGGAAGTTCCTCGCGGACAACCCCGGCCACGGCGTTACGGTGGCCACCAAGATGGGACGCCGTGTGGACCAGCGGCCGGAGCACTACACCCTTGCCAACTTCCGCCAGTGGGTGGACCGCTCCCGGAAGAACCTGGGCACCGACACCTTGGACCTGGTCCAGCTGCACTGCCCGCCCACCCCGGTGTTCAGCAGCGCCGAGGTCTACGACGCCCTGGACACCCTGGTCTCGGAAGGTTCCATCCGCAACTACGGCGTCAGCGTTGAGCGCACCGACGAAGCACTGGAAGCGATCCGCCACGAGGGTACGTCGTCCGTGCAGATCATCCTGAACGCCTTCCGGCTCAAGCCCCTGGACGAGGTTCTTCCCGCCGCGAAGGCAGCAAACGTGGGGATTATCGCCCGCGTGCCGCTCGCCTCCGGACTGCTCTCCGGCAAGTACTCCAAGGAGACCACCTTCGCCGAGAACGACCACCGGAACTACAACCGCAACGGCGACTCCTTCGACGTCGGCGAGACGTTCTCGGGTGTGGACTACGACCTGGGGCTGAAGGCGGTGGCCGAGTTCGAACAGCTGGTGCCGGCCGGCGCCAGCACGGCCCAGGCCGCGATCGCGTGGATCGCCGCGCAGGATGGCGTTACCACCGTGATCCCCGGCGCGCGCAACGTGGAGCAGGCGACGGCGAACGCGGCCGCCGCTGGTTTCGCTGTTGATGATGACTTCGACGGCGGAGTCCGCTGGATCTACGACCACTACTTCCGCGACGCCATCCACCCGCGCTGGTAGCATTCCCCGCCGGCCCCCATGCCTCGCTCCGTCAGCACCTTCGTGGAGCGGCTCTCCGCTGTGCCTTCGGGGCCGGGGCTCAACAACTTTTTTGACCACCGCGAGCCGGAAAATGCGGAACGCCGGCGCAACCTGGAGCTCTATCTCGAGGAGGTGCTGGACCGCTCCCCGACGGTGCTGCTGCTCGGCGAGGCCCCGGGATTTCGAGGCATGAGGATCACCGGAGTTCCCTTCACCAACCGCACCATGTTCCAGGGACCGGCCAACAGCTTCGGCTTGTTCGGGCCGGCAAAGGGGTACGTACTGCCGGTGGAGGCTGCGGGAGTGGCTGCCGAGCCCACGGCGACGGTGATGTGGGAGGTCCTGGCAGAACTGGAGTTCCTTCCACTGCTCTGGAGTGCGTGCCCCTGGCATACGCACGTGCCCGGGACGCCGCAGTCCAACCGCACGCCCCGGACTACTGAAGCCAGGCTCGGAGCCCCGTTTTGGCAGGCGCTGACGGAACTCTTCCGCATCGAAACCGTCGTGGCCGTGGGCAACGTGGCGCACCGCAGCCTGCTTTCCAGCGGTATGGATGTGCCGAAGGTCCGGCATCCTTCGCACGGCGGGCGGTCCGGCTTCAAGCGCGGACTCGAGCAGCTGCTTATCGGTGGAATGCAGGCTTGAAGAATACTGGTCGTCGAATACTTGCCCGGCGGAAATCCGCTGCCTGCAGGGCAGGTGCGCCACCATGGCGACTGTGGATGCACAACAGCTTTTTCCAGGCTCCCTCGACGAGATCTATGATGCCCTGTCCGCCCGGGTGCTCGGACTGGGGGACGACATCGTCGAAGAGTTCTCGAGAACCCAAGTAAGTTACGGTGCGGCCCGGAAGCAACGGTGGCTGAACAACCCGCACGCCCTCCATCAGGATTCTCCGTGATCTCGTCGCGTCGACTGCACCCGCGCTGACCTGCCGTGACCGTGCACCTCTTCAGCAGTCTCCTAGTCGAGAAGCCGCAACTGGTCCGGTGAGTCGATGTCCTCACCCGTGGACTGGTCGCTGCAATCCACTTCGTCCACCAGCTCCGGGTGCGACTGCAGGAAGCCGCGCGCCCCGGCGTCGCCGGTTATGGTGGCGCTCACTGCTTCACGCAGGGAGGCGTCAATGAGCAGCGGATGGCCGCGAAGCAGCTTATCCTGCTTTCCGCTTTGCTCCCCAGCCTCCTGCCCAGCCTCCTGCGTGGTCGGCCTGCCGCCGTCGGACGTTTGCCGGCGGTGGTAGGCCGCCGCCGTGATCCGCCCCGGCCGATGGAATGCCAGCAGGCGGCCAACAGTTGCCCGGGTCAGCCCGGGCTGGTCCACGAGCGCGATCAGCAGATGGTCCGCCGGGTCAGCCTCCCGCTCTGCCAGCAGGAACGAGCTGCCCATTCCGGTGCGCCAATCCGTGTTGACGGCGATCCGGTAGCGGTCCAGGTCGGCGATGGCGGCCACGTCAGGCGCGCCCGCGCCGAGCACCACCACCACCTCGCGGCAGCCCCCGTCCAGCAGGGTTCCGGCGATGACCTCCACAAGCGGACGTCCGCGGTACGGCAACATTGCCTTCGGACCCAGCCCAAGGCGGGTACCCGCTCCGGCCGCCAGGACGATGCCGGTCGTCCGGCGGTCCGGTATGTCCCCACCACTACTGCCCATAGCTGCACCCTAGATCATGAATGGCAGCCGGCACGGTCTCCCCCCCGGAAACCGTCCCGGCTGCCGGCATATCGGGCAGGGGTCAGGCGTCGCCGCCAGCCCCGCCGGTGGTCCCGGCATTCACGTCCAGGAGTTTGTAGCGGTCCATGGCGTATTGCGGTGCGCCCTCCTCAACGTCGCCCCTTGCAGCGAGCATCTGCAGGGTCTTCACCACGATGGAGTGGGTATCGTTTTTGAAGAAGCGGCGGGCTGCGGCGCGGGTGTCGGAGAAGCCGAAGCCGTCGGCGCCGAGGGTGGCGAACTGGTTCGGCACGAACTGGCGGATCTGGTCCGGGACGGCCTTCATGTAGTCGGACACTGCGACGATGGGTCCCTGGGCGTCAACCAGTTGCTTTGCCACGAACGGGACGCGGGCTGGTTCACTGGGGTAAAGGAAGGCTTGCTCCTCGGCCGCCATGCCGTCCCGGCGCAGTTCGTTCCAGGACGTGACGGACCAGACGTCTGCGGAGACGCCCCAGTCCTCGGCGAGGATCTGCTGCGCCTCGAGTGCCCAGGGCACCGACACGCCGGAAGCCAGGATCTGGCTTTTGGGACCGTCGATCTTTGCCGGGGCCAGCAGGTAGATGCCCTTGAGGACACCCTCCACGTCCAGCTCCTCCGGTTCGGCGGGCTGGGTGATGGGCTCGTTGTAGACCGTGAGGTAGTACATGAGGTTCCGGTCTTCCGAGTCGGGCCCGTACATGCGTTCGAGGCCGTCGCGGATGATGTGGCCCATTTCGTAGCCGTAGGCGGGGTCGTAGGTGACCACTGCCGGGTTGGTCGAGGCCAGGAGCGGGGAGTGGCCGTCGGCGTGCTGGAGGCCTTCGCCGGTGAGGGTGGTCCGGCCTGCGGTGGCGCCGATGATGAAGCCGCGGGTCATCTGGTCTGCTGCTGCCCAGAAGGCGTCGCCGGTGCGCTGGAAGCCGAACATGGAGTAGAACACGTAGACCGGGACCAGGGGCACGCCGTGGGTGGCGTAGGCGGTGCCGGCGGCGGTGAAGGCTGCGACGGCGCCGGCTTCGTTGATGCCGGGGTGGATCAGCTGGCCGGCGGGGGATTCCTTGTAGGCCAGGACGAGGTCCCGGTCCACGGAGAGGTAGTTCTGGCCCTTGGGGTTGTAGATCTTCGCGGTGGGGAAGAACGCGTCCATACCGAACGTGCGTGATTCATCGGGCACGATGGGCACAATCCGGTGCCCGAACTTCTTGTCCCTGATGAGGTCTTTCAGGAGCCGGACGAAGGCCATGGTGGTGGCGGCCTGCTGCTTGCCCGAGCCGCGCTTGGCCACTTCGTAGGACTTGGCGTCCGGCAAGGTGATCTCGGCGTGCTTGGACCGGCGTTCCGGGACCGAACCGCCCAGGGCGGCGCGGCGTTCCATCATGTACTGGATTTCCGGGGCGTCCGTGCCGGGGTGGTAGTACGGGGGCTGGTACGGGTCTTTTTCGAGCTGCTCGTCCGTGATGGGGATCCGCAGGTGGTCGCGGAACTTCTTCAGGTCGTCGAGGGTGAGTTTCTTCATTTGGTGGGTCGCGTTGCGGCCCTCGAAGTGGGGTCCGAGTCCGTAGCCCTTGACGGTTTTGGCGAGGACAACGGTGGGTTTGCCCTTGAATTTGGTGGCTGCCTTGTACGCGGCGTAGACCTTGCGGTAGTCGTGGCCGCCGCGTTTGAGGTTCCAGATCTGGTCATCGGTCAGGTCCGCGACGAGGTCCTTCGTCGCCGGGTCTTTGCCGAAGAAGTGTTCGCGGACGAACCCGCCGGATTCGGCCTTGTAGGTCTGGTAATCACCGTCGGGGGTTTCGTTCATGATCTTCACCAGCGACCCGTCGGTGTCCCTGGTGAGCAGGTCATCCCATTCCCGGCCCCAGACGACCTTGATCACGTTCCAGCCCGCGCCACGGAAGAACGCCTCGAGTTCCTGCATGATCTTGCCGTTGCCGCGCACCGGCCCGTCCAGGCGCTGAAGGTTGCAGTTGATCACGAAGTTCAGGTTGTCCAGGTTCTCGTTCGCGGCGAGCTGGAGCAGGCCGCGGGATTCGGGCTCGTCCATTTCCCCATCGCCCAGGAACGCCCAGACCTGCTGGTCACTGGTGTCCTTCAAGCCCCGGTTGTGCAGGTACCGGTTGGACTGGGCCTGGTAGATCGCGTTCATCGGCCCGATGCCCATGGACACGGTGGGGAATTCCCAGAACTCCGGCATCAGCCGCGGGTGCGGGTAGGAGGACAGGGCGTGGCCCTGCCGGGACTTTTCCTGCCGGAACCCGTCCAGGTCCTCCTCGCCGAGCCGGCCTTCCATGAACGCCCCGGGCGTACATGCCGGGGGAGGCGTGGCCCTGGAAGAAGACCTGGTCCCCGCCCCCGGGGTGGTCCTTGCCGCGGAAGAAGTGGTTGAAACCCACCTCGTACAGCGTCGCGGCCCCGGCATAGGTGGAGATGTGCCCGCCCACGCCGATGTTCGGCCGCTGGGACCGGTGCACCATCACCGCGGCGTTCCACCGCATGTACGCCCGGTACCGGCGCTCGAACTCCTCGTTGCCCGGGAACGCAGCTTCCTGGTCCACCGGGATGGTGTTCACGTAATCGGTGGTGGTCACCATCGGCACCCCGACGCTCTGCGCACCGGCACGCTGCAGCAGGCTCCGCATGATGTATTGGGCACGCTCGGTGCCCTGTTCCCTGATCAACGAATCCAGGGACTCAACCCACTCGGCGGTCTCTTCCGGATCACGATCAGGCAGCTGGTTAGTCAACCCGCTGAGGATATGGGAGGTATCTTCTCCTGCAGCCACGGGAGCCTCTTTTCGTCGTTGAATGGCCCATGTTTTCGTATTGTGAGAAAACATTCTTGTCTTATGAGATTAGGCAAGCAGGCGGGAGGTGGTCAATATGGAGCGGTCCGCTGGGTTCCCGGGGCGCGGAACGGCTACCTTCCAACCGATTGTGACCGACGGTCATTCATCCGCTCCTTGACCGGAGGTGACGTGGGTCATACCCTTATTTCACCATTCAATATCTCAATTCCGCACTGTGGAATAGCAGAAACGGCCTTTCGAGCCGGCCTCACCACGGCGGAATCCTCCCAGAATTGAGACACCTATGCAGACCCCTCCACCGGTCGGTGTTGACGCGGCAACAGATCTGACAGCGCCGTCAGTTACCGCCGCCCACCCGTCCCTGAGCGTTGACGCCCTGTGCGAATCGGCAAGCGCCGCATCTGGCCAGGCCATCAGCCCCACCCTTTATAACGTAGATCTCGCACCCACCAAGCGGGCCGGGCGCAGCTGGTCCGGTTACAGCATCTTCACCCTGTGGGCCAACGACGTGCACAGCCTGGGCAATTACGCCTTTGCCATCGGGCTCTTTGCCTTGGGCCTGGGTGGATGGCAGATCCTGATGGCCCTCGGAATCGGTGCAGCATTGCTGTTCGGCCTCCTCAACCTCTCCGGCTTCATGGGCGTGAAGACCGGTGTTCCCTTTCCGGTGATGAGCCGGATCAGCTTCGGAATCAGGGGCGCGCAGATCGCCGCCCTCCTGCGCGGAGCGGTGGCTATCGCCTGGTTCGGCATCCAGACCTACCTTGCGTCCGTCGTCTTCCGCGTCATGATCGTGGCAATGTTTCCGCCCCTTGCCGCCATGGATAAGGACTCCGTCCTCGGACTGTCCACGCTGGGCTGGATCGCGTTCATCATCCTCTGGGTCGTCCAGTTGGTGATTGTCAGCTTCGGCATGGAGATGATCCGCAAATACGAGGCGTTTGCGGGCCCGGTCATCCTGGCCACCATGGCAGCCATCGCTGTCTGGATCTTCATCGAGGCCGGCGGCGCCATCGCCTGGTCCTCCAACAACGCCCTGGAAGGGCCCGAAATGTGGCTCACCATCTTCGCCGGCGGCTCACTGTGGGTCTCCATCTATGGCACCTTCGTCCTGAACTTTTGCGACTTCACCCGCTCAGCGGTATCCAAAAAGGCAGTGGTTCGGGGCAACTTCTGGGGCATCCCCATCAACATGCTGGTCTTCGGCGCCATCGTCGTCGTGATGGCCGGAGGGCAGTTCAAGATCAACGGCACCATCATCGAAAGTCCCTCGGACATTGTCCAGACCATTCCCAATACAGTTTTCCTGGTGCTGGCCTGCCTCGCCCTGCTGATCCTCACCATCGCGGTCAACCTCATGGCCAACTTCGTGGCGCCCGTCTATGCCCTGACCAACCTGTTTCCCCGGAAACTGAACTTCCGTAAAGCGGCCATTGTCAGCGCCGTCATCGGCCTGGTCATCCTGCCCTGGAACCTCTACAACAACCCCGTGGTCATTGTGTACTTCCTAGGCGGCCTCGGCGCGCTGCTCGGCCCGCTGTTCGGCGTGGTTATGGCGGACTACTGGCTGATCCGCCGCGGCAAGGTCAACGTTCCCGAGCTGTACACCGCCTCCCCGGCCGGAGCCTATTACTACAGGAACGGCGTCAACCCGCGGGCGATCGTCGCCATGGTGCCGGCCGCCGTCGTCGCTCTCCTCATTGCCTTCGTCCCGGGGCTGGCAGCAGCGGCACCCTTCGCATGGTTCTTCGCGGCAGGGATCGCCGCCGTGGTGTATTTCTTCATCGCGGACCGCTCGCAGCGGCTGGAAGACCGCGACGGCGAGGCCATCGCCGTCGCCAGCACCCACTGAGGGAGGAAACCCCAATGCGCATACTCGTAGCGAACGTCAACACCACCGCGTCCATGACGGACTCCATCGCCGCCCAGGCCCGCAGCATCGCTGCTCCCGGTACGGAAATCGTCGGGATAACGCCGCGGTTCGGCGCCGACTCCTGTGAAGGAAACTTTGAAAGCTACCTGGCGGCCATCGCCGTGATGGACGCCGTGACCCGTTACCCGGAACCGTTCGACGCCGTGATCCAGGCAGGATACGGCGAGCATGGACGCGAGGGGCTGCAGGAGTTGCTGGACGTTCCGGTGGTGGACATCACCGAGGCAGCGGCCAGCACCGCCATGTTCCTGGGCCACAAGTACTCGGTGGTCACCACCTTGGACCGGACCGTCCCGCTCATCGAGGACCGGCTCAAGCTTGCCGGCCTGGACGCACGTTGTGCGTCGGTCCGGGCCAGCGGCATGGCCGTCCTGGAACTTGAGGAGGATCCTGAGCGTGCGGTGGAAGCCATCATCGGCCAGGCGATGCTGGCCGTATCCCAGGACAAAGCTGAGGTGATTGTGCTTGGCTGTGGCGGCATGGCCGGCCTTGATGAGCAGATCCGGCAGCGTGCGGGCGTCCCGGTGGTGGACGGGGTTGCGTCTGCCGTGGCCATCGCCGAATCCCTGGTCCGCATGCGGCTGTCCACCTCCAAAGTCCGGACCTACGCTGCGCCGCGGCCCAAGACCGTCGTAGGCTGGCCGCTGAACAACACAGGGGTGCCGGCTGCGCTGTAGCCGGCACCCCTCCCGGCAGGGCAAAGTACCGTGCAGCCCTCGGCAACAGGAGAAGAGTTTGAATCAACCCCAGCATCCGGGGCGGCGAGTCGCCGTGGTCACCGGTGCCGGCTCCGGCATTGGCCGGGCGGTGGTCCGCCTCCTCCTGGCCGATGGCTACGCCGTTGCCCTCGCCGGGCGGCGCGAGGCGCAACTGGTGGAGACGGCAGGCGGTCATGAGCACGCGCTACCGATGGCCTGCGACGTCACCCGGCCCGACGACGTCGAGCATCTTTTCGAGGCGGTTCGCCAGCGATGGGGCCGGGTGGACCTCCTGTTCAACAACGCCGGGGTGTTCGGGCCGGCGGCGGGTGTGGATGAGATCTCGCTGGCAGACTGGGACGCCGTTGTTGCGGTCAACCTGACCGGATCCATGCTGTGTGCTGCGGCCGCCGTCCGGGCGATGAAGGCGCAGGATCCGCAGGGCGGGCGGATCATCAACAACGGCTCCATCTCAGCGCACTCACCCCGGCCCCGGACGGTGGCCTACGCCGTCACCAAGCACGCCATGACCGGCCTGACCAAGAGCATCGAGCTGGACGGGCGGGGCTTCGGGATCACGTGCGGGCAGATCGACATAGGCAACACGGCCACGGAGATCATGGACACCATCGGCGTCGGGGCGGGTGCGCTCCAAGCTGACGGAAGCCGCCGGGTGGAACCCACTTTTCCTGTGGAGGATGCTGCCCGCGCGGTGCTGATGATCGCCAACATGCCGCCGACGGCCAGTGTCGGATCAGTAGTTGTGACCGCTGCGGGCATGCCGTTCATCGGCCGCGGCTGAGCAGCAGTTACAGCGGCAGCAACGCAGAGAGATCCGCGCGCAGGCCTGAAGCGGCTACCTTGCCGGCAGCGACCGCCTCTGCCCAGCTCAACTGGCCGGTCACCATCGCAAGCCAGGTGGCGGCGTCGCACTCAATCACATTAGGCGGCGTACCGCGCGTGTGGCGCGGCCCCTCCACGCACTGCGTCACGCCGAAGGGCGGGACGCGCACCTCTACCGAATTTCCCGGCGCCCGCGCGGTGACCTCCTCAAGCGTGTACCTCACCGCGGTGGCCAGAAGGGGCCGGGGGACAGGAACGTCCGACGGCGGCCCGGCGGCTTTCCGCCACGCCGCCAGCGCCGCGGCGCCTTCTTCAACGTCGATACGACGGCGGGCTACAGGCATGTTTCCGGCTTCCTTCGGGTGGGGACGCAGTGGCAAGGCAATCAGGGTACCGCGAACAGCGATCGGGACGGAATCGCGGCAGCCCGCGGGTACCATCGGTAGCACCGATCCTGAAGAACGGCCCGGCCGTCGTCGGGCTCTTCAAGGAGTGCTGGAGCGGAACGCGCTGACCTTCAATCCGGGCCGGGACCAGGACGCGCAGCCGGTGGGCTCCTTCACCGACGTGCGGGAGCTCCAGCAGGAACTCCAGGGCCATGGCATCCAGTTCCTCGCGGAAGCAGATGAAGGAACAACCGGGCCGGCGAGCTTCATTGTGGTGGATCCGGACGGCAATCCGGTGATCGTGGACCAGCACGTCTGAGAATCCGCTGCTGCCGCGAGCCCTAGTCCAGGAGCGCTGAAACGGCCGGGCCCAGCCGGATCTGTCCCACCGGGCGGCCGCCGCCCAGCACGGGCTCCACGACTTTCTCCAGGACACTCGCAATCCCCGGAATTTCCACCGCGCCGGCCGCAGCGAGAAGGGTCAGCGCCACCAGCGAGGTGGCCCGGACATTCCCGTCCAATATCTTGACGGCCACGGAAACACCCTGCTGCGTTGCCATGGCGAGCACGCCTTCGGCGCCCACCTTGGCGATGACCTCCAGCTCGTCCATCACCAGGGTGTTGGCTTCGCCGCGCCCCTGGACAGCCCAGG
The DNA here is from genome assembly GCF_030817075.1 of Arthrobacter sp. V1I9. Taxonomy (NCBI): domain Bacteria; kingdom Bacillati; phylum Actinomycetota; class Actinomycetes; order Micrococcales; family Micrococcaceae; genus Arthrobacter; species Arthrobacter sp. V1I9. The sequence goes on from NZ_JAUSYU010000001.1 coordinate 507,528, forward strand.
GGTAGTCGAGCATTGACGTTGCGATGGTGGCGGCACGGGCGCTGAAACTCTGGTCGCCGGGCGCCTTGGCCAGCTGGGAGAAGCCCCGGGCCAGACCCTTGAGGGAAACCGCCGCCACGGGCGCGCCGCAGCCGTCAATCCCCAGATGCGCGATCTTTTCGCCCGCGTACTCCTCGATGACCGTGCGGACCCGCTGCTGCAGCGGGTGGTTGGGCTCCAAATAGCTGTGGGTATCCCAGCCGTTTTCCGTGCACGCCCACAGGAAGGCAGCGTGCTTGCCGGAACAGTTGAACGCCAGCCTCGTTTTTCCGCGTTCGGAGCGCACCAGCCAGTTGCGTGCGGTTTCATCCTGCGGCCACGCTTCCGGGCACTGCAGCTGGTCCTCGCGGACGCCGGCCGCCTTGAGCATCCCGGACACCACGTCCATATGGTCCAGCGAGCCCACGTGGCTTGCACAGGCCAGGGCCACCTGTGCGCCCCGGAGCGGTACTCCGGACTGCATCGACGCCAGTGCTTGGAACGGCTTCAGGGCTGACCTGGCGAAAATGGGGGTGCTGATGTCGCCAAGCTCTGTGACCACTGTCCCGTCTGCTGCGAGCAGCACGGCCGAGCCGATGTGCCGCGACTCAACAAAGCCGCTGCGCTCGATCACGGCCAGTTCGACGGCGGAGTCCACGGTGAAGGTGGCGTGCGGATTATGCGGCATGGTGCCAGTCTAGGGGCCCGCATGCCGGATGCCGGGCTACTCCACGGTGACCATGACCGACTGCCAGCCGGAAGCGCCGTCGGGAACGGGATCCGCCCGCTGGTCAGTTTGCACCTCACCGGACCCGTCGGTGGCACGCACTTTGATGTAGTGCGGCCCGGGCGCGGCGTCCCATTCATAGGACCACTGGCGCCACGTCACCAGGGACGCCTCGGTGGACAGGTCCGCCTCCACCCAGCCGGCGTTGTCGATCTGGATCTCCACCTTGGTGATGCCGCGGGTCTGCGCCCAGGCGGTACCGCCCACGGCAACCTTCCCGGCGGGAACTTTAGCGAAGGATTTGGGGACGTCCACGCGCGCCATGGTCTTGATGGGCCCCCGTTCGGACCAGCCCCGCTCCGTCCAGTACGCCTTGCTGTCGGCGAACCGGGTGACCTCGAGGTCCACCACCCATTTGGTGGCGGAAACGAACCCGTAGAGTCCCGGAACCACCATCCGCACCGGGTAGCCGTGTTCGAGGGGGAGCGGCTCGTCGTTCATGCCGATGGCCAGGATGGCGTCACGGCCGTCCTGCAGGACCTCGAGCGGGGTGGACGCGCTGAAGCCGTCGACGGAGGTTGAGAGCACCATGTCCGCCCCGTCCTTCGGCTTCGCCCGCTTCAACACCTCGCGGATGGGCAGGCCCAGCCATTTGGCGTTGCCGGCGAGGTTGCCGCCGACCGGATTGGAGACGCAGGTGAGGGTCACGTGCGATTCGATCAGGTCGGCGTCGAGCAGGTCCTGGAACGTGAGCCGGACCTCCTCCTCCACCAGCCCATGGACCCGCAGCTCCCACTCGTCCAGGTTAATTTCCGGGACGCTGAGGGCCGTATCAATGCGGTAGAACTCACCATTGGGCGTCACCCACGGCGCGACCCCCGGCACCGGCGACTGGACGCCGGCCGGAACGGCAGCAGCAGCCTTCACAGGCACGGGAAGCTGCACGGCATCCCGCGCCTGGGCGATATTGCTGCGGGCAGTGCTCAGGAGGCGGCCGCCCGTGGCAGCGATGCCGGCAGCGGCTGCGGTGATCCCGGCTGCGGTGAAGAATCGGCGGCGGCTGCCGCCCGGAGTGTCCGCTGCGGCGTCGGCGGGCGCAACATTCGTGTCCCACAGTGGGGCAATCAAGAACCGCAGGGCGGCCAGGCCCGCGAGCGTGCCCACCAACGAGGGTATGGCATCCGCCGGCCCTACGCCTGCCCGGGTCACCACGCTGGCCACGATCACCGCACCCATGAACAGGACGCCCAAAACTCCCAGCGCCCAGCGCCGGTACGCCACCACTCCCAGTACGCAGGCCAGGACGGCGATGGTCAGTCCCATGCCCACAAAGAGGGCGGCTTTGTCATTGGTTCCGAACGTGGCGATCGCAAAATCCTTCAGCCAGGACGGCGTGAAGTCGATGAACGTGGATCCCAGCGCGATGACGGGTGTGGCGCGGGCGGTGAAAAAGGCTCCAACCAGCTCAGCCACGGCCAGGACGACGGCGGCAGCCACCACGCCTGCCAGCGCAGCCATGGCGGTGGGACCCTTGAGCCAATTCCGAAGCTTTTTCATGACATGGGTTCGGAGCGAAGCGGGCCGGGGATTGTTCTGCAAGGCTGACACAGCTTAGGAGCGGGCGGGTGCACAAAGTACCCTTGGTGACTGTGAAGGTACTCGTCATCGGCCCCGGAGGCCGCGAACACGCCATTGTCCGCTCCCTGCTCGCCGACCCCAACGTGTCCGAGGTCCATGCCGCTCCCGGCAATGCCGGCATCAGCAAGCTGGTCCCCACCCACACAATCAACGGCAATGATCCCGACGCCGTCGCCGCCCTGGCCATGAAGCTCGCCGTGGACCTCGTGGTAGTGGGCCCCGAGGCGCCGCTGGCGGCAGGTGTCTCCGACGCCGTCCGCGATGCCGGGATCCCGGTGTTCGGCCCCAGCAAGGCGGCCGCGCAGCTCGAAGCCTCCAAGGCATTCGCCAAGGAAATCATGGCCGAGGCCGGCGTGCCGACGGCCATGGCAATGGTCGCCACCAACGCCGACGAAGCCGCTTCGGCCCTGGACACGTTCGGCGCGCCGTACGTGGTGAAGGACGACGGCCTCGCTGCCGGCAAGGGTGTGGTGGTCACCAGGAACCGCGACGAGGCCCTGGCACACGCACAGTCCTGCTTCGATGCCGGCGGCTCCGTGGTGATCGAGGAGTTCCTGGACGGGCCCGAAGTTTCCCTCTTTGTCCTCTGCGACGGGCACAACACCGTGGCGCTGTCACCGGCCCAGGACTTCAAGCGGATCTTCGACAACGACGAAGGACCTAACACCGGCGGAATGGGTGCCTACACGCCCTTGGAATGGGCACCGGAAGGGCTGGTCCAGGAGGTCCTGGACCGTGTAGCCCAGCCCACGGTCAACGAGATGGCCAGCCGCGGCACCCCGTTCGTGGGCGTGCTGTTTGTGGGGCTCGCGCTGACCTCGCGCGGCACCCGCGTGATCGAATTCAACGTCCGTTTTGGCGACCCGGAAACCCAGGCCGTGCTGGCGCGGCTCAAGACGCCGCTCGGTGCCCTGCTGCTCGCAGCCGCCAAGGGCGAACTGGACAAGGCAGAGGAGCTGCGCTGGGCGAAGGACACTGCCGTCGCCGTCGTCGTCGCTTCCGAAAACTACCCTGACAGCCCCCGTACCGGTGACAGGATCCGCGGGCTGAAAAAGGTCGAAGCCCTGGACGGCGTGCACGTGATCCACGCCGGCACCTCCTTTGACGAGGACGGCAAGGTTGTCTCCGCCGGCGGGCGTGTACTTGCGGTCGTGGCGTTGGGCAGCGACCTGGTGGAGGCGCGGGAAAGAGCCTACGACGGCGTGGAGCTGGTCCAGCTGGAAGGCTCGCAGTTCCGCACGGACATCGGCCGCAAAGCCGCCCGTGGCGAGATTCGGGTATCATCAGCCGCTACCGGATCGCTGCCCGTAACGAAGGGGAAGGCCTAGCATGAGCGCGAATTCCGCAGCACGCGGTTTTAGTACCACCACCCTGGACCTGCCGGGTTGGACGCACGTCTACTCCGGCAAGGTCCGTGACCTTTACGAACCGGCCGACGAGTCCGTCCGGCAGCGGGTGGGCCGGGACTGCGTACTGGTGGTGGCCAGTGACCGCATCAGTGCCTTCGACCACGTCCTCACCAGCGAAATTCCGGACAAGGGGCGAATTCTCACCCAGCTCAGCCTCTGGTGGTTCGACCAGCTGGGCGTGGAGCATCACGTCCTGGCCTCCACAGTGGAGGACGGTGTGCCGGCGGCCGTTGAAGGCCGGGCCATGATCTGCAAGAAGCTGGACATGTTCCCGGTGGAGTGCATCGCCCGCGGCTATCTCACGGGCTCAGGCCTGCTGGAGTACAAAGCCGCGGGGACTGTGTGCAGTATCCCGCTGCCGGAAGGCCTGGTGGACGGTTCACGGCTGGAGCAGGCCATCTTCACGCCGTCGGCCAAGGCGGCAGTGGGTGAGCATGACGAGAACATCCCGTATGACGCCGTGGTGGCAATGGTCGGCGATGATATCGCAGGCCGGTTGAGCCAGCTCACCCTGGAGATCTACACCAAGGCCGAGGGAATCGCCCGCGCACGCGGCATCATCCTTGCCGACACCAAGGTGGAGTTTGGCTACGACGCCGTCTCCGGTTCCATTACCCTGGGCGACGAGGTTCTGACACCGGATTCGTCACGGTTCTGGGACGCTGCCACCTACCAGCCGGGACAGGCGCAGCCCTCCTACGACAAGCAGTACGTCCGGGACTGGTTGACCTCGGCTGAGTCCGGCTGGAACAGGGCAACGGACACGCCTCCGCCCGCCCTGCCCGCCGAAGTTGTAGAGCGGACCCGCGGCCGCTACGTGGAGGCCTACGAGAAGCTGACCGGGCGGGCGTTCGCGTAAACCGCTGTGCAGGTTCGGACCCGGCCCGCCCCTCGCCTACGCTGCTGGCTCTAGTCAGCTGGCCTTTGCGTCTTTAGTCGCGGCATCTGTCCGCTGTTGGGCGAGCCGGATCTCCAGCATCGCGTCCAATGCCTGCTGGATGAGATCCTGGGCCCCGGCGGAGCTGAAGGCCTTTTGTGCTTCCTGAAGGAATATCAGAGCTTCATCGGCTTCGCCTGCGGCCTTAAGCGATTTGCCGAGTAGTAATGAAACCTCGCCGGCCGTGTGCTTGGCGAGTGCGTCACGCTGTGCGTGGACCTCCCGGAGCTTCTGGATTGCGGCCACAATGTCACCGGTCAGGTACAGCCAGCGGGCGCGGATGAAAGCGACTTCGAGCTCGTCGCTTTTCATTTCGTAAACAATCGAAAACGCGAGTTCGGCCCGCTCGATCGAGGCGAGCGTCTCGGGCTCCACAATGCCGGCCTGTAGCCGCACGGCCGCAGAAGCTTTGTTGAACCGTGCCCACATCTCGATGTCATTGGCCGGGGAAAGCAGCTTTGCCGCCCGTTCGTGTTCCTTGACTCCCTCTCCGTAGTCATGCCGCATAAAGGCGACATTTCCCACGACCCATGCCACTTCACCGGCAAGCTGGGGCATTGAATCTTCGTCCACTTGCGTGACGAGGACCCGGCAGTGGGTCCACGCCTCGTCCAGTCGGCCGCTTTCCGCCAGAGCCCCGATGAGGACCCGCAAAGCGCCCGTAATGATGGTGGAACTTGGCGGCAGCTGCTCCGCCAGCTTCATCGCTTCCATTGCTTGATCCACAGCGGCAGACAGCTGTCCCTGCCGTTGCAAAACAGCCGCAAGCATTTGACGGGCGCGCACACCCAGTCCCACGGACTCCCTCGCCATCGGGTGTTCCAGCAGGCGTTCGGTAATCTGCTGGCATTCCACCAAATCACCATGGCGCAACAAGCATTCCGCCTGCATGTAAGTCATATTCCACCACGCGCTGGTGTTCTTACCCTCGAGAGCGATTTTGGCGGCAGTTGCAGCATGGCTGGCTGCCAGGGGGTAATCCCGCAAATCCCACGCTTGCCGGGCGTACAGACCTGCCAGCACGTATTCCGCGTCGCTGAGAGAGATTGGCTGGCTCCAGGCTTCCAAGGCTTTGGGCGCCAGTTCGAGCCTTCTGGCCAGCTCCTCGATCACTTCAGCCGTGGGCTCCCGTCGGCCGGTTTCAAGCAGTGAGATATAGCTTGGCGAATACAGGTCCTTCCCCAGTTCGGCCTGCGTCATCCCACGTTCGAGCCGCTCTGCCCGGAGCTTCTCCCCGAATCCGTTGCCCACGGGATCTCCTTTCATTCGGACGGCCTGAAACCGGTGCTTGACAGTCCCTGTGCAAAACATTTTACAATGAGTGTCAACAAGGACAGTGCTGGCTTTGTGAGGTATCCGACTCGTATAGAGGAACTAATATGTTGAAGAAGATTGCAGCGGCCGCAGTACTTGCGGGTGCCCTGGCGTTTTCCGCCGCGGCCCCGGCCGTACTGGCGGCCGGTTCCCCTGCGGATAACGCCGGCATCTCTGCAGGGAGCGGCAACTGGCCGAACCCCATGACAGAGAAAGAGAAAGGGAAGAAGGTCAAGAGCACGGACGCTACGTACGACACGTACAGCGGCAACTGGCCTAACCCGATGTAGTAGCTTCCTCAACAAGGAGGCGAGGGAGGCCCCGGAGCATCTGCTTCGGGGCCTTTCCCTTTCCCGGGAAGCCGCAGGTCCGGGGGATCCGGTCACGCAAAAAGAGGGCCTCCGTGTGGAGACCCTCTTTTGTTTGGTCGGGATGACAGGATTTGAACCTGCGACCTCTTCGTCCCGAACGAAGCGCGCTACCAAGCTGCGCTACATCCCGATCCGCTGCAAAAGCAACTTTACAAGAATAGCCGATGCGGGCCCTCGATGCGAAATCCGCAGCCTCCACGGCCGGTCAGACCAAAGAGTCCTTCCAGGCGCCGTGCAGGTCCGCGAAGCGTCCGCCGCCCCCGATCAGTTCTGCGGGCGATCCATCCTCAACAATGCGGCCGTTGTGGACCACCAGCACGCGGTCCGCCGTCTCCACCGTGGACAGTCTGTGGGCGATGATCAGCGCAGTCCTGCTGGCAGTGTCGGTGCCCGCGAGGAGCCGGGCCAGGCCGGCCTGCACCAGCCTCTCTGAAGGAATATCAAGCGAGGACGTTGCCTCGTCCAGGATCAGCACGGCCGGGCGGGCTAGGAACGCCCTTGCGAAACTGATGAGCTGGCGCTGGCCGGAGGACACCCGGCCGCCGCGCTTATTGACATCTGTGTCATAGCCGTCCGGCAGTTCAAGGATGAATTCATGTGCCCCTACGGACTTGGCTGCTTCCTCGATTTCGGCCCGGGAAGCCTCGGGCCGGCCCAGGGCGATGTTGTCAGCGACGGAACCGCTGAACAGGAAGGCCTCCTGTGTCACCATCACGATGTTCCGCCGCAGGTCCGTTGTGCTCAGGTTCCGGAGGTCCACCCCATCAAGGGTGAGGGAGCCTGAGGAGACATCGTAGAAGCGGGCGATCAGCTTGGCCAGGGTGGACTTTCCCGCTCCCGTCTGGCCTACCAGTGCAACGGTCTGGCCAGCCGGAATGTGCAGGTTAAGCGTGGGGACGATCACCGGCCCGTCGCCGTAGCGGAATTCCACGTCCTTGAAGTCGATTGCCCCCTTGGCGTTTTTCAGCGTGACGGGATTTTTGGGCGGCCGCACCGTCGGTACTTCTTCCAACAGCCCTGACACCTTCTCCAGCGCCGCCTGCGCACTCTGGAAGGAGTTGTAGAACATCGCCATCTGGTCCACCGGCTGGAAGAACCTTTTCGTGGAGAGGATGAGCGCCAACAGCACTCCCACTGCAATATCGCCGGTGAGGACGCGGAAACCGCCGAAGAGCAGGACCACAGCCACGCAGACGTTGCCGATCAGCACCAGTCCTGGCTGGAAGATGCCGTTGAGGTTAATGGAGCGGACGGTGACCAACCGGTAGTCCTCCGCGAGTTTTCCGTACCGTTCGGAATTTTCCCGTTCCTTGCGGAAGGCTTTCACGGCCCGGATGCCGGTCATGGTCTCCACGAAGTGCACGATCAGCCGGGCAGACACCACCCTGGATTCGCGGAAGGCGATCTGTGAATGCTTCTGGTACCAGCGGGCCAGGAAATACATCGGCACGCCGGCGGCCAGCACCAGCAGGCCGCTGCGCCAGTCCAGGGCGAACACGGTAATAGCGGTGAAGATCATAAACAGCATTCCGGACGCCAGCGAGCTGACCCCGGAATCCAGGAGTTCGCGAAGAGCCTCCAAGTCCGAAGTCTGCCGTGCAATGATCCGGCCGGACGTGTACTTCTCGTGGAACTCGAGGCTTAGGCGCTGAGTGTGCCGGAAAACCTTGAGGCGCAGGTCCAGCAGCATGGCCTGGCTCAACTTCGCCGTGGACGTGACGTACAGGGCGGTGAGTCCCGCCGTCGCAATCGCCGCGAGCAGATAGGCGACGCCGGTGAGCACCAGGGGCAGGTTATCTCCGGCCTGCAGCGCGGGCAGGGCATGGTCGATGCCAAAGGCGATGAGCGCCGGGCCGGCCACCCGCGCCGCCTGCGAGAGGACCACTGTGGCTATCGTCAGCCAGAACCGCAGCCGCACGGGCCGGATGAGGGAGCGCAGCAGTGCCAGCGACCGCCGTCGTACAGCCCTGCTGTCACTCCTGCTCAGGTGGGCGTTGTCTTCGTTGGCGGTGCCGAAGGTGGCCGTGCTCATCGGGTGACTTCCTCTGCCTGGATACCGGCTTCTTTGAGCTCCGACAGCTCGGAGTCCAGGTCCCGTGGTTCCTGGTCAAGGCTGGCGATGACGTAGCGGTAGTGATCGTTGCCGGCCAGCAATTCGGTGTGGGTCCCGACGGCGGTGATGCGCCCGTCCTCCAGCAGCGCCACCCGGTCCGCCAGCGCGACTGTGGACGGCCGGTGGGCCACGATCAGAGTGGTGGTGTCCTTCAGCACGGCCCGGAGCCGGGTCTCCACGAGTTCCTCGGTGTGAACGTCCAGGGCGGACAGCGGATCGTCGAGCACCAGCACGAGAGGGCGTGCGGCGATGGCACGGGCCAGGGCAATGCGCTGCCGCTGCCCGCCGGACAGGCTCAGGCCTTCCTCGCCGATGAGGGTCTCCAGGCCTTCGGGCAGGGAGTAGGCGAAGTGCGCCTGGGCCACGTCCAGCGCCTCCTCGAGAACCGCATCGTTGCGGACCGGGGCGCCGAGGAGGATGTTGTCCCGGACGGAATTGGAGAACAGGGTGGTGTCCTCGAAGGCCACTCCCACGATGCGGCGGAGTTCCTCCACGTCGAAGTCCCGCAGGTCCACGCCATCGATGGTGATGGAGCCATCGGTGACGTCGTACAGGCGGGGCACGAGCTGGATCATGGCGCTTTTGCCGCTTCCGGTGATGCCCACCAGGGCCATCGTCTCGCCGGGCCGGAGATCGAGGTTGATCTCCTTCAGGATGGGCTTGTCCGGAGCGTCCTCGAAGGCAAAAGTGGCGTTGTTGAAGCGGAGGGCACCGGCGAGCCGGCTGGGCAGCCGGGGCTCAGGGGGACTGGTGATGCTGTTGGCTGTGTCCATCACCTCGAAGTGACGGTCGACGGCGGTCTTGGCGGTGAGTGCCATGGCCAGCAGCATGCCGGAGAACTCAACGGGGGAGGCGATGACGGCGGCAGTGGCAAAAAAGGCCACCAGCGCGCCGATGCTCAGCTGCCCGCTGGCACACAGCATCACACCCACCACGAGTCCCGCGCCAAGGGCTAGTTCCGGCAACAAGGTGACCACCATTGTGAAGGTGGCCTGCTGGCGCGCCTTATCGATCTCCGTCTGGCGCAGTTCCTCGGCTTGTTCCTCGAAGTTTTCGAGGGCTTCCCGGCTGCGGCCAAAGGCTTTGAGCACGCGGATACCGTGGACCGACTCCTCCACGGTGGTGGCAAGGTCGCCGGCCTGGTCCTGGCTGCGGCGCGCCACCCTGCTGAAGCGGGTCCGGAACCGGAAGCTGTAGGCCATGATGGGCGCGGCAGCGGCCAGGAAGATGAGGGCCAGTTGCCAGCTCATCGCGAACATGACCCCGATTCCGATGATGACCGTCAGGGTGGTGACCACCAGCATGATGGCACCGAAGGCCATCCAGCGGCGCAAGAAGTTCAGGTCCGTCATGGCGCGGGAGAGAAGTTGGCCGGAACCCCACCGGTCGTGGAACGAGACCGTCAGGTCCTGCAGGTGGCCGTACAAGGAAACCCGCATCCGGGTCTCAACGGAGGTGGCAGGATTGATGACGAACTGCCGGCGAAGGGCCACCAGCCCGGCCTCCGCCACACCCAGTGCCAGGATGACGCCGGCCGGGATCCAGACGGCTTCGGTGGTGCCGCCCGGCTGGAGCGATTCGTTGATCAGTACCCGGAGAACCTGCGGAATGGCCAAGGCAACAACACTGGCCAGAAGTGCGCACAGAAGTCCCATGAGAAGCCGGGGGATGATTGGCCTGACATGGGGATAGAGACGGCTGATGGATCGAAAAAAAGATGTCTGCTTGGCCATGCCCGCTTCTCAAGCTCTAAAACGAATGTAGTTTCCCGTAGCAACTACCCTATGCCATGGCGTGAGCCGATTCACAGGCAACTATGCTGCGTTCAGAGGTTGGCCAGTTATTGCGATTGGCAATGACTCCCGTAACTGCAAGGCGGTTAGCTGGGTGAGGTGAGGGTAAGCAGGACGGCTTCCGGCCTGCAGGCGATGCGGACCGGGGCGAAGCGGGAAGTGCCGATGCCGCCCGAGACGTTGACCGGCGTCGTACTTCCGTTGCTTTGCCAGTCGTTAAGCCCCTTGGCCCGCCATGTGGGGAGATCACAGTTTGACACCAGCGCGCCGTAACCGGGGAGGCACAACTGACCGCCGTGCGTATGGCCGGCGAGCAGGAGGTCCGCGCCGTCCTCCGTAAAGTGGTCCAGCACGCGCTGGTAGGGGGCGTGGATGACGGCGACCTTGAGGTGCGGAGTGGCATTTTGGTTGATGGTGCCCCGGGGCCAGCCCGCGTAGCGTTCCCTGTTCAGGTGCGGATCGTCCACGCCGGAGAAGTCGAAACGGATGCCCTTCAGGACCACGGACTGGTGCCGGTTGGTCAGGTCCACCCAGCCGCCCATGCCGAAACCGGAACGCAGCCGCGGCCAGTCCAGCACGGTGGGTTTCGGTTTGGCACTGGATGGTCCCCGCAGGTACGAAGCCGGGTTTTTCAGGCTGGGGGCGAAGTAATCATTGGAACCGGGGACGAAGACGCCGGGGAACTCCATGAGGGGGCGGAGAGCCTGCAGAAGCGGGTCCACCGCCTTGGCGTGGCTGAGGTTGTCGCCTGTGTTGACCACCAGATCGGGTTCAAGACCGGCAAGTGATTCCAGCCAGGCAGCCTTCTTTTGCTGCCCGGGGACAAAGTGGATGTCGCTCAGATGGAGGACGCGGAATGGCGCCTGCCCGGGAGGGAGGATGTCCAGCGTCTCTTCGCGGAGCTCAAACTGGTTCTTCTCCCACAGGCCATAGCCAAAGGCGGCGATTCCGGCAGCAGCCCCGGCTCCTGCGGTGACGGCAAAGCCGCGCCCGATGGTTCGGGCGCGGCCGGCCAATGCACTGATCGGGATCATCGGGCTAATCGTCATTGTTCCCGTTTCCATTGCCGTTCCCGTTGTTGCTCGGCTCGGGGGCGGGCTCAGGGGCTGCCGGGGTGGAGTTAGCGGGCCCCTGCTCCTGGGGCGCTTCGGGTGCGGCGGAATTGTTGTCGCGGTTGAATCCACCGCCGCCGTAAAGCATCTCGTTTGGCGGCGCCGGGAAGGGTTCGGTACCGAACGACGGGGCGACCCGCGACATGAAGTTGGAGAACATGGGTCCGGCGATCATGTAGCCGTCGATGCCCTGGTAAAACGTTCCGTTGACGGTGATGTTCTGGCCGGAACGGCCTTGGGCGCCCAGCGGGTCACCGAACCAGGCAGCTGTGGCCAGGCCGGTGGTGTGGCCAACAACCCAGGTGGATCCGTTGTTGTTGGACGTACCGGTCTTTGCGCCGATCGGGAAGCTGGTCCGGGTGGAAATCCGGGGCTGGATCAACGAACCCGATCCCTGGTTGAGGACTTCCTGCAGGGCGTAGTTCACGCCGCGGGCGACCTCCGGCGTCACGGCGTCGCGGCAGCTGGTGGACTGTGCCGGAAGCTGGGCGCCGGTCTGGTCCGTGACGGACGAGATGGCGATGGGCTCGCAGTACTTTCCGTCATTGGCGAACGTAGCGAAGGCGCTGGCCATGGTGAGCGGGGCCGTCTGGGTGGAACCCAGCAGGTTGGCCAGCGTGGACATGTTGACCTTCGGGTTCGGTTCGGCGATCCTGCCTGCGTCATCGAGGACGATTTTGCCGTTCTGGTCCATCTTGGGCAGCCCGCCGTGGAGTCCGGTGGCGTCCACGATCTTCTGGATGCCGCAGAAGTCCAGCTGCGCTGCTGAGGCGAACGTGACGGTGTTGATGGAGTTGTACAGGCCTTCAAGGACGGACAGGGGGCGGTACCACTGGGGTTCGGCGTTCTGCAGGTCATCTGCCGTGCCCAGGTTCTGGTTCTTCTGTTCGGTGCTGTACCCGCCGGTCACCTGGCCGCAGGAGTTGCGCCAGGGGAAGCCCAGCGGGTAGACGCGCTGGGCTGCGTCAACCACGGTGTTCATGGACTTGCCCTCATTGAGCCACTGGGCAAACGTGAACGGCTTCATGGTGGACCCGGGCTGGGCGCCACCCAGGCCGTTAAGGTCGTTGCCGTCCTTATCCAGCTTGTCCACGTTGAAGTTCACCTGCGAGTCGAAGGACCCCTTGGCCGGCAGGAACTTCGTGTTCTGGGCCATTGAGACGATTTTGCCGCTGTTGGGTTGCACGGAGACCATGGCTGCGCCCCACTTGTCCGGGTTGGCGCCGGCCGAAGCGTTGACCTGCTCCTGAGCCACGGCCTGCGCGTTCGGATCCAATGTGGTCTTGATGGTCAGGCCGCCGCCGTAGATAAGGCGTTGCCGCTCTGCAAGTTCGGCGCCGTAGGCCGGGTTGTTCTCCAGCAGGTGGAGAACATAGTCACAGAAGTACGGGGCGGTGGAAGCGTAGGCGCAGCCCTGCTTCGGCTGGGTCACCTTGGTTTTCACCGGAGTGGCAACAGCAGCGTCGTGCTCAGCCTTCGTGATTTTGCCCTGGCTGAGCATCAGGCTCAGTACCAGGTCGCGGCGCTGTTTGGCGTTCTCCGGATTGCTGATGGGGTCGAACGCGGACGGGCTGTTGACCAGGCCCGCCAGCAGAGCAGCCTGGGGAAGGCTCAGGTTCTTGGCTGTGGTGCTGAAGAAGAAACGGGAGGCGGCTTCAATGCCGTACGCGTCGCGGTTGAAGAAGACGATGTTCAGGTAGCCCTCAAGGATCTGCTCCTTGCTGAACTCTTTCTCCAGGGCGATGGCCAGCTTCATTTCGCGGAGCTTGTCGCCCACACCCTTGTTCACACCATTGAGCTTGATGTCCTCGTCCCTGCCCTCGGCGGCGAGATTGGAGTTGAGGACATTGTTCACGTACTGCTGGGTGATGGTGGAGGCGCCCTGCCTGTTTCCGCGTGCGGTGCTGACAACTGCCCGCAGGATGCCTGTGGTGTCCACACCGCCGTGCTCATAAAAACGGCTGTCCTCGACGGCGATGACAGCTTCTTTCACGAAAGGCGAAATCTGGTTGAGGGCAACCTTGGTGCGGTTTTCCTTGTAGACGCTGGCGATCTCGCTGCCGTCCGCGGCCAAAATCCGGGTGGTCTGGTTGGGCGGATCCACCTTCAGCTCCGCCGGAAGGGTGTCGAAGAACTCGATCGAACCGCTGGCTGCGCTGCCTGAAACGGCCGCCGCGGGGACCAACAGGCCTGCTACCAGGACACCGCAAATAGCACTCACGCCAAGGAAGACCAGGATCTTTCCAAGGGTGGTGGCAGTGTCGAATAATGGGTTCTTACGAGGAGCCATGTTTTCCACTTTACCGGCAAGGACTAGTCTTTCTCTCATGACCAAATGGGAGTACGCCACGATTCCGCTCATTATTCACGCCACAAAGCAGATTCTGGACCAGTGGGGAGATGACGGCTGGGAGCTCGTCCAGGTAGTCCCCGGACCGGACGGAAACGGCCTGGTTGCCTACCTGAAGAGGGAGAAGCCTTAGCATGAGCGCTTCTGCAGAAGCCCACTCCGGCACGTCCGCTGCGCCGATCTCGGCCGTTGAGCAGCGGCTCGCCGAGTTGGGAATCACACTTCCTGAGGTTGCCGCGCCGGTAGCCGCCTACGTTCCGGCAGTAATCTCCGGCAACCACGTGTACACCTCCGGCCAGTTGCCCTTCGTCAACGGCAAGCTCGAGGCCACCGGCAAGGTTTCCGCCGGGACCGGGGGCTTCGCGGACGAGCCCACCGTTTCGCCGGAGGACGCACAGCGGTTCGCCGCAGTCTGCGCCGTCAACGCCCTGGCCGCCGTTAAGAGCGTCATCGGGGATCTGGACCGCATCACCCGCATTGTCAAGGTTGTGGGATTCGTCTCTTCAGACCCCTCCTTTACGGGACAGCCCGGCGTCATCAACGGTGCGTCGGAGCTGCTGGGCCGGGTCCTCGGTGACGCAGGCCAGCACGCGCGTTCCGCCGTCGGCGTTTCCGTGCTGCCTCTCGACTCTCCCGTAGAGGTCGAACTGATCGCCGAATTCAGCTAGGACCGGTCGCTTCCTTTGCCTCAGCTAGCCCGACGCCTGTTTGCACTCCCTCAGGATCTTGAAGGGGCAGCGCAGAGCTGGCTCGAACACGGCGAACGGACCCCGCGGGCCGCGCGCCTTGCTTCATCCGTTGTCCTGCTGCGTGATTCCCCCACCGGCCTGGAAACGTGGCTGGGTTACCGGCCCGGCTCCTCGCCGCTGGGGGTCCTCGCGTTCCCCGGCGGTTCCCTGGACGCTGCCGACGACGACCCCGTCGGCTGGCTGGGCCCCTCACCACAGCATTGGGCTGAGCAGATGGGGACGGACGACGTCGGGCTGGCGCGGCGGCACGTGCTGGGCGCCATCCGCGAACTCTTCGAGGAAACCGGAGTACTGCTTGCCGGTGCCGATATGGCAAGCACAGTCGAGGCCACGTCCACGCCGGAATACATGCGGGCCCGCCTTGCCGTGGCCGAGCAGGAAAAAACCTTTCCGGAGGTGCTGGCCAAGCGTGGGCTGTCCGTCCGGACCGACCTGCTGAAGTCCCTGGTGAACTGGCGCAGCCCGGACTTCGCGCACCGCAGGTTCGACACCCGCTACTTCGCCGCAACGGTGCCCCTGAACCAGCAGCCCACCCTGCTTGACGGCAAAGGGGTGTGGGGCCGGTGGGTGAATGCGGCCAATGTCATCGCCGGACGTGACACCACTGACCTCGGCGACGAGGTGGGCCAGGAAAACACCGTGGGGCGCACCCTCGGCGGCCTCCTGGTGCCAGGTTCCGAAATCATGCTCGAAAAAATGGCGGCTGCCAACGGGTGCATCGCCTACCTCAGCTACAAGCGCAAGGCCCACGTGTACCAGCCGCAGCTCGTGGAAGAAGACGGAAGGCTGCTGCTCGAAGTCGAAGCCGCAAAGACCACCGCCGGGGATCCCCAGCGCGAACGCTAGATGCGGCGGAGCGTTGAGTACGGGCGGCTGGGCAGGTTGCCTGCGGTCCACCGCCTCACGGGCGGTTCCAGCGGAATCTGCCCGTGGCCGTCTTTGACCACCAGGACCACCGTGCCGATTATCGCGGCAACTGACGCCAGGCCCAACAGGATCAACACAACAGCCATAGCCACGGACATTGCCATGCACCTCTAGCCCTAATTTTACCGCCGGGCTGCCGTGGACACGCAAAAGGCCGCCCCTTGGGGCGGCCTTTGTGCTGAGGGGACTAGCGGGAGCGCTGGCGGAGGCGCTGCATGTCCAGGATGACCACGGCGCGGGCTTCCAGGCGCAGCCAACCGCGCTGGACGAATTCGGCGAGGGCCTTGTTCACGGTCTCGCGGGAGGCGCCCACCAGCTGGGCCAGTTCTTCCTGCGTGAGTTCGTGGGCCACCAGGACACCGTCCGTGGCGGGCCGGCCGAAGCGGTCCGCCAGGTCCAGGAGGGCCTTGGCGACGCGGCCGGGAACGTCGGAGAACACCAGATCCGACAAGGAATCGTTGGTGCGGCGCAGCCGGCGGGCCAGGGCCTGCAGGAGCTGCGCGGAAACCTCGGGCCGGGTGCGCAGCAGGTTGTTCAGGCTTTCGTTCTTCAGCCCCGCCAGGCGGGTCTCGGACACCGCAGTGGCGGTGGCAGTGCGCGGGCTCGGATCGAACAGTGCCATTTCGCCGAAAAGTTCGCCCGGGCCGAGGATGGCCAGCAGGGATTCCCGGCCGTCGGGCGAGGTGCGCCCAAGCTTCACCTTGCCGGAGACGATGAAGTAGAGCTGGTCGCCCTGGTCGCCCTCACGGAAAACCGAAGCACCGCGGGAAAGGTCCACCTCGGTGAGCTCGTCCGTCAGCAGACGGAATGCGTCGTCGTCGAGCGTGGCGAAAAGTGGTGCTCGGCGCAGTACCTCGATGTCCATAAAATCTCCTGAATAAAAGTGTCGGCTGTGGCGCTTGTGCCATTGTTTCAGAATTTTCAAGGTTCTGTGACGAACTTGGCAGCCAAAACGCCCAAACGGCGGGCGCCGGGGGCGACGGGGACCCACAGAAGATTGTCAGCCTACGCCACTAGAATGGGGTTACAACTGCTTATAAGGAGCCTTAGTGGTCGGCTTGACTGTCCTGGACCTGGTCCTGATCCTGGCGCTGCTGTCCTATCTGATCTACGGCCTGCGTAACGGCTTCCTTGTGACAGTGGGCGGTATCGCCGGATTCGCTGCAGGAGCCGTGGCAGCTTTCTTCGCGGTCCCCCTCGTCAGCGGCTTTGTCGAGGACTCCGGGTGGCGGCTGACCGCCATCATTGCCGCCGCCGTCGCGCTGGTGGTTCTGGGGCATGGCCTCGGCACCATGATTGGCCGGACAATCCGCGGCGCAGTGCGGATCCGGCCCCTCCGCGCCGTTGACCGGCTGGTGGGCGGCGCCGTCAACGTGGTGGTTTCCGCGCTGGTTATGTCCATGCTGGCCTTCAGCGTCAGCTCCCTTGGTGTCCCCTTTGTTTCCCAGCAGCTGGCCGAATCCCGGGTCATCCGGTTCATCGACGGCCTGACGCCGGACCCCGTAAAAGCTACGATGGCGCAGTTGCGCTCGACGGTCATCGGCAACGGGATTCCTACCCTGATTCAGGGACTGGACCATGGCCCGGCAGCACCAGTGCCGGACGCCAGCACCGACACCCCTGCCTTGAACAGGGCCGCCGAATCTGTCCTGAGAATTGCCGGCACCGCTTACCACTGCGGCCAGAACCAGACCGGCACAGGCTTCGTTGTATCCGAGGACCGCGTTGTCACGAATGCGCACGTAGTGGCGGGCGTGTCGCAGCCGGTCGTGGAGATGCCCGACGGCGGCGCGATGCCCGGGCAGGTGGTCTACTTCGACACCCGGCATGACCTGGCGGTGCTGGCGGTTGAGGACCTGCCTGCCCAGCCGCTGGCCCTCAGCGCGGACCTGCCGAACGGCAGCGCGGCCGCGTTCGCCGGCTATCCGCACGGCGGCCCCTTCCAGTCCCGGCCGGCCACGGTCCAGGACATCACCACGGTGCTGGTGCCGGACATCTACGGCACCAACCCCTCCCCGGAAGAGATCTACCGGCTGGCTGGAAACGTCCAGCCAGGGAACTCCGGCGGTCCGCTGCTGACCACCGAAGGGCAGGTGGCGGGAGTGATCTTTGCGAAGGCGACGTCGGATGCAGAGATGGGATTCGCCATCACCATGGACGACCTCAACCCCGTGGCAGCCCAGGCGCCGTCACTGAGTGCGCCGGTTTCCTCGGGACAGTGCATTCAAAAATAGCTGCTTAACAAACCTCGGCCAGGTAGTCGATGGCCAGCTTGTAGCCGAACACCCCCGCGCCCACAATCACAGCTGAGCAGACCGGCGAGAGGAATGAGTGGTGGCGGAACTCCTCGCGCTGGTGCACGTTGGTGATGTGGACTTCCACCGCCGGCAGCTGCACCGCAGCCAGGGCATCACGCAGGGCAACCGACGTATGCGTGAAGGCACCGGCGTTCAGGACGATTCCGACGGCGGAGCCACGGGCCGCGTGGATGGTATCCAGCAGGACGCCCTCATGGTTTGACTGGACACACTCGGCCGCAAACCCGTGCGCCTCTGCAGTCCGGGCGGCCAGTTCCTCCACGTCGGCCAGGGTGGAGGTGCCGTACTTTTCCGGTTCGCGGGTGCCCAGGAGATTCAGGTTGGGTCCGTTGATTACCAGGATTGTTCCGCGGCTGATTGATGAAGAGGGTTCGGTCATGCCAGCAAATCTAGTGCCTTGAAACGGCTGGCGCGCATTCTTACCATCCAGTGCTCCGTACGCGCCCTTATGAGGCGTGGAAAGGGCGCGTACGGAGCAATCGATGGATTTTAGAGAGCCGTAAAGCGCACCAGCAGCGCGTGCTCAGGGTTGAGGATCGGCATTGGCACCCCCACCTCGGCCAGGAAGCGGCCGTTGGCCACTGCCCCGTCCGCCAGCCAGGCCGGCGGCTGGACCTGCGTATACGTGTGGGCGTAGTCGGTGTCGCCAGGGGTGGGGGAGATCGCCTCCACCCGGTACGTCCGGTCCCGATCAAGGCCGGGGATGGTCACTTTGCCGGGCTGCTCGGCAAACGTAGTGCGTGTGCTGACAAGGGCGAACAGCGCCGCCGTCGTGCCGGCCTGTGCTGGCCCGGCAGCAACCACGCCGTGCAGCATCAGGGACTCGTCCGGAACGTCGGCGCGGACCATCCGACCGCTGTGGATGAGGTCCCGGTGCTCCTTGAACAGTGCGATGAACCGCTTGAGTTCCTCCCGCTCGGCACCCGCGACCTGCCGGACGTCCCATTCCATGCCGAAATGCCCGAAGAGGGCCGTGATGGCCCGGAAGGACAGGTCGTGCGTGCGGGCCGTGGTGTGCGAGGTGGTGGGCCCGATGTGCCCGCCCACCAGTTCCGGCGGAACCACGAGCCCGGTCCAGCGCTGGATGGTCTGCCGCTCCAGTGCGTCGTTGCAGTCCGATGCCCAGATGCGGTCCGTCCGCTCCAGGATTCCCAGGTCCACGCGCGCGCCGCCGGAGGAGCAGCTTTCAATTTCGACGCCGGGGTGTCCCTTCTTGAGCGCGTCGAACAGCCGGTAGGCGGCAAGGGTCTGCTCGTGCACCGAGGCGCGTCCCCCGTGGCCATGCTCCAGCAGGTCCCGGTTCTGGTCCCACTTGAGGTAGCTGATGTTGTTTTCGCTCAGCAGGGCATCAATGCGGTCATGGATGTACTGCCACGCCTCAGGGTTCACCAGGTCGATGATGTGCTGGTTCCGCCACTCCAACGGCAGGCGGCCCCCGTCCTTGTAGGACACGGCGGCCGGACCCACGATCCAGTCGGGGTGTGCACGGGCAACGTCAGAGTCGAGGTTCACCATCTCCGGCTCCACCCACAGGCCGAATTCCATGCCCCGGGACGTGACGGCCTCGATCAGCGGGGTGAGCCCCTCGGGCCAGAGGGATTCGTCCACGTACCAGTCACCGAGGCCGGCGTGGTCGTCACGGCGCCCGCGGAACCAGCCGTCGTCGAGCACAAAGCGTTCGACGCCGAGCTCCGCGGCCGAGTCTGCCAGCTCGATCAGCGTGGAGAGATTGTGGTCGAAGTAGACAGCTTCCCAGGTGTTCAGCACCACCGGGCGGGGCTTGCCGCCGCCGGCGGCAGGGAGCACGTGGTGCGGGCGGGACCTGAACCAGCTGTAGAACGCCTCGCTGATCCCGTCCAGGCCGCGGTCCGAGTAAGCGGCAAACAGGGCAGGCGTGGTGTAGCTGGCGCCCGGCTCGAGGATGACCTCGGCCGGTCCCAGGAGTTCCGAACCGCCGATCATGGTGCGGCCATCGCCAAGGGTGTCAGTGAACTGCTCATGGTTGCCGCTCCACGCCAGGTGCGTGGCCCAGACCTTCCCGTGACGGTTGCCGAAGCCGGCGGTGCCGGCTGCCAGCAGGAGGGACGAATCGTGCCCGGTGCGGCCGTGCCGGCCGGTCCGCACCCACGTGCCCTGCTGGATGGCACGGCGCTGCGGGTGGTTTTCCCGGCACCAGCGGCCGGTCAGGTCAAGGAGCTCGACGGCGTCCGGGGCCACCGGGAGGACCGTCGCCAGTTCATCCAGCTGGTAAGGCGTGGTGCCGTCATTGGTGACGGTATGCCGCAACTCCAGCAGGCCGCCGTCGTGCAGCGTCAGGGTGGATTCGACAGAGATCGCGGCGTCCGGGTCCGCCTGGCCAATGAGGGCAGTGTTTCCCTCGGTGCGCGCTGACACCGTGCGAAGGCGCGGAGAGAAGTCGAGTCCGGAGACGCCGTCGGCGATGCGGTGGCCGCGGAGGCCCGGACGGCCGCGCCAGCTGGAGGAGGCCTGGGGCAGGAGGCCGGCGGGAACGGTGGCGTCGATGGCGGAGTGGGGGATCGGCTCACCGAGGATGGCGAGGTCCGGCAGGGCACTGCCGAGGTCCGCGCCCCAGTGAATGATCTCGGCCTCCCCGCTGTTGAAGCTGATCACCAGGCTGGTGCCGGCGGAACGGAGGTGGAGGGGGTCCATAGGATCTCTTTCGGTCTTCACAGTGTGCGTCCAATGACGCGGAACGGGTGGCTCAGAGGGGGGAAGAGGGTGGCTGGATGCCGCCGCCGCGAGGAGGGGACGGCGGCATCCAGTGGGTGGCTGCGACCACATACACAGCCACGCAGGGGGCAGGGCCTACTTGAGGAGGGCGTTGACCTGTTCGTTGGCTGCCGTGAGGGAGCTGGCTGGTGCCTTGCCTGAGACGACGGCGTCCATGGCGGGCTCCATGATGCCCTTGACCTTGGCGGTGTTGTCCGTGATGGGGTACAGGAACGTGGTTTTGTTCTTGACGTGGTCGGTGAACGCGGTGACGTCCACGCCCTTGGCCTTGAAGGCTTCGGCAGCCTTGTCCGAGGATGTCTTGATCGCGGGGAAGACCACGGCCTTGGAGGCTACAACGTCCTGGCAGTCAGCCGAGGCGAGGTACTCAACCCACTTGACCGACGCTTCCTTCTTCTCTGTCCCGGCCCAGATCGAATCGGCAAGACCGTTGAAGGTGGAGGCACGCCTGCCTTCGGGGCCTTCCGGCGTGGGAGCGATGCCCACCTTGATGCCCTTGTAGCCGGTGTATTGGCCGATCATCCAGGAGCCGTGGGCATTGATGGCGGACTTGCCTGCGGCAAAGGTGTCCGCCATGGCCGCACCCACAGTGGTCTCCAGCTTGGGCATGTATCCCTTTTCTGCGAGCCCGGCGAACCATTCCATGCTTTCCTGGAACTTGGGGTCGTCATAGTTGTACCTGGTGCCCCAAGGGTTCTTGTCGGTGTGGGACCAGCCGGTGGTGTTGGTGAAGTAGCTCCATTCGGTCTGGCCGGAGGAGTCACCGCCTCCGTTCAGGCCCAGGCCGTAGACAGCGACGTTGTTCTTGTCGAAGCCGGGCTCGTCGCCGCGTTTGCCGTTCTTGTCCACGGTGAGGTGGGCAATCACCTTTTCGTAGCTGCCGCCGTCTTTCGGGTTCCAGGTGAGGTCCTTCATCTGGTCCTCGGAGATGCCGGCGGCGGTCAGCATGGCCTTGTTGTAGAACAGGCCAATGGTGTCCCAGTCCTTGGGAAGTCCGTAGCGCTTGCCGTCCTGGCCCACCCAGAGATCGGCTAGGCCCTCCTGGTAAGCGGAGAGATCAATGTTGTCCTTTTCGACGGCGTCGTCAATGGCCAGCAGCTGCCCGTTCTCGGCCAGTTCGCCGTAGCGTCCCAGATGGTTCGTGAAGACGTCCGGCGCGGTGCCGCCAACGAAGCCGTTGGTAAGGGTGCTCCAGTAGTCGTCCCAGCCGCGCTGGGTGATTTTGACGGTGATGTCCGGGTTGGCCTTCGTGAAGTCGTCAGCGCACTGCTGGTAGGCGGGGAGCTGGTTGGCGTCCCACAGCCAGTAGCTGATCTCGCCCTTGGCGGCTTCTTCGGAGGAGGATCCGCTGCAGGCGGACAGTGAGAGTGCAACAGCTGCGGCGACGGCAACGGCGCCGAGGGATTTCTTCATGGTTCTACTTTCCGTTCGGGAATGGGATGGGAGTGCAGGGGTGGTGAGGGTGCTTATTTGATGCCGGAGAAGCCGATGGAGTTGACGATCTTCTTGCCGAAGGCGGCGAAGAGGATCAGCACCGGCAGGGCCGAGATGAGGGTCGCGGCCATCAGGCCGGACCAGTCGGGGGCGCCCTGCGGGGACTGGGATTTGAAGACGCCGAGCCCCACCTGGAGGACGCGGACTTCATCCTGCGATCCCACCAGCAGGGGCCAGAAGTATTCGTTCCACTGCCCGATGAAGGTGAGGAGGGCAAGTGTGGCGAGGGGGGCTGCGGCGTTGGGCAGGACAATCTGGAAGAAGATGCGCAGGTGCTTGGCGCCGTCGAGCATGGCCGCCTCCTCCACCTCACGGGACATGTTCAGGAAGAACTGCCGCAGGAAGAAGATGGCAAACGGGGTCATGAACACGTAGGGCAGGACCATGCCGAGCATCGTGTTGAGCAGGTCCAGGTTCTTGATCAGCAGGAAGTTGGGCAGGGCGGTAAAGATCGGCGGGGACCAACATCGTGCCCAGGAACAGGCTGAAGACCGCGTTGCGGCCCTTCCAGCGCAGGCGGGCGAAGGCGTAGGCGGCCATTGCGCTGAAGAAGACGGCGCCTGCGGTGGTGATGGAGGAAAAGATGATCGAGTTGCGCAGGTACAGCCAGAAATTGATGTCTGCTCCTGACCCGCCCTCTGCCAGGGCTTCCGCCGGCGACTGCAGCCCGAAGACCCGCTTGAAGGCGCCGAAGCTGAATTCTGCCGGCAGGAGACTGGCTGCGTTTGCGGCGAGCGCGTTGTTGGTGGACAACGCGGTGCGCAGGACCCAAAGAAACGGGAGGACGGAGACTGCGATGGCGAGGACCAGGAGGGCCCAGGCGCCGGCGCGGCGGGCATTGAAAGGACGACGGCGGCGGGTTGGGGCCGGCGTCGATGCGCGGCTGGTGGTGGTGGTCATGCGGGACTCCTAGTCCAGGTCCGATTCGTTGCCCTTGAGGAACTTCATCTGGATGAAGGCCACGAGGGCGAGGATGAGGAAGAGAATGACGGCGATGGCGGATCCGTAGCCGAAGTCCGACTCCGTGAAGGCGCGCTGGTAGATGTAGTACTGGATCACGCGGGTGGCGTTGACCGGGCCGCCCGCCGTGGTCACGGCGACCGTGTCGAAGACCTGGAAGGAGCCGATGACCGTTACCACGAGGACCAGGACCAGGACCGGGCGCAGCAGTGGGATGGTGATTTTCCGGAAGGTCTGGAACGCCGAGGCGCCGTCCAGTTTGGCTACTTCGTAGACGTGGCCGGGGATGGCCTGCAGTCCGGCAAAGATCAGAAGAGCGGTGTAGCCCATGTGGCGCCAGGTGTTGATCAAGGCCTGGGTGGGGATGGCCCACTCCTCGCTGCCGAAGAACGCGACCCGGGAGAGCCCGCTCCACTCGATGAACTGGTTCACCACACCAATCTGGTAGTCCAGCATCCAGAACCACAGCAATGCGGCGATCACGTTGGACATCAAGTAAGGCAGGAGCAGCGCGCCCCGGATGATTGTGGACTTCGCCACGTTGTGCATCAGGAGGGCAAGGCCTAGAGCCAGTGCAGTCTGGAGCACGATGTTGAGGAAGACGTACTGCCCGGTGACGGCCAGGGAATTCCAGAAAAGCGGATCCTTCGTGATCGCCGTGTAGTTGTCCATTCCGACCCATTCCGGGTCGCCGAGGATGTTGTACTCCGTGAAGCTCAGGTACACGCCGCGGATGGTTGGAACGACGTAGAAAACGATGAACCCGATCATGGCGGGGGCGATGAAGAGCAGTGCGATTTTGAGGTCCCCGAACCGGCGGAGGCCGCCGTGCGGCTTAGGGGAGTCCAGTGTTGGCGAAACGGCTCTTGAGTGTTTGGCAAGGGTGGTCATCTTCGACCCTTTCCTGACTGTGATGGGGGTAACAACTGGAAAGCAATCTACACGAGTAGAAATGTGGTTGCAAGGATTATTTCGCTACTTCTCCACCGAGCTTTCATCCATTCACTGGTTCTGTTGACTCGAGTAGATCCGCCTGCCACACTGGCCTTTTGACGGACAGCGCTTGCCCGGCGCCCCTCCCCACCCACGGAAGGCAAACAATGACGTTTTCAATAGGCGTAGTAGGAGCAGGACAGTTCGGCAGCCAGTTCGCCCACCTTTTCAATCTCCACCCCGGAGTAACCGCCGTGCATATGGTGGATGAGCTGCCGGAGCGTGCTGCGGAGACCGTGGACCGGTATCACCTCGCCGGCTCAAAGGGGAGCTTTGAAGAACTCCTGGCCTCCGACGTCGACGCCGTGGCCATATTCAGCCAACGGTGGACCCACGGTCCGCTCGTAGAGCAGGCGCTCCGGGCCGGAAAACACGTCTACTCGGCTGTTCCCATGGCAATTTCCGAGGAGGAGATTGCCCGCATCATTGAGGCGGTCCGGGAGACCGGCCTGGTGTACATGATGGGGGAGACCAGCTACTACAACCCTGCCACCGTGTATGCCCGCGAGCAGCATGCCGCCGGGAAGTTCGGCCGGATCTTCTACACCGAAGGCGACTACGTCCACGACATGGACCTGGGCTTCTACGAGGCGTACCAGTACAGCGGAGGTGACCGGTGGAAGGAAACCGCAAGCTACCCGCCGATGCTGTATCCCACCCACGCCGTGGGGGGAGTGCTGGGCGCGGTTCCCGCCCACGCGGTCAGCGTCAGCTGCGTAGGGGTCAGGGATGACCGCAACGACGGCGTCTTCGACAAGGACGTCAGCATGTCCGGCAACGACTTCTCCAACGCCACCGCACTCTTTGAACTGAACGACGGCGGCGTGATGCGCACCAACGAGATGCGCCGGGTGGGTTACCCCTCACACATCCGCGAATCCCGGTTCCGGTTCTTCGGCACCGAGGCCAGCTTCGAGCAATTGGCGAAAGTCACTGTCTGGCAGGACAAGATCAGCGTCCACGACATCTCCGAGCAACTGGAGACACGGCCCAGCTTGCCCTTGGACGATCCCTCGCTGGCCAACGTGGCCCCGGAGCTGCGGGACGCTTTTGTTTCCGGTCTGGCCCCGGTCCATAACCCCGAGCGGCTTCCGGAGGAGTTCCGGGGCGCACCCAACGGGCATGAAGGAAGCCACCACTTCCTGGTGGACGACTTCGTGACGGCGGTCAACCAGGGCACCCTTCCTCCCGTGAACGCCTGGGTGGCGGCCCGCTTTACCCTCCCGGGAATTGTGGCCCACCAGTCTGCCCTTCAAAACGGCGCGCGGCTTCCGATCCGTGATTTCGGTGATGCTCCGGGTGCGAGTACTTAATATGGACAGCATGACTACTCCGGCAGTGCAGGTGGCGCGAGGCGGACCCGTGACCCGTAAGGACGTTGCGCGCTATGCCGGCGTCAGCACCGCCGTCGTCAGTTACGTTGTCAACGGCGGGCCGAAGAAGGTGGCTCCTGCCACCGAAGCCAAGGTCCAGGACGCCATCCGCGTCCTGGGCTACCGCCCCAACGCGGCCGCCCGCGCGCTCAAGCTGGGTTCCAGCGAGACGCTGGGGCTTGTGGTTCCGGATATCTCCAACCCGTTCTTCTCCCTCTTCTCCCATGCCGTGGAAGATGCCGCCGCTGCCCTGGGGTACGCCCTGGTTTTGAGTAACTCGGACGGGAACCTCGCAAAGGAACGGCGGAATATCCGGAACCTCGCCGCAAGGCAGGTGGACGGCGTGCTGCTGGCAAGTGTCCTTTTTGAACCGGACCTGGAGGTCCTGGAAACGGCGGACATCCCTTCGGTCCTGCTGAACCAGGAACGGGACGCCCCCGGGTTCAACAGCATCGGCGTGGATCTCGCGGCCGGCGCCCGGATTGCCGTGGAACACCTGATTGGCCACGGACACACCAACATCGGGCTGGCCATGGGTACCAACGTCTCCGGCGCCACCGACGGCCGTGAGGTGGGCTGGCGGGAGGCCTTGCAGGCGGCCGGCCTGCCCGAAGGCCCGATTGTGTACAGCGCATTCACCCGGCCCGGCGGCTACCTTGCCGGTCAGCGCCTGCTGGCGTCGGTGAACCGGCCTACAGCCATTTTCGCCACCTCGGACATGCAGGCGATCGGCCTGCTCCGGGCGGTCCATGAGGCAGGGCTGGCCGTCCCGGGCGAGATCGCGGTGGCCTCCTTTGACGGTTCCGCCGAGTCCGAATACTCCTGGCCGCCGCTGACCACGGTTGAACAGCCTGTTGCCGGCATGGCGGAAGCTGCGGTGGCAGCGCTGGTGGGAGCCAGCCGCGGCGAGAAGCCCCGGCACCGGATCTTCGACACCACCCTGCACGTCCGGCAATCCTGCGGCTGCCCGTAATGCCTTCCGCGCTAGAGCTCCGCGAGCCGCAGCCGGCCCACCCGCTCCTGCAGGATGCGTTGCGCCTCGGTGCCGAGGCCGGGATCACTGATGACCTCGTCCACCTCCTCAAGCGCAGCGATTGAACTGATGCCCAGCAGCCCCCACTTGGTGTGGTCGGCGAGCACCACGGTTTTGCGTGCGGCGGCCACGAACGCCCGGTCCGTCTCGGCTTCCAGCAGGTTGGGAGTAGTGAATCCTGCGGCGGCATCCATCCCGTGGACACCCAGGAACAGCACGTCCAGGTGCAGTTGCTTGAGGGCGCCGGTTGCGATGGGGCCCACCAGGGCGTCCGACGGCGTGCGCTCGCCGCCGATCAGGATCACCGTTGAGGCGAAGCGGGCGGAACCGGCGGAAGCGCCATGATGGAACAAGTCTGCGATGCGCACCGAGTTGGTGACCACCGTGATCCGGGGGCCGTTGGTGAGTTCCTTGGCCAGCGCCCACGTGGTGGTGCCTGCGCTGAGGCCTACCGCCATGCCTTCCTGCACCAGGCCGGCTGCTTCCACCGCGATGGCCCGCTTCTCGGCAGTCAACTGGGTGGATTTGAGGTCGAAGCCGGGCTCGTGGGTACTGGTGTCGCCCGGAATTTTCGCCCCGCCGTGGATGCGCTCAAGGCGGCCGCCCTCCTCCAGCACTTCGATGTCACGGCGGACTGTCATCAGGGATACGCCCAGCTGCTGCGCCAGGTCTGAAACCCGGACAACCCGTTCGCGCTGAAGAGCGTCCAAAATAGCCTGGTGGCGTGCGACGGCAAGCATCTAAGCGATCCTTCAGGGCAGGGGGCAGGGCTGCTCCCAGCATACGACGACGGCGCCGCCCGGCCGTTCGGTGGGCCGCGCCGTCGTCGTGCGCCTGCTTTGCCTACTTCCGGAGCGACTCCGCGATCTGTTGCATGATGGTCGGGTCCGAGAGGGTGGTGGCGTCGCCCGGATCCCGGCCTTCGGCGACGTCCTTGAGGAGGCGCCGCATGATCTTGCCTGAGCGGGTCTTGGGCAGTTCGGGGACCACCAGGATGTTCTTCGGCTTCGCGATGGGGCCGATCTCCTTACCCACGTGGTTGCGAAGTTCCTGGACGGTTTCATCGCCGTTGTTGGCGGCGTCCCCGCGCAGGATCACGAACGCGACGACGGCCTGCCCGGTTGTCTCGTCGGTTGCGCCCACGACGGCGGCCTCGGCCACGGCGGGGTGGGATACGAGGGCGGATTCGATTTCGGTGGTGGAGAGCCGGTGCCCGGAGATGTTCATGACATCGTCCACCCGGCCCAGGAGCCAGATGTCGCCGTCCTCGTCCTTTTTGGCGCCGTCCCCGGCGAAGTACATGTTCTCGAAGCGGGACCAGTAGGTGTCCTTGAAACGTTCGGGGTCGCCCCAGATGCCGCGGAGCATGGCGGGCCAGGGTTCGCGGATCACCAGGAACCCACCGTGACCGTCGGGCACGGATTCGCCCATCTCGTCCACCACGTCCACGGCGATGCCGGGCAGCGGGACCTGCGCCGAGCCCGGCTTGGTGGCGGTGACGCCGGGCAGCGGGGCGATCATCTGCGCGCCGGTCTCGGTCTGCCACCACGTGTCCACGATGGGGGTCCGGTCTCCGCCAATGACCTTCCG
The DNA here is from genome assembly GCF_030817075.1 of Arthrobacter sp. V1I9. NCBI lineage: Bacteria > Bacillati > Actinomycetota > Actinomycetes > Micrococcales > Micrococcaceae > Arthrobacter > Arthrobacter sp. V1I9. The sequence continues at coordinate 535,498 of NZ_JAUSYU010000001.1, forward strand.
GTACCACATCCAGGCCTCGGGGTTGATGGGTTCGCCCACGGAACCGAGCACCCGGAGGGAGATCAGGTCGTACTTGTCCGGGATTTCCCGGCCCCACTTCATAAACGTCCGGATAGCCGTGGGAGCGGTGTAGAGGATGGAGACCTTATACTTCTCCACGATCTCCCACCAGCGGCCCTGGTGCGGGGAATCCGGGGTGCCCTCGTACATCACCTGCGTGGCGCCGTTGATGAGCGGTGCGTAGGCGACGTAGGAGTGGCCGGTGACCCAGCCGACGTCGGCCGTGCACCAGTACACGTCCGTGTCCGGGTGCAGGTCGAACACTGCCTTATGCGTGTACGCGGTCTGGGTGAGGTACCCGCCGGTGGTGTGCAGGATGCCCTTCGGCTTCCCGGTGGTCCCGGAGGTGTAGAGGATGAAGAGCGGGTGCTCGGAATCATGGCCCACCGCGGTGTGCTCGGGGGAGGCGGCGTCCACGGTGTCGGCCCACCAGTGGTCCCGGCCCTCGTGCCAGTCCACGTCCTGGCCGTTGCGCTTGACCACCACCACGTTCTGCACCGTGTGGCCATCTGCATCTCCCTGGCGGGACAACGCTTCATCCACCGCGGACTTCAGGGCGCTGGGCTTGCCCCGCCGGTAGGTGCCGTCAGCGGTGACCACCAGTTTCGCCTCGGCGTCGTCGATCCTGGACCGCAGGGCGTCCGCGGAGAAGCCGCCGAACACCACCGAGTGCACGGCACCGATCCGGGCGCAGGCCAGTAGGGTGATGACTGCTTCGGGAATCATCGGCAGGTAGACGGCCACCCGGTCACCCTTGACCACGCCCAGGGACTCGAAGGCGTTGGCGGCCTTCTTCACCTCTTCGGTGAGCTGGGAGTAAGTGTAGGTGCGGGTGTCGCCGGGTTCGCCCTCGAAGTAGATGGCCACCCGGTCACCGCGTCCGTTCTCCACATGCCGGTCCAGCGCGTTGTAGGCGGCGTTGACTTCCCCGCCCACGAACCACTTCGCGAACGGCGGGTTGGACCAGTCAAGTGCCTGGTCAAAGTCCTTGCTCCAGGTCAGCAGCTCCCGGGCCTTCTTCGCCCAGAAAGCGGGACGGTCAGCAGCAGCTTCCTCATACTCCCCGGCGGTGACAACGGCGTCAGCAGCGAACTCAGGAGACGGTGGAAACGCCCGGGTCTCGTGAAGCAGGTTTTCAAAGGCATCGCCCTGCTGGCCGCCCTGCCCCGAGCCTGAAGGAGCGGTGGCCGTGGAGCTTGAAGTGTCGTGGGACATGTGAACCTCATCATTCATCGATCTTTGCTGCGCGGAGATCCGCCGCCGGGCTCCGCCGCCTGCACGACGCCGGGCACCTGCTGGGTACGGACTTCCGCAAAGAGCCGTTCCGGAATCAAGACTAATGCTTGCCCGGCAGTGCATGTGTGCGGTGTCACAGACCACCCCGTGAACGGCATTTATTAAGCGATGAATGGCTGCAGGCCCAACCTCCGGCAGGCATTCCGCGCCGTGCCCAGCTAGTGATCAGTCAGGCTGTTGACTAGGCTGAGATGGAATTGTGACTTCACTGCGGACCGCCCTCCCCGCCCCGGGCAAGCGCCCGGGACGGGTCGGATCCGCTTTAAGACGGCACGGTTTCGGGGCCACCAGCCCTGGTGCCGCCACGCTAAGGAGAACAGAATGAACCAGCAGAGCTTTGGCCATAAAATTGGCCCCGATACGGAGGCAGGCTCCAGCACCACCGGCGCCGGCCCGGCTTCGGGCACCAGCCAACAGGCCACAACCGGATTGAAGGGCGGCGCGAACGCCCACCAGGCGGTGCTCGGTCCATTCACCATCCGCGACCTCGCCGTGTTTGCCGCCACCGTAATCCTGTTCGTTGCTTCCCTGCTCCCCATGTTCGGCGGGCGGTACAACCTGTGGAACCTGAACAACCTCTTCTTCCTGGGGCTGGGCATCGTCCTGCCCCTGGCAGTGAGCGCCCTCTTTGCCGCGCGGAGGCTGGCGCCGGGCACGAAGATCCGCATCGGTTCGCTGTCCATTGACCAGTTCGCTTCCGTGGTGGCGTCTTTCGCCGTCGCCTTTTTCTTCCTGTCCGTGGCCGGAGCCTACGTTCCCAGTCTCCTGGTGGGCCTGATCGGGGCCGTGGTGCTTTTCGCCGTGACGGTCCTCGGCCGGTTCCTTCCGTACATCTCCCCGGACTTCCAGGGCCGGACCGAAGCCCCGGCGCATGTGGTGGCCCGGGAAGCAGCCGTTCCCGTCCAGAAGCCGCGGGCGCCCAAACCGCCGAAGGCTGAGTCAGGCAAGGCAGACTCCAGCAAGGCTGTGCCCGCTTCCGCTGCCAAGGCAGCAGGCGGAGCGCTGTTCGGCGGTGCCGGAGCCGGTTCCTCCGCCGTCCAGCCGGGCACCTCGCACCACGCACCCGCAACAGCAGCGGTTCCCACTGCGGCGCCCGCCGCCGGGGCCACGGGCGCTGCCCCGGTTTCAACCGCACCCGAGGTTTCCGACTTCACCTCCGCAGGTGACCCGGGGCCTGCAACCCAGGCCGCCGACGTCGTCCGTCCCTCCGCAGCTCCGGCGGCGGAAGAGACGCAGTTGGGAGACATCCCCACGGCCGGTGCTGCTGCCGGCCCGGGTGCCTCGGCTGCTGCGGCCCATCAGTCTGCGGCCCAGCAGTCTGCCGGCCAACACGACGGCGGCGCCACGGCGGCGCCTGCGGCCCAGGGGACATGGGAGCCGCCCGCCGCTACGGCGGTGCACCAGCAGGTCCGTGTCGAAGAGCCCATCGGGGCAACGGTGGACCCGTCAAGCCGGCCCGAGGAATCAGAGGAACAGCCCATCCACGAGGCTTTCTGGTTTGCTGTGGCGCAGCACCGTACAGCCTTCGACCCCCGCACCGGGGCCCCCGCTTTCGTCATTGAGCCGGGCGGCTGGGTGCTCGCCCTCGAAGACCGCGGACACGAGTTCCTGGTCCAGCACACCGATGGACGGCTGGGCGTGCTGCGCGACCTCACCAATATCGAGCGCGGCTAACACATGGCCTCGCCCCGGGCTTCAAGGGCCGGCGGAGTGGCAGCACCCTCCGGCCCGGCTCCGGGCATGCCCGTGGTCTCCGCGGAGTCGATGCTTGGCCTGAAGCGGCGGGCGAGGCGCATCAACAGGGCTTTGGCCGAAAAGTACCCCTACGCCCACGCGGAGCTTGATTTCCGCAGCCCGTTTGAACTGCTGGTGGCCACTGTCCTGTCAGCGCAGACCACGGACGTCACCGTCAACCAAGTTACGCCCCTGCTGTTCGCACGTTTCCCGGATCCGAGGTCCATGGCGGAAGCGGATCCGGCCGTGGTGGAAGAAATTATCAAGCCCACGGGGTTCTTCCGCGCCAAAACACGGAACCTGATCGCGTTGTGCACCCGGGTGGTGGACGAATACAACGGCGTGGTGCCGGGGCGCCTGGAGGACCTGGTGACGCTGCCGGGCGTGGGCCGGAAGACTGCCAACGTCGTGCTCGGCAACGCCTTCGGCATCCCCGGCATTACAGTGGACACCCACTTTGGCCGCCTCGCCCGCAGGTTCGGCTGGACGACATCCGAGGACCCGGTCCAAATCGAGTACGACGTCGCCGAACTTTTCGAAAAACGGGACTGGACCATGCTGTCCCACCGGGTGGTATTCCACGGGCGGCGGGTGTGCCACTCCCGGAGGCCCGCGTGCGGTGCATGCCCCGTGGCGAACTGGTGCCCCAGCTACGGCTTGGGCGAAACGGACCCCGTCAAGGCAGCCAAGCTGCTCAAGTACGAGCTCGCCCCGGGCAACGAAGCCCTGCTGTCTCAACTGTTGGCCGAAACGGACAGGGCCGCCGAAATCAGGATGGAATCCCAGAAGAGGACACCTTGAGCGCGCGTGAAGACCTGATCGAATTGGCCCGCAGGGCAGAGGCCGGATCCGCGGCGTCCCCTGATCCCCTGTGGGCCGCCCTCACCGTTGATGCGCAACGGGCGCGCAGGGCTGCCGTCCTGATGCTTTTCGGTGCACTGGACGACGTTCCGGCGGTTTCCGGGAAACCGCTGGCACCGGCGGACCTGGATGTCCTGCTGCTGGAGCGGGCCCACACCTTAGGATCCCACCCCGGCCAGATGGCGTTTCCGGGCGGCGGCATTGACGCCCGGGAAACGCCGGTACAGGCAGCTTTGCGCGAAGCGGAAGAGGAAACGGGCCTGGACTCAGACGGTGTCGAGGTGCTGGGCACCCTTCAGGAGCTTGGCCTTGCCCACAGCAACTTCCTCGTCACCCCAGTGCTCGGGTGGTGGAAGTCGCCGTCGCCCGTCCATGTGGTGGACTATGCCGAATCTGCCCAGGTGTTCCGGGTCCCGGTGCGGGACCTGCTGGACCCGGACAACAGGGTCATGGCCACAGTCCACCGGGCCGGGCGCACTTTCGACAGCCCGGCTTTCACCGTCAATGGCGTGGTGGTGTGGGGGTTTACCGGAATTGTCCTGAATGGCCTATTTGAACAGCTCGGCTGGGCTGTGCCCTGGGACCGGAGCAGGGTCCACCCGATGGGTGTCTAACGTCCGGGTTGCTGGCCCCGGCCGGCTTCTTTCGCCTCGACGGGTGTCAGGCCTGCTGCTGGCGGAGATCCACCACGATTCCCGTGGCCGCGTTCTCCCGCATGGCGTTGACGCCCTCCAGCAATGTATTGAGGGACTTGAAGTTCGGGGAGACGGCAACGATGTTGCCCTCTCCGTCCGTCAGCCGAAGCCGGTACGACTCGTCCCCTACCCGATGAATTTCAAACCTGCCCGCCATGTGCCGGACCTCCCCTTGGTGTGCGTCGTTGCATCAACCTCTGGACCGATCTGTTTCAGTCACCACACGACTGTATCCCGGGTCACGGGGACCCGGCGAGCTACCGCCGGGTAGGTTACTTTTCTCGACAAATGTCGCCTTGGAGGGCTTCTGGTGCCCGTTCAGGGGAGGTCCTACTTTGCGTGGTCGTAGGAATCAACCACCGCCACACTCACTGGAAACTCCACAGGTATAGGTCCGAACAGCAGGTCCTTGGCCGCGCCCGCGGCATCCTCGATTGCTTTGATACAGGCGTCCACCAGGTCCTCAGGCGCGTGGACCATCACTTCGTCGTGGAGGAAGAAAACAAGCTCCGCCCGGGCCGGACCTTCCGCGGCCAAGGCGCGCAGCCGCCGTCGTAATTCCGCAAGCCAGCACGCTGCCCAGTCCGCCGCGGAGCCCTGGACCACGAAGTTCCGTGTGAAACGCCCCCTGGAACGGGCAATTGATTCCGCCCGCCGCTGCTCCTCCGCCGACGACGAGCGCTGGCTCTGGAACCAGCGTTCCGACGGCGGCGGGGAGCTGCGGCCGAGCCTGGTGGTGACCGTTCCGCCGGACTCGCCGGCGCGGGCCGCCCGTTCCACGAAGTCCACGGCCCGGGGATACGTCCTGGCGAGCTGCGGCATGAGGCGCCCGGCTTCACCGGAGGTGGCTCCGTACATGGCACCCAGCAGCGCTACTTTCGCTTTCGAGCGGTCGCCGCCGAACCCTTTGGCGGCGATGCCTGCGTAGAGGTCCTGGTCCCTGGCGGCCTCGGCCATGATCGAGTCCTTTGCCAGCGCCACCAGGACGCGGGGTTCGAGCTGTGAGGCGTCCGCGACGATCAGTTTGTAGCCGGGATCGGCGTGGACGGCGCCGCGGATCTGGCGCGGTATCTGCAGGGCACCACCGCCCCTGGACGCCCAGCGGCCCGAAACCACGCCGCCCACAACGTACTCAGGGCGGAAGCGGCCACCGGCCACCCACGCATCAAGCCAGGCCCAGCCGTTGGCCGCGTGCAGCCGCGAAAGTTTTTTGTAGGCCAGGAGCGGGGCTATGGCGGGGTGCTTGGATTCCTGCAGCTCCCACTGCCGGGTGCTCTTGACTTCGATCCCGTTCCGGTGGAGGGCCCGCATCAGGTCCTGCGGGGAATCCGGGTTCAGGGTTGGCGCGTTCAACAGGCCGCGCAGTTCGAGGTTCAAGGCCTCAAGTTTCGCCGGGCGGTGGCCCATGGGCGGTCGGGGCCCGAGATAATCAGCCAGGATCTCCTCATGCAGGTCCTCCCGCCAAGGGACGCCGGCGTGCTGCATCTCGGCGGCGATCATGGCGCTGGCCGATTCCGCGGCCAGGAGCAGCTGCAGCCGGTTGCGCCGGTTCTCCTCGGGGCTGACGGACGCCAGGGCTATCTGCTGGGCGGCGTATTCCTCCCGGAGGTCCTCCAGCGTGTGCCGGGTTTCGACGCCGGTGCCCGGATCATCGAAAAGGGCGCCTTGTTCGGGTGGCGGCGGAGGCGGTTGGAGGACCCGGGGCGGCTGTTGCGGGTCGTCGAGGGTGACCCGGTCCGCGTTCAGAGCATATTCGGTGTGCGCTGTGAACTGCGAATGGGCCAGGATGTTTCCGCACAAACCCAGGTCATGGCACCTGTCCAGTTCCACCCCGGATGCCAGCAGGGACGGGTACCAGTCCTGCGTCCGGTGCCAGATCCAGCGGGGAGGCCCGCCCTGCCGCCGGCGTTCCAGGCCGCGTACGACGGCGGGCAGTTCACTTGCGGGAACAGGCCGGGGTTCCGGGTTGGAGGGGTGGGGGTGGCCGGCCTGTGTGAGTTCCTGCAGGACCGCGCCCTGGGGGTGGGCGGCCAGCAGGAGGTACATGCTCCAATTCTGCCTTGTCTGCGAGGCCCCTCAAGCCGGGCGACTTTTCCTGCACAGGGCTGTTGAAAGGGGCGCTATCCACATACGGGCCCGGTCTCCTTATCCAAGCGGGGCAGCGGGTGGACAGTGGCTCCATGAGCAGGCACCAGCTGACCCCCTCCCACTCTGATCCAAGCCGGTCCGTGCCCTCGTCCCGGCGGGTTGCAGATGCGCCCCCGCCGGGCGCGGCCGCTTACGCCGGGAATTCGGTAGAGAATGGCGAGGCCTGGCTGCCGGACGGTGCGGAAGAAGTGCTGCTGGTGACCTCATCCCCCTTTCTGCGCGCGGAAGTGGAGCGTATTGTCGCTGCGGCCGGAGCCCGCCTTCGAGTTGTGGCCGATGCACTTGAGGCGGGCAGATATTGGGACGGGACGGCGGCAGTTCTGGTGGGAAGTGACATCCGGGAACTGCCGCCCCGACGGCAGGCACCGGCAGTCCTGGTTGGGCTGGATGGTGAAGGGGACAGCCTGTGGCACCTCGCTGCCGCCCTCGGCGCCGAGCGGGTGGCAGTGCTGCCGGATGCCGCCGCGTGGCTCGCCGACCACCTGAGCCGCTCCCGGTCGCCCGGCCCTGGCGGACTCATCCTCGGGGTGACCGGCGGGTGCGGCGGGGCCGGAGCCACCACGGCCGCCATCTGGATAGCACAGGCGGCCGCCGGGATGGGGGCCAGCGTGTTGCTGATTGACGGCGACCCATGGGGTGGCGGGCTGGAACTTGCCATTGCCGCGGAAGAGAGCGCCGGCCTGCGCTGGCCTGACCTCTCAGAAGCCCGCGGCAGCATCGATCCCGGCCAGCTTTCTGATTCGCTGCCCGTCTCAGGAGGGTTCTCGTTCCTGTCCTGGCCAGCCAGCCGGGAACAGCCTGTTCCCGTGGCAGCTGCTACCACCGCCGGGGTCCTCGATGCCGCGCGCCGTGGCTATGAGCTCGTTGTCGTCGACATTGGCAGGGGGACAGGGCCGCTGCTGGCCTATGGCTGGGACTGTGACCGCATCATGATGGTGGTTCCCGCGCAGCTGAAGGCGGCCGTTGCGGCGGTACGGCTGCTGCAGGAGTTTCCGCCGATTGAGGCTGCACTCCTGGTGCGGGGGAGGCCGGGCGCCGCACTGGACGGCTCACTGATTTCCGAGGCCATCGGGCTTCCCGTGCTGGGACGCGTACCTGAGCTGCGCGGTGTCAGTGCGGCCATGGAGTCCGGCCGCCTCCTGGACCTGGGCAAGCGTCGAAGTGTCCGGCACTTTGCTGCCTCGGTGCTCGATTCCCTCGGGGACGAGTTGCCGGCAGGGGAGCCCGGATGAAGCAGCAACCTTCCTCTCATGGAGCCGGGCAGGCGGATGGTCTGCGGCGGCGTACCCGGAACCTTGAGGGCCAGCGCCATGATCCGCGCCGGGATGCCCGCCTGCCGCTGGACTCCGGGCTGCTGGAATCGGTCCGCGAGTCAATGATGGCGGACGCCGGGGTGGTGACTCCCTCCCGGGTGGCAGCCGCGGTGCAGGCCACGGGGAGGTTGTTGGGCACGGCGGGTTCGCTCGCGGCGGTGGAGCGGATCAGCGCCGAATTGAACGGCCTGGGACCTCTGCAGGTGCTCACCCGCGACCCGGCAGTCACGGACATCTTTGTGAATGCACCGGACGCTGTGTGGGTGGACCGTGGCCGGGGCATTGAACGCGTTCCCGTGGTTTTTGGCGACGAGACGCAGCTGCGGGCGCTCGCCTGCAGGCTGGTTGCTGCCGGCGGGCGGCGCCTGGATGACGGCTCCCCCTGCGTGGATGTGCGGTTGCCGGGCGGTTACCGTGTCCATGCGGTGCTGCCGCCGGTGTCCACCGCAGGTACTCTGCTCAGTATCAGGATCCGCCGCGAGCGTGTATTCACGATGGAGGAACTGCAGGCGGCCGGCCTGTTCGGTCCCCTCGTCAAGGACGTTTTGGTGAGGGTGCTGGAGCATCGGCTGACTTTCTTGATCAGTGGAGCCACCGGGTCCGGCAAGACCACGCTGCTGTCCACCTTGCTGGGGCTCTGCGCACCGGAGGAGCGGCTGGTCCTCATTGAGGATGCTTCTGAACTGAACCCGGTCCATCCGCATGTGGTTTCCCTTGAATCCCGGCACGGAAATCTTGAAGGCGGCGGGGAAGTGGGCCTGGGCGAACTTGTCCGGCAGGCCCTGCGCATGAGGCCTGACCGGCTGGTGGTGGGGGAGTGCCGTGGTGCGGAGGTACGGGAACTGCTCACTGCAATGAACACCGGCCACAGCGGCGGGGGCGGAACCATCCATGCGAACACTGCCACGGCAGTTCCGGCGCGTCTTACCGCACTTGGTGCGTTGGCCGGTTTGAGCCCGGACGGGGTACGGCTTCAGGCGTCCAGCGCCCTGGACGTAGTGATCCATGTCGAACGGACCATCCGCGGCAGGGAAGTGACCTGTGTTGGCGTCATCAATGACGGCCCCGACGGTCTGCGCGTCCTGCCTGCGCTGGAAGCAGCTGCAGGCGTCCCCGTTCCGGGCCCCGGATGGCCGGCCCTCGCCGGCCGGCTCGGATTCGATCCGGGGGAATCTCTGTGACGGCTGTTCTTGCCGGTGCCCTGGTGCTGGCTGCGGTGATGATTCTTCGCCCGGCCCGGGGCGCGCCAGCGAGGTTCCGCCGTGCAACTGGTGGTTCTGACCGTTTAATGGCTGGCAGGATCTGGTTTCCTCGGCTCCGAGGGTCCAGGCCCGGCGGCAGGAAAGCGGCAGAACCTGGTGCCGCGGTACCCATGACCCTTGTGGTTCAGCAACTGGCCGCACTGCTCAAAGGCGGGCGAACCCCCGTACGGCTGTGGGACGAGCTGTGGTTTGTGTACGGCGCTGCCACCCCGCACGGGTCCACGGGCACCTCGGCGTCCGGGCTTGGTCCCGGGATGCAACCCGCATCAACGTCCGACGCGGTAGATGCAGACGCGGGAAGACTGAGGGCCAGCGGCCTGACCGGAGGATCGGTTGCAATGCTGGCCGCAGCCCGCGCTGCTGCCGGGACCGGAACTCCGGTATCGAACGCCATTCGCCGTTCTTTACCCGCGGCCTTCCCGAGGCCAGACAGGGAATTCCGGATCTGGTCGGAACTGGCAGCGTGCTTTGACATCGCAGAAGCAAGCGGCTGCCCGTTGGCCGACGTGCTCACGAGGTTCGCGGCTCAGCTCGAGGTGGAGGACGACGCCGACGCCGCCCGGCAGACCGCCCTGGCCGGGCCCAAGGCCACGGTCAATCTGTTGACCTGGCTTCCGCTCATGGGGCTGGGCCTGGGAATCGCCCTTGGCGTGGACCCGCTGGGCATACTGCTGGGTACTCCGCTGGGGCTCGCAACGCTGGCAGCCGGGATTGCGCTGACTGTGGCGGGCAGGGTGTGGTCCGCAAAGCTGGTGGCAGCAGCGGCCGGCGTGGGGGCACCATGACCGATCCTCGTATTTTGGGTTTAGCACTCTTCCTCGCCATGGCCGGGGCCGCCTGTCTCCTGTGTCCGGGCCAAGGCAGTATTCGGAGGCGGCTGCTCCACCTGGCGCCGGGGGAGATCGGGCCTTCGGACACCGCGCCGGACGCGGACGGGCGGCCTCGGAACCGGGCAGGTCCTGATGGCCTGAAGGACACTGCCATGATGCTCGAACTCGTGGCGGCCATGCTGGACGCCGGGTCCGGCATTGGGCGCTCCCTCGAACTGGTATCAGCCTCTGCCTCCGTGCGGTACAGGGAGGCCCTCCGGCCGGTTGTTTCGGCGCTCGCGATTGGAGCGGACTGGGAAACCGCGTGGCGCAGCTCTGCTGTCCGGCTGCCCGAAATTATCGAGCTGCGGGACGCTTTGGGGTTCGCGGCGCTGACGGGTGCCCCGTCCTCGGCAATTCTCTACGCCCAAGCCGCCAGGCTCCGCCGCGAAAGGTTCCGCGCTGCCGAAAAGCGGGCAGCCTCGCTGGGCGTGAAGCTGGTGGTCCCGCTGGGCCTGTGTTCACTGCCGGCCTTCATCTGCCTCGGCGTAGTACCCGTCCTGCTTGCCCTGGTGCCGTCCGGATCGTAGCCGGGACAGGGTTATCAGCCGGATCAAGGCCGCCAGCCGGAGACGTCACCGGACTGACACGGCCCCGCTCTTTCCCTCCACAACGAGGAACAGACCTGACTTTTCCACTTACACAAGCGCTGGCCTTATCGCTCCGGGCGGGGCCCGGAAGAGTCGAAGCAGCCGGCAACCCTGCCGGCCCACAGAAAGGAAGCACCCCATGTCCATCAATCAGGACCGCCACTACGCCGCTGGATCAGCAGCGCTCGCAGCAGCCCGATCGAACACAAAGCGACGCATCACCGGCGGCCAGTCCGCTTACCCGCAACACTCCGGCACTCCTTCGCAGCCGGCCAACGTCGTGGAGCTTTACCCCGGAGTAACTGCTGCCCGCAACCGTTCGGGTATGCGCCGGCTGTTGGGGTCGGAAGCAGGGATGGCCACCGCGGAGTACGCCATCACCACTCTCGCCGCTGTCGGCTTTGCCGGGCTGCTGGTCTTCATCCTCCGCAGCGAGGAAGTACGGGGGTTCCTGCTGAATCTGATCCGCACGGCGCTGGCCTTGCCATGACCTGCGCACCGGACGCGCTCCTTCGCCTGCTTCCGGGTGAAAGCAACCAGAAGGGCCAGTGGCTGATGGCGGAAGCGGCCGGTCGTCGCGGGCCAGGGGATCGTTGGCACAGAAGAAGGAGCTGGCGGCTGGTCAAATCCCGCGGTGCCGTCACCGCAGAGTTTGCCGTGACGCTGCCTGCCGTCCTGCTGCTGCTTGCCATGCTCCTCACAGGTGCCGCGGCCGGTGTTACCCAGCTGCGGTTGGAAGAGGGAGCACGCGCCGGCGCCAGGGCCTTGGCCCGCGGTGACGATTCCGCCTCGGTGGAACGGATCGTTAAGACCCTCTCGGGCGCGTCAGCCTCGGCGGTTGTCGCAACTGAGGGCGAGTGGCTCAACGTCACCGTCACTGACCGGGTCGGTGGCCCGCTGGGGGCAGCAATTCCCTGGACGCTGACGGCCCGTGCGTCGACCCGCAGCGAAACAGCAGTCGCACGCTCGCACGCACTGCTAACTGCCGGGGCGGGGGCCGGGGCAGGCGCCGGATGAAGGGCTGGTGCAGCACAACAGGAAGGAGCGCTGTGCAACGAAAGTCCACCGCGCCGGCGAAGCAAGGACCGGACCGCCGGGAACGCGGATCCGGGACGGTCTTGGCCGCGGGACTGGCCCTGGTGGTGATGACGGCCATGGCGCTGTTGCTGCTTCTGGCGCAGTCGGCTGTGATGGCCAGCAGGGCAGCCGCCGCCGCTGATCTTGCTGCGCTCGCCGGGGCGGATGCCCTGCGCGGCGTCACGGACGGGAATCCTTGTACGGTGGCCGCGGAAGTTGCTGCACGGCATGCTGCCGCCGTGCTCAGCTGCTCCGAAGGGGAGGGCCACACCCTTGAAGTCATGACTGAGCTGACGGAAAGGACCATCGTGGGCACAGCCACCGGCCGCGCCCGGGCGGGACCTCCCCCTTAGCTGGCTGGTCCTCCCACGAGGGGGCGCTCCCTGGCACGCGCGGAGCTTCCCAGGAAGGCGATCTCCCGCGAAGCAAGCGGTGGTTCACTGTCAGCGCGGGGCTTCCACACTCAGCGCGCTGGCTTCGGTGGCGTCCTTGAGCAGGACATCGAGCAGGGTGACTGCGGCCGCCTTGTCCAGGGGATTGTTTTTGTTCCCGCACTTGGGCGACTGGACGCAGGAGGGACAGCCGGATTCGCACTCGCAGGCTTTGATGGCGTCCCGTGTCGCGGCCAGCCACACCTTGGCCTTGTCGAAACCGCGTTCGGCAAAGCCGGCCCCGCCCGGGTGCCCGTCATACACAAATATGGTGGGCACCCCGGTGTCGGCATGCAGGGCAGTGGATACACCACCGATGTCCCACCGGTCACTGGAGGCCACCAGGGGAAGGAGTCCGATGGCTGCGTGCTCCGCCGCGTGCAGGGCGCCCGGGAACTGCGCTTCGATCAGTCCGGCTGCTGCGAGGGACCGGTTGTCCACCACGAACCATACGGCCTTGGTGAACAGTTCCCTGGCGCCAAGATCGAGTGGTTCCTCGCCGAGGATCTCGTTGGAAATCAGGGCCTTGCGTTGAAAGGAGACCACCTGTGTGGTGACCTTCACGTCGCCGAAGTGCAGCGAAACGTCACCCCACGTTGCGCTGCGCTGGGTTTCCAGCACCTCGATCTGGGTCACATCCCGCGCCGTGGTGTAGTAGTCCGGGTTGGCTCGGCGGACCACTACGCAGTGGTCGTCTTCGTTGAGGTCCTCCACCACGTAGCTGTCGCCCTGGTGAATGTAAACAGCACCGGTGTGCGCCTGGTAGTGGGTCTGGGGAGAGTCCATCGTCCCGAGGAGGGAGCCGGTGTCAGCGTCAACAATGCTCACCGGCCCGCCCCCGTCGGCCCTCAGGTTCACCATTGCCGCGGCGCTCTGGGAATGCGTCCAAAACCAGCCGGCCGGCCGGCGACGAAGATATCCTTGGGCTACCAGGCGGTCCAGGAGTCCTTCCGCGGTGCTCCCGAACAGCTCAAGCTCGCCGACACCGAGCGGAAGTTCGGCCGCGGCGGCGCACAGGTGCGGGCCCAGCACGTACGGATTCGACGGGTCGAAGACGGTAGCTTCCACCGAGACATCGAAGATGGCTTCCGGATGGTTCACCAGGAATGTGTCCAGCGGATCGTCGCTGGCAACAAACGCGGCGATGGCGTCCTGCCCGGCACGGCCGGCCCGCCCGATCTGCTGGAAAAGCGAAGCCCTGGTGCCTGGCCAGCCGGCCACCAGGACAGCGTCCAGCCCGGAAATGTCGATGCCCAGCTCCAGGGCGGAGGTGCTTGAAACACCCAGGAGCCTGCCCGAGCGCAGCGCCTTCTCCACCGCCCGGCGTTCCTCCGGAAGATACCCGGAACGGTAGGCAGCCACACGTTGCGGAAGGCTCGGATCCACCTCGTCCAGGAGGCGTTTGGTGATGGACGAGATGGTCTCGGCTCCGCGCCGGGACTTGATGAAGGCGATGGTGCGGATCTGCGCTGACACCAGGTTCGCCAGCAGGTCCGCAGTTTCAGCGACGGCGGTGCGCCGCTCGTTGGCACCGTTCTCGCCCTTTAGTTCGGTCAGGGCAGGTTCCCAGAACGCCACCGTGGTGGCACCATGCGGTGAACCATCCTCCGACACCGCTTTGACCGGCGCCCCGATAAGCCGGGCGAAGGAAACGTCAGGCTCGGAAGCGGTCGCTGAAGCCGCGATGAAAACAGGTTCGGGGAAGGCCGAGCCCGCGCCGTAGTACGCGCAGATCCGCCGCAGGCGGCGCATCAGGTTGGCGACGTGCGAGCCGAAAACGCCCCGGTAGCTGTGCGCCTCGTCCACGACCACGTAGCGAAGGCGGCGGAAAAACCCCGCCCACCAGGCGTGGTTGGGAAGGATGCCGAAGTGCAGCATGTCCGGGTTGGCCAGGATGAAATTGGCGTGGTCGCGGATCCACCGCCGGGAAGCCGGGTCGGTGTCGCCGTCGTAGGTTTCCGCGCGGACCGTGGGCAGTTTCAACGCCCTGATGGCGTTCAGCTGGTCGGCCGCGAGGGCCTTGGTGGGGGACAAATAGAGGGTGACGGCGCCGTCGTCGTGGATCTTTCCGGGGTCGGCAAGAACCCGCAGTTCCGAGCGGTGGATGGCATCCAGCGCCGGCAACTGATAGGCGAGGGACTTTCCGGAGGCGGTCCCGGTGGCAACCACAACATGTTCCCCGCCGTGGGCGGTGTTTGCCGCTTCAACCTGATGGCGGTAAGGCTCCTGGACGCCAAGCGAACCATAAGCAGCCACCAGATCCGGGTGAACCCAGCCCGGCCACTGCTCGTGGACGGCTTCGCGGGCAGGGATGGTGCGGACATGACGGAGCTGTTCCGGGTCCGGGCCGCGGCCCAGCAAGGGAATCAGCGAGTCATGGGGGTTCACCCCAATATTCTTTCACCCCGCAACTGACCAGCAGGCCCGGTTCGCCCTAGGGGTAACCGGGCGAGCCGGGCCGGTGACGCGTGCTCAGCTCAGGGACAGGTCGGCCCCGTCGCGGGATGCCGAAAGCATCAGCACGCGTGAGACGGTGGTCCAACCCAGGTGGGAATAAAGCTTTTGGCCGTCCAGGGAAGCCAGGAGCAGGCCAGTTTGTACGTCATGTTCAAAAGCCTTCGCCGCCAGTGCCCGCATGATGAAACTGCCCAGTCCACGCCGCTGGAAGGCCGGTTCTGTGATGATTTTGTCGAACACTGCGGTTTCGCCCACCACAAAAACACGGCCGCTGGCGGCAAGAGTATCCCCGGACCGGACCACCGCGTAGTGCACACCGTCCTGCACTGATGTAGTCAGGGCCAGATCGTCATCCGAAAGCCAGGGATCCTCAGCATCCTGGGTCTCCATATCCACGATCATCATGGCCTGGGAATCGGAGGTGACGTTGAGCCCATGCTGCAGGGCAAGGACGGAGAAGCGGGCAAGGTCATTGGTCAGGATGGTCAGGCCCCTGGCCGGCACTTCCGCCGTCTTCGCAGCCAAAGCCGCAAATTCCACATCCGTGGGCTCGGAACCAAAGAACTCCCATTCGCCGGTGGTGTCAGCGCGGAGTGCGGCGGGGAACCGGCCTTCGGAGGATGTCCGGTACCCGCGACAACCTGCCCAGCCGGCCACCCATACTTCGAGAAGGCCAGTGATGTCGTTAACCATGGTTTCCGGGCTCATGGGATGAGACTATTCCAGCGCGGTCACAAGCAACAGGGGTAGGCAGGGCAGAAACCCGGTGCTTATGCAATTGTGATGAGCCAGGATGCTGTCCTCCTGGAGTGCCCGGACGAACGGGACGGGGAGGTTGCCGGAAGCCAAGCCGGTACCCTTAAATACGTGGCTTTGAACCGAATTGTGCTCTTTTACGGCTTTACCCCCATCGCGGACCCGGAAGCGGTGCGGCTCTGGCAGCGTGCGCTCTGCGAGAAGCTGGGGCTGACCGGCCGCATCCTCATCTCCACGGACGGCATCAACGCCACGGTGGGCGGCGAGATCGGCGCCGTCAAGCAGTATCTCAAGACCACCCGTGAATACAAGGGGTTCCACGGCATCGACGTCAAATGGTCCGACGGCGGCGCGGAGGATTTTCCGCGGCTCAGCGTCAAAGTGCGCGATGAGATCGTCTCCTTCAGTGCGCCGGGCGAACTCAAGGTTGACGCCAACGGCGTGGTCGGCGGCGGCACCCACCTCAAGCCCGAAGAGCTGCACGAACTCGTTGACGCCAAGAAGCAGGGCGGCGAAGAGGTGGTCTTCTTCGACGGCCGGAACGCGTTCGAGGCCCAGATTGGCCGCTTCAAGGACGCGGTGGTGCCGGACGTCGCCACTACCCACGACTTCATCAAGGAGCTCGATTCCGGCAAGTACGACTCCCTCAAAGACAAGCCTGTAGTCACCTACTGCACCGGCGGCATCCGCTGCGAGGTGCTCTCCAGCCTCATGGTCAACCGCGGCTTCAAAGAGGTGTACCAGCTGGACGGCGGCATTGTGCGGTACGGCGAAACCTTCAAGGACCAGGGCCTGTGGGAAGGCTCGCTGTACGTCTTCGACAAGCGCATGCACCTCGAGTTCAGCGAGGACGCCAAAACCATCGGAGAATGCACCCGCTGCGCGGCCCCCACCAGCAAGTTCGAAAACTGTTCCAACCCCAGTTGCCGTACCCTCACCCTGTACTGCGCCGAGTGCGCTTCCAGCCCGGAAACCCTGCGGTGCCCGGGAGGCTGCACCGCCTAGAATCCGTCAAGCGGGGAAGGTGCCAGGCTGCCAGGCAAACAGGTGTCACAGCCGCCGGAGGCGGTAGGCGTAATTGGCATCCCTCCTGGCCTCCACCGTGATCGTCAAGGCAGTTTCAGCAGAAAGATAGATGACGTTTTCGCGGTTGACCCCGCACCGGAGCCCCAGGTCCACCAGGGTGAGTGAGTCGCTCTCTACGGTGAACGTCACCCGCCGCTGGCTTCGGCAGGTCAGCGCCAGCGCATAGGTACCGGTTCCCACCACGGCGGTGGTTTCAGTCCGCACCTCGCCCGCGGCCAGCAGCCCGGCTCCTGCATCGACCACCGGATGCCCGGTGTCCGGCAGGGTCCGCGCCACCCAGGCTCCAAGCTCGGCCTCACTGACGGGCTCGCGCTGTGGCGGGTCCCGGGTGAACACCGGCGCCGGGGCGACCGTCTCCCCGGCCTCGGCAGAGTCGCCCCAGGTCCGGCCGTCGTCGTACGAGTATTCACAGCCGCCCAGCGCCAGCCCTGCCGTCAGCACACCGAGGACGACGGCGGCTGCCGGGTTCCGCATCAACGGCACCCCGGCTGTCCGCCCCGGAGAAGGCGCGGAGGACGTCCGCACGCTGGGCATAGTCCGACTTTAAGCCCGCGCGCTCCTGCGGGCCATACCTATTCTGCGGGCGTCAGTTGGTAGGCATAAATAAGGGGTGAGTCCACGCTGGAGGTGCTGATTTCCAGTTTGCCGGACCGCGGCAAAGTGATCCTGGTGATTTCCTTGCTGCCGTTGCAGGCCGCTCCCGCGTCCACCACAGCCTCCCCTTCCAGCGACACCGCGAAGAAGGCCTTGCCGCCGCCCTCGCAGGTTGCCGTCAGGGTGTACCGGCCGGCGGGGACATTGGCCGCCTCCTGGATAATCCGGTCCCGGTTGAGGATCTTGCCGGCATCTCCGATAACGCTGCCAGGGGCGGCTGGCAGCGCAGTGGCGCGCCACTCCGGTACGTCCGCGTTCTCGATCGAGACCACGGGCGAACACCCCGCCAGGGCCACCGCCGCCACACCCGCAAGTGCCCAGGCCGTAAGCGGGAAGCGCCGGGTGTTGGCAGGCTGCGTCCGGGCGCGCGGAAGGATGGAAAGCGGTGCTGGCATACCTCCACGCTACCCCGTCCAGGGCCTAACCCGGTTTCCAGCTCCCGGCGCCGGACTAAACTTGGGCGGTGCCTAAATCCCCATACGAGTTCACCGCCGGCAACACCCCCGACGCTCCCCGCAGCGACCTCCCGGAGCTGCTTTCGGCACTTGCCGAGGACCTGCGCCTGGTTGATTACACGCTCGACGGCGTCGCCCGGCTCCTCGGCGAATCGGCCTACGCCGCGCTGAACCGCGACCAGATCATCCCGGCTCTGCTGGCTGCCGAGCGGGCGGTGCGGCAGGACGAGGGCAACGCGGCACTCGCCGCCGTCGTCCGTTTGTGGCTGCTCGCCGAGCCGCAGCCCAGCAAATCGCTCGATGCCGCGCTGAAGGGCATCCGCGCGGAAGGCCTGCAGCTGCTGGGGCTGGTGGAGCCCGTTCCCGGCGGCACCCTTATGGCTGCCAAGGCTGACCTGCGGCCCTACGGCTGGGAGGGTACCGAAGATGACAAGGCAGACGGCAACGGCGGTGCCGAGCTGTGGGTTGCCAGCGACTTGGCGGCACACCAGCAGGAGGGCGTTCTCCGGCACGATCACGTCTTGGGCATCGGCCAGGCCTCCACCACCCTGGTGCAGACCACGTTCCGGCGGCACACCAGGCGGACGCTGGATCTGGGGACGGGCTGCGGCATCCAGGCCTTCCACCTGCTGCACCACTGCGAGCACGTGACGGCCACCGACATCTCCGAAAGGGCGCTGGCTTTTACCCGCTTCAACATCCTGCTTAACGCCGAGGCACTGTCGGTGGATCCGGCCCGGCTTGAGGACAGGGTGAGCCTGCGGGTTGGCTCGCTCCTGGAGCCCGTAGCCGGCGAGGAATTCGGGCTGGTGGTCTCCAACCCGCCCTTCGTCATCACACCGCGGAGCGCCGGGGAGGAGGCGTCCGGGCAATTTACCTACCGCGACGGCGGCCTTCCGGGCGATCAGATTGTGGCAGCCCTCGTGGCGGGACTGCCCGCTGTACTCGCTCCCGGCGGCACGGCACAGATGCTCGGAAACTGGGAGGTCCCCGCCGGCGCTGCTTGGCAGGAGCGCCCCGAGGGGTGGGTCCCTGACGGCGCCGACGCCTGGTTCATCCAGCGCGAAGTGGTGAGCCCGGAGGAATACGCCGAGACGTGGCTGCGCGACGCGTCCGAGAGCCGGGACCGGCAGCATTACAAGGACGCCTACGCGGCCTATTTGGCAGACTTCGAGTCCCGGAACGTGGAAGGGATCGGGTTCGGGATGGTGCTGCTCCGTCGGCCCCTGTCTCCCGGACAGGAACCGGTCAGCCGGTTCGAGGAAATCACGTACCCCATTGAGCAGCCCATTGGGCCCCACCTGGGCGCGGCTTTGGAGCGCCAGGACTGGCTGTCCGCGAACAGCATCAGCGACGCGCACCTGCTGGTGGCGGACGACGTCACTGAGGAACGCCACCAGCGGCCCGGCGCCGAGCACCCCGGGGTAATCCTGCTCCGGCAGGGCACAGGCCTGCGCCGGACCAACCTCCTCAGCACGGAACTCGCCGGATTCATTTCCGCCTGCGACGGCGACCTGAGCGCCGGCCAGATTGCCGGTGCCCTGGAGGCTCTGCTGGGCGGCGGCGGAGCGGGCGGGGAAGGGTTCGACGCCGGCTCGTTCCGGACTGGTTTGCTCGCCGAAGTGGCCAACCTGGTCCGCGACGGCTTCCTGATCCCGGCCCCTGAATAAGGCGCGGAAGGCCTACCGGATAACCCCCTTGTTTTCCACATGAATGCGCAAAATTGTCCAAAATATGGTGAACTAGGCCAGTATGGGCGCATCTGCCCGAGCAACCTTTTTCTGTAGGAGCACCGTGCCAAGCAAGGCCAAAACCGGCAAGAAACTCGTGATTGTGGAGTCTCCGGCCAAGAGCAAGACCATCGCCAAGTACCTGGGCGAGGGCTTCATCGTAGAGGCCTCCATTGGTCACATCCGCGACCTGCCGCAGCCGTCGGAGCTCCCTGCCGAACTGAAGAAAACCTCGGTCGGCAAGTTCGCCGTCGACATTGAACACGACTTCAAGCCCTACTACGTGGTGTCCGCGGACAAAAAGAAAAAGGTGACTGAGCTCAAGGCTGCGCTCAAGGACGCCGACGAACTTTATCTCGCAACCGATGGGGACCGCGAGGGCGAGGCCATCGCGTGGCACCTGCTGGAAGTGCTCAAGCCCAAGGTCCCGGTGTACCGGATGACGTTCGGCGAAATCACGAAGGAAGCCATCCAGCGCGCCATGGGCAACCTGCGCGACGTTGATTCGGCGCTGGTGGACGCCCAGGAAACCCGCCGTGTCCTGGACCGCCTGTACGGCTACGAAATCTCCCCGGTGCTGTGGCGCAAGGTGGCACGCGGTCTGTCCGCCGGCCGCGTGCAGTCCGTGGTCACCCGCATGGTGGTTGACCGCGAACGTGAGCGGATGGCCTTCAAGGCTGCGTCCTACTGGGACCTCACCGGCCAGTTCGGCGCCGACGCCGGTTCCTTCAAGGCGAAGCTCGCCAACGTTGACGGCGCCAAAGTGGCCAGCGGCAGGGACTTCAACGACGACGGCGTCCTCACGTCCAAGAACGTCACCCACCTTAACGAGGAGCTGGCCACCTCTCTGGCCGCCGGGCTGCAGGGCGCGGAGTTCCGCGTCCGCTCCGTCGACACCAAGCCCTACACCCGGCGTCCGGCTGCGCCTTTCACCACCTCCACACTGCAGCAGGAGGCAGGCCGCAAGCTGCGCTTTTCCTCCAAGAGCACCATGCAGGTGGCCCAGCGGCTGTACGAAAACGGCTACATCACCTATATGCGTACGGACTCCTCGGCGTTGAGTGACGAGGCCGTGACGGCTGCCCGGCGCCAGGCCTCCGAGCTCTACGGTCCCGAGTACATCCCGCAGTCGCCGCGCGTGTACACCGGCAAGGCAGCCAACGCGCAGGAAGCGCACGAGGCCATCCGCCCCGCCGGCGACTCGTTCCGCACCCCCGCGCAGGTGGCGAAACAGCTCTCCGGCGACGAATTCCGGCTTTACGAACTGATCTGGAAGCGGACCGTCGCCTCCCAGATGGCCGACGCCAAGGGGTCGACGGCGACCATCCGCCTGGGCGCGGTGGCCTCCGACGGACGGGACGCTGAGTTCTCCGCGTCCGGCACCGTGATCACTTTCCCCGGCTTCCTCGCGGCCTACGAGGAGGGCAAGGACGAGACCCGCGGCGACGAAGACTCGGACGAAGCCCGCCGTCTCCCCAATGTCGCCAAGGGCGATGCCCTCAAGGCTTCCGACATCATCGCAGTGGGCCACGAAACTTCACCGCCGCCGCGCTACACCGAAGCATCGCTGACGGCGGAGCTGGAGAAAAAGGGCATCGGCCGCCCGTCCACGTACGCGTCCACCATTTCCACCATCCAGGACCGCGGCTATGTGCGGAAACAGGGTTCCGCTTTGGTCCCGAGCTGGATCGCCTTCTCGGTCATCCGGCTGCTGGAGCAGCACTTCAGCGACTACGTGGACTACGAGTTCACCGCGGACATGGAAGGCGACCTGGACAAGATCGCCAACGGCCAGGCCGTAGGTGCCGCCTGGCTGAAGCACTTCTACTACGGCGAAGACGCCGATCCAGGTCTGCTGAGCATTGTGAACAACCTCGGTGAGATCGATGCGCGGGAAATCAACTCCGTTCCCATCGCCGACGGCATTACCCTGCGTGTGGGCAAGTTCGGCCCTTACCTGGAAAGCTCGCTGCCGACGGTGGATGCCAAAACCGGGGAAGTGGTGGAGTCAGCCCGTGCCAACGTGCCGGAGGACCTCGCCCCTGACGAGCTGACCGCCGCAAAGGCGATCGAACTGATGGAAACGGCCGCTCCGGAGGAACGCGTGCTGGGCACCGATCCCCACACTGGGCACACCATCGTTGCCAAGAACGGCCGCTACGGCGCTTACGTCACCGAAGTTATCCCCGAGATGACCGAGGAACAAATCGCCAACCAGCCGGTGGAGTACTACAAGAACGGCAAGCCCAAGCCGCCCAAGAAACCGGTGAAGGCCAAGCCGCGGACGGGTTCACTGTTCAAGTCCATGACCGTGGAGTCCGTGACCCTGGACGAGGCACTGCAGCTGATGAGCCTGCCGCGCGCGTTGGGTGAGGACGCCGAAGGCAACCTCATCACCGTGCAGAACGGCCGGTTTGGTCCGTACCTGAAGAAGGGGACTGACTCCCGCTCGATCGGCTCAGAAGAGGAAATCTTCACCATCACGCTGGAGCAGGCGCTGGAGATCTACTCCCAGCCGAAGCAGCGCGGTGCCCGTGCAGCCGTGCCGCCGCTGGCGGAGTTCGGGCCGGACCCGGTGTCGGAGAAGAACATCGTGGTGAAGGAAGGCCGCTTCGGCCCCTACATCACCGACGGCATCACCAACATCACCGTTCCACGGGCCACTTCACTGGAGGAACTCACCCGTGAACAGGCCGTTGAGCTCCTCGCCGAGAAACGGGCCAAGGGTCCGGTCAAGCGCACCGCCACCCGCAAGGCTCCGGCCAAGAAGAAGGCCACCGCCAAGAAGTAGCGGCGGCTACGTTTGCGCAGCGCACCGCAACGTGGTCGGGTAGATGTATGACTGAACAGCCCGGAATTGCCGACACCACTCCGCTTAATGACCTCGAGGAAAAGCTCGCCCAGGGAGGACAGCCAGACGCCAGTCCCGTGGACGTCATCCTGTCCTTCCTGAACAGCGAGGTCTACATCATCAGCTCGGACGGCATCGAGGGCGAGGATTCCCAGGTGGAGCCGCTGGTCCTGGCCAATGCCGACGGCGATCCCGTCCTGGCCGTCTTCTCCCACCCCAGCCGCGTGGACCAGCAGTACCTGGAGGCAGCGCCAAACGTCCTCGGCACCCAGGGTGCTGCCATCATCGCTAACATCGGCGAGGAGCTGGGCATGGTGATCAACCCGGGCGCAGCCTACGGTTTCGAGATCAACCCCGAAGGCGTTGCCAACATCAAGCGCGACTTCAAGCGCGCCGATGAGCTTCCCGACGGCGCACCTGCCGACCCGGCCGAGAACTGACGTTCTCCCCGGGGTGGTTTGACATGACGTGCCGGTTGGGCCAGAACCACCGCGCCGGGGAATAATGGCAGCATGCGGCTAGGCGTCCTCGATATCGGGTCCAACACTGTCCACCTCCTACTGGTGGATGCCCACCCAGGCGCGCGGCCAGTGCCGTTCGCCTCCCACAAGCGCCCGCTTTCCCTGGTCCAGTATCTGGAGGCGGACGGCAGCATCAGTGACGCGGGGCAGCACGAGCTCACCGAATTTGTGCTGGAAGCGTGGGAATTTGCGGCCCGGCACAAGGCCGAGGACCTGCTTGCCTTCTGTACCTCAGCCATCCGCGAGGCCACTAACGGCCCCGAGGTCCTGGCCCGGGTCAAGCACGAAACCACCGTGACGCTGCAAGAGCTTACGGGAAGCGAAGAAGCGTCCATGACATTCTTCGCCGTTCGGCGCTGGCATGGCTGGGGCGCCGGACCCATCCTGAACCTGGACATAGGCGGCGGTTCCTTCGAGATGGCCTTCGGCCAGGACGAACTGCCGGAGGTTGCCACGTCTGTGCCCTTGGGTGCGAGCCGGCTGACCCGGGACTGGCTGGCTGAGGACCCGCCGTCGGCCAAGAGTGTCAAAGAGCTGCGGCGCTACATCCAGGCCACCCTCAAGCCCGCCGTCCGGGAATTCGACGGGCTCGGCCGGGCCAACGTCGTTGCGGGAACCTCCAAAACATTCCGGTCGCTGGCCCGGATAGCGGGTGCCGCCCCCAGCGCTGCCGGCCCTTACGTCAAGCGCGACCTGCACGCCTCGGATCTTGGGGTCTGGGCACAGCGGATCTCGGCCATGAAAGCTGAAGACCGGCTCCATCTGCCGGGCGTTTCAGAAGCCCGTGCGCATCAGCTGCTGGCAGGTGCATTGGTGGCGGAGGCGGCGCTGGAGCTCTTCAAGTTCAAAAAGATCAAGATCTGCCCGTGGGCACTCCGCGAAGGCCTGATCCTGCGCCGCCTCGACCAGCTGGTGTTCTCCGGGCCCCTGGAGCCCGCCCCGCACGTTGCGCCGGCGGCCATCGAAGCTGCGGTCTGAAAAGAAAGCCACTGCTTACCGGTTCTTTCGCTGCTTAAACGCGGAAGCACCGGCGGCCGCGACAGGAAAATGGGGGAAAACCTGTTGCGTACGCCGGTGCCCGGGCAGGCATCCCCATGCCTGCCGCATCACTCGCACCCTCAATGAGGTAATAACTACATTAGGGACGCCACTTGTGAAGAAGCTGCATTCAACATGTGAGCCACCTGTGAACCCAATTTTTCGAGTTCCCCGTTACCGGGTTTCCGCCGCTTAACGGATTTCTGCACGGGCAGGGCCGAACTGCAATGATGGAGCCATGAGCAACCGAATCGCATTCCTTGGCTGTGGGTCCATGAACGAAGCCATCCTAGGCGGTCTGCTGGAAGCCGGGACGGACCCGGCTGACATCGTCGCCACCGTCCGTCGCGCCGAGCGTGCCGCGGAATTGGCGGAACGCCATCACGGCATCACGGCGATCGCCGGTGAGGAGGAGCCGGACAACAACAAGCAGGCAACCAAGGGGTCCGGCGTCGTGATTCTGGGTGTGAAGCCGGTTGGCATCACGGACCTGGCCAGGGAAATCAGCGACGCCCTCGCGCCGGATACAGTGGTGGTCAGCGTGGCCGCGGCGGTATCCATCGCCCAACTGGAAGCCGCGCTCCCCGCCGGCCAGCCGGTCATCAGGACCATGCCCAACACTCCTGCCAAGCTGGGCCGCGGCGTGGTGTCAGTCTCGCCGGGCTCCAACTGCACCCCCGAACAGCTCCAGAAGGTCAAGGGCATCCTGCAGGGTGCGGGAACCGTCGTCGAAGTTCCCGAGGAGCAGGTGGACGCGCTTTCGGCCATCAGCGGCTCAGGACCGGCCTACGCGTTCTACCTGGCCGAGGCCATGGCCGCCGCAGGCCGGGAGCTGGGCCTCGACGCCGAACTGTCCCTGCTCCTTGCCCGCGAGACCGTGGCGGGGGCCGGGTTTATGCTCGCCGAGCCGGGCGCCGATCCCTCGGCACTGCGCAAGGCGGTGACCAGCCCCAACGGCACCACGGAACGGGCCATCGCAACCTTCGACGAGCGGGGCATTCCGTCCATCATCGCTGCCGGTGCACGTGCTGCTGCGGACAGGGCCGCGGAGATCACCAAACAGCTCGGTTGACCTGGCCGAGCTTGCGAGGGTAGGGCCCAGTGGTCACGGGCGGGCGGCGAAGCGCTCCAGGAGGTCCACGTGCCCGGACACAATGAGCATGTCGCGGGAGGACACCTTGGTCTCCGGTCGGGCGTAGGTGAAGTCCTCGCCGGGCGACTTGACGCCCACGATTGTCACGCCGTACTTGGACCGGACCTTGGACTCGTCGAGGGTGAACCCGACTGTCTCGCGCGGCGGGTACATCTTTACAATGGCGAAGTCGTCGTCGAATTCAATGAAGTCCAGCATGCGCCCGGACACCAGGTGGGCTGCCCGGACACCGGCGTCGGCCTCAGGGTAAATGACGTGGTTGGCGCCGATGCGGGTAAGGATCTTGCCGTGCGAAGGTGTAATGGCCTTCACCCAAAGGTGCTCGATGCCAAGATCCACCAGGTTCACGGTGATCAGCACCGAGGACTCGATGGACGTGCCAACGCCCACGACGGCGGAGCTGAACTCCTGTGCGCCCAGCTGGCGGAGGGCGTCGATGTTGGTGGCGTCGGCCTCCACCACGTGCGTCAGGAGCGGCGCCCATTTCTGCACGAGGGTCCTGTCGCGTTCGATGGCCAGCACTTCACGGCCCTGCTTGACGAGCTGCTCAGCCGTGGAGGAACCGAAGCGGCCCAGCCCGATGACCAGCACCGGGGCATTGTGGGCGGGGCGCCTGGGAGCGTCTGGGGAACTAGCCAATGATGGGCCTCTCTTCGGGATAGTGGTACAACTGGCTGCGCTGGCGCAGGGTCAGGGCAGCGGCGAGCGTCACAGTGCCCACACGGCCGGCGAACATCAGGGCACTGAGGACATACACGCCCGACGGCGGCAGCTCGGCACTGAGGTTGGTGCTCAGCCCCACCGTGGCGAACGCGGAAATGGTTTCAAACAGCACCCGGTCCAGGGAAGCGCCGCTGATCTGCAGCAGGAGGAAGGCGGAGACGGACACCAGGGTGGCTCCGGCGACGATCACCGAGATGGCCACGCGCATGCTGCCCTGGGGGATGGTCCTGCCGTAAACCTTCACGTCTGCGTCGCCACGGGCTTCGGCGATGATGGCCAGGAACATCACGGCGATGGTGGTCACTTTGATGCCGCCCGCCGTCGAGGCTGAACCGCCGCCGGCGAACATCAGCGCGTCGGTCAGGAGCATGGTGGTGGACTCCATCTGGTTCTGGTCCACCAGGTTGAATCCGCCGGACCGCGTCATAACCGAAGCGAAGAGCGAATGCGTGATCTTCTCACCCAGGTCCATCCCGCCGATGGTCCGGGCGTTGTCCCACTCCATCAGCCCCCAGAGGAACGTGCCCGCGACCAGCAGGATCAGGGACACCTGGATGGTGAGCTTGGTGTGGAGGTTCCATTTCTTCCAGTTCAGGCCGTTCTGCTGGAGGACCATCACCACGGGGAAACCGAGGCTTCCCAGGAAGACGCCCAGCATCAGCGGAACCAGGATCCACAGGTCTGTCTCATAGGGAACGATGCCGTCCGAATGCGGGGTGAAACCGGCGTTGTTAAAGGAGGAAATGGCGTAGAAGATGCCGTGCCAGACGGATTGCCAGAACGGCTCGCCCAGGGTCAGGAACCTCGGGATGAGCGCCAGCGCGAGGATTCCCTCGATAACCACGGAGGTGGTGATAACGATCCGCAGCAGGGTACCCACTTCGCCGAGGCGGCCGGCGTTGTTCATGGATTCCGCGGCAATGATTTTTCCGCGAACACCGAGGCGTTTGCTCACCATCAGCGCCAGCAGCGACGCCAGGGTCAGGGTGCCGAGGCCTCCGATGAAGATGCCGATCAGGATTACGAGCTGGCCGAAGAAGGACCAGTGCACGGCCGTCGATACCACCGTCAGGCCCGTAACGCAGACCGCCGAGACGGCCGTGAACAAAGCCTGGTGGGGTGGTGTGACAATGCCGGCAGCGGAGGAGATGGGCAGGGACAGCAGGAACGTGAACACCAGGCAGACAGCAGCGAACGCACTCAGGGCAAGCCGGGCCGGCGACGTGTTGGCAATGTCGTCGATAAAATCGCGGATCCGCGTGAGAACCCAGAGGCCCTCCCGTTCCTGCGCGGCGGGATGCCAGCTGGCCGGAGTCCGGGGCCTCGACTGGCTTTGCGTCATGTGTGGCTTTTTCCTCGGTTGGTTTGCTTCCCTCAGTAGTAAACCACTTATGCCCGCGTAATGGCCGGGCGGGAAGGGCTGCAGGCTCGGGTAGCCTGTGATTGATGACATATCTGCCCGGTCTCAGCAAGCCCGCGCCGCCAACGACGGTGGTGTGGGGCGCTGACATGACTGCCTACAACTTCGGTCCGGGCCACCCCATGGCGCCCGAACGGATGGACCTCACGGCCCGCCTTGCCCAAAGCCTGGGACTTTTCGACCTTGAGCACCTCGCAGTGGCAGCTCCCGACGTCGCCACCGACGCCGAGCTGGAGTCCGTGCACTCGGCCGAATTCGTGGCCGCGGTCCGCAGGGTCAGTGAGGACCCGTACGCGACTGACGAGTCGCGCGGCCTGGGCACCGAGGACGATCCCGCGTTCGCCGGAATGCACGAGGCCGCCGCAAGGCTGGCAGGCGGCTCCCTGCTCGCCGCTTCCCGGATCCTGGACGGGTCTGCCCTGCACGCGGTGAACTTCGGCGGCGGCATGCACCATGCCGCCCGGGACAAGGCCAGCGGGTTCTGCATCTATAACGACGCGGCGCTTGCCGTGCAGAAGCTGCTCGATGGCGGCATCCGCAAGGTGGCGTACATCGATGTGGACGCCCACCACGGGGACGGGACGGAAAGCATCTTCTGGGACGATCCCCGGGTGCTCACCTTGTCCCTGCACGAAAGCGGACTCACCCTGTTCCCCGGTACCGGGTTCTCCAACGAAATCGGCGGACCCCGTGCTGAGGGGACTGCCGTTAACATCGCCCTGCCGTCAGGGACGAATGACGCCGGCTGGTTGCGTGCCTTCCACGCCGTGGTGCCGCAGCTGGTGGCAGCGTTCGAGCCCGAGGTGATCGTGAGCCAGCACGGCTGCGACTCGCACCGGACGGATCCGCTCACGCACCTTAACCTCAGCGTGGACGGGCAGCGGGAGGCGGCCACTGCCGTCGGGAACCTTGCGGCCCGTTACTGCGGCAACCGCTGGATTGCCACCGGCGGCGGCGGGTACAACGTACTGCACGTGGTTCCCCGGTCCTGGAGCCACCTGATTGCCATCGCCGCGGGCAGGCCGGTGCCGCTGCGGACCCCGGTGCCGGAGGACTGGCGGAGGTACGTCGAGGAGAAGTTCGGGGCCGAGGCGCCTGGACTGATGGGGGATGACGTGGAGCTCTGGTGGCGGTCCTGGGAAGTGGGGTTCGACCCCAACGACGCCGTGGACCGCACGGTTATGGCCACCCGCAAGGCAGTCTTTCCGATGCACGGACTGGACCCCTGGTTCGATTGAGGACCTCCTCTTCCTTATGCCCCTGACCGGCGAAATAGTTGATGCCTTTCGGGGCATATGTCGCTAGGGTAAGAGGCATGGTGACAGACGACGTATTTGCCGTCATTGCGGAATCGACCCGGCGGGATATCCTGACCTCCCTTCGTTCCGGAGACAAGGCAGTGGGGGAGCTCGTGGAGGAACTGGCGGCAAGCCAGCCCACCATTTCCAAGCACCTGAAGGTCCTGCGTGAAGCCCAGCTGGTGAGCATGCGGGCGCAGGGCCAGAAGCGCTACTACGCGCTGAACCGCAAGCCGCTGGAAGGGATCGCCAGCTGGCTTGAGACGTTCGACGTCGGCGCTGCGGCTCCCGCTCCGCAGTCACCGGCGGCTGTTGTCCCCATCCCGGACGGCGCCTCAGCGGCGCCTGCTGCTGAAACCACACGGGAAGACGTCACAGCTGATGCAGTCGCCGCCGACGCTGTCTCAGCCGGGGTGCTGGCACCGGACGGCACTGACCTGAGTCCCGCCGTCGTGATCCCTGGCGGAACAACCGCGCCTCTTAGTGATGACAGCGTGCCCCAGCAGATCGGCCGGACAGTGGGCCGCGCCGCCACCAAGGCGGCCGACCTGCTGGCGAACCTGCCCAACCTTCCCAAATTCGGCCGCAAAAAGTAGCCCCTTTACCCAACTGACTCGCAGATACCGACCCTAAATGGCTTTTTGGGTGCGTTGACTGCGAGTCAGGTTGGGGTGCGCCCTACTTGTCCAGCAGCCGCACGTGGTCCGGGGTCAGCTCGGAGATCTTGCTGACACCCAGCAGGGCCATGGTGCGGGCCATGTCCTTTTCGAGGATCTGGATGGTGCGGTCAACGCCCGCGCGGCCGCCGGCCATCAGACCGTAAAGGTAAGCGCGGCCGATCAGGGTGAAGTCCGCGCCGAGGGCAAGGGCTGCCACGATGTCCGCGCCGCTCATGATGCCGGTGTCCAGCATGATCGCGGCGTCGGTGTTGTCCGCGGTGAACGCCTGCTTGACCTCGGGGAGCAGGTGGAACGGGATGGGTGCCCGGTCCAGCTGGCGGCCGCCGTGGTTGGAGAGGATCACACCGTCTGCGCCATGATCCACCACCCGGCGGGCGTCTTCGACGGTCTGGATTCCCTTGACCACCAGCTTGCCCTTCCAGGTTTCGCGCAGCCAGTCCAGGTCCTCGAAGGTGAGGGTGGGGTCGAACATGGAGTTGATCAGGTCGGCCACGGTGCCCGTGTAGCGGGACAGCGAGGCGAACGTGAGCGGCTCGTGGGTGAGAAAGTTAAACCACCAGGCCGGGCGGTAGGACGCATCCAGGACGGTCTTGATGGTCAGCGCCGGCGGGATGGTCATGCCGTTGCGGACATCGCGGAGGCGCGCGCCGGCCACAGCCGTGTCCACGGTGACCATCAGGGTGTCATTGCCGGCTTTGGCCGCACGCTCGATGAGCTCAAGGGACCGGTCGCGGTCCGTCCACAGGTACAGCTGGAACCAGTTGCGGCCGTTCGGGGCGGCGGCGGCAACGTCCTCGATCGAGGCGGTGCCCATGGTGGAGAGGGTATAGGGGATCCCGGCAGCTTCGGCGGCCTGGGACCCGGCATACTCGCCTTCGGACTGCATCATCCGGGTGAAGCCGGTGGGGGCGATGCCCACCGGGAGGCGGGAAGGCTCGCCCAGGATCTCGGTGCTCAGGTCGATGGCGGAGACGTTACGCAGAATGCCCGGACGGAACTCGATGTCCAGGAAGGCCTGGCGGGCCCGGCGGAGCGTGATCTCCTCTTCGGCAGCGCCGTCCGTGTAATCAAAGGGTGCCTGCGGGGTGCGGCGCTTGGCGATGTCGCGCAGTTCCCACACGGTGCTGGCGCGCTTGAGCCGGGCTTCCTTGCTGAACTCCGGCTTCTTGAACTGCATCAGGGGAGCGAGGTCCGAGTACTTGGGGATACGGCGCTTCAAGGCGGCCGGCACGGCGGAAGCCGCAGCGCCGTGGCTGGTGGCTGCCGAAGGTGCGGACGTCGCAGGAATGGCCATGGCCTCCGGCGCCGAGGTGGCCTCGGGGTTGTTGGGCTGGATGGTGTGGGTCATGAGGTCCTCCGTCGGGCCGGTGGCAGGTCCAGCAATGCTCGGACCCTGCTGTGGTCTAACCACACTGTAGGCCATGTGGTCCGACCACATCAACTACTATTGCCACATGAAGACCCACCAGCTTGTTTTGACCTGGATTGAGAACGAGCTCTCCGAGGGACGGCTGGCCGTAGGCGGACGACTTCCAGCCGAGCGTTCGCTGGCCGAGCAACTGCAGGTATCACGGACCTCCGTTCGGGAGGCTATCCGGATACTGGAGGCCATGGGCGTGGTCCGGGCCGGCGTAGGGTCCGGCCCTGAGGCGGGGACGGTGGTTATATCGGATCCGACGGCGGCCCTGGGATCTGCGCTGCGGCTGCACGTCGCCACGCAGCACCTTCCCGTGGCGGACATCGTGGAGACGCGCGTGCTCCTGGAATCGTGGGCGGTGTCCCATGCCAGGCCTGACTCGCCGGAACTCGCCAGCGCTGCAAATCTCCTGGACGAGATGGAGGCGGAAGAGATAGCGGTGGAGGAGTTCCTCGCCCTGGACGTCCGTTTCCACCTGGCCCTCGCCGATGCCGCGGGCAATGCGGTGGTCAGCGCCATGATGGGATCCCTGCGCGAATCCATTACGGGCTACGCGTCCCTGCTTACCGGCAACCTGCCGGACTGGCACGCCACCGCGGCGCGGCTCCGTTCCGAGCACCATGGCATCCTTGCGGCAGTGCAAAGTGACGACGGCGAACGGGCGGCAAAGCTTGTGGCCGCGCACATCGAGGGGTACTACAAAGAGGCCGGGCTGGCTTCCGGAGGTCCGGAGCCAGCCCGGCCTTAGCGCGGTATTCCTGGCGGAGCGTTTTAGGTAAGCAGGAGCTGCTGACGGCGGTGCTCGCAGAAAGAGACCGCCGTGGGAGCGCGGACGACGTAGCTGATGGACTGTCCCAGTTCATCGACGTGCTCCTGAAGCCGCCGGCGCAGCGTTAGCCGACGGTTCGGGGGCTGGGTCAGCCGTGCACCGTTGAACGGGGGGCCTTGGCCGGGCCACTGCTGGCCCGCTCCTGGAGCCGCGGCTGGTACCGGCTGCCGGGCGCGTCATTCTCTTCCTTGCGGATCAATGCGCGAAGCTGTTGCCAGGCCTGCTCGCCCAGTTCCGTGATGGGGACGGCTGCTGTGGTGAGGGCAGGGGTGGTGTACCTGGCAAAGGGGATGTCATCGAATCCGGTCACCGAAATGTCGCCCGGAACGTCGACGCCGCGTTCGTGCAGCCCGCTCATCAGCCCCATTGCCACCAGGTCATTGAAGGCAAGGATCCCGGTGGCGCCGCTTTCCAGCACGGCATCCACGGCTTCATGCCCGGTGTCGAAGTCCGAACCGCCCTCAAGCATCCGGACATCCACCTGCGGATGGGCAGCCCTAAAGGCCTCCAGGCCCTGAAGCCGCATGCCGTTCGAGGCGCTTCGCGGCGGGCCGGCCAAAAATGCCAGGCGGGTGTGGCCCAGGTCCACCAAGTGCTCTGCGAGGTCCTGCACGCCCTGCCCGTAGTCCACCACCAGGCTGGGTACATTCGGGGCCGCAGTGGTGCGGTTTATGAGCACCAGGGGGTGGAGCGACGGCGCAATCTCTTCCAATTCAGCGTCGCTCATGCGCGGGGCGCAGAGGACCAGGCCGTCGCACCGGCGCCGGGCTTCGCCGGCGAGGATGGTTTCTTCGCTGGATACCTCGAACGAGTCTGCGATCAGAACGCGGTAACCATCCTGGGCGGCGGCCCGGCTCAGGCCGCGAAGAATTGCCTGGAACGTGGGGTTTGCAAGGTCCGGCACCACAATACCGATTGTGTCGGTTTTGCCCAGGGCAAGGCTGCGGCCCACCGGATTGGGCTGGTACTTCAACTCCGCCGCTGCGGCCCGGACACGGGACGCGATGTCCGGGTCCACAGTGAAGTTGCCGTTCATCACCCGGGATACTGTCGCGTGGGACACCCCAGCCTTGACCGCAACATCTGCGATCCCAATCCTGCCGGTTGCCGATCTCCTGGCCATGGTGGTCCCTTCCGTAGCGCGGCGGGGCCTTGCCCTGCGCTTTGTGCTGCCCGCTGGCAGGTTCTTGCCGCCTTTGCCCGACGGGTACTGAGACAAAGCATATACCGGCGCGGGAAAGCGATTTCTATTGTTTTCCCAAGTTTTCCCGGAACTTTCTGCCTCAAGCAGCACACTTCCCCCGGTTAAAGAGTAGAAAACGCTTTCTCTCAACGCTGATAATGGTTGACGGATGCCCGTCCAGGTTGGTACAAATCTAATAGCCACCTGAGAAAACGCTTTCTTAGGCAGGTGCACCCGTGCACCGAATGTCGAACGTCAGAGGCCGCCGGCGCGGCCGGGTAACAGCTTTCGAAAGGGACCCTCATGGTCAACACAGCCGAGTCACGTA
Source organism: Arthrobacter sp. V1I9 (assembly GCF_030817075.1). NCBI lineage: Bacteria > Bacillati > Actinomycetota > Actinomycetes > Micrococcales > Micrococcaceae > Arthrobacter > Arthrobacter sp. V1I9. Next base: position 568,413 of record NZ_JAUSYU010000001.1, read on the forward strand.
CTGCTGCAGGGGCGGCTGGAACTGCCGCAGACACCGCCACCGCTGTCCGTGCCGCAGGACGCGGCGGTAAAGCGCGCATCGCCTTGATCGGCACCGGCGGCCGCTCCGAGATGTACATCCGCGCCATCTTGGGCAAGCACGCAGACACCGCCGAACTGGTGGCGTTCTCGGACGTCAACCCGGGCCGCGTGGAGTTCTACCAGAAGCTTATCCAGGAACTCGGCGCACCAGGACCCGTCGCGTCCTTTGATCCTGCCGACCTCACCGCCTTCATCCAGGACAACACCATCGACCGCGTTGTGGTGACTACGCCGGACTACACCCACGCCGACTACATCGTTGAGGCACTGCGCGCAGGTGCCGACGTCGTCGTCGAAAAGCCCCTCACCATCGACGCCGAGGGCTGCCGCCGCATCTCGCAGGCCGTCCATGAAACCGGCCGCAACGTAGTGGTCACCTTCAACTACCGCTACTCGCCGCGCAACAGCGCCCTCAAGGAAATCATCCAGAGCGGCGTGATCGGCAAGGTCACCTCCATCGACTTCAGCTGGGTCCTGGACACTGTTCACGGCGCGGACTACTTCCGCCGCTGGCACCGCGAGAAGAAAAACTCCGGCGGCCTGCTGATCCACAAGGCCTCCCACCACTTCGACCTCGTCAACTGGTGGATCGACGACGTCCCCGAGCGCGTGTTCGCCTCGGGCGGCCTGAAGTTCTACGGCGACAAGAACGCTGCAGAGCGCGGCCTTGGCCCCCGCCCCGAACGCGGTACGCCGGACGCCGGTGCACCGGCCACCGCCGAAAAGGACCCGTTCACCCTGGACCTGCGGGAAGATGAGCGCCTTAAGGCGCTGTTCCTGGACAACGAGCACTACGACGGCTACCGCCGCGACCAGGACGTTTTCACCGAAGGCATCACCATCGAGGACAACCTCGCGCTGGTAGTGGAGTACCAGGGCGGACCGCGCCTGAGCTACTCCCTGAACGCCCACAGCCCCTGGGAGGGCTACCGCGTGGCGGTCAACGGAACCGAAGGCCGCGCCGAGCTGGAGGTTGTGGAACGCGCCGCCGTCGAATCCAGCACGGACAAGAAGACCGTGGTGGATCCGAGCGCAACCCCCATCGAAGAGGATGACGCCATCCGCCGCAACGGCGAACGCCTCGTGGTCCAGCGCCACTGGGAAGCCGCCTACGAAGTGCCGATCGTCAACGGCGAAGGCGGCCACGGCGGCGGCGACGAGCTCCTCCTGTCCGATCTCTTCAACGGCCCGGGCGAGGATCCGCTGGGACGCCCCTCCGGCTACCTTGACGGGCTGCGTTCCGTCTCGGTGGGCATCGCCGGCAACCGCTCCCTTGAGTCCTCCCTACCCGTGCGCATCGAAGACCTGGACCTCGGCGTCGACCTCCGACGCGGCAACTGACGCACGGCCCAAAAGGAAAACACCATGAGCAAAATCTTTGTCACAGGCGGCTCCGGCCGCCTGGGCCGCAGCGTTGTGGCCGGACTCGCCGGAAAGGGCCACCACGTCATCTCGGTGGACCGCGACGCCGTCCCGGCGGACCAGCTGCCGGCCGGCGTCGTGCAGGAAACTGCCGACCTCCTGGCCCCGGGCGAGGCGCTCCGCCTCCTCCGGCAAACCACGCCCGACGCCGTTATCCACCTCGCGGCGATAGCGGTACCGTTCAGTGCTCCCGAGGACGTCATTTTCGCCACCAACACGCGGCTCGCCTTTGCCGTGGTCAGTGCGGCGACCGAAGTCGGCGTGCAGAAAATCGTGACCGCCAGCAGCCCCACCGTGCTGGGCTACGGTTCACCCGCGGGCTGGCTTCCGCCGTCATTCCCGCTGGATGAGCGGACCCCGCCAAAGCCGTGGAACGCGTACGCTCTGTCCAAGCTCATTGCGGAGCAGACCGTGCAAACATTCGCTGCCGCCCAGAGCGAAAAGATCCGCTATGCGGCGTTCCGCCCCTGCTTCGTGATCTCGCCGGAGGAATGGGAAGGGGCGCCAACGCAGCAGGGCCACACCCTTGCTGAACGGCTGGCAGATCCCGCCCTGTCCGCACCCGCGCTGTTCAACTACGTGGATGCCCGGGACGTAGCGGACTTCCTGGACCTGCTGCTGGACAAGATGCCGTCCATCCCTAACGGGGAAACCTTTTTCGTCGGAGCCGCGGACGCCCTTGCCACCGCGCCCCTGGCGGAACTGATGCCGCAATTCCTGCCCGGCAGCGAGGCCATCAGCGCAGGACTCACTGGCACCAGCCCGGCGTTCTCCATTGCCAAGGCACAGGAACTCCTGGGTTGGCACCCCACGCGCAGCTGGCGCACCGAACTCAAGTCCCACCCCACCCTCAACGACGAGAACTCCGCGCTGATCAGTGCCGGCAGCGGAGCCAAGGAGACACCATGAAATTCGACGGCGTACTGTTCTTTCCCGTCACCCCCTTCACGGCCGAAGGTGCCGTTGACGTGGAACTGCTCAAGGAGCACATCAGCTCCCGGCTTCCGTTCGGGCCCGGCGGCGTTTTTCCCGCCTGCGGCACGGGCGAATTCCACGCCCTCAGCATTGAGGAGGTCAGCACGGTAGTGACGGCCGCCGTCGAGGTTGTTGCCGGAAAAGTACCCGTAGTAGCCGGAGCCGGCGGACCGCTGGGCCACGCCATGGCAGCGGCCCGGGCAGCCGAAGAGGCCGGCGCCGATGCGCTTCTGGTGCTGCCGCCGTACCTGGTGACCGGCCCCACCGACGGCCTCGTGGCCTACATCGAGGCCGTCGCCGGTGCCAGCAGCCTGCCGGTGATCGTCTACCACCGCGGCAACGCCAAGTTCACCGCAGCCTCGATGGCACGCCTGGCCGCCAACCCCAAGGTCATCGGCTTCAAGGACGGACTAGGCGATGTTGGGCTGGCCCAGGAAATCGTGTCTGCCGTGCGTGCCACCGGACGCGAGGACTTCGCCTTCTTCAACGGCCTGCTGACCGCCGAACTGACCCAGGGCGCCTACCGCGGCCTCGGCATCCCGCTCTACTCCTCGGCCGCCTTCGCGATGGCCCCGGAGATTGCCAAGGCCTACTACGACGCGTACGTGGCCGGCGACGAGGACCGCCGCAACGCCCTGCTCGAAGGTTTCTACGCACCGCTGGTCCGCCTCCGTGACCAGACCCCCGGTTTCGGCGTTTCGCTGATCAAGGCGGGCCTGCGCCTGGGCGGCCTGCCGGTGGGCCCCGTGCGCCCGCCGCTGGTGGATCCGACCGAGGAGCAGCTGGTGCAGCTGAAGGCCATCCTCGCCAGGGGCTACGAGCTGGCTGGCCGTTGATGAGTGCCCCCGCAGCTGTTGCTGTCCGCACCATCCCGCGCATCACGGGCCTTTCCACCCGGCTCATCACGGTTCCGCTGCGGCGCAGCTGGGGTGCTGAGGCGCCGGAAAACCATGTGATCGTCACGGAAATCAGAACGGACGACGGCGGCGCGGGGCATGGTTTCTCCTGGACGCCCACCATCGGGCCGCAGGCCGTCAAAGCACTGCTGGACTATGACATCGCGCCGTTCGTTTCCGGGTTGCCCGCCAACCCGGAGACGGTCTGGGACGCACTGTGGAAACGGCTGCACGAGGCCGGCGGCGGGGGACTGACCACCATCGCGATGGCCGGGGTGGATTTGGCGCTGTGGGACCTGCAGGCTTCCCGCGCCAATACCTCCGTCACCGGATTCCTGGGGCACCGCCAGGAATCCGCGGAGGTGTACGGCTCCGGGGTTAATCTGCACTACACCCTGGAAGAACTGGTGGCCCAAACCGAGCGGTGGGTTGCCGCCGGGCACCCGGCGGTGAAGATCAAGGTGGGCAAACCGGACATCCGCGAAGACGCCGAACGCGTGGCCGCGGTCCGCTCCGTCCTGGGGCCGGACCGGAAGCTGATGATCGACGCGAACCAGCGCTGGGACCTGCCCACCACGCTCAAAGCCCTGGACGTCCTGTCCGGGTTCGGCCTGGAGTGGCTCGAGGAACCCATCCGCGCGGACGACCTCTGGGCCTACCGCAGGCTCCGCAAGCACTCGCCCGTGCCGATCGCCCTCGGTGAAAACCTGCACACCATCTACCGCTTCCGGGATTTCATAGAAGCGGAAGCAGTGGACATCATCCAGCCGAACATCATCCGGGTGGGTGGCATCACACCGTTCCGGAGGATTGTTGAACTCGCCCGGACCAACAGCATCAAGGTAATGCCGCACCTGCTCCCGGAGCTGTCCGGCCAGCTGGCCCTAACGCTCGCCGAGCCCACATTGGTGGAGGACGTGGAGGAGGCATCCTTCGAGCAGCTGGGGATCCTGGCCGGCCCGTCACCGGTCCGGTTCAGCGACAGCCGGGTGACACTCACGGACCAGCCAGGGCTCGGCTTCCGGTTTCACGACGCACCGTAAGAACGTACATCCACAGAACAGGTACTCCACGTGACAACTGCAACCCTTTCCCTGTCCGAGCTCACGGCCGCCGCCACGGAAGCAGCCAAAATTTCCGCAGCGGCCACCGACGCTGAACGCGCCGCCTGGCTGACCGCTGTGGCTGATGCGCTGGATGCCAACGCCGCAGAATTGGTGGAGCTTGCCGATTCCGAAACCAGTCTGGGGGCACCCCGCCTCACCGGCGAAGTGGCCCGGACAACCGGCCAGCTGCGCCTGTTCGCGCGCGTCATCACGGAGGGGTCCTACCTCGAAGCCGTGATCGACCACGCGAACCCAAGTTCCACACCGCCCAAGCCGGACCTCCGCCGCATCCTGCGGCCCATTGGTCCTGTGGCGGTTTTCTCCGCGTCCAACTTCCCGTTCGCCTTCTCGGTGGCTGGCGGAGACACCGCCTCTGCCCTGGCCGTAGGGTGCTCAGTGATCGTCAAGGCCCACTCGGGCCACCTGCGGCTCTCTGAACGGACCGCCGGGATTGTGGCGGAGGCATTGCGTGGCGCTGGAGCGCCGGAGGGGCTCTTCGCCCTGGTCAGCGGCCGTGAGGTGGGAACCGCACTGGTGCAGGATCCCGCCATCAAGGCAGTGGGCTTCACCGGTTCCATCCCCGGTGGCCGTGCCCTCTTTGACCTGGCCACGTCGCGCCCCGAGCCCATCCCGTTTTACGGTGAGCTTGGCAGCCTGAACCCGGTGGTTGTCACCGAGGCAGCACTGGCGGAGCGCTCAGGGCAACTGGCGGAGGGCCTGGCAGGATCCTTCACCCTTGGCGCCGGACAGTTCTGCACCAAGCCCGGCCTGGTCTTCACTCCGGCCGGGACCGACTTCGCGGCGAAAGTGGCAGCAGCCAGCAAGGACAAGCCTGCCCTCGGCATGCTGACCAGCCGGATCGCCGAGGCGTACCCGGACGGCCTGCGCAGCTTCGCTTCCGTCGAGGGCGTGGACGTGGTCAGCGGCAGCGTGGACCAGGATGCAGTATCCGACGGAGCCGCCCCTGTGGTCTTCTCCACCTCCGCCGCGAAGGTCCTGGAGCGTCCCGAGGAACTGCTGGAGGAGTGCTTCGGTCCCACCACCATGCTGATCGAATACACGGACCAGGAGGAGCTCGCCGAGGTCCTGGCCAAGGTGCCCGGCAGCCTCACGGCCACGGTGCACGCCCAGCCGGGCGAGGACGTCAGCGCGCTCGTCGATCAGCTGTCCAACCTCGCCGGGCGTGTACTCTTCGACGGTTGGCCCACGGGCGTGGCCGTCAACTGGGCACAGCAGCACGGCGGCCCCTACCCGGCCACCACCTCGCTGTTCACCTCTGTGGGCGCGACGGCGGTGCGCCGGTTCCAGCGTCCGGTCGCCTACCAGGATGCCCCCGAGGCGGTCCTGCACCCGGCACTGCGCGAGAGCAACCCGCTGGGCATTCCGCGCCGCGTCGATGGGGAACTGCAACTTCCGTAGAACGCCCGCTCAGATGATGTCGTCTCAAGCGAAACGCTCTCTCAGACGATGTCGTCTCAAGCGAAACGCTCTCTCCGTTAAGGCCGGGCTTACGGCCATAGCTGAGAGAGCGTTTTGTGTTTGGCGGCAGGATGTGAGCGAGCGTCGTACCTGCCTACAGCTGGAGGGTGGCAGGCCGCGCGAGTCCGTTGACCGTAGTCGAGGGCCACCGGGGATCCACGGTGAGGACCTGCAGGCCCGATTCCGTGAGCTGGACAGTGTCCTCGATTTTGACACCGGGCCCCGACGGGTTCCACGTGAAGGCCTGGTTCACCACCACCGCGTCAGTTGCGGCTGCGGTGACGCGGGGGTCGCGGCCTGCGTAGCCGGCGGGCCCGCCCTGATGGTGCTGTTCCCACTGTTCGGCACCGAAACCATGCCGGGTGTAGGCAGCCTGGATCTCATTGAAGATCCGGTTCAGCCGGGCGCCGGGGACCGTAGCGTCGAAGATGTCGGCCTCTACTGCTGCGATCCGGGCCTCGGCGTCGCGCTCTTCGGGAGTGCCGGCGTCGAACCTCACCCAGCGGGTGATGTTGGCAACCAAGCCGTCCCTGCGGGCGCACACCACGGCCATGGCGCGGCGGCCAAGGGGCGAGTGGGTGGCCAGTGGATGCCGGAAGTCGCTCCGGCTGCTGCCGTTGCACAGCAGGACCAGCGGCTCTGCGCCGGCGGCGACAACCCGGGCGGCGAGGGCGGATACCAGTTCGAATTCGGTGGTTTCCGGCCGGGCCGTGGAGAGAACGTCCGTCATGATGGCCGCGACGTCGGCGCTGAGGCGGGCGTAGCGGGCGCTCTCAGCAGGGAGCAGCTGCTGGCGGGCCGCGCGCAACTCAGCAACTACTGCTGCTTCGGCCAGCGGCGCGGCGTCGTTTCCGGCAGTGCCGACGGCGGCCGCCGCCTCGTGGAGGTTGCCGTACCAGGGCACCGAATGGAGGGAGACGCCGGAGGGCAGTTCCTCGGCGGCGATGCGGCCGGCTTCATTGTTGAAGGTGACCAGGTGGTCGCCATCGTGGTCCACGAGGACCGCCGCGATGGGATCGCCGGCCAGGCTGATATGCACGCGGCTGCCGTCCAGGTACCAGGTCAGCGCCGTGTGGGTGGTGAGCAGCAGGGAAGCCTGGTCCTTGGCATCGAGGATGTCCAGGACACGGCGCCGCTTGATGGCGCGGTCCTCCGGGGAGGCCGGTGCCACCCTACCTGAAAGCAATACGTTGTCTACTGTTGTCTGGCTCATGAACGGTTCCCCTGCCGGTTAATCAATGCTTCGATGTCTGCTGTGCCCAGGATGCCGTCGGCCACAAAAACGGTGATGCTGCGCTGCACGGGAGTACCCGGTTCAGAGATGACCGGGGTATCCCAGGCCAATGACTGTCCAACTCCCGGATAGCCGTCCACCCGGACGAACCAGGGGTCGGTGGAGCCTTCCGCCGCCACAAAAATGAGGGTGGCGCTGCCGCCTGGAAACTCGCCCGCCCAGGCGAGCCAGGGTGTTAGGGAGCCGTGCACCTCGGATTCGCCGGCGCCGGCCGGCGTCCATACTGCGGCACCGTCACAGGCGGGCAGCCGCCAGAAGAATCCGCCGTACCCGCCTTCGTGGCGGCCATTGGAGCCGGGGCTGCCCAGGCTGACGGGCTGGTCACCGGCGGGGGAGAGGGCGAAGTCCAGGGATAGCTGCCAGGCGGACGAGCTGACGCTGGACCACGTCCAGGTCCGGTCCTCAACCAGGATCGGAGAGCCGCCGGGCCGGTTCCAGCTCAAGGTTTCCTGCAGCCGGCCGGCCGGGCCGCCTGACCGGGCGTCCGTTTCTTCAACAGACGTTCCGGTATTGCTGATGCTGCCGTGGTCCGAGCGCCAGACGTACTGCCCGGCTTCACGGGTGTAGGTGCGGCCGCCCCAGAAGTTGATGCCGTCCACGTCCTGCAGCGCGACGCCTGCGCCGAGGTGCCACACGTGGTCCAGTGGCTGGTGGTCCGTCACAACGGCGCCGTTGAGGGTCCGGACGGGGTGCAGGTAGGGCCGCGGCGACGAAACGTCCCGGATCCGGCGGCCGTCCTGGTAATCGGCAACGGCTTTGCCGTCTACGGTCAACGTGCGGACGGGCGGGAGTTTCCGTGCCCAGGGCACCCCTAGTTCGGCGAAGGTGGCCTGGGCCTTGGCGGCGCGTTCCATCAGGGGGCCGATGCCGTGGACTATTGGATGGGCGTCGTCGCCCTCACCTTCCCACGTGATGTAGTCCGCGCTGATGAGCTGCGGTGCCGGTGCAGTGCGGATGGCCTCCAGCACTGTGGTGAACGCGCCGGTGTCCGGAAGTGAGCAAAGCAGCGGGGCACCAGTGGAGCGGGCGTCCAACAGATTTTCCAGCAGGTCTGTGCGGCCGAACGTCTGCCGGCGCTCGCCGTCGGCTGTGCTGATGAACACCTCGTCCTCCGTATAGAAGAGTGTGATCTCGCCGCGGGTGCCGTGCACCGTGACGGAGGGATTCTGTTGTTCGGGTGCGCACAGCGTCAGCCCGCAGAGCAACGTGGTGCCCCCGGTGGTGCGGACGCGGATGATGGAGGTGTCGTCACTCTGGGTCTCATGGGCGCGGTACAGATCCGTCTCCACTGACTTAACGTCCGCGAGCGTGTGTGCCCCCGCCATCTGAAGGGCAGTGGCAACCGCGTGGGCCAGGGCGTTTGTTGCAACGCCGTCCAACACGTCGATGCCGTCCAGGCTGCGCTTTCCTGCCCACCGGGATCGCTTGAAGTAGGCCTTGCTGCGCACCCACTGCCCTCTGGCGCTCAGGCCGAGGACGTCCCCGATGCCGCCGGACTCCACCAAGTTCCTGATGGCCGGCAACGCGTGCGACCCCAAGCTTTGAAAGCCCACCTGGACCAGCCGCCCTGAAGCCTCGGCCGCGGCCAGCACCTCCTGGAACTGGGCGAGGGACGCCACCGGCGGCTTCTCAACATAAACGTCCTTGCCCGCTGCCAACGCGGCAAGGGCAAGGGGAGCATGCGTCTGGATGGGGGTGGCAAGAATTACGACGTCGACGCCGGGCTCCGCTGCCAGCAACTGTGCCAGGTCATCGAAGACGGCAACCGACCCCGCCAGCCGTCCCTCCGCCGGCGGGTTGGGGTCCGCCACCGCCGTCAGTTCCAGCGCACCGGCTGCCTCAAGCCGAGCCAGGTTGGCAAGGTGGCGTTCGCCGAATCCGTGGACGCCTACCAGGGCTATCCGCGGAACTGCTGCCGGGTCAGTTGCTGGCGCCGGATGGCCAGCCGGGAGGGGGCTGTTCTCCGCGGTGGCGGCTTGCTGAAACATCAGGAGGTTCCTCGAGGGCTGAAGGTGGTTTGGACGTTGGGAGTGCCGGCAGCTGCCGGGCTGGGTGGGGCCGCCTGCTTGCCGTGCAGCGTGCCGGACAGGAAGTGGAGCGCTTCCTCCTGCATGTCGGCCGTGAAAACGTGGCCGCCCGGCCAGAAGCTTCCGGTGTAGCTTCCGGGGCGGTGCAGCGACTCCAAGGTGCGGTGGGCGTCGCGCATGCCGATTTCGGGAAAGAGTTCATCGGCCAGGGCGAATTGCACCAGCAGTCCGCGGGCCCCTGATCTTGCCGTGAGCTCCGGCCAGTCACCGAGCCGCCACAGCCCAGGAGTCTGCAGCAGCCAGGAATGGGCGTCCAGGTGGGCGGGAAGCAGCGACTGGAAAGTGGTCATCATGCACGTCACCACGTAGCTGCGGATCCGTGGGCTCAGGGCAGCAAGAGCCAGGGAGCGGCCGCCGCCACCGGAAAAACCGATGCAGCCCAGCCGGTCCTGGTCCACGCCGGGCAGCCCGGCGAGGATTTCCAGGGCAGCCAGGTCATCGTGGGCCACCATGCCGGCCAGGCTGGTGCCCAACAAGCCGGCGGTCTTGGCCACGGTTTCCTCGTGGAATGCGGCGGCGGCGTTGTATTCGACAGCATCGGAAGGCACGACGCCGTCCTCCCGCCACTGCGCCTGCCTTGCCTCCAGCGCTGCCGCGGTCCGCCACGGCGGAACCGAAAGGTCGAAGCGGCGGCTGCCCCAGGCGAAGGTGTCGTGCGCGAGGACGGCAAAACCCTGCCGGGCCACCTCGGTGGCGAGGGCACGGCCGTCGTAGTGGCCTGCCCGCGCGTTTTCCGCCGACGGGTGGGATTCCGGGAGCTCCACCAGCCGGTCGGCGCCGCCGAACTTGTTGCCCCCGTGGCAGTGCAGGGCAAGGACACCGGGCAGGGCGCCGGGAACGCCGGCCGGCCTGATCAGCCAGCCAGTAGTGCGGGGGCCGAAGCCCAGCTGCCAGCTGAGCTGTGAGGTGGTGACGCCGTCGTACGTCTCCTGCCAGTGGACCGTTACCTCTGGCCGCTGCTGCGCACCCGGTACCCCAAGCGCGTCCGCAAGTTCCTGCGCCGCCGGGGTTGCTCCCTTGTACCGGGGGTGCTGCTGGACGTAGGGAGGCCAGTCGTCGTAGCCGGCGATCGCGCTGGGCCGCGGCGGCCGTGCGTCATTGGTCAGTTCGATATCACGGCTCACTGGCCTGCCTCCTTTTCCCTTTGATAGTGCGAAATTGGCTGTGTGCGTGGGGTTAGCCGAGGTTCGAGTTGACCTCTTGGATGAAGCCCTTGGCGGCGTCCCGCGGGGAGATCTTCCCGAACAATACGTCCGTGTTGAGCCGGTTGAGGACCTCCATGGTGGCGGATGACCCGGCGGGGAAGGGCAGTGGCGGTTCGATCTTTAGTTCAGCGATGCGGTCCAGGTACTCAGCTTCCTTCTGCTGGGACTCCTTCAGCAGGGGAGTGATGGCCGCCTTGAGCTCGGTGTTGGCGGGCATGCCACGGTCGCTCTTGATCCTGGTGGCGGCGTCAACGTTGTTCACCAGGTAGTTGATGAACATGGCTGCTTCCTTGGGGTGCGCCGACTTGGACGAGATGGCGTATTCCATGGAGGACCGCAGCCAGGTGCCGGGTTGCTTGTTCTCGCCAGGCAGTTTCATCATGACCAGTGGTGAACCGGAGTAGGAATTCATCTGGTTGCTCCAGGAGATCTTCATTCCTTGCTTGCCTTGGCCCATGAGGGTCATCTCGGGCTGGGCTGATCCGTCTTCCACGGTTTGGGAGGCGGAGGGTGCGCCGCCGGTTTCCATGAGCTTCTTGTTCAGCTCGAACCACTCGGTGGCGGTGTCCTCGCTGATGCCGAGCTTTTTGCCGTCGTCGGTGTAGAGGTCCTCGCCGTGCTGGCGGGCCCAGGCGGCCAGGAATGAGTCGTTGGCCATGGGGGTTGTGCCGAAAGTACCGACAGGGGACTTCTTGGTGATTTCGGCGGCGATGTCCGCGTAGTCGTCCCAGGTCCACGTCTCGTCATCGGGCAGCTCAACTCCAGCGGCCTCGAAGACCTTTGGATCGATCACCATGGACATGGAGTTAACGCCGGCGGTGATGGTGTACTGCTTACCGTCAATCTTTCCAAGATCCACTGTGCCCTCGGCAAACTTTGACGTGTCGATCTGGTCCTTGACCTTGTCGAGGTCCAGCAGCACACCCCGGCTCGCGTACTCGCTGGGGTAGGCGCCGCTCATGGCGAAAACGTCGGGGGTGGTGCCGCCGGCGATCTGGGTGGCCATCTTGTCCCAGTAGGAACTGAACTCGGTGTTTTCTCCCTGGACCTTGATGGTGGGGTTCGCGGCTTCGAAGTCCTTGATGACTTCGAGGGTGGTCTTGGCACGGGAATCGTTGCCCCACCAGGCGAAGCGGATGGTGACGGATCTTCAACCGTCCCCACCTTGCCGGCTTCCGGGCTGCTGTTTCCGCAGCCGGTCAAAACCAGTGCCAGCGCAGCTGTTGCCCCTGCGACTGCCATTGATGACTTTTTGAGACTCAACCTCATTGTCCTGCCCCTCAGTAAGTGATCTACCTTGAAGTGACGCTCGTTACAGAAAGCGCTTTCTCAAAAACTAACAAAGGGCTATACAAGAGTCAAGAAACCGTTTACTTTGGTACGGAGCCGCTTTTGAATCCGAACCACCGACAGGTGGAAGATCGGATGATCGCCTCTCCTGGTCCGCTTCTGACGGAAGCACGGCCGGAGCGCGCACGTCCCTCATCGCTCCGGCGATACCAACACGTGGAGGCCACGATGACCAAAGGAGACCACATGGCCGCTAAACACATACCCAGGGCACCGCGCCCGGCTGGACAGCCGGCTGCAGCGGGCCTGCTTCACGGAACGGGGTTGCCGCAGTGAGTGCCATCAGCGAACTCAGCTCGATATCCCGGCGGAAGGGCAAGGCCACCGCCGAAGAGAAGAAGGCGAACAGTCGCGACAACAAGGCGGCCTATATCTTCCTGCTGCCGTGGCTGGTGGGCCTCATTGCCATCACCATCGGTCCGATGCTCATGTCCCTTTACTTGTCCTTCACGGACTACAACCTCCTCCAGCCCCCGGAGTGGGTCGGGTTGGATAACTTCACCCGGATGCTCTCGGACGCGCGGCTGCACAACTCGCTCGGCGTGACCTTCACCTATGTATTCGTCGGTGTTCCGCTCCAGCTAGCTGTGGCGCTGCTGATCGCCCTCGTCCTGGATAAGGGCCTGCGCGGTCTGCCGTTTTACCGCTCGGTGTTCTACCTGCCGTCCCTCCTGGGCGGATCGGTCGCCGTGGCCATCCTATGGAAGCAGATCTTCGGCACAACCGGCCTGGTCAACCAGGTCCTGGCGATGTTCGGCATCCAGGGTCCGGGCTGGATCTCAGACCCCAGCACCGCTCTTGGCTCCATCATCCTGCTCCACGTCTGGACCTTCGGGGCCCCCATGATCATCTTCCTGGCCGGCCTGCGCCAGATCCCCACCATGTATTACGAGGCCGCGAAGGTCGACGGCGCCACAACCCTCCAGCAGTTCTGGCGTATCACCCTGCCAATGCTGAGCCCCATCATCTTCTTCAACCTGGTACTGCAAATCATCGGTTCGTTCCAGTCGTTCACCCAGGCGTTCATCGTCTCCGGCGGTAACGGCGGGCCCTCGGACTCCACCATGTTCTTCACCCTGTACCTGTACCAAAAGGGGTTCGGCCAGTTCGACATGGGGTACGCGTCCGCCATGGCCTGGCTCCTGCTGGTAATCATCGGCATCTTCACCGCCATCAACTTCATCGCTTCTAAGTATTGGGTTTTCTATGACGACTAAGCTTGAGACGCTGCCCACCCCGGAGAAGAAGTCTGCCGACGCGGGCAAGCCAACGAACCGCAAGCCCAAAGTCAGGGAGTCCCGGGGCACCCTGGCCTTCAGCAAGGCGCAGCGCAGCAAAGCGCTGATGAAACATGCAATCCTGATCCTGGCCGGCGCACTGATGATCTACCCGCTGCTGTGGATGGTGGTTTCCTCGCTGCGGCCCAACGAGCTGATCTTCCGCGAGCCCGGCCTCTGGCTGAACAGCCTGGAAATGAGCAACTACACCTCCGGCTGGTCCGCCCTGACCCACCCCTTCGGCCACTACATGATCAACTCCGCGATCGTGGTGATCGGATCGATCCTGGGCAACCTGATTTCCTGCTCAATGGCCGCGTACGCCTTCGCACGGCTGCAGTTCACCGCCAAGAAGCTGCTGTTTGGCATCATGTTGCTGACCATCATGCTTCCGTTCCACGTGGTGATCGTGCCGCAGTACATCCTGTTCTCGCAGATTGGCTGGGTGAACACCTTCTGGCCGCTGATCGTGCCCAAGCTCCTGGCGACGGAAGCGTTCTTCGTCTTCCTGATGGTCCAGTTCATTCGCGGCATACCCAAGGACCTCGACGAGGCCGCCCGTATCGACGGCGCCGGGCACCCGCGCATCTTCCTGCGGGTCATCCTGCCCCTGATGGTGCCGGCCTTGGCCACCACCACCATCTTCACCTTCATCTGGACCTGGAACGACTTCTTCGGCGCCCTGATCTACCTGACGGATCCCGATATGTTCACCGTCCCGGTGGCGCTGCGGGCCTTCGTCGATTCGCAGTCCGCCACGAGCTGGGGATCGCTGTTCGCGATGTCCATCGTGTCCCTCCTGCCGGTATTCCTGGTCTTCCTCTTTGGTCAGAGGTTCCTCATCAAGGGCATCGCGACCACCGGCATCAAGTAGCCTCCGCCGCTCGCGCTCGCTGTTTGTGCTGCAGGGGAATGGCTTTTGGTGAGACGGCCCGTCCGCTGGCGGGCCGTCTCCGCCGTTACGAAAGAGTCATCAAAAACTTCTTGTAATACAAGTTCAGCACTTGTAGCATTAGGTTCAGAAAGCGGTTTCCCGCTTCCCCTCCTGCTCTTGGTTTTATTCCCCAACATCCCCGCACCTGATCAACCAGCACCATGATCAAAGAAGATCGGAGTATCCAGTGCCGCTTTTTTCCCGCCCTGCGTCTGCTGCCAAGCTATCGGCAGAGACACCCTCCACGGGCGCACGCCGTCCGCTGCGTAAGACCGGCCTCGTAGCAGCGGCCGCCGCCGTCGTAATGGCCCTTAGTGCCTGTGGCGGGGGAGCCGCTTCGGAAAGCGCTGATGGTCCCGTTGAACTGCGGTTCTCCTGGTGGGGCGGCGACAAGCGTGCCCAGCTGACCCAGGAAGCCATCAAGCAGTTCGAAGCTGAAAACCCCAACATCAAGATCAAGCCCGAGTTCGGCGACTGGAGCGGCTACTGGGACAAGCTCGCCACCCAGGTGGCAGCAAACGATGCCCCGGACATCATCCAGATGGACGAGAAGTACATTACCGAGTACTCCAGCCGCGGCGCCCTTCTTGACCTCTCCAAGTACGAGATTGACACCTCCAAGCTCGACGAAGCGGCACTCAACGCCGGCAAGAGCGAGGACGGGCTGACCGGCATTGCGGCAGGCATCAACGCCGCCACCATCCTGGCCAACCCGAAGGTATTTGAAGCTGCCGGTGTTCCGCTGCCCGATGACTCCAAGTGGACCTGGGACGACTTCGAACGGATCGCCTCCGAGATCACGCAGAAGTCCCCGAAGGGTACTTACGGCGCCGCCGCCTATGGCACGGATGAGGCTTCGCTTGGCGTTTGGCTCCGCCAGAACGGCAAGTCCCTGTACACCTCCGAGGGCAAGCTGGGCTTTGAGCCGAGCGACATCTCCGAATGGTGGGAATTCCTGAAGCAGCTCAGCCAGAACAAGGCAGTTCCCACGGCATCCGAGGTGGTGGAAGCTGAAGCTGCCCCGCTTGACCAGTCCGGGCTCGCCACCGGCAAGAACGGCATGGCGTTCTGGTGGTCCAACCAGGCTCCTGCTTTGGAAAAGGCATCCGGCGCTGACCTGAAGATCCTGCGGTTCCCCACCAAGACCGGATCCTCCGCTGATGCCGGACTTTGGTACAAGGCATCGCAGTTCTGGTCAGCCTCCTCACGCACCAAACACCCTGAGGAAACCGCCAAGTTCATCAACTTCCTCACCAACAACGTCAAAGCCGGCGAAACCCTCCTGGCCGATCGCGGCGTTTATCCGAACTCGGACGTCCGGACAGCCATCGAATCCAAGCTGACCCCTGCCGACGTCAAGGTGGTCAAGTTCATCGACCAGATCAAGGATGAGCTCGGTGAGGCTCCCGCCCCGCCGCCGAAGGGTGCCGGCGCAATCCAGGAAATCATCAAGCGCTACACCTCCGAGGTTCTCTTCGAACGACTCTCCACGGAGGAAGCAGGCAAGAAGGCACACGCCGAGATGGCGTCCGCTATCAGCAGCTAGATTTCAGGCCGCCAACAACACGACTCTGGACGACTTGGGAGGAAGGCTCCTCCACCCATAACGTCCGACGGCGGGTGGCAGCTCCGTCCCGGTGGGAACCTTTGGTTCCTCCCGGGACGGAGCTGTTTAAGGCCCTGCCGCTAAGGTCCTGCGGCCGCCCGGACCAGGGGCCGGTGCGGCACGACGCGGCCGAGTACGAGGACGCCTGGTTTCGTCCGCACGGGTTCCAGAGGCATGCCAGGCAGTGGGGGCGCCATCGAGCGGTAGGTGTGGCCGGTGGGGGTTGTAAATTCCACCGAATGCCTTGCTCCAGAAACTGGGCGGGCCGCCCAGCCGGTTGTTTCTTTAGTGTGGTTGCACGCTTCGCAGAGGCCTTGGCCGTTTTGATGAGTCGTTGCACCCTTGTTGTGCCAGGAGACGACGTGGTCGTGATGGCGGATTGGCGAGTCGCAAAACGGGGTGCGGCAGGTATCATCCCGGACCTGTAAGAAGCGTTTGAGTCCGGTTGGAAAAATTCGGGCCTTCGAGTCCATCGCCACGAGTTCGCCTGTTCCGGGGGCTGTATAAAGCCGGCGAAGCCAGACTTTGAGCTCTGCCCTTTCCGGGGTGCCTGCGGATTCCGGACTAGCCGCTGCTCTCAGAGTGGCTTGCCTGGCCCATCCCGCGGGGACGACGCCGTAGCCGGTCAGCCGGGCGGGTTCACTGTCCCCCTGGAACAGAGTGCGGTCTGTCATCACCAACTGGACCTCGATGCCGGTGATGCCGCCCGGAGTGCCGGTGACCCGTTCGACCAGGGTATCGGCCATGATTGCGCCCTTGGAACGCTCATCGCCGGAGGACTTCAGAGTGTTGGCCTGCCGGGTGAGCGCTGCGTAGGCGGCGACGCCCTGGGCGACCGGTAGCAGGGCAGTCACGTAAGCCATCGTGTCTGGTGCCGGGCGCAGGGTGACGGTGCGTTCTGTGACCGCATGCGAAGCCCGCTTCGTGACCGACAGCGGGTCCCTCCGGTAGGCGGCAGCCCGGACGGCGCCGGTGATGGCGCGGTCTCCGGCACCGTCGAAGGTGCCGGTGTCGGCGGCGAGTTCCTCGTCCACCGCGAACCGGTCCTCCACCGACAGGCAGGCCGTTTCCTTCACCACCTGAGTGGTCCGCCACTCGTTTAACTGTCCAGACCGGAACGCAGTAAAGGTGCGGGGCATTTCCGTCAGGGCTTTGGCCAGACCCAAGAGCCTTCCGCCCCTTGCCGGCGATTCCCGCCGGGCCAGCGCGACCTGCGTCCCCACTCCGGTGCCCTGCTCGTCGGCCGGAACCCCGGCCGCGGCCCGCTCCTGCCGCAGTGAATGATCGAAGGCCACGGCGATCTCGGCCTGCCTGGCAGCAGCCAACGACTTCAAATCCTCCAGCTCTCGGAGCTGGTCAACCATTCCCGCGCCATCAGTACTGACCGCGACCGAAAGCAGGGCAGTCCGGACATCGGAGACAGAGGGTACATAGCGGGTCCCTGCCCCAGCTGCTCCTGCCGATGCCCCAAACGCTTCCATGAACAAAGTCTTCCAGCCTGGTGGGACAATTTCCCCAGCCAAAACCCTTATGTGGAAAACCCCGTTTTGCGGGCCGGCAGGACGCCACCGCAGGAGCCTGAAGTGTCTGCAGTGGCGCCCAGCACTCCGCGTCAGTCCTCGGCAACCACCACCACGCTGCCGGCCGGCACAACCCCCTCGAACGGCTGGCCGGAGAGCAGGTCCACGCCTGAAGCCTCAACAGCGCCAGAAGTACGTGAGTGGTTGATGGCGAACAGGAAGCTGCGGCCGTCGTCGGAACGCCGGCGCGTCAGCTCAACTCCCGGGTCCGCCACAGTAGCGGGCGCAACGCCCGACTCCTCCAGCAACCGGTCCACGATCGACTCAACCCCGTCCCGGTCAGGGAACGTAGCGAGGTACCACGCGGCGCCGTCGCCCACGGTCCGCCGGGTCAGCGATGGCACGCCCTCCAGCGGATACTCCGTAAAGGTTTGGACCGCCTCGGCGCCCGCAAGGTGGACGTGCTCGCTCCAGATGGAAGACACGCCGCCATCGCTCAGTTTCAGCTGAGCGCCCGCCAGCAGCGGATGGAACTCCTCCACGCGCACGCCGAGCAGTTCCCTGAACGCGCCCGGGTAGCCGCCCAGCCGGACGTGGTCCTTCTCGTCCACGATCCCGCTGAAGTAGCTCACCAGGACCGTTGCGCCGGCAGAAGCGGCAGCGGCAATATTCGCGGCGGCCTCGTCCGTGACCGTGTACAGGGTGCACACCAGCACAAGGTCATAGCCCTCTAAAGAGGCCGACGGATGGACCATATCCACGGACACGCCCCGCAGGAACAGGGACCGGTGGAACGCCCGCAGCAGGTCCAGGTACTTCACGTCCTGGCTCGGCTTGGAGTCGATTTCGCTCGCCCACCATGCCTCGTAGTCGAACACGATCGCAGTGCGCGATTCCACCCGGGAACCGCGGACGGGGGCGAGGCGTTTCAGAGCAGCGCCAAGGTCCACTACCTCCCGCCACACCCGTGTGTCCCGCCCGCCGTGCGGCACCATGGCCGAGTGGAACTTCTCGGAGCCGGCAAAGCTTTGCCGCCACTGGAAGAACATCACGGCGTCCGCGCCGCGGGCCACATGGGCCAGCGAGTTACGCAGCATTTCCCCGGGCATCTTGGGCTGGTTTCGCGGCTGCCAGTTGACGGCCGACGTCGAATGTTCCATCAGGATCCACGGGTCACCTCCCGCGATGCCGCGGGTGAGATCCGCGCTGAACGCGAGCTCGATCTGCCGTTCTGGATCGGCGGCCACGAGATAGTGGTCGTTGGCGACGACGTCCAGGTCCTTGGCCCAGTCAAAGTAGTCCATGGACTTCGTGGCGCTGGATGCCATCAGGTTGGTGGTGCACGGGACCCCCGGGGTGACCTCGCGGAGGACGGCGGCGAGTTCGCGGTAGTAGTCCATCAGGGCCCAGGAGTTGAAGCGTTGGAAGTCCAGTTGCTGGCCCGGGTTCAGGGTGGAAGGCGCAACACCCGGCGGCAGGATCTCTTCGAACGATCCGTAGTTCTGGGACCAGAAAGCGGTACCCCAAGCCGCGTTGAGCGCGCCGATGCTTCCATAACGCTGCTCAAGCCAGGTGCGGAATGCTGCGGCGTCTTCTTCGCCGTAGAACTCGGAGACGTGGCAGCCGAGCTCATTGTCCACATGCCAGAGCGCCAGGGCGGGGTGGTCCTTGTAGCGCTCGGCGAGGACGCGCGTGATGCCCGTGGCGTAGCGGCGGTATACGGCCGACGACGGCGAGTAGTGCCGCCGCGAGCCCGGTCCCAGCACGGTTCCGTCCGCCGTGACGGGGAGGATTTCCGGATGCCTGCGTACCAGCCAGACCGGGGGAGCGGCGGTGGCAGTGGCCAGGGCTACTTTGACTCCGATTCCGGCGAGGTTGTCCAGCACCTCGTCCAGCCAGCCGAAATCGTACTTGCCCTCTTCCGGCTCCAGCAGTGCCCAGGAGAAGATCCCCACGCTGAGGAAGCTCACGCCGGCTTCCTTCATCAGCTCCAGGTCCTCCAGCCGGACGCTGACCGGCCACTGTTCGGGGTTATAGTCGCCCCCATAGGCGATGCCTTCGATGTTGTTCCAGACGCTGGCCGGGCTGGAGGTTTCCTGCAAAGTCATGGGACTCCTTTGTCTGCTGGGAAGATGGAACTGGCCTGAAAATCAGATCTTTGGAAAACGCTTGCCCATTTCCGGGAATGCCGATATTGTATCGTTTCAGAAGCCGTGTAAGCCAGCTCACTACTCACGTTGTAGGTTGGGCGACTGGGGTTGCACACATCGAGCAAGGAGGCTCTCATGATCAACAGAAGGAATTTCCTCACCACCGTAGCCGTAGGCACCGCATCTGCCGCGGCCCTGGCGGCCTGTGGAACGGGCGGCGGCACCAGCGCCGGCGAGACTGGCTCTGCGGAAAACCCTGTCACCATCAACTACACCTGGTGGGGCAACGACGACCGCGCCGAGCGTACCCGCAAGGCAATTGCCCTGTTCGAGGCGAAGAACCCGGACATCAAGGTCAACGGCAACTTTACTGACTTCGCCGGCTACTGGCAGAAGCGCGCCACCGAGGCTGCCGGCGGCGGCCTGCCGGACGTGATGCAGTGGGACCTTTCGTACCTGCGCGATTACGGCCAGCGCAACCAGCTCCTGGACCTGGGCACGGTGAAGATCAACACCGACGCCTTTGACAAGTCCCTTTTGCCCTCGGGCCAGATCAGGGGCAAGACCTACGGCATCCCCACCAGCACCAACGCGTTCGCCGTCTACTACGATCCGGCCAAGCTGAAGTCCCTGGGCATCACCGAGCCGACAGGAAAGTGGACCTACAAGGAATTCAACGACTTCCTGACGGAGGTGGGCACCAAGAGCAAGGGTGCGGTCTTCGGCTCGACCGACTACACCGGTGTCTGGTGGATGTTCAACATCTGGCTCCGCCAGAACAACATCGAGGCCTTCACCGAGGACGGCAAGCTCGGCTTCACCAAGGACGATATGAAGAAGTGGTGGAACCAGACCGCCGGTCTTCGCGGCACCCCCGCCATCATCACCGAAGAGCGTGTCACCCAGCTCGCACCCAAGTCCCCGTTCGGTTCCAACGTCACCGCCACCGAAGTCACCTGGGACAACTTCATGGCCGGATACCTGGCGGACAGCGGCGCCAAGGAACTCAAGCTTGTTCCCGTTCCGTCTGACAGCCCGGACAACCTGGGCCTGTTCCTGAAGCCGTCCATGCTGATGGTGGCCAGCGCCAAGACCAAGTTCAAGGATGCTGCTGCCCGCTTCATCGACTTCATGGTCAACGACCCCGAGGTGGGCCAGATCTTCAAGACCTCCCGCGGCGTGCCGGCGTCCAAGACCCAGCGTGACGGCACCACCTTCGAAGGTACTGACAAGCTCGTGGTGGACTACGAAAAGTCCATCGAGCAGTACCTCAAGGACGCCCCCGAGCCGCCCATTGTCGGTTTCGGCACCCTCGAGGCTTCCTTCAAGCGCGTCAGCTCGGACCTGAACTACGGCAAGCTGACCATCGACGGCGCAGCCGACGCATGGTTCAAGGAAGCCGAAGACCTCATCAAGCAGAACGCCTGAGCAGCATAGTGTCTGCCCGACGATCACAACTGACGGATTGAACTCGTGACTCAAAGCCCAACATTGAGCAGGCGTTCGGCGCAGTCCGATTCCACGCTGCCGCGCAAGTCGCGGCAGCGTGGAGCGGATGCCCGCGCCGGCTACACCTTCCTGCTGCCCTGGCTGCTGGGATTCATCGCCCTCACTGTTGGGCCTATGATTTCCTCGCTCTACCTGTCCTTCACCAACTACAACCTGTTCGATCCGCCCAAGTGGATTGGCCTGGACAACTACACCACCCTCTTCCAGGACGAACGCTTCCTGCAGTCCGTGGGCGTGACCGTGGGCTACGTGGTCTTCGGTACCCCGCTCAAGCTCGCCGCCGCACTGGCAGTGGCAATGCTCCTGAACAGCAAGCGCCGCGGCCAGGGTTTCTACCGCTCGGCGTTCTACGCACCGTCCCTGATCGGCGCGTCCGTCTCCATCGCCATCGTCTGGAAGGCCATGTTCGGCGACGCCGGTCCGGTGGACCAGGGCCTGTCCTTCTTCGGGATCAACCTGGGCGGCTGGGTGGGCAACCCGTCCATGACCATGCCGATGTTCATCCTGCTGACCGTGTGGCAGTTCGGCGCCCCGATGGTGATCTTCCTCGCCGGTTTGAAGCAGATCCCGGCAGACCTCTACGAGGCTGCGTCCATGGACGGCGCCGGTCCGGTGCGGAAGTTCTTCAACATCACCTGGCCCATGCTCTCCCCGGTGATCTTCTTCAACCTGCTGATGGAAACCATCCACGCGTTCCAGATCTTCGCCTCGGCCTACATCATCTCCAACGGTGAAGGCGGCCCAGCCGGTTCCACCCTCTTCTACACCCTCTACCTGTACCTGCGGGGCTTCAGCGACTTCCGGATGGGCTACGCCTCGGCGATGGCCTGGCTGCTGGTGATCGTCGTCGGCATTATCACCCTGATCTTCTTCCGCACGTCCAAGTCCTGGGTCCACTACAGCGGTGATGCAAAATGACAACCACGGCAACCCCCACCCAGTCCACCCCGGACGCTCAGGTGCCTAACTACAACCCCAAGTCCGAATCGGTTGGGGCCAAGCGCGCCAAGAGCACCCTCTTCCACATCGTGGCACTGGCCCTCACGGCAGTGGTCCTGTACCCGGGCCTGTGGATGATCGCCTCCTCGTTCAAGCCGAACGCCGAGATCGGCGGCGCCAACACGTCGCTGTGGTCCAACAACTTCAGCTTCGACAACTTCGTCACGGCCATGGACGGCATCGGCGGCGTGTCCACGCTGCAGTTCTTCACCAACTCGCTGATCCTGGCCATCGGCGCCGTGGTGGGCACCGTTCTCTCCGCCAGCGTGTCAGCGTATGCGTTCGCAAGAATCAAGTTCCCGGGCCGCAGCGTGTTCTTCGGCATGATGATCGCCACCCTGCTCCTGCCGTTCCACGTGGTGATCATCCCGCAGTACATCGTGTTCCAGCAGCTGGGCCTGGTGGACACCTACGTGCCGCTGCTGATCGGCAAATTCCTGGCCGCTGACGCGTTCTTCGTGTTCCTGATGGTCCAGTTCATGCGCAACCTGCCCGGTGAGCTGGACGAGGCAGCCAGGATCGACGGCGCCGGCCACGTCCGGATCTTCACGTCCATCATGCTGCCGCTGATGAAGCCGGCCCTGATCTCCACCTCGATCTTCTCCTTCATCTGGAGCTGGAACGACTTCCTGGGCCCGCTGCTCTACCTGAACACCCCGGACAAGTACCCGCTGCCGCTGGCCCTGCGCCTCTTCGTGGACCAGACCCAAAGCTCGGACTACGGTGCAATGATCGCCATGTCCGTCCTGGCCCTGCTGCCGGTGCTGATCTTCTTCCTGGTGTTCCAGCGGTACATTGTTGAAGGCGTCTCCACCCAGGGCCTCAAGGGCTAACGGCCCGGAAAACCGAGACAGAAAATGAGCGTTATGGACAGCACCATACCCGCCCCCAGCCACCACGAACCCGTCCCGGTGAACCGCTTTGCGCTGTTCTCCGAGACCCTCCTGGCAGGGGTGCTGGTGCTGGTGCTGTCCCTTCCACTGGTAACGATCCCCGCCGCATATGCGGCGGGGATCGCCCATCTTGAACGGCACCTTTCCGGGAGGGACGATTCCGTCCGCGGCCTCTGGGACACCTTCAAGGCAGCCCTGCCAGGCAGCTGGAAGCTTGGAATCACGACGGCGGCAGCCGCCGTCGTGATTGTCCTGAACCTTTTGCTCGCTTGGGTGGGACAGCTTCCGGGCCGGGAAGTGGTCCTGCCGGCAACCCTGATCCTTGCTGCCAAGGCGGCCATCCTGCTCCTGCGCACCACGGCCGCCTGGTCCGATTTCGCAGGCTCCCGGGACGACGCCCGCAGTGCCTGGCGCTCCGCACTTGAGGCCGGCCAAGCCCTGTCACTTAAGGACTGGAGCGGGTCCCTCCTGCTTGCCGCCGCGCTCTTCGGGGCAGTGGTGTTTGTGTGGATGCTGGCGGCGCTTTTCGTGGTGGTTCCCGGCACCCTGATCCTCGCCGCCGCAGCAGTAAAGCTGCGCTCCGCCCGCGCCTGAACCCGGCGGGAAGCAATACCCCGGCGGCCGGCAAGAACGGCACGCTGTAAACATTTTCAGGTTCCGCCCGTCACTAATTTGAGACGAGTCCGACGTGTCTTCCGACCGCCAGCGTTCCGAACAGTCCCTCCCTTCTCCGACGAGCCAACCCAAGCAGGCGCCGTGGTACCAGCCCCTGAAGCAGCGCAACTACCGGCTCTTCCTGGCACTGGTATTCACCGGCAGTGTTGGTGTGTGGATGCAGCGGCTCGCCCAGGACTGGCTGGTGCTGCAACTGACCGGCAGCCCCGCCGCCGTGGGTGTGGCCGTTGCGCTGCAGTTCCTGCCCATGCTGATTGTGGGACCACTCAGCGGCTTACTGGTGGACATGTTTCCCAAACGCCGGATCATGCTGTTCTGCCAGGTGGTCATTGCCTTCCTGGCCATGGGCCTGGCCGCATGGGCGGCGAGCGGGACCATCACCGTCTGGGCCGTTTACGCCAGCTGCGTAGCGCTCGGAGTGACTTCAGCCATCAACCAGCCTGCCAGCCAGGTGTTCGTCAATGAAGTCGTGGGGGACGCCGCCCTCAGGCCCGCCATCGGCATCAACAACGCCATCGGCCAACTGGGCGCGATGGCAGGACCAGCGCTGGCCGGAATAGTTATTGCACAGGTTGGTTCTGCGGCGGCGTTTGCTGCGAACTCGGTGCTGTGCTTGCTGGTGCTTTGCCTGATTGCCGCCATCCGTCCGGCCGAGCTGCATCCGAGCATCCCGGCGGAACGGGGCCGGGGCCAACTCCTGGCCGGGTTCCGTTATGTCCGCGAGCGGCCTTCGCTGCTGCTGATTATTGCCCTGGCCGGGCTCCTGGGGATGTTCGGCATGAACGGGCCCGTGGTGCTGGCAGCCTTTGCGGAACGTGAATGGCATAACGGGGTTGAAGGGTTCGGGCTCTTCAACACAGTCAGTGCCATCGGTGCCCTTGCCGGTGCGCTGCTGGCGGCCCGCCTTCGGAGCCTGGGACGGAAGGGGATCGTGCTTGCGGCAGGCCTGTTTGGGCTGTCCCAGCTGGTTGCGGCACTGATGCCCAGCCTCATCCTCTTCATTGTGATGCTGGTGGTGGTTGGCCTGATGACCCTGCTGTTCCTCACCAGCGCCGCTACCGCGGTGCAACTTGAGGCCGGCCCGGAGATCCGCGGCCGGGTGATGGCGCTGTATCTGCCCCTCCTGCTGGGCGGACACGCCCTGGGCGGCCTGCTGGCCGGTTGGCTGACGGAGCAGTTTGGCGTGCGGCTGGGGCTCGTGACCACCGGCGGGCTGGGCATGCTGTCCGCAGCCGTGATCGGTCTTTTACTGTGGTGTAATTCCCGCCGCGTGCGGTCCGCCTGACCCGTCCCTCGGCGAAGCATGGACCATCACGCTACGTGTTCCGCGGCCGGGGTGGGGGGCATGTCAGGAAGCTGGAAGTTCGAAGGCGTGCGGGGCCGTTCCTGCCCAGGGAAGCCCCAGTTCACTGAAGGTGGCATGCTGCCGGGCGGCACGTGCCAGGGCCTCCTCGATGCCGGGGACCACTGCATGCGCCGCATCCCCCTCGCCCACCCAGCGGAAGTGCGCCTCGTCAAGAGGTGCCGGCAGCGGGGCAGTTCGAATGGCTTCCAGGACGAGCATAAACGCACCGCTGTCCAGGAGAGGGCTGATGAGCGGAGCCCCGGTGTTGCGGTGGGCCAGCAGGTTTTCCGTCAGGTCGTCCCGTCCGAAGACCTCCTCGGAGCGGCCGGCTGCTGTCTCCACCGTCAGGCGGTCCTCGGTGTAGTGGAAGACGGCTGTTCCTTCCGAGCCCTGGAGGGTCACATACGGTTCCACGGACTCGGTGGCGCACAGTGTGAGGGCGCAGGTGATGGGCAGCCCTGCGCTGGTTCGGATCCGGATCACCGACGTGTCATCCGACTCGATCTGGTTGGCGCGGTAGAGCTCGGTTTCCAGGGAAGCGATGTCTGCAGTGGTACGTGCCCCGGCAATCCTCAGCGCTGTCGCCACCGCATGGGCCAGCGGATTGGTGGCCACGCCGTCCACCACGTCCACGCCGTCGATGGTGCGTTTGCCGGCCCAGCGGGACCGCTTGTAGTAGGCCCGGTCCCGGACCCAGCGGCCAGTGGCCGAGATGCCCTGCAAGGTGCCGATGGTTCCGTCCGCGAGGAGCTTTTCGATGGCCTTCAGCGCGTGGGAACCCAGGCTCTGGAAGCCGATCTGGACACTCCTGCCGTTGGCCGCAGCAGCGTCGCAGAGCCGGCTGAAGTCCGCCAGCGATGCGACCGGCGGCTTTTCCAGGTAGAGGTCGGCGGCGGTGGCCAGTGCTGCCAGGCCAAGCGGGGCATGGGTCTGGATGGGGGTGGCAACAATAATCAGATCCAGCCCGCTGGTGTCCGCGAGCAGTTCGGTCAGCCCCGGAAAGACGGCGGTTGTTGCAGGGACTGAGCCGGGAGCCGGGGGAGTGGGGTCAGCAACGGCAACAAGGTGGACGACGCCGGCGCCCTGAAGGCGTTCCAGGTTCCGCAGGTGGTGTGTGCCGAAGCCGTGGACACCTACCAGCGCCACCCTTGCAGCGGGCACGCCGGGGTGCTCCGCACCGGGCTCGGCGGCGTGCGTGGCGGCAGGGGTCAGGCGGTGTTGGTTGCGGGGCTGGGTCCCGGCGACGGTGCCGGCTGGCGTTTCCATGGTGCTCCATTCCGCCCGGACAGGGCACGGCGTTCTTCGGCCGCCCTTGTGGCAAGCGCTTTCCGCTTCCCAGTGTGCGGGGTGACTGTCGTGAATGTCCAGTTATGTAACGATTCAAATATTCCGACGGATTCCTTCGGCAAGGTGCTGGGGCGGAGGCTACATAAGGCTCCTACAGATGGCGCCGCTGCGTGCCGTATGCCGGAACGTGGTAGCGGAGAAGCTGCAGCTGACTGCTGCCCCCTAGTGGCTGGTGGTTCCTTGGCGGGACTCCAGCAGAGGTGGGATCCAGCGGTCCGCTGCAATGCCCGTCGCAATCGAATAGATAGCTTTGTGCAGGACGTCGACCGCCTGTTCTTGCGGACTCCAGGAGGCGGGTGGTGCGCCCATGCCGCTGGCATTCTCAAGGGTTTGGTCAAAGGCAAGCCGTACGGCCGTGTGCTTGGTGTTGGCCAGGGTTCCGCGGATCCCGGTGACCGCCCACATGCCGCGAAGTGAGCCCAGTACCGCCCCCGTGCCCCAGTGCATCACATGGTTCCACACCAGGGGTTTCTCCGCCTGCCGGGGAGCCTTGGCCAGGAGCGCGAGAAGGGTGCGGGCAGGCACATAGGAATTTGGCCGCTTTGTGAAGAGCTGCTCGGCTTTCTCGCCGGCAGTCATCACCGCCACTCCGACCAGGCCGCACACCGCGCCCTTGCTCGCGGCTGCGAGCAGTCGCCGTCCCCTCATTTCGCCCTGCATGTATTGCTCCAATCCAGCTTGAGACGTACCCGAGTCCTTGGTACGTACCCAGCAGGGTGGAGGCCCTAACCTGCAACCGCCCTTGAGCGCCTGCGCATCCCCCTGGAGAATGCCGACGGCGGCAGTTTGGGCCATGCGGGGGAGCCAGGTCAGGCGATGGCTTCCAGTGAGAGTTCCTCGACCGCGGACTGCAGGGCGTCCATGTCGAACCACTCGACGGGCAGCACCTCATGGATAAAGGCATCAAAGTCAAAGGGGTGGCAGTGCCCGCCATGGTTCCAGTACAAGATCCAGAGATCGATCAGGCCAAGGTCCTTGCGCTGCAGCAGGTGTCTGGCTGTGTGCCGCAGGTGGTCCATAACCAATCCTTGCTTCTGCTACCCCCGCCCCACAAGAGCATCAACGGCGTTTGCGGTGGCGAATTGTGGTGGCGGCGTCACTGGGGGCAGGAGGAGGGAGATTCCAACGCACCGGCGATGGCCTGCTGCAGCTGCAGGGCACTGTTCTCGGTGGAGCCGCCCGCATCAATAACAACGAAACGTGGAAACCATGGCAGGTCCGTGTAGGCCATCCTGAACCTCTGGAGGTCCTCGAGGTTTTCCTGGTCCTCGCCCCTGAGCGCAATCCGTTCGTACGCCTGCTCAGCCGTGAGGTCGAAATAGACTATTGCCTGGGCCTTCGGCAGCATCTCCAGCAGGGCTTCCAGCATCCGGTGGCGGTGTATGCCCCGTGCCTTCCGGAGGGCCAGCTGGCAGTACAGGTGCCTGTCCATAATGACCAGCCCGTCGAAGCGCCCTGCACGCAGGTGGTTGAGCAGGACGTTGTAGACCCGGACAACGGTTTCGAGGATATCCGCCACCTGGGCGGGCAGTGGCAGCCCGAAGCGCCGGGCGAGGGCGGAGATTGTTTTGCGCCCCGAATAGTTGCCCAGGACCAGCACCGGTGTGCTTGGCATGAGTTCCTCCACACCTTGAACGGCAGTGGACTTGCCCGCGCCATCAATGCCCAGCACCACAATGAGGGCTGATGGTCGTCTTGAGCGTTGTGTCATATCTCTTTCATACGGTGGTGCCCTGTGGCTGCGGTTCTGGAAGCCTGTGGACAGGCTGAGCAGGTGAGGACGCCCCCGGGTCGAGGTTGGAGCAGAATAGGGGAGTCTGCACTGGAGGGAGACTGGCATGGAGCCTGTAATTGTCGATGGTGGCAAAGGTACGGTGGAGTTGCGTTCCGACGGCGTCATCCACCTTATCTGGGAGCCGCAAGTCCGTATAGAACAACATGACGCCCAGGCGGCAATGGCAGCTGTCAACGAGATAGCAGGGGAGGGGACTTTCCCCATGCTCGTGGACATGGCCACCACGGAAAACGTCACCAGGGCGGCCCGCTCGGTGTTCTCCATCCCTTGCGCTGCAAACCGGATCGCCCTGCTGGGTTCCAGCCCCGTAGACCGGATCCTGGCGAACTTTTTCCTCGGGGTGCACGTTCCGCCGTGCCCCACCCGATTCTTTACTTCCAGGACGGAGTCCATGGACTGGCTGCAGCAGGCAGGCTAATCCGCCTGATGCTAGGCAGGGCGAAAGTCCGGTCAGCCCGCGGACGGCGCCGCGGTACTTTGCCGGACCACCAGTTCCGGGGTGAAGATGACCGCGCGGTGCCGGGGGTGCTGGGCTTCAACCTCTTCCGCCAGGAGTTCGATGGCCGTCCTGCCCAAGGCCTCGGTGGGCTGCCGGATGGACGAGAGAGGCACCACGGCGGAGACCGCAAAGTCGATGTCGTCGTAGCCGATCAAGGCAATGTCCTCCGGAATCCGGAAGGTGTGCGTCATGGTGAGCGACTGCATGACTCCGAGCGCCAGGAGGTCGTTGGCGCAGAAGATCCCGTCAGGAAGCCCGCCGCGCTCCCGTTCCACCAGCATGTTGCCGACGCTGCGCCCGGCCAGGACGGTTTGGCCTTCCGAAACCAGCACCTCCAGCGTGGCGTCCGGTTCTTCCTTTACTGCGCGCTGGGCGCCCTGCAGGCGGTCAGCCACCTGGCGGATGGAAGCGGAGCCACCCACAAAGGCGAGCCGACGGCGGCCGGTGTCCAGCAGGTGCCGCGCAGCCAGGTACCCGCCGGCGTCGTCGTCAACGGCCACTGAGCTGAACTTATCCTCGTCAGCCAACCGGTCCACCAGGACGGTGGGCACGCCGCGCTCGCGGAGCAGGTCCAGGCGCTCCGTGACATCGCCCACGGGTGAAATGAGGAGGCCCTGGACGCGCTGCTCCTGGAACAGGTCGATGTAGTTCGCTTCCCGGCCGGCGTCGTGCCCGCTGTCGCCGAGCAGGACGGCACTGCCCTGGAGGGCGGCCGCATCCTCGGCAGCGCGCACCACGGAAGTGAAAAAGGGGTTGCCCACGTCCAGGACAATGAGGCCTATGGTGCGGCTGTGGCCGGCGCGCAGCTGACGGGCGGCGTCGTTGCGGACGAAACCCAGTTCGTCGATGGCACGCAGCACCCGTTCCTTGGTCCGTTGCGAGACCCTGTCCGGGTAGTTCAGCACATTCGAAACCGTGCCCACCGCCACGTTCGCGTGGTTGGCTACGTCCTTGATGCTGGCTGAGCGATTCATGATTCTCCGTGCTGGTGGGCCGAGTGCACATGCCTCCCGGTTTTGGTGGGAAACAGGTCCCGGAATGCTTGACACCTAGTCAGATTCAAGAGTACTTTGAATCGTACTAATGAAACGATTCAAAGATTTGCGAGTTCAGGAGAGTTCCAAATGAGGGTGTGCTTCCGTGCCTCGGTCCAGCCAGCGCTGATCGACGAATACCGCCGCCGGCACGCCGCCGTTTGGCCGGAGATGCTCCGGGCGCTCAAGGATGCCGGCTGGAACAACTACTCGCTGTTCCTCGGCGAAGACGGGCTCCTGATTGGCTACCTGGAATGCGACGACTTCAACGCAGCCCGGGCCCGCATGGCCCTCGCGGACGTGAACGCCCGCTGGCAGGCTGAAATGGCCACACTCTTCGAAGACACGGACCAGGCACCCGATGAGGGGTTCCAAGTACTTGAGGAAGTCTTCAACCTCGACAACCAGCTCACGGCGGCGGAGTCCTCCACAGGCTGACGGGCACAAACTTCCACGCACAGGGCGCTCCAGCAGCGGGGCCGCACAACACAGCAACACCCATCAGGCAACAGCCCAACAAAGACACCGGAAAGAACCAACATCATGAATGAAGTAGCAACGGCGCTGGGCAGGCTCGAGGAGCTTGCCATCGAGGTCCCCTCGTGGGCTTATGGAAATTCAGGGACGCGGTTCAAGGTGTTCGGTACCCCCGGCACCCCGCGCACCGTGCAGGAAAAGCTTGCGGATGCGGCCAAGGTCCACGAACTGACCGGGCTGGCTCCCACCGTTGCGCTCCACATTCCGTGGGACAAGGTGGATGACTACGCCGCCCTGAAGGAGTACGCCGCCGGGCTGGGCGTTGGTTTGGGCACCATCAACTCCAACACCTTCCAGGATGATGAGTACAAGTTCGGTTCGCTGACGTCCTCGAACGAGACGGTCCGCCGCCGCGCCGTGGCCCACCACCTGGACTGCATCCAGATCATGCACGCCACCGGGTCGAAGGACCTGAAGATCTGGCTTGCTGACGGCACCAACTACCCGGGCCAGGACGACATGCGCGGGCGCCAGGACCGCCTGGCCGAATCCCTGCAGGAAATTTACGCCGCGCTGGGTGACGAGCAGCGCCTGGTGCTGGAGTACAAGTTCTTCGAGCCGGCTTTCTACCACACGGATGTTCCTGACTGGGGCACCTCCTACGCCCAGACCCTGGCACTCGGCGAGAAGGCGTTTGTCTGCCTGGACACCGGCCACCACGCCCCGGGCACCAATATCGAGTTCATCGTGATGCAGCTGCTGCGCCTGGGCAAGCTGGGGTCCTTTGACTTCAACTCCCGCTTCTACGCGGATGATGACCTGATTGTTGGCGCGGCTGACCCGTTCCAGCTGTTCCGCATCATGCACGAGGTAATCCGCGGCGGCGGCTACGGCAAGGACGCTGTGGGGAATTCCGCTGTCGCTCTGATGCTGGACCAGTGCCACAACCTGGAAGAGAAGATCCCGGGCCAGATCCGCTCGGTCCTGAACGTCCAGGAAATGACCGCCCGCGCCCTGCTGATCGACACCGAAGCCCTGGCGGAGGCACAGCGCGCCGGCGATGTGCTGGCCGCCAACGGCATCCTCAACGATGCCTTCTACACCGATGTCCGCCCGGTCCTGGCCGAGTGGCGTGAATCCCGCGGCCTGCCCGGGGACCCGCTGGCAGCGTTCAAGGCCAGCGGCTACCAGAAGAAGATCAACGAGGACCGCGCAGGCGGCCAGCAAGCCGGATGGGGCGCATAAGCATGACCATGCAGAACACAGCTAACAAAACTGTTGAAGACCTGATTTCGCGTTCCAACCGGCTCGGCGCGGACAAGCGGAACACCAACTTCGCCGGCGGCAACACCTCCGCCAAGGGCACCGCGAAGGACCCCGTCACGGGCGAGGACGTCCAGCTGCTGTGGGTCAAGGGCTCCGGCGGTGACCTGGGCACGCTGAAGGCCCAGAACCTTGCAGTGCTGCGCCTGGACCGCCTGAACGCGCTGAAGAACGTCTACCCCGGCGTTGAGCGTGAGGACGAGATGGTGGCCGCGTTCGATTACTGCCTGCACGGCAAGGGCGGCGCTGCCCCCTCGATCGATACGGCCATGCATGGGCTGGTGGACGCCGCACACGTGGACCACCTGCACCCTGACTCCGGCATCGCCATCGCCACCGCTGTGGACGGCGAGGCGCTGACCACCAAGATCTTCGGCAACAAGGTGGTCTGGGTTCCCTGGCGCCGCCCCGGGTTCCAGCTGGGCATGGACATCGCCGCGATCAAGGACGCGAACCCGCAGGCCATCGGCACCATCCTCGGCGGCCACGGCATCACGGCCTGGGGCACCACCAGCGAGGAAGCCGAAACCAACTCGCTCTGGATCATCGAACAGGCCGAGAAGTACATCGCGGACAACGGCAAGGCCGAACCGTTCGGCGCCAAGCTTCCGGGCTACGCTGCCCTGCCCGAGGCAGAGCGCCGCGCCAAGGCCGCAGCCCTGGCACCCGTGATCCGCGGCCTGGCCTCCACGGACAAGCCGGTCCTGGGGCACTTCAGCGATGACGCCGTCGTCCTGGACTTCCTTGAAGCTGCCGAGCACCCGCGCCTGGGGGCACTGGGCACCTCCTGCCCGGACCACTTCCTGCGCACCAAGGTCAAGCCGCTGATTCTGGACCTGCCCGCCGATGCATCCGTCGAGGACTCCATTGCCCGGCTGCACGAGCTGCACGCGGACTACCGCGAGGACTACCAGGCGTACTACGACCGCCACGCGGACGCCGAGTCCCCGGCACTGCGCGGCGCGGATCCGGCCATCGTGCTGGTCCCGGGCATAGGCATGTTCTCGTACGGCGCGAACAAGCAGACCGCCCGCGTTGCCGGCGAGTTCTACATCAATGCCATCAACGTGATGCGCGGCGCCGGGGCGATCTCCACGTACGCCCCCATCGAGGAATCCGAGAAGTTCCGGATTGAGTACTGGGCGCTGGAGGAAGCCAAGCTGGCCCGCCTGCCCAAGCCCAAGTCCCACGCCACCCGCATCGCCCTGGTGACCGGCGCGGCGTCCGGCATCGGCAAGGCCATCGCCACCCGCCTCGCCGCCGAAGGCGCCTGCGTTGTCATCGCCGACCTGAACCTTGAAAACGCCGAGAAGGTCGCCGAAGAGCTTGGCGGCCCGGACGTTGCCATCGGTGTCCAGGCTGACGTGACCGACGAGGCCCAGGTCGCGGCAGCGATCGACGCCGCCGTCATGGCGTTCGGCGGCGTGGACCTGGTGGTCAACAACGCCGGCCTGTCCATTTCCAAGCCGCTGCTGGAAACCACCGAGAAGGACTGGGACCTGCAGCACAACGTCATGGCCAAGGGCTCGTTCCTGGTGGCCAAGGCCGCGGCGAAGGTCATGATCGCCCAGGGCCTGGGCGGGGACATCATCTACATCTCCTCCAAGAACTCCGTGTTCGCCGGCCCGAACAACATCGCCTACTCCGCCACCAAGGCCGACCAGGCCCACCAGGTCCGGCTCCTCGCGGCCGAACTCGGTGAGCACGGCATCCGCGTCAACGGCATCAACCCCGACGGCGTGGTGCGCGGCTCCGGCATCTTCGCCGGCGGCTGGGGCGCCAAGCGCGCTGCGGTGTACGGCGTTGACGAGGAAAAACTGGGCGAGTACTACGCCCAGCGCACCCTGCTCAAGCGCGAAGTCCTGCCCGAGCACGTGGCCAACGCCGCCGCCGTCCTCACCAGCAACGAACTGTCCCACACCACCGGCCTGCACATCCCCGTGGACGCCGGCGTAGCCGCAGCCTTCCTCCGATGAGCGAAGCAGCAGCACCGGACACCGCCCCGGCACCAGCCGGGGCGGTGTCCGCCGCCACATCCCACCGCCAGGTGTTCGCCGCTGTCGATATTGGCGCCTCCTCGGGCCGGGTCATCCTGGGCCGGGTCACCGGAGACGGCGTGGGACTGGAAGTGGTTCACCGCTTCCCCAACGGCGTGGTGGAGATCGACGGCGGCCTCCGCTGGGACTTCAACGCCCTCTTCGCGGAGGTGCTCAAGGGACTTTCAGCGGCAGCCACCGTCGCCGCCGTGCAGGGTGAGCGGGTGGCCAGTATCGGCATCGACACCTGGGCCGTGGATTACGGCCTGGTCAACGCCGCCGGCGAGCTGACGGCCCAGCCGTTCAGCTACCGCGATGACCGCAGCCGCGCCGCCGTCGAGCCCGTGCACCGGAAACTGGACCCTGCGCGCCTGTACGGGACGACGGGGCTGCAGTTCCTGCAGTTCAACACCGTCTACCAGTTGGCCAGCGAGCCGGACCTGGACGGGGTGCAGGCACTCCTGATCCCGGACCTGATCGCGTTCCTCCTCACCGGACAGCGCCGGACCGAGGCCACCAACGCCTCCACCACCGGCCTGTTCGACGCCGTCGCGGGGGAGTGGGCCACCGAGTTCCTCGCCGCCCTGGGCCTCCGGAAGGACCTCTTCCCGCCGCTGGTCCAGCCCGGCGAAACCGTCGGCACCCTCCTGCCGGTCATCGCCGCGCAGGTGGGCCTGCCCCAGGACACCCGGGTAGTGGCAGTGGGCTCGCACGACACGGCGTCCGCCGTCGCAGCAGTTCCGGCGACAGTGGACAAGGAAGAGGAGAACTTCGCGTATATCTCCTCCGGCACCTGGTCCCTGGTGGGACTGGAACTGAAGCACCCGGTCCTGACGGAGGCCAGCCGCGAGGCGAACTTCACCAACGAGCGCGGCGTGGACGGCACCATCCGCTACCTGCGCAACATGGGCGGGCTTTGGCTTTTGAGCGAATGCCAGCGGACGTGGGCACAGGAAGGGTTCCGGCCCGATCTTCCCGCCCTGCTGAGCGCAGCGGCCGCACTGCCCACGGGCGGGCCGCAGATCAATCCGGATGACCCCTACTTCATCGCCCCGGACAACATGCCCGAGCGCATCCGGGGCGCGGTCCGCCGCGCCGGAGACGTCTTGCCGAACGATCCTGCCGCCATCACCCGCTGCATCATGGACAGTCTTGCCGCCGGCTATGCCCGCACCATCCGCGACGCCGAGCGGCTCGCCGACCGTACGGTGGACGTGGTGCATGTGGTGGGCGGCGGTTCCCAGAACCGGCTGCTCTGCCAGCTCACCGCGGATGCCACGGGCAGGAAAGTGGTAGCAGGACCGGTGGAAGCCACAGCGCTGGGCAACGTCCTGGTGCAGGCGCGCGCTGCAGGTTCCGTTACCGGCGGGCTCGGAGAACTCCGTGCCCTGGTGGCGGGCAGCAGTCCACTGCAGGTTTTTGTGCCGGAGCTCTCGCGGCTGTAGCTTCCTTGGCCCCCGGCGCCTTCGGGCACCCGGGGCTGCCTGTCCGTCATCGATACCTTCGACGGCCGGCCAGGAATGCCACTTGATCAGGCCATTGCTGTTTCTGCGCAAAATCTTCGGGTAAGTTCCTTTTGTGGGCTTCAAGAAAACGGTTTCCGAGCCCGGCGGGAACAAGGAAGCAATGAAGAAACTCAGCAGGCTCAGCGTTTTCGGCTACGGCGCCGGCGACGCAGCCAACAGCATGATCATCAGTACCGGGAACATGTTCCTGCTTGTGTACTACACGGACGTCGCGGGCATCGGCGCAGCGGCGGCAGGAACGCTGCTGCTGGTTGCCCGGGTCTTTAACGCCTTCACCGATGTGGCGGCCGGCCGCATCGTGGACCGCGTCCACAGCAAACGGTGGGGAAAGTTCCGCCCGTTCCTGATGTTCGGGTTTGTTCCCCTGCTGCTGAGCGTGGCTGTGTTTTATGTTCCGGACGTCGACCCAGCCATGAAACTGCTTTACGCGTCCTGCACGTATGGGCTCGTGTGTGTTACCTACAGCATGGTTAACGTGCCATATGGCTGCCTGGTGGGGGCCATGACGCAGGACGCCAAAGACCGCGCGCGGCTTGCCGGGGCAAGGACCATCGGCGGTTTGTCGGTCGGAGCCACCCTGGGCTTTTTTATCGCACCGCTCTTGGGTGCCGGCCAGGATATGCAGCAGATCTTCACCTGGCTGACCCTGGCCTTCGCCGTCGTGGGGTCCCTGCTCTACATCTTCACGGGCACCGTCTGCGTTGAGCAGGTCTACGGCAGCGTCCCCAAAATCACCCTTCGCCAGAGCATGGCGGCGCTGAAGGCAAATTCCCCGCTGGTGATCCTCTGCGTCAGTTCCGTCCTTTTCGTCACGGGAACGTCCGCGACGGGTGCCTCCCAGTTCTACTACCTCCGCGATGTCCTGTCCCGGGTGGACCTGTTCCCGGTCATGGCCGCTGCGCAGGTGGTCATTACCCTGACGCTGGCTGTGCTGATGCCGCGTCCTGTGGCCCGCTGGGGCAAGCGGGCGGTCTACAGCGTTGGCGGAGGATTCGGGGCGTTGGGCGGCGTACTGGTTTTCCTGGCCCCGGCGGACGCACCACTGCTCGGCCTGTTGGGCCTCGTCCTGGGGCTCCTGGCTTCTGCTTCGGTCAGCATCGTGACGTGGGCCCTGATCGCCGACACCGTGGAATACGGGGAGTGGAAAACCGGCGTCCGGGTCCAGGGCATCAACTACGCCCTTTTGGCCGCCACCCGGAAACTGGGCATGGGATTCGGGGCCGGCGTGGTGGCCTTCTCGCTCGCCTGGGGCGGTTACGTCTCCGGGACGGCTGAGCAGACGGACGCGGCTACCCTCGCCATCAGGGCGGCGGCAGGCCTGCTGCCGGGGGCCCTGGTGCTGACATCCGTCGGGATCATGTATTGGTACCGCCTGACGGACCAAAAGCACGCGGAGCTTGTGGCCAGCCTGTCGCGTGACGCGACGTAACACTTTGCGGCCGCGGCGGGCTGCGGTTATGGTTCATGGCATGACAAACCGTTGGTATGCGTATTTTTCGTTGGCTCTGGAGGGGCCCGCGTCTAACTGACACGCATCCAACTTTCCTTCAGAGCCAACAGGGCAGAGATCATTCTCTGCCCTTCGCCGTTTCTCCGGCGGGTTCTGACTGGGCCCGCTCCTATCTGGAACAGGACCCGAACATGAGCACCGCAACAGCCCCCGCAGGCACCACTGCCGGCAACCTTCGCAGGGAACCCACCGAAAAATCGACGTCCAACCTGCGCGTCAGCGAATTCACAGCGCTGCCCACTCCGCAGGAACTCATCACCGAACTGCCGTTGGACGCCCGGGTGGCAGGCGTCGTCGAACGCGGGCGTGACGAAGTCCGCGCCATCATGGACGGCGTGGACGACCGGCTGCTGGTGATCGTGGGACCCTGCTCCATCCACGATCCCAAGGCAGGGCTGGAGTACGCCCGGCGGCTGGTCAGCCAGGCGGAAAAGCACAAGGAAGACCTGCTGATCGTCATGCGGACTTACTTCGAGAAGCCGCGCACCACCGTGGGCTGGAAAGGCCTGATCAACGATCCGCGGCTGGACGGCAGCCACGACATGGTCACCGGGCTCCGGACTGCACGGCACTTCCTGCAGCAGGTCACCGCGCTCGGGCTGCCTACCGCCACCGAATTCCTCGAGCCCATCAGCCCGCAGTACATGGCGGACCTCATTTCCTGGGGCGCCATCGGGGCCCGCACTACCGAGAGCCAGATCCACCGGCAGCTCGCCTCCGGACTCTCCATGCCCATCGGGTTCAAGAACGGGACCGACGGCGACCTTCAGGTAGCCATCGATGCATGCGGGGCGGCCGCGGCGGCCCAGGCCTTCCTTGGCATTGACGGGGACGGCAGGGCCGCGCTGGTTGCCACCGCCGGCAACCCTGACACCCATGTCATCCTCCGCGGCGGCCGCAAGGGACCCAATTACTCTGCCGCCGACGTCGAGGCCGCGTCGGCGAAGCTCGCCAACAAGCAGCTGAACCCGCGCCTCATCGTTGACGCCAGCCACGCCAACAGCGGCAAGAGCCACCACCGCCAGGCTGAGGTGGCGCTGGAAATCGGCTCCCAGCTCGAGGACGCCGGGGCATCGGCGCAGGCCATCGCCGGGGTCATGCTGGAAAGCTTCCTGGTGGGCGGCGCGCAAAACCTCAATGTCGCGGAGCACGCGGCCGGCCGGTCGGAACTTGTGTACGGGCAGAGCGTAACGGACGCGTGCATGGACTGGGACGTTTCGGTTTCAGTGCTGGACCAGCTGGCCGCATCCGCCCGCAAGCGCAGGAGGTGAGTGCGGGGGGGGCGAAATGCTCCCTTGCGGTACTTTCACATTGGCCACAGGAACATCTAGAGTATCTAGAAGGTGGTTGGTGGATGGCTCAGCATCGGAACACCGCATTGGCACGTACATGGGGTCACTGTTGTCCATCCGTCAGCAAAGGAAAATAGCGAAATGTCGGCAGAACAGAACTTCTCCAACGCGAAGTTCCTGACCGTGGCTGAAGTAGCCCAGGTCATGCGCGTCTCCAAAATGACCGTCTATCGGCTGGTCCACTCCGGCGACATGCCGGCAGTGCGGTTCGGCCGCTCGTACCGGGTACCCGAGACCGCGGTGGAGCAGTACCTCAAAGGCGCCGTAGTGGACGGCCACACGGAAACCGCCTGAGCCTTTCCGTCGCCATGGCCCTATTTCCGCCGGTCGGAGCCCCCGCGGTCAGAACCCGCTCCCGATAAGCGGTACCCTGTTAAGGAACGTTTTACGTCATTGTAAGAATCTGTCAGTTGTTCAGTTCGTAGCTCTGTCCACGAACACTTTCCATCAGACAGGTACTGCATCTAGTTTGTGAGGAACTTTCGTGGGTTCAGTTATTAAGAAGCGTCGCAAGCGTATGGCCAAGAAGAAGCACCGCAAGCTGCTTCGCAAGACCCGTCACCAGCGCCGCAACAAGAAGTAGAGATACTTCGAACAGCGTGGAAATGCCCGTCGCCTTCCGAGGCGGCGGGCATTTCTGTTCTGTGGACGTTGCGGCGGTTTGTTACGCCCGGGGGCCGCGGATGCGGGCGAAGCCTTTCCAGAGTCCGTAGACGGCGCCGCAGGCGGTGGCTGCCTTCAGGCCGAGGGTTGCTGCGCGGCGGCCGGCCCGGAAGTCGTAGACCGGCCAGTTGTGGTCGCGGGCGTGGCGGCGGAGGCGGACGTCCGGGTTGATGGCCACCGGGTGGCCCACGAGGGTGAGCAGCGGGATGTCGTTATAGGAGTCGCTGTAGGCCCAGCAGCGTCTGAGGTCCAGTTCCTCGGCGTCCGCGATGGCCTGGACGGCCACTGCCTTGGCGGAACCGTGCAGGATGTCTCCCACCAGGCGGCCGGTGTACACACCTTCGGAGATCTCCCCGACAGTACCCAGCGCCCCGGTGAGCCCCAGCCGGGTCGAGATCACGGTGGCAACCTCGATCGGCGTCGCGGTCACCAGCCAGACCCGCCGGCCCACCCGCAGGTGCTGCTCGGCCAGGGCCTTTGCGCCGGGCCAGATCCGGGAGGCGATCATTTCGTCGTAGACCTCTTCGCCGAGGGCTTTGACGTCGTCGACCGTGATGCCGGCGGCGAGGGTCAGTGCGGAGTCCCGGACAGCGTGGACATCGTCCATGTTCTCGCCGCGGGCCACGAACTTGAACTGCTTCCACGCGAACCCCGCCGCCTGGGCAAGGGTGAAGGCTCCGCGCTGGTGCATCTTGCGGGCAACATGGAAGAGGCTGGCGCCGCGCATGAGGGTGTTGTCCACATCGAAGAACGCCGCCTCGCCCGGCTGTGGCGCAGCAACCGGCTTGGTAACTACGGCGACGTATTTCTCCTCGGGCATAAGGCTGAGTCTAGTCAATCCCGTCAGTGGCCACCGTGCGGCGTCGCGGGGCATAGTCAACGGGGCTACGGTTAAGTCATGGCCACACCTCGCGTCGTCCTGATCACCAAAGCTGACTGCCACCTCTGCGAAGAAGCGCGCGACGCCGTTGGCCGGGTTACCGCCTCGCTGGGGCTTGAGTGGACGGAAGAGCTGGTGGACCACCAGCCGGAACTGCGGGACCGCTACGCCGAAGAAATCCCGGTGGTGCTGGTGGACGGCGTGCAGCGCGACTTCTGGAAGATCGATGAGATCCGGCTGGAACGCGTGCTGCAGCGGGCCATGGCCCAATAGGGAGCAGCGCCCGTGACCGCGTACGTTTTGTGGCCGGCTGCTTTGTTGGCACCGGCCGGAGGGCTCTAGAGTGGAGTCACAACGCGATGCGAGGGAGGGGCTGGTGGCTTCGCTGGAACCGACTCCCCAGGCTGTCCCGGATCTTCCGGACACCACGGGTACGCCAGCCAAACAGATTCCGCCCGCAGCGGTGGCCCGGCTGACGCTCTATCTGCGCGCCTTGAATACCCTGCTCGCCGAGGGAGTGGAGCGGGTCTCCTCCGAATCCCTCGCTGAAGCTTCCGGTGTCAGTTCAGCCACGTTGCGCAAGGACCTGTCCCACGTGGGCTCCTACGGTACCCGCGGCGTTGGCTACGAAGTGCAGTATCTTAGCCGGCACATTGCCGCGGCGCTGGGTCTGACGCATGACTGGAAGGTTGCCATCGTTGGTGCCGGCAACCTCGGCAAGGCGCTGGCGCGGTACGGCGGCTTCGAGTCCCGGGGATTCGACGTCGTTGCCATCTTTGACGCCGACCAGATGGTGGTGGGCAATGAAGTGGGGTGGCTGCGCGTCAGCGACGTGGCCGACCTGGAAACGGTCCTGCACCGGACCGGAGCGAACATGGTGGTGCTGGCGCTGCCGGCCGCCGTGGCGCAGGATGTCTGCGACCGGGTGGTTGCCGCCGGTGTCCGCAGCGTCCTGAGCTTCGCCCCCGTTATGCTCCAGGTGCCGGAGGGGGTCAACCTCCGCAAGGTGGACATGGCCACGGAACTGCAGATCCTGGCCTACCACGCACAGCGGGCGCAGGCCCCGGGGCAGACCGCCTAGGTTTCAGGCAGTTCCGGGACCCACGCCCGCAGGGGTGGGAAGTGCGTTATTTACCGGCCGTAGGGGTTCCCCATGCCGCCGCCGTAAGGGTTGGCGAAGGGCTGCTGCTTCTGGAAGTAGGGGGCAGCCGCCGGCAGGTAGAGCAGGACGATGGCGGCGATCCCCAGGAGGGTGCCGAGGGTGCCGAGGCTCGGGACGCCGAACAGGCCGAAGATGGACAGCGCCGCGAACACGGTCCCCAGGATCCGGGCCCAGTTCTTGCCCTTGCGGATGAAGAAGGCCACCAGCAGGTAGAGTCCTGCGCCGAGGATCGCGAACACCACCAGGGTGCCGGCGATGACGCCCTTGATGTCCTCGTACGAGACGCCGGCTCCGGTGCCCTCCACCTGCTGCTCAAAGGTCTGGCGGAAAACAGGATCATCCAGCTGGGTGAGTCCGGTGAGCATCGAGATGACGAAGATCGCGGCGGAGGCAATCAGCAGCCAGAACGAGATGTTGACCAGTTGCGGCACGCCCTTGCTGCCCGTGGGCTGCGGCTGCTCCGACGGGTACTGGGCGTAGGGGGACTGGCCGTATGGCTGCTGCCCGTACGGCTGCTGGCCGAAGCCCGGAGCCTGCGGCGGGTTCTGTCCGTACTGGGGAGCATTCTGCCCGTACTGCGGGGCGCCGGACTGGCCGTACTGAGGCGGGTTCTGTCCGTACTGGGGAGCATTCTGCCCGTACTGCGGGGCGTTCTCCCCGTAGCGCGGCTGCTGGTTGCCCTGCTCCGGATCGTTGGGCACGGGAGGCGGGACGGGAGGGTTGCTCATGAGCTGTCCTTTGGCGTGTCGGGTTCTGGTAGGCTGCCGGGTTTCGGTCCTGCGCCCTACCCCCAGCATGGCTTAAGTCCACCGTACCCCCGGACTGGCGGCAGATGAGTCATTCCTGGGAGGTATTCCGCCTCGTTTGGCGGTTGCCCCGCCACGCCTACTCAGCCTCTGTGCCTTACCGCCGCAAACCAGGCCTGCGAGTTGGGCAGCCAGAGCAGGACCGTTGCTGCGAGGCTGATCACGAAGCCCACCCAGTTCCCGCCTTGGCCAACACGCATCGCCAGATTGATAAGCGCCAGGACCAGCGTGACGCCGGCCAGGACCGTGAGGGCCAGCCGCGCCCACTGCCTTCCCTCTTTCATCCTGAGCGCAAAAACGATCTGCGCGGCGCCCACGGCAGCGGCCAGCAGCATGAGCAG
Organism: Arthrobacter sp. V1I9; assembly: GCF_030817075.1. Taxonomy (NCBI): domain Bacteria; kingdom Bacillati; phylum Actinomycetota; class Actinomycetes; order Micrococcales; family Micrococcaceae; genus Arthrobacter; species Arthrobacter sp. V1I9. The sequence goes on from NZ_JAUSYU010000001.1 coordinate 609,966, forward strand.
CAGAACCCCAACCGCCGCACCGGGGGCAGCGGCAAAAAGCACCAGCGAGGCAAGCATGCCCAGCATTCCTCCCAATAGGCCGAGGACGCCGGCGACGAACCAGATCCAGAACGATACTTTGAGCTCGGTGGGAAGTCCCGCCACCGAGAACATGCCGGCGAAGCCGTTGCGGGGCCCGGTGCTGTCGAAGTTGCTCATGGCCATCACTGTAGCCCTGCGGACCACGCGCGACGGCTTAAAGGACGGCGCCCCGGCACTGGCCGAAGCCGGTGCCGGGGCGCCGAATCTGAGTGGGAATTAGGCTGCGGGAGCGATGAAGGCGAGTTCGAGGTTGATGGCAACCTTGTCGCTCACCAGGACGCCGCCGGTTTCGAGGACAGCGTTCCAGGTCAAGCCGAAGTCCTTGCGGCTGATGGTGGTCTCAGCGGAGACGCCGGCGCGGGTGTTGCCGAACGGGTCCACGGCCACGCCGTTGAACTCGGTCTCGAGGGTGACGGGGCGGGTGACACCCTTGATGGTGAGGTCGCCGGTCAGCTCGTAGCTGTTGCCCTTGGCCACCAGGCCGTTGGAGACGAAGGACATCTCGGGGAACTTCTCAACGTCGAAGAAGTCCTCGCCGCGGACGTGGCCGTCGCGGTTGGCGTCGCCGGAATCGAAGCTTGCGGTCTGGATGGTGGCGGCGATCCTGGAATCAGCCACGTCCTGGCCGAGTTCCAGGGTTGCTGCTGCTTCCTTGAACTGGCCGCGGACCTTGCTGATGCCCGCGTGGCGGACGGTGAAGCCGATCTCGCTGTGCGAGTTGTCCAGGGTCCAGGTGCCGGTGGTGACGTCTGCGGGAAGTGCCATGGTGTTGCTCCTTAGGTGTTACCTGTAGGTCGGATCGGTATTGAAGCTTCATCGGTTGAAGCATCAACTAACTGCTGCATCCAGTATAAGCATGCATTTGCATGTTTTCTTCCCGGTTCTGGAACATTTCTTCAAAAAGTTGAGTTCTACTGGATGTAGAAGATTTCGGATCGCACGCCATCTTTGAGAAACTGGTAAACATGCCCCAAGCCACTGTCCATCTGCTCCGCCACGGCGAGGTCCACAATCCTGACGGCGTTTTGTACGGAAGGCTGCCCGAATTCCACCTCTCCGAGCTGGGGCAGGAGATGGCACGCACCCTCGCCGAGCACTTCCGGCAGCGCGCCGAAAGCGGTGCCCGCATCACTTACTTGGCCGCCTCGCCGCTGGACCGTGCGCAGGAAACTGCCCGGCCGACGTCGGACGCCCTGCATCTGCAAATCCACACGGAGGAGCGGATCATCGAGGCAAAGAACTACTTCGAGGGCATGAAGGTCACCAAGGCCGAACTGCGCCGGCCCAAGCACTGGCCGCGGCTGGTCAACCCCCTCCGGCCATCGTGGGGCGAGCCCTACAAGCAGCAGGCCGCAAGGGTCATGGAAGCGGTGCAGGAGGCTCGCCTCCGGGCCATCGAGCTGGCTGACGGCGACTTTGGAACAGAAGGGCCGGAAGCGATCATGGTCAGCCATCAGCTTCCCATCTGGGCCACCCGGCTCAGCGCCGAGGGCAAGCCCCTGTGGCACGATCCCCGCAAGCGTGAGTGCACGCTGACCTCCATCACGTCGCTGGTGTTCGACGACGACGGCGCCCTTGTGCGCGTCACCTACAGCGAACCCGCGGCGTCCCTTCTTCCCGGTGCTGCCACCACCCCTGGAGCCTAGAAGTGACTGACAGTTTTACCCACAAGGGACGGCCCGGCCTGCCCGTGAGTTCCCGCCGCAGCGTGCTCGCTGCCGGCGGCCTCGCCCTGACCGCGCTCACCCTGGGCCTCTCGGCGTGCGCCCAGGAGGATGCCCTCGCCGAGCAGGCCAGGGCCGGGGACAACAAAAACTATGTGGCCGGTGACGGCTCCGTCACCGAGTTCGCTGCGGGCGACCGCAAGTCCGCCGTCCAGATCAACGGAACGCTGTTCAACGGCACGGCTGTTGCGCCCGCGGACTTCCAGGGCAAGGTCACCGTCCTGAACTTCTGGTTCGCTGCCTGCGCCCCCTGCCGTGTTGAGGCGCCCATCCTTGAAGAGCTCCACCAGGAATTCAAGCCCCAGGGCGTGCAGTTTTTCGGCGTCAACCTGCGGGACGAGAAGGCCACGGCGGAAGCCTTCGACAAGTCCTTCAACCTGACCTACCCCAGCTTCGACGACAAGGACGGCGGCGTCCTGCTGGCCGTTTCCGGGCTGGTTCCCCCCGGAGCCGTCCCCACCACCCTGGTTCTGGACAAGCAGGGGCGCGTGGCCTCCCGCGTCCTCGGCGAAATCCAGAAGGGCACCCTGAAAGCCCTCATCGCTGGCGCCGTGGCAGAGTAGCGGCGGACCCCCGTGAACAGCCCCTTCGCTGAAGCCATCCTCAACGGCTCACTCCTCCTTGCCATTCCGGTGGCGCTGCTGGCCGGACTGGTCTCCTTCCTGTCACCCTGCGTCCTGCCGCTGGTTCCCGGCTACCTGGGTTACGTCACCGGGTTAAGCGGCGTGGACCTGGAGAAGCAGAAGCGCGGCCGGATGCTGGCGGGCATCGGGCTGTTCGTGCTGGGCTTCTCCGTGATCTTCGTCCTCCTCGGCGGTGCGTTCGGCCAGTTGGGCAGCCTGATCACCGGCTCGCAGAATGCCTGGATCACCCAGGTCCTGGGCATCCTGGTGATCGTGATGGGCGTCGTGTTTATGGGTGGCTTCAGCTGGCTGCAGCGCGATGCCAAAATCCACGCCAAACCGCCTGCCGGCCTGTGGGGGGCGCCGCTCTTGGGCCTGACGTTCGGACTGGGCTGGGCCCCGTGCATCGGGCCCACCTACTCAGCCGTCCAGCTTCTGAGCCTTTCCGGCGGCTCGTCCGCCGCCAAAGGTGCATTCCTTGCCTTCGTTTACAGCCTCGGGCTGGGAATCCCCTTCCTGCTCATTGCCCTGGCGCTCCGCCGGGGGATGGGCGTTATGGCGTTCTTCCGCAAGCACCGCCTCGCCATCCAGCGCATCGGCGGCGGCATATTGGTGGTCCTTGGGCTGTTGATGGCCAGCGGCATCTGGGGAACCTGGGTAACCGGGCTGCAGTACTGGTTCCAAACCGATGTGAAACTACCGATCTGATGAGCGAGCGTGTGAACGTAGAGAAGAAGACTTCGGACCCGGTGGGCGGCGCCAAGGTGGCCGCAGCCAAGGCTGAAGCCGCGCTGCCGACGCTCGGACCGCTGGGTATGCTCCGATGGGCCTGGACCCAGCTGACCAGCATGCGCACTGCGCTGTTCCTGCTGCTGCTCCTCGCCGTCGCGGCAGTCCCGGGCTCGCTGTTCCCGCAGCGTCCGGCCAACCCGTCAGTGGTCACCCAGTACATCAAGGACAACCCGGACTACGGCGAGCTGCTGGACACCCTGCAGCTGTACGACGTCTACTCCTCCGCCTGGTTCTCGGCCATCTACCTGCTGCTCTTCATTTCCCTGATCGGCTGCGTGGTGCCCCGCGCGATCGCCCACTACAAGGCGATGCGCTCCCAGCCGCCGCGGACCCCCAGACGCCTGTCCCGCCTCCCCGAGCACGGCACCCTGGTCATTCCGTCCGACGCCGGGATCCCGGCGTCGGACGCCATCACCAGTGCCGCCGGGGTGCTGAAAAAGCGCGGCTACCGCGTGGAGGTCCGGGACAGCGGCGGCGAGCGTCCCTCGTTGGGCGCCGAGCGCGGCTTCGCGAAGGAGGTGGGGAACCTGGTGTTCCACACCTCCTTGATCGGGGTCCTGGTGTCCGTGGCCGTCGGCGGCCTGTTCGGCTACAGCGGCCAGCGGATCCTGGTGGAGGGCGATACTTTTGTGAACACCCTGGTGGGCTACGACCAGTTCACCCCCGGCACCAACTTCCAGTCCAGCCATCTCCAGCCCTACTCCGTGCAGCTGGACAAGTTCGACATCACGTTCGACCGTGAGTCGCAGGGCAAGGAAGGCCAGCCCATCGACTTCTCCGCCGCGGTGACCACCAAGGAGAACCCGGATGCGCCCGCGCAAAAGGAGATCCTGAAGGTCAACGACCCCGTCACCCTGGGCGGCACCAGCATCTACCTCACCGGCAACGGCTACGCGCCCGTGGTCACCATCCGGGACGGCGAGGGAAACGTCGCCATGCAGGGACCGGTGGTAGCCAAGCTGCAGGGAGACAACTACTACTCCTCAGTGGTGATCAAGGTTCCCGATGCCAAGCCGGACCAGCTGGGCTTCGCCGGCTTCTTCCTGCCCACGGCCTTCATCTCCAACGAGGGGATTTCCTTCAGCGGCGACCCCGAACTCTTCAACCCGCAGCTGACCCTGAACTCCTACTACGGCGATCTGGGCCTGGACGACGGCTCCCCGCAGAACGTCTTCGAACTGGATGTGCAGGACCTGACGCCCCTGAACGCCAGGAACCTGGACGCCGGCGGCATCACCCTTGCCCCCGGAAGCAGCTACACCCTTCCCGACGGCAAAGGCACCATTAGCTTCGACGGCGTGAAGCGCTACATCGGCGTGGACATCCACCACAACCCGGGCCAGCTCTACGCCCTCATCTTCGCGCTCCTCGCGGTGGCCGGCCTTATCCTGTCCCTCTACGTCAACCGCCGCCGCGTTTGGGTCCGCACCGGCACCCACGCCGACGGCCGCACCATGGTGGAGTACGGACTCCTGGCCCGCGGCGAGGACCACCGGCTCGCCGCTGAAGCCGCGGCAGTGCGGAAGCTGCTGTCGGAGGAATGGAAGTTGGACCCCGGGCCAGGCGCAAACGGGCCCTCACAACAAACTCCCAGCAGCGCGCGCGATAATAACGCGGGCCCTGCCACAACTGCAGGCCCAGCCACCACCCCAGCAGGCCCCACCGGGCCCGAAAAGGACCAGTAATGCCTTACGGAATCAACGAAACGATGGGCCAGTACAGCGAGCTCTTTATGCTGCTGGCCGCTGGCACCTACACGGTGGCATTCATCGCATTCGCGTGGGATCTGGCCAAGAGCAGCAAGGCCCTGCGCGCCATTGACCTCAAGGCCGCGCAGGCCGAAGAACCGGCCAGGGTGCCGGTAGGCGCCCGTGCAGGGGACCGCAGCGAGTCCCAGCTCGCCGGGCCTGCGGGCAGGGCCGAACGGCCGTCGTCGTCTGCTGCCCAGGCAGCAGCCAGCGGGGCCGGGGGAGTGGTTACCGCCGACGCCGACATGCGGTACGCCGGCGAGCGGCGCGCTCCCGCCAGGGTGGCCGTGGCCATGACCGTCCTTGGTGCGCTGATCCACGGCGCCGGCGTGCTGACCCGCGCGCTGGGTGCGGGCAGGGTGCCGTGGGGCAACATGTATGAGTTCCTCACCACCGGGGCCTTCGTTGCCGTCGCAGTGTTCCTGCTGGTGCTGATCCGTCGCGACCTGCGCTTCCTCGGCACGTTCGTGGTGGGCCTGGTCATCATTATGCTCGTGGCCGCCTCCGTGGCGTACTGGACGCCCGTGGGCCACCTGGTTCCCGCCCTGCAGAGCTACTGGCTGATCATCCACGTGTCCATCGCAGTGCTCTCCTCTGCCCTGTTCACCCTGACATTCGCGATGTCGGCGCTGCAACTCGTTCAGGCACGACGGTCGAAGACCGTCGCCGCCGGCGGTGCGGACAGGCTGGGCTTTATGCGTCTGGTGCCGTCCGCGCTGAGCCTCGAGAATCTTTCCTACCGCATCAATGCCATCGCGTTTATCGGGTGGACCTTCACGCTGATGTTCGGTGCCATCTGGGCTGAAAAAGCCTGGGGCCGCTTCTGGGGCTGGGACACAAAGGAAGTGTGGACGTTCGTTATTTGGGTTGTCTACGCCGGCTACCTCCACGCCCGTGCAACCCGCGGCTGGACCGGCACCAGGGCCGCCTGGCTGTCAATCGTGGGCTACCTCTGTGTCATCTTCAACTTCACCATTGTCAACCAATTTTTCAATGGACTGCATTCGTACTCAGGCCTCTAAACGGGGTTTACGCGCGGGCGGCAAGGATACTTTCAGGCAATAACAATTCGGTGTAGCAAGAAGGGCTGTTCGACGGTCCCGCCGTGATGCTACCTTGGTGAAGTCCGCCCGTAATGAAGCTTGCCGGCGAAACACCAGCTTTACCGAGGTCCCCATGAGCTACGCGCTCGCCATTGATGTCGGCACAAGTTTCACTGCTGCCGCAATCGCCCGGTTTGACCAAGGATCTTCCCCCGCCCCCGAATGCGTGCCCTTGGGCCTCCGCGGGACATCTGTGCCCTCCGTCATTTTCTATCCTGAGGATGGTCCCATCCTGGTAGGGGAGGCGGCAGAACGCCGTGGCCTCGATTCCCCATCGCGCGTGGTGCGCGAATTTAAGCGCCGGGTAGGCGACGCCGTGCCTATTTCGGTGGGGGCGCTGTTGCTTCCCCCGGAAGACGTCTTTGCCACGATGGCACGCTGGGTGGCCGACCGGGCCGAGGAGCGGGAGGGCGAGCCTCCGTCGGAGGTTGTCCTCACCCATCCTGCCGCCTGGGGCAACCACCGCACCTCGGTGATCCTGGCGGCCATGGCCGCACGGGGCCTGGAAAACGTCACCCTCATCACCGAGCCTGAAGCGGCCGCCTTGTATTACGCCTCCCAGGTGAGAGTGGGGGACGGCAGCACCATCGCGGTTTACGACCTGGGCGGAGGTACCTTTGACACCGCTGTCCTGAGGAAGGCCGGCAGCAGCCGGTTTGAGTTGGTGGGGCGCCCGGAAGGCATCGAAAACCTGGGCGGCGCCGACTTTGACGCGGAAGTGTTCCGCTACGTGGCCGAACACACCGGAGATGCCCTTTCCAAACTCAATCCGGCGGATGCAGGGGTGCGCGCGGCGCTGGCCCGGCTGCGGCGGGAGTGCGTGGAAGCCAAGGAGGCGCTTTCCGGGGACAGTGAGGCAACCATTTCCGTGCTTCTTCCCGGCGTCCAGCAACAGGTCCGCCTGGTCCGCTCGGAGTTCGAAGCACTGATCGAGGATCCAGTCCGCGACACCGTGGACGCGCTGGAACAATCACTGGCCGAGATGGAACTGAAGCCAGCCGACCTTTCCGCCGTGCTGCTCATCGGTGGATCATCGCGGATTCCGCTCGTGGCCCAGTTGATATCGGAACAACTGGACCGGCCAATTGCCGTCGACGCCGATCCGAAGTCATCCATCTGCATGGGGGCAGCAGTCTCGTCAGTTCTGGCACGCGCGGAAGTTCCCGAAGCCAAGGACGCGACGGCGGCGGCGCCCGTGGAAGCCGGCCTCACCGCCGTCGGGCTTCCGGCAGCTGCCGGCCACTTCCCCGGCCACCCGGCCAGCTGGTCACGCAAGAGCGCGACGGCGGCTGGTGCGGTTGCCGCGGCAGCCCACGGACACGGGCACAGCCACGGCGGCGCGCATGCTCCCAAGCCGGCCGTACGGCTGACCGCCATAGCAGCTGCTGCAGCCGTGGTGTCTGTCCTTACCGCCACCGCCGCGCAGAGCCCCGGAGGCTTCAGCAGCCTCACGTCAATTCTTGTGCCGGAGGCAGGAGCTGCCCCAGGCACCGAATCCGTCCCGGGTGGCATCGGCGGCGGCGGTAGCGGGCCCGGCCAGGGAGCCGCAGCAGCCGGCGGAGGTCCGGTGGCAGGCATAGAAGCAGGTTTGAACACGAACGTCGCGCCAGCAGGCGGAGCGGGCCTCGAAGTAGCGGCCTCGCCCACCAGCAGGCCGCCATCGAGTGCAGCCCCAGGCAAGGGCCAGGCAGGTGCCGGCACCAATGGCGGCGCGGCTGCCGGCTCGGGCACGGGTGCACCTGCCGGGGCCGGTGGCAGCACAACTGGTGCTGGAGCCGGCGGCGGAGCGGGTCCCGGAACGCAGGATCCCGCCGTGACGCCTGTCGTCGGGACTGATCCGGGGACTGGCCAACCGACCGTCCCTGGAACTACTGATCCCGGTACCGCGCCGGGCACTCTGCCTCCTGTGGATCCGGCGCCAGCTGATCCGCCTCCTGCGGATCCTCCACCTGCGGGCCCGGCGCCTGCTGATCCGCCTCCTGCTGATCCGGCGCCTGCTGATCCGCCTCCTGCGGACCCGGCGCCCGTGGAGCCTGCTCCGGAGCCGACACTGGTGACACAGTCCGTGGACCCCGTAACACCGACGGGCACGGTTCCCGCTTCTGCGCCCTTAACCACCTCCGAGCCGGGGGCCTAGGATGACTGGCCAGGAAACGCGCGAGCAAGTGCATGGTTTCGTGCACCCGGAGCTGAACCCCCAAGGCCAAAGTCCCAAGGTTGCCGAGCAGATGGCCCGGCAGCTCAAGGGTGAGAACGCCGCGGTGCGTGAACTGCTGCTGGCACTGTCGGTGGGTTTCGTGCTGCCCGGACCGTTGCCCGCAGACCTGCAGCGGAGGATGGACGGCGGCGAGGTGGAGGGCGTTGATGCCCTGGTGGAACGGGCAGAGTCGGCCGGTCTGCTCTCGCCGGACGGAAGTGTCGTCGGACCGGCACAGCATGTACTGCTGAACGGAGCCCCCACAGCCAGGGTGCACTCACTCCAGCGCGAACTTGTAACGCTGTACGTTGCGGACCGCCAGCCGCTGGGCGACTTTGCCCGTGAGCTGGCCCGGGGCGGCCTGGCAGATCCCCATGTGGCTTCTGAGCTGGAGCACGCGGGCGACAGAGCACTGGAGCATGATCCCGCGCTGGCCGCCCAGCTTTACGACGAAGCGTTGCTGGCGGGAGCGGATGAAATGGCAACCGCCGCACGGCGCGCCCAGGCCGCCGCAGCAGATGGGGACCTTGACACTGCCACCCGAATGATTGACACCCTCCTGGTCTGTCCGGATCCGCCCGACGTTCGCCGCGGGGTGGACGTAGCGTCAGCGGTTTGGGCCCAGCGGGGAATGCTGGCGCGCAGTGCCGACGCCTACAGTTGGTTGGGTGCCTCGAGACTGGGGCCCTCGGCGCCGCTGGCCGCCGTCGCCGCCATTGGCTGCGGCAGCCGGTCCGGGGCCGAATCGTTGTTCCCGGCGGATGTTCCCCCGGCTTCTCCCACGCTGCTTGCCGTTGCGCTGGCGCAGACCGGAAAGGGGATTCTGGAGTCGCTCGCGCAGGATCCGCAGGAGGCGCTCCCGTTGCTGATTCATGCGTCGGACATGCTCAACGCAACCGGTGCCGCCATTCCTCTTCCGGATACTCCCGCCGCCCTTGCCGCACTGATGGCCCTGCACAGTGGGGAGCCGCACATGGCCGAAACGGTGTGCCGGTCTGCCGCTGCCGCGGGGCAGGGCGGTAACGCCGCAAAGCCGCGGCTCTTCCTGCTTCAGGCATGGTCGGCCATGCAGCAGGACAAATTCGAGGACGCCAGGCTTGCGATCAATGAGGCGTCGAAGGCCAACCATTGGCCTTTGGTACCCAGGGATGAGTTCCTGCGGGCAGCGCTGGAAGTCGGCCTCGCCCGGCGGAACGGCGAGATAGCCGAACTGGTGATGGCCTGGGAACGGGCGCGTGAAGCAATGCTGCACACTTCCGTGGACCTTTACAGCTTGCTGCCGTGGGGCGAACTGATGATCACGGCTGCACGGCTGCGGGAAACCCGCCGTGTGGCGCATTACCTCGACGAGGCCAAACAACTTTTGGGGCGCCTCGATAATCCGCCGCTATGGGCAGTGCCCTTCCACTGGGCGGCCGTCCAGGCAGCACTCCTCGCCGAGAGTCCGTCTGATCTTGCACCGCATGCTACTGCGTTGGCGCGGGCCGCCCAGCACAGCCACCTGGCCGCGGTGCTCGCAGCCGCGGGCAAGGCTTGGGTGTCTGTACTGGCAGGAAGGGCCCTTCCCGCCGACGCCGAAGCGGCAGCGCGGGGGCTCGGCAGGGTGGGAATGCCCTGGGAAGGTGCCCGGCTGGCCGGACACGCTGCTGCCCGTGCTGGTGATCGCAAGGACATGGTGCGCCTGCTGTCCTGCGCCAGGGACCTGCATCCGCAAGGACACTCGGCCGGGAACGGAGCCTCAGGGGTGCCGGAGTCCCGGAGCGCCCCGGCGGCCGATGCGGCCAAGGGCGTGCAGTCGGATGACTCAGGACTGAGTGAACGGGAAAAGGAAGTGGCCAGGCTGGTGCTGGAGGGCAAGACGTACCGGGAAATTGGCGAGGCCATTTATATTTCTCCCCGGACTGCCGAACACCACATTGCCCGGATGCGCCGGCGCCTCGGCGCGGAAAACCGTTCGGACTTGCTCGCGAGGCTTCGCCTGGCACTCGGTCCCGAAAACCCTCCGGAGGAGTGATCCCCTAATACCCCTAACAGCGGTGCCTGCCGCTTCCCACCGCGGGAACCCCCAGTACGGGGAAAGGGCCCGATGCCCGGTCCGCAAGGGGAACCGTACGTTTGATTCAAGCCCAGTAACGACGCCGGGCGATCCGCCACTTAGAGAAGATTGAGGACCATCAAATGACACTCGCAAATGACCTCGTCCAGTTCCTGATGAACCTCTTCGGGGACCGCCAGGCCGCACAAGACTTCCTGAATGATCCGGAAAAGGCCCTTGAGGACCACGGCCTGGGCGGGGTCTGCTCCGCTGATGTTGATGCAGCTTTGCCGGTTGTCCTGGACTTCGCGCCTGTAACCGTCAACGCCTCCCGGTTTGACCGGGAGTACAACACCGGTGGCAACAGCGCCCGCACTGATGACAACGGCGGTAGCGGCAGCACCGGCGGTGGAAACCACGGCGGCGGCCACCATGGCGGCGGACACGGCGGGGGAAACCACGGCGGCGACGATCACGCCCACGCCGTCCAGCAGCTCCACCACGTAGTCAACAACTACTCCTACACCTCCACCGTGGACGACCGGGACACCATCACCGACCAGTCCGTCAACCAGAACATCTGGGCTGAGGGTGATGTTGACCAGCTGTTCGACAACGACGCCGTAGTCGCCTCCGGCGACCGCGCAATTGCTGCCGGCGACGATGCGGACGTTAAGGATTCCAACAACATCGAGGATTCCTACAACACGGACAACTCCTCGGATAACTCGAAGGACAACTCCATCAACGCCGGCGCGGACGTCAACATTGGCAACACCGATATTGATGCCGATGATTCGTTCAACCACGAGGTTGAAGTGGACGTCGATGAGTCCTTCAACGACAAATCGGACAACTCCACGAACGATTCCTACAACGACGATTCGGACAACTCCCAGACCGAGTTCGAGAACATCGGAAACACCAACCTGGACAACGTGGGCAACGAGACAATCAAGCTTGATAACGTCGGCAACGAGACCACCAACCTGGAGAACGTCGGCAACGAGAACACCGAGCTTGAAAACGTCGGAAACGAGTTTGAGTCGACCAAGATCGAGCTTGAAAATGTCGCCAACCAGAACACTGAGCTGGAGAACTTTGGCAACAACGAAGAATCCGTGAGTGTTACTGAGGTCGATGCTGAGTTCACCAGCATCGAGGAATCGCTCATCGTGGCCGACAACGCTGCGGAGGTTAACACCGCTGTAGCCGGCGAGGAAGCCACAATCGAGGACTAATGAATCGCTAAGCACCCGTTCCCGAGGTGCAGTAGGGGCCCGGCAGGAGGCCTAACCTCCTTCCGGGCTCTCCTCGGGTTATCCCTCGTTTCCGATCGAGACCTGAGCAGAGGACACGCTGTGGCAGAAGCAGGACTGGCATCGCCGTCAGCACCCATGACGGCGGCCCAACTCGTACGACTGGTGCAACAAGGCCTCGCGTTGGTGGGGCCGGGGGACCGTGCTGATCTCCGTAAACGCCTGGAACAGGCCATGGGAAGGCTGAAGGACCCCAGCATTCGCGTCATCGTCGTCGGCGAATTCAAGCAAGGCAAAAGCAAGCTCATCAACGCGCTGGTGAACGCTCCGGTATGTCCCGTCGATGATGACATCGCCACCTCTGTCCCCACCGTGGTCCGCTATGGAGACCCCGCCTCCGCCGCCATCCTGGTTTCCAAAGCCGACGCTGACGCCGGCGACGAGGCCGACGTCGAGCGCCAACCCGTCCCGATATCTGAGCTCGCCAACTATGTCTCCGAGCGGGGCAACCCCGGAAACAGCAAGAAACTTGCGGCGGGCGAGGTTTACCTCCCGCGGAAATTGCTCATGGGTGGTCTTACTGTTATTGACTCCCCGGGCGTGGGCGGGCTGAACTCATCCCACACTCTCACCACCCTGACTGCACTCCCCACTGCAGACGCCATGCTGCTGGTTTCCGACGCCTCCCAGGAGTACACGGAACCGGAGCTGCGTTTCCTTCGCCAGGCCATGCGGATCACCCCCAGCGTGGTGGGTGTCCTGTCCAAGACCGACCTGTATCCGGACTGGCGGCGCGTCGAAGAGATCGACCGGGGGCACCTCGCCCACGTGGCACAGGACATCCCGCTGTTCTCCGTTTCCTCCGACCTCCGGCTGGAAGCGGCGCGGCTGCAGGACGGCGAACTGAACGCGGAGTCCGGCTTCCCCGGATTGATGGCCTATATCCGCAGCGACATCGTGGGCAAGGCCGAGCGCCTCCAACGGCGATCAGTCAGCCAGGACCTGCTCTCCGTGTGCGAGAACCTCCGCTTGTCGCTGCAGTCCGAACTTGAAGCACTCGAGAACCCGGAACGGACCCCGCAGATGATCGCCGGCCTCGAGGCGGCGCGGGCCGAAGCTGACGACCTCCGCAAACGGTCCGCGCGGTGGCAGATCACGCTCAACGACGGCATCAGCGATCTCATCGCGGACATGGAATATGACCTCCGGGACCGGCTGCGGCGGATACAGCGCGAAGCCGAAGCCGCCATTGACCAGGGCGATCCCGGGCCGGCCTGGCCCGAGTTCTCCAAGTGGCTTGAGGAATGCGCGGCTGCCGCCATCTCGGACACGTTCGTGTGGACCAACGAGCGCGCGCTGTGGCTGGCAGGCCAGGTTGCCGAGCACTTTGCCGCCGAGGAAGTGACATTGCCCGTCCTGCAGGTCTCGGACACGGGAGATGCCCTTGACCCCGTGGATGATATGCCAACCCTCGACGACGGGCGCCTCAACTCCGCGCAGAAAGTGCTGATCGGCATGCGCGGGTCCTACGGCGGGGTGCTGATGTTTGGCCTCCTGACCGGCATCTTCGGCATGGCACTGATCAACCCCCTCTCCGTTGGTGCCGGACTGTTGCTGGGACGCAAGGCCTACCGGGAAGACAAGGAGGCCCGGCTCAAGCGCCGGCAAAGCGAAGCGAAGGCACTTGTCCGGCGGCAGTTGGACGACGTTACCTTCCAGGTGGGCAAGCAGCTAAAGGACCGGCTGCGGCTTGTGCAGCGCTCCACCCGCGACCACTTCACGGAGATCGCGGACGAGCATCACCGCTCCCTGCAGGATTCCGTGGCCGCAGCGCAAAAGGCCGCCACCACGTACGCCTTGAAAAAGGACGTCCGCATCCGCGAGATCAAGGCCGAACTAAAAAATGTGGATGCCCTGTCCCAGGCGGCGGGAGCAGTGGCTGCCGGGCCGGCCGCCGTCCCGAACACTGCCGGCCCGGACAATTCCGGATCAACGTCCGGCGCAGCCCGCATGGTGTCGGCGCCGTCGGCGGCAGTGGGATGACAGCCTCAACCATCACCGGAGCGGCGGACCTGGTCCAGGAGGCGCTGGAGGTCTACCGCGACGATCCTGCAGCAGTGGCAGCGCTGCAGGGTTATGCCAAACGGCTTGCCGAACCACTGCGGATCGCCGTTGCCGGGATGGTAAAAGCCGGAAAATCCACCCTGTTGAACGCCATCCTCGGTGAAGAGATAGCGCCCACGGACACGGGGGAGTGCACGCGCATCGTCACCTGGTACCGCTACGGCCTCACGCCCCGGATCACGCTTTACCCCGTGGAGGGCGAGCCTCGCAGCCTCCCGGTCAAACGTGTGGACGGGCGCCTGGTGTTCGTGCTGGGCGATTTGCAAGCCGACGAGGTAGACCGGCTGGATGTGGAGTGGCCCTCCCCGGGCCTGCGGGATATGACGCTGATCGATACCCCCGGCATTGCCTCGCTCTCGGGGGACGTGTCCGCCCGGTCCACAAGTTTCCTGACTCCGGAGGACACCCCTTCGGAGGCAGACGCCATCATTTATCTGATGCGCCATATGCACGCCTCCGATATGCGGTTCCTCGAATCATTCAAGGACACCGAGGCCGGGAGGTCCGGCACGGTCAATGCCCTGGCAGTCCTCTCCCGTGCAGATGAAGTGGGGGCAGGACGGATTGATTCGCTCCTCTCCGCGGGGGAGATCGCCGAAAGATACCGCCGGGACCACAGCCTGCGAAAGCTGGCGTTGGGGGTGGTCCCGGTGGCCGGGCTCCTGGCGCAAAGTGCCCGAAGCCTGCGCCAGTCCGACTTCGAGGCGCTGCAGCTGCTGGCCGCGATGGAACGGGCAGAGCGGGAGAAGCTGCTGCTCTCGGCGGACCGGTTCCTGCAGGTTGCAGGCCCTGAAGACCTGACGACGGCGGCCCGCGCCTCGTTGCTCGAAAGGTTTGGCTTGTTCGGCATCCGCCTCGCAGTGGTTCTCATCCGCAATGGATTTGCCGAGCCGACGCCCCTGGCGCATGAACTTGCCCGGCGCAGCGGACTGGATCCCCTGATCGACATGCTGGGGCGGCAGTTCCAGGCCCGTGCCGAGGCGCTGAAGGCCAGGACCGCTTTGGTGGGGGTGGAAACACTTCTTCGCACATCACCGCGGGACGGGACAGGGCATCTGGCCGCCGCCCTGGAACGGCTGCAGGTCAACGCCCACGAGTTCCGTGAACTGCGGCTGCTGGCAACCCTTCGGACCACCGGCGTATCCCTGGATCCTGAACTGGCCAGTGAAGCCGAGGGCCTCATTGGGGGATGGGGCGCCGCGTCCCACGTTCGCCTGGGCCTGGAAGCTGACGCTGGTCCGGACCTGCTGGCGGCCGAGGCCCGCCGCTGCCTGGAGCGGTGGCGGGCAGTGGCGGAAAACCCCATCACCGACCGCTCTGCCCTTGATGCCTGCCGGGTGGTTATCCGCAGCTGCGAGGGCATTGTTGCCCAGTGTGCCGTGCAGCTGGCCCGCCAGCCAGCGTAAGGGCCTGGCTG
Source organism: Arthrobacter sp. V1I9 (assembly GCF_030817075.1). NCBI lineage: Bacteria > Bacillati > Actinomycetota > Actinomycetes > Micrococcales > Micrococcaceae > Arthrobacter > Arthrobacter sp. V1I9. Next base: position 625,069 of record NZ_JAUSYU010000001.1, read on the forward strand.
GCTGCCAATAAATTAGTCCCGTCCCGATTTCAACCAGGCGTTGGCTGAAGGCATAAAGAACAGCACCAGCCCAATGAGCGCCAGGAGGAGTTGGAGGCCCCATAGCAGTACCACGTAACTGCCGGCGTCGCCTTCGGGCACAAGAAAGGCAGCTGCTACCGCCAGGACGATGACATGTCCGGCCAGGAGCGGCAGCAGGGCCCACCGTGCCCAGCCCTGCCGGCCCATCACTACGCCGAGCATCGCGGCCTCGAGCAGGATCACCAGGAGGACAGCACCGAGGCTGCCCCAGAAGACGACGCCCGTGGCAATAGTGACCGCTTCGGTGTCGCCGTCCGGGGCCATTTGGGCCACCACCGTGCGCAGCCGCTCAAGATGCGAATCCCGGGTGAGGAAGGATCCCACCAGGACGGCGGAACCGGCCACAAAGCTCAGGGAGCCAAAAGGTCCGCGCATTCCGGACGCTGCGGGGGGCTGCCGGAATGACGGCGATGGGCGCCGGCGCGGAATAGGACAGCCCTGGCCTTGGCGGCGGCGCTGGCGGGCCTGACGATGAAGGCGGGGCTGCGGCACCTTGGGAGGTGGTCCGCAACCGGTCTTCCCCGTCAGGTTCCTGCGCCATACGCCCCTACTTCAGTCCGTCGGTATCGTGCTCGTCCGATTCGTGCTTGTCGGCCTGGTGTTGGTCCTTGCCGCTGCCCTTGGCGTCGTCGTCCTTCGCCTTGGCGTCCAGTTCATCCTTGAGCTTCTTAAGCTGCTCCGCCTCGGCCTCGTGGCGCCGGCGGGTTTCAAGGTTGCGGAGGAAGTCCGGATCATCATCAGGGGCGATGGGATGGCGCTGGCTTTGCTGTTGGGGGGAGGCACCGCGGGGGCGGCCGATCAGGAGCCAAAGGATGGCGCCCACCACTGGAAGGACAATCATGACCACGATCCAGGCCGGCTTGGAAATCCCCCGGGTGAGGCGCCCATCAGTGCGGATCACATCAACGAGGCCATACACAAAGATGACGAGGACTGCGACGGCCAAAGCCACACGGAGGAGCATGCCATTAAGTCTATCGTCAGGAGGCGCAGGGGCCTCGGGCGGGAGGCGGCTAAACTGGAATAGTGGCCTTTTTGAAATATTCCCTGATCCGCCTGGCTCTGTTCGCGCCCCTGTTTGTGGTTTTTATGCTCCTGCAGCTGGGCGTGCTGATGTCCGTCATCTGCGCAGCACTGATCGCTTTCGCCGTGAGTTACCTGTTCTTCCAGAAGCAGCGGGATGAGGCGGCCGCGGCCATCCACCAGCGTTTCTCGGGCAAGTCCAAGCCGATCCGTTCAGCCAACGAAGTCCAGGACGCCCACGCGGAGGACACCCTCCTGGACGCCAACCCGGACATCACCATCAGCAACGATGCCAAGGACCCCAAGCGCCTCTAGAAGCCGTGGCTCAGCACCAGGCCCAGTGAGAACAGCAGGCTGTAGCCGAGGTTGATCAGGCCGGTCTGCTTCAGGACGGGGATCAGGCTCTTGCGCTTCCGGCCGTTGATCATGAGCCAGGCAGGCATCAGGGAGGCCGGAATCAGCAGCAGGACGATCAGCATCCACGGCCGCCCCGGGGCCAGGATCACCACCAGCATGATTGCTACGGCGAGCATCAGCACGTAGCTCTCGCGGGCGTGCTTGTCACCCAGCCGCACAGCGAGCGTTTTTTTGCCGGCCTGCATGTCGGTGGGTATGTCGCGGACGTTGTTGGCCATCAGCAGCGCGGTGGCGATCAGTCCCGTCCCGATAGCGCCAATTATGGCGGGCAGGTTGATTTGCCCGGCCTGCGTGTAGGTGGTGCCCAGTGTCGCCACCAGCCCGAAGAACACAAACACAAACACGTCGCCCAGGCCCATATAGCCGTAGGGGTTCTTGCCGCCGGTGTAGCCCCAGGCCGCCATGACGCAGCCGAGGCCCACCAGGATTAGCCACCAGCTCTGGGTGATCACCACCAGGATCAGCCCGAAGACCATTGCGGCAGCAAACGCACCGAACGCCGCCCGCTTCACGTGCTCTGGGCTGGCGGCTCCCGAACCCACCAGGCGGAGCGGGCCCACACGGTCGTCATCCGTGCCGCGAATGCCGTCCGAGTAATCGTTGGCGTAGTTCACGCCCACCTGGAGCAGGAGGGCCACCAGCGCCGCGAGGATGGCGTTGAAAAGCAGGAACGAATCCATTTCATAAGCGGCGGCGGAGCCGATCACTACCGGCGCAATCGCGGCCGGCAGTGTTCGGAGTCGGGCGCCCTGGATCCATTGTGCGGCTGTAGCCACGGTCAGTACCTCGCGTTACTTTGGGGAAGGCGGCAGGATGGAGCCCTGCCGGGTGGTGCAGGTCTACTTTACTTTCCCTGATGCAGGGCGTTGAGTTCGGCGGCCATGGCCAGGCGGTCGGGTTTGCCGTTGGGCAGCATCAGCAGGGAAGACGCCGCGAGCACGGTTTTGGGGGCAAGGATGCCGAGCGTCCGGTGCCATTCCTGTTCAAGGACGACGCCGTGTTCCCCGCTTGCGGCAGGGCCCCCGCGTTCCACGGTGCCTCCCGGCGGACCGGCCAGTGCCACGTAAGCTGCCACGGCCTGGCCCCATTCCGCGGACGGGACGCCGGCCACAAAGGCCGCGGCGACGTCGTCGGACTTTTCCAGCTCCTCCTGCACATGCGCCGCGGAAACCTTGATTCCGCCGGTGATGATCACGTCGTCAGCGCGGCCCAGGACCGTGAGCCGGCCGTCGTCGTCGATGCTGCCGAGGTCGCTGGTGCGGAACCAGCGCACGCCGTCCTCCTCGAAAAAGGTGCTGTCGGCATCGTCCGGCGCTTCCAGGTAGCCGGCGGCGATGGTGTCGCCGCCCAGCAGGATGCGGCCGTCCTCCTCAACACGGACGGACACCCCTTCCAGCGGAAATCCGTCATAGACGCAGCCGCCGCAGGACTCGGCGGAACCGTAGGTGGTGATCACCCGGACACCGGCATCCCTGGCGGCCGCCAGCAGTGAAGCGGGTGCGGGCGCGCCGCCCAGCAGGACTGCGTTGAAGCGGCGGAGCACGGCCAGGGTCTCCGGGGCCGGCGCATCCAGGAGGCGCCGAAGCTGTGTGGGAACCAGCGAGGTGAACCGGATCTTGTCCGTCAGTTCCTGCGCTGCAGCGGTGAAGGCTTCGGGCGTAAAGCCGCCTGACATGTCCATCACCCAGGGGCGGGTGCCCGCAAACAGCGAACGCACCAGGACCTGGATGCCTGCCACGTACTGGACGGGCAGGGCCAGGAGCCACTGGCCCTCGCCTTTCAGCGCCAGGGCAGTCGCCATCGAGGACGCGGCCAGGGATTCCACCGTCAGGACCGTGGCCTTGGGCGTTCCCGTGGACCCGGAGGTGCGAACCACGGCAACTGCGTCATCGCAGCCGGGCGTTCCGAGGTGGCCCACCACCAGGGAGCCGTCTTCATCCACCGAAAGTTCGACGGCGGGGCCGTTCCCGTGCAGGGCGGCGGCCAGCGCCTGCAGGGCAGGGTCGATATTGAGGACACCGCTGGTGGTTGACCCTGTTCCGAGCGGTTCGCTGTTCTGGGATTCACTGTTCATTGCCCGTCCTGCCTCAGAAATAGTGCGGGAAGCTGGACCAGTCGGGGTCGCGTTTTTCCAGGAACGCTTCCTTGCCCTCCACGGCTTCGTCCGTCATGTAAGCCAGCCGGGTGGCTTCCCCTGCGAACACCTGCTGTCCCGCGAGGCCGTCGTCGGCAAGGTTGAAGGCGAATTTGAGCATCCGGATGGCCTGGGGGGACTGCCGCGCGATATCGGCGGCGTACTCCAGGGCGACCTCTTCGAGGCGTTCGTGATCCACAGCCTCGTTGACGGCGCCCATCCGAACCATGTCCTCCGCGGAATATTCGCGGGCCAGGAAGAAGATTTCCCGCGCGGCCTTCTGCCCGATCTGCCGGGCGAGCAGGGCCGAGCCGTAGCCGGCGTCGAAACTGCCGACGGTGGCGTCTGTCTGCTTGAACTTGCCGTGCTGGCGGGAGGCGATGGTGAGGTCGGCGACTACGTGCAGGGAGTGCCCGCCGCCGGCCGCCCAGCCGTTGACGACGGCGATGACCACCTTGGGCATGGTGCGCATGAGCCGCTGGACCTCCAGGATATGAAGCCGGCCGGCCCGCGCGGGGTCGATGCTTTCCTGGGTTTCCCCGTTGGCTGCATCCTGTACTACGTACCGGTAGCCGTCCCGGCCCCGGATCCGCTGGTCTCCACCGGAGCAGAAGGAGTGGCCGCCGTCCTTGGGGGAGGGGCCGTTCCCGGTGAGCAGGACGGTGGCAACGTCCGGGGACATCCGTGCGTGGTCCATGGCCCGGTACAGCTCATCCACGGTGCCCGGCCGGAAGGCATTGCGGACTTCGGGGCGGTTGAAAGCGATCCGCACCGTGGGCAGGTCACGCAGCCAGCCGCCGTCGGCATCCCGCTCCACCTGCCGGTGGTACGTCATGTCCTGGAAGTCGTCGAAGCCGGACACAACGCGCCAGCGGGTGGGATCGAAGACGTCGGACACCGAGGCGGGGATTTGGTTGCTCACCGTCCAAGTCTAGTAATCGGGGTCAGCTGATGCAGAACTCGTTGCCCTCGGGGTCTGCCATCGTGTGCCAGAAATGCGGTCCCTGGTTGGCTGTCCAAAGGAAGGTGGCGCCGCGGGCCTCAAGTTCCCGGCGAACCTCGTCCTTATCACGGCCGGCCAGGTTGATGTCCCAGTGCACCCTGTTCTTGACGGTTTTTCCCTCGGGCGCGGTCTGGAAAAGGAGCCGCCGCTCCGGTGCCTTTGCTTCGAGTTCCTCGGGCGGCCGGATCGCACAGCCTTCGCGCCACACCAGCTTGCCATGGTGCATAGTTGCCTGGTCCTCGGTGGCGAAACCCTGGTCGATCATGGAGCGGATGAAGCCCTCATCCTGAGGTTCCACCGCCCACTCCAGCGACTCGGCCCACCACTCGGCGAGGTAGTGCGGATCCCTGCAGTCAATGACTATTTGGATGTTCAGTCCCATCCCACCAAGGTACGGCGGCAGGTGCTCCTGCGGTAGGTGCGGTCAGGCCTGAACCTGCTGGAGTTGTTCGTAGAACTCGGGCGGGATGGCGTAGATGAACACCACTGCCAGCAGGTTCTTTGCCGCATGGACAAAGTAGGAGAACATCAGGTTCCTGCCCGTCCAGACATACACAAACACCAGCGTCGCGCCCATGGCCAGGTAGGGCATCAGGACGGTGAGCGTCAGCTCTTCCTGTCCCACGATGTGCAGGGCGGCGAACAGGACCACGGACAGCACGCAGCACACCCAGATATTCACCCGCCGGCTCAGCTTCCCGATGAGCAGGTGGCGGAAGATGAACTCCTCAACGAACGGGCCCACCACCACCAGCAGCGGGACCATCAACCACGCAGGAACCTGCTGCATAAGCGCTTGGAGTCCCGCCTGGTTCTCGGATGTTTGCACGTTGCCGCTGGCCGCCACTGCAACGGCGGAAAGAATCATCATGGCGATGACGGCGGCCGGGACCATCAGCAGTGTGAACCACGGACGGGTGGCAAGCACCTTGAGGTCGCGCCAGATCACTCGACGGGCAGCAGTGATGGCCAGTATGCCCACGGACGCATAAAAGAGCAGGTTGACCGCGTAGGAGGCAGCCGCAGGGGTGGGGGCAACCTGCCGCAGGAAGGGTGCAAGCAGTTCCCCGGCCACAGTGAAAAACCCCGCAAGAGCCACATAGAGGATGACCGCGACGCCATCCAAGGGGGAAAACTTGTAGAGCTGCGGCTGCGGTGCGGGTGGTATTCGGTGTGCGGTGGCCATACTTTCAGCCTAGCTTCCCCCGACAGACCCAACCCCACCGTTGCCCTATCAGATATGGCTCCTAAACCACCGTTGTAGGCACCAAATCTGATAGGGCAACGGGGGAGAGAATAAGAGTCTGTGACGTTGCCGGGGGAATTGTGCGTCCCCTAGAATATTCGGTATGCCTAAACTTTCGTTTCGGTGCGCCAAAGTAGCCGCCCGAAGAAGCTCACTCCGCCAGGTGCGCTTCCGTGCCGCCGCGGCAGCCGCCGTCGTACTTTCCCTGCTGCTGACTGCCTGCGGAGGGGACGCCGCCGGAAACGGAAGCGACAGCAGGCCCGTGGTGCTGACCACCTTCACGGTGCTGGCCGACGTCGCACGGAATGTCGCAGGGGATAAGCTCACTGTTGAGTCCATCACCAAGGCTGGCGCCGAAATCCATGGCTACGAACCCACACCCGGCGACATCCGGAAGGCCTCCAAGGCGGACCTCATCCTGGACAACGGGCTCAACCTGGAAGCCTGGTTCGGGCAGTTCGTCGAAGGCCTGGACGTGCCGCACGCGGTGGTGAGTGACGGGGTGCAGGTGATGTCGATCAGCGAGGACTCATACCAGGGCAAGCCCAACCCGCACGCGTGGATGTCGCCAATCAATGTGCAGATCTATGTGGACAACATGGTGAAGGCGTTCAGCGAACTGGACCCGGGCAATGCCGCGGCCTTCAGGGCCAACGGGGACGCCTACAAAGCCGAACTCCAGGCCGTGCAGGACCAGATGAAGTCTAGCCTGGCCGCAGTTCCCGAAACCCAGCGGGCCCTGGTCACCTGCGAAGGCGCGTTCTCCTACCTGGCCCGCGATGCTGGACTGACGGAGGTCTACATCTGGGCCGTCAACGCCGAGCAGCAGGCAACCCCGCAACAGATCACCCGGGCCATTGAGTACGTCAGAGCCAACAAGGTCCCGGCCGTCTTCTGCGAATCCACGGTTTCCGACGCCCCCATGCAGCAGGTGGTGGGTGCTACCGGGGCAAAGTTCGGCGGCACCCTTTACGTAGACTCGCTTTCCGAAACCGACGGGCCCGTACCCACCTACCTGGACCTCATCCGGCACGACGCTGACGTCATCACTAAGGCGCTCGCCGGGGCAACGGCCGGAGCAGGATCATGACCACCCCGGCAATCCTCGTAGACAACGTCACCGTCCATTACGGCGAAGTGCGGGCACTGGATGCGGCCACCCTCACCCTTGAGCCCGCCCGGATCTGCGGCCTGGTGGGCATGAACGGCTCCGGTAAGTCCACGCTGTTCAAAGTGATCATGGGGATGATCAAGCCCGACGCCGGCACGGTACGGATCAACGGGCAGTCGCCATCGAGGGCGCGCAAGCAGGGCGGCATCGGTTACGTGCCGCAAAGCGAGGACGTCGACTGGCAATTTCCGCTCTCCGTGCGGGATGTGGTGATGATGGGCCGCTACGGCCACCAGGGGTTTACCCGCCGTGCGTCCAAAGCGGACCGCGCCGCCGTCGACGAAGCACTGGACCGGGTGGAACTGGGACCGTACGCCGGCCGCCAGATCGGGCAACTTTCCGGCGGCCAGAAGAAGCGTGCCTTTGTGGCCCGCGGCATCGCCCAGGGTGCCACCACCATGCTCCTGGACGAACCCTTCGCCGGTGTGGACAAGCGGTCGGAGGCAACCATCACCCGGCTCCTGCGGGAACTCGCCTCGGACGGCTGCACCATCCTGGTATCCACGCACGATCTGCACGCCCTGCCGCAGTTGTGCGACGAAGCCGTCCTGCTGATGCATAAAGTACTGATGCACGGGCCGCCGGACGTGGTGCTGCAGCCCGAAAACCTGGCGATGGCGTTCGGCCTGGATGTGCTGGAACGGGACCTGCCGGAAGGCGATACTTCGGCCGGCCGCGGCGGACCCGATGTCGGCAGCGGCTTGTTGGACGGCAAGCGGGTGAACCAATGATGGAGATCCTCCTCGAACCGCTGGCCTATGACTTTATGGTCCGCGCACTGGTGACCACCGCCCTGGCCGCGGTGGTCTGTGCCGTACTGAGCTGCTGGCTGGTGCTCATCGGCTGGTCCCTGATGGGCGATGCGGTGTCCCACGCCGTGCTGCCCGGAGTGGTGCTGGCCTACATCGTTGGGGCCCCGTTCGCGCTGGGGGCGCTGGTGTTCGCGCTCATCGCCGTGACGCTGATCGGGGTGGTCCGCAACACCAGCCGCGTGAAGGAGGACGCCGCGATCGGCATCGTGTTTTCCTCGCTGTTTGCCCTGGGCCTGGTGCTGATCTCGGTGACACCCAGCCAGACAGACCTCAACCACATCATTTTCGGCAACCTGCTCGGCGTCAGCGTTCCGGACCTGGTCCAGGTCCTGGTGCTGGGGGTGGTGGCATTTGCCATCCTCATCCTCAAACGGCGCGACCTCACCCTCTACGCCTTCGATCCCACCCATGCGCACGCCATCGGGCTCTCACCCCAACGCCTCGGCGCCCTGCTCCTGGGCCTGCTTGCGCTGACCTCCGTGGTGGCCCTGCAGACCGTGGGTGTGGTCCTGGTGGTGGCCATGCTGATCATCCCCGGAGCCACGGCGTACCTGCTGACCGACCGCTTCGCGCGCATGCTGGTCATCGCTCCCATGATCTCCGCCGTCTGTTCGCTCGCGGGCATCTACTTCAGCTACTACCTCGACACGGCCTCCGGCGCCATGGTGGTCCTCACGCAGGGGGTGGTGTTCGCCGTCGTCTATCTGTTCAGCCCGCGGCAGGGACTGATCGGCACCCGGCTGGCGAAGGCCCGCCGCCGGAAGGCCGTTGCCGTCGCCGCCGCTTGACGCCATGACTTCCGGCGGGCAGGCTGGAGCGATGAAGTCCTAGCCCACCAGCCCGGCAGAGTCGGGCTGGTCCCCAACGTCAGGGCCGGCCGTCGAGCACCGAACAAAACGGTTCAGCTCCGGTGGCCACACTGCGGAACTTATGCGAGGACTTCCCTTGACTGAACATATCAACCTTTCGGACGTCTCCCACAGGTACGGCGACCGCCTGCTGCTCGACGGCATCAACCTGAGCATCCCTGCCGGCGAACACCTAGCGGTGGTCGGTGAAAACGGTGCCGGCAAATCCACGTTGCTGCGCATCCTGGCCGGCTTTGAACGGCCTCATGAAGGGTCTGCCACCACCGGCGGCCGTGTTGGCTATCTCGCCCAGACCCATGGCCTGCCCGAGTCCTTCACCGTTGGCGGGGCGATTGACGCATCACTCGCGTCGCTCCGTGCCCTCGAGGCGGAGCTGGACCGGCTCGAAACCGGCCTGGCAGACGCGGAGGACAGCGATTTGGAAGCCTACGGCAGGCTTCAAACGGAGTATCAGCTGCGCGAAGGCTACGCCGCCGAATCGCGGGTGGAGGCTGCGCTGGACCGGTTGGGCCTGGGCGGCCTGGACCGGAGCCGTGCCCTGGCTTCGCTTTCCGGCGGGGAGCAGGAGCGCGTGGCGCTGGCCTGCGTCCTGGCGGACCCGGCGGACATCCTCCTCCTCGACGAACCCACCAACCACCTGGATGCCCGCGGAACAGCGTGGCTGGAAGACCGGCTGGCGGCCCACCGCGGCACTCTAGTGGTGGTCTCCCACGACCGCATGCTGCTCCGCAAGGTGGCGGCCACCATTATCGAGGTGGATGCCGAGCGCCGAGCGGTCAACCGCTACGGCAACGGATACGACGGCTACCTTCGCGAGAAGGCAGCCGAACGCCAGCGCTGGGTTCAGCAGTACCACGGCTGGCTGAACGCCATGGAGGCCGAAAAGCGGCAGGCGGAGACGGTCGCCGGGACCATGGGGTACGGCCGCAAGCGCGACGGCGACAAGATGGGCTTCGACTTCAAGGCCGGCACTTGGCAGAAAGCCGCCAGCAGCCAGGTCCGGAACGCCCAGGAACGGCTGCGGCGACTTGAAGCCAGCCCGGTGCAACAGCCGCCGGTGCCTTTGCGGCTTGCCGCGCCCGAGTCCTTGCCTTCGGCGGATGCGGCTACCGATGCCGGCGGAGATCCGGCTGTGCCGCTGGCCGTCCACGGCGTGAGTGTTATAGGCCGGCTTGCACCCACTGACTTCCAGGCCGGCGTCGGCCAAAAGGTCCTGATTACCGGGCCGAACGGCGCCGGCAAGTCCACGCTGCTGTCCGTGCTGGCGGGGACGCTGCTACCCACCGAGGGACGGGTTACCAGGCCAGAACGGGTGGGCTACCTGCAGCAGGAACTGGAGCTGCCACAAAGGCCTTCGCTGCGGCTGCTGCCGGCGTTTGCGGACGGACTCGGCGGGAACATTGACGAGCATGCCGCAGCCCTGCTGCGGCTGGGACTGTTCCGCACCAGTGAATTCCACGTGCCCGTCGGTAGCCTGTCCGCCGGGCAGCAACGCAGGCTTGCGCTCGCCCGCCTGCTCCTGGGTGGCTACAGCACACTGATTGTGGACGAGCCCACCAACCACCTGGCGCCCATACTGGTGGAGCAGCTTGAGGCGGCGCTCGCGGCCTTCCCCGGAACCCTGGTGATGGTCAGCCACGACCGGGCCCTCCGCGAATGGTTTGCCCGTTGCCGCCGTGCTGCGGAAAACGGCGGGAACGGTGGCGGGAACTTGGGCGGAAATACCGTCACCGGGCAATGGCTCCGCTACTCCATGGACAAAGGCGTGCTCGCCCCGGCCTGACGCGTCCGGCTAATACGTGCCCACGGGCTGCTGGTGACCACGGCTGCCCGTGCCCGTTTCGACGGTTCCCTGCCGACTCGACGCGCGCCGCCGTCGAACGCGCAGGGAACCGTCGAAACGGGGTGAGACCCTCGCCCGCTGCGCGCGGGAGCCCGGTACGGCAGACCCCGGTGTAGCCCGCGTCACGTAGCACCCCTTTGCGTCTTGTAAGATAGACGAGCCGCTCGAAGCTTCGGCGCCACGAGAGATTCCGGTCACAATCGGTTGCCCAATAGGGCAAAACCCCGAATTTGTTAGCGGAATCATCAGTGCTCCGGATGCGGCCAACCCCCAACCCACAAGGAATTGTTGTGCCTCAAAGTACCCCCACAGATCTGCAGAACAACACGGCACCATCCACCGCCGTCGACCCCACCCTCAGCGCCGAGGGTTACAGCAAGACCCTGGGCAGGCGCCACGTCACCATGATCGCGATGGGCGGCGCCATCGGCGTCGGCCTGTTCATGGGTGCCGGCGGCCGCCTCGCCTCCACCGGCCCGGCCCTGATTTTCTCCTACGCCATTGCCGGCGTCATCGCCTACCTGCTGATGCGGGCACTGGGCGAGCTCATCATGTACCGCCAGACCTCCGGCTCGTTCGTGAGCTACGCCGGTGAGATGTTCGGCAAAAAGGGCGCGTTCCTGTCCGGCTGGATGTATTTCATTAACTGGGGCATGACCGGCATCGCCGAACTGATCGCCATCGGGCTCTACTTCCAGTTCTTCTTCCCCAACGTCCCCGTGGAAGCCTCGGCCATCGCCGCACTGGCCCTCCTGGTGGCCGTCAACCTGCTGAGCGTCAAGGCGTTCGGTGAGTTCGAGTTCTGGGCCTCCTGCCTCAAGGTTGGTGCCATCCTGATCTTCCTGGTGGTGGGCACCTTTATGGTGGTCACCAACGCCCAGGTGGGCGACGGCAACGCCTCGGTGGCCAACCTCTTTGCAGCCGAAGGCGGAATGTTCCCCAAGGGCGCACTGGTCATGGTCCTGGTCCTCAACGCCGTGATCTTCGCCTACAACGGCATCGAACTGGTGGGCATCACCGCCGGCGAGATGCAGAACCCGGAACGCGAAGTGCCCAAGGCAATCCGCGCCGTCGTGCTCCGCATCGTGGTGTTCTACGTTGGTTCCGTGACCCTGCTGGCCATGCTCCTGCCGTCGGACCAGTACGTGGCGGGCACGTCCCCGTTCGTCACCGTGTTCGGCCAGATGGGCCTCGCCTGGGTGGGCGACGTGATGAACATGATCGTGATCACCGCCGCCCTGTCCTCGTGCAACTCGGGCCTGTACTCGATCGGCCGCGTGTTCCGCACCATGGCCAACAACGGCCACGCCCCGCAGTGGCTGACCCGGATGTCCCGCCGCCACGTCCCGTACGCAGCCATCCTCGCCATCGCGGCGTTCTACCTGGTGGGCATCATGCTGAACATCTGGCTGGGTGGCTCGCACGCGTTTGACCTGGCGCTGAACACTGCCTCGATCGGCGTGATTTTCACCTGGGGTGCCATCTTCGCCAGCCAGATCGCGCTGCGCCACAAGAAGGGCGTCACGTCCAGCCTGCCGATGCCCGGTTCGCCCTGGACCAGCTGGGCCGGCCTGATCGCCCTGCTCGCCATCACGGTACTGATCGGTTTCGACACCATGACCAGCAAGTCCGGTGAGGTGTTCTACCTGGGCCTTTGGACCCTGGCCACCATCCCGTTCTTCGCAGTGGTCCTGTGGCTGGGCTGGCAGAAGGTCAAGAACAACGAGCCCAAGAACGCGCTCTACAGCTAGCACCTGAGCAGTACGACGACGGCGGGATCCCCTCGAAGGGGACTCCCGCCGTCGGCGTTTCCCGGCTCGGGAGGTGGTGCGGAGCGGCCGGCCGGGGCAAACTGGGGCGTGTGAGCGAACCATGGGTGCTGCACGTGGACCTGGACCAGTTCATTGCGGCTGTCGAGGTGCTGCGCCGGCCCGAACTCGCGGGCAAGGCGGTGATCGTCGGCGGCCGCGGTGATCCGAGTGAGCGCGCGGTGGTTTCCACGGCGTCCTACGAAGCCAGGGCGTACGGCGTCGGCTCGGGAATGCCGCTGCGCATCGCCGCACGAAAAGTGCCCGACGCCGTCATCCTGCCCGTCGACCAGGACGCCTACCTCGCTGCGTCCGAGGAAGTCATGGCGGTGCTGCACTCGCAGCCGGGCGCTACGGTGCAGGTGCTCGGGTGGGATGAAGCGTTTGTTGGTGTGCAGACGGAGGATCCGGAGGCCTACGCCCGGCAGCTGCAGCACGCGGTCCTGAAGCAGACCCGGCTGCACTGCAGCGTCGGGGTCGGGGATACTTTGGTCCGCGCCAAGGTAGCGACAACCTTCGGCAAGCCCGCTGGCGTCTTCCGGCTCACGGAAGACAACTGGCTCGACGTGATGGGCAACCGGCCGACGATCGAGCTGTGGGGCGTGGGAACGAAGGTGTCGCGCCGTCTTGCCAAGCTTGGGGTCGGGACCGTTGCCGAGCTGGCAGCGTCCAGTCCTGATGACCTGGTTCCCGAGTTCGGCCCAAAGATGGGTCTCTGGTATGCCCAGCTAGGGCGGGGCGACGGCGCGCGGATCGTCGATGACACGCCCTGGGTAGCCCGCGGGCACAGCCGGGAAACCACCTTCCAGCGCGATCTGACGGAACCCGCGCAGATTTACGACGCCGTCAAAGAGTTGGCGGCGCGCGTCCTGGAGGATGTCGCTGCCGAGGGGCGGCCGGTGGTCGGACTAACGCTCAAAGTCCGCTACGCCCCGTTTTTCACCAAGACGTATGCCCGAAAGATCCCCGAGACCTCGGATCCCGCGGAAGTGCTCGACCGGACCCTTGAGCTTGTGGCCAAGATTGAACCGGATCGCCCCATCCGGCTCCTGGGGCTGCGGGCCGAGATGACCATGCCCGAAGACTCCCGGCAGGGGCATACCCCCACCCGCAGCGGCTGGTGACTCGCTCCAATGGTTGGGCGGGCAAACAGAACGGCGGCGGATCCCTCGAGATCCGCCGCCGTTTCGCTCTGTCACAGCCCGCCTGGTTCAGCCGGACTGCCGCAGGAAGAGGCTAGTCGCGCTTGAACTCGTCCTTGACGCTTTCGCCGACCTTCTTGGCGTCGGCCTTGACCTGGTCGGTCTGGCCCTCAGCCTTGAGGCGGTCATTGTCGGTGGCGTTGCCGGTGGCTTCCTTGGCCTTGCCGCCGAAATCTTCTGCTGCGTTACTGATCTTGTCTCCGAGGCCCATGGTGGTGGCCTCCTTTCGTTTCCGTTGATCAAACAGTGCTTTTTCACACTAACACGAAGCTTGCTTACTAATTCAAGTCCGGTATTTCCCCCCTGGAGGGGCGCCTGTTGATTGTCCGCGCCCGCAGCTAGGCTCAAAACATGGACCACAGCATCAGCCTCACCCAGCACATCAACGCGTCCCCGGAAAGGGTCTGGTCCGTCATCACGGACATCCCCGGCTCGGCGGCAACGTTGTCCGGAGTGGACTCCGTGCAGCTTCTCACCGATGGCCCCTACGGGGAGGGGACGCGCTGGAAGGAGACCCGGAAGATGCTGGGCAAATCCGAAACGGTGGAGATGTGGGTGGCCGAAGCGGAGCAGCACAGCAGTACCACCGTCAAGGCTGTCCAGGGCGGCGCGGACTACACCACGCGCTTTGGACTGGCCCCTCGCGACGGCGGCACTGACCTCACGCTCACCTTTGGGGCCGAGGTCATCAAGCCGACGTTCGCGAGCCGCCTCATGATGCTGCTGTTCGGCAGGATGGGCATGGCGGCCACCCGCAAGGCCCTAACAAAGGACCTGACGGAAATCGCTGCCAAGGCAGAGTCGCGTCCATAATGGCCGGGCGTCCCTCCCAAAGCCGGTGCCGCCAAAGTCTCTGCGCCCCGGCTCATGCCGGTCCGGCTGGAGAACCTGACGGACCAGCCGGCGGCGGATTTCCGCCGCGGTGAACGGTACGACGGCGGCCGGTACAGCGGTGCGGAGGCTGACGGTCTCGAATTGAGCGGCACAGACTTCGCGGAGTGCGAGTTCCAAGGGGTTTCCTTCAACGACACCCAGCTCCGCGGCTCCTCGTTCCGCGACTGCGTCCTGGGCGAGCTGTACGCGCCGGTGTTCAAGGCGGCCCGCTCCAGCTGGCGGGACGTTGAGTTGCGGAATCCGCGGCTTGGCTCCGCTGAACTGTACGAGGGCGGCTGGCAGTCAGTCCGCATCGACGGTGGCAAGCTGGACTTCCTCAACCTGCGCGGCGCCAGGCTCGCCGACGTGCTCATCACCGACTGCATCATCAATGAACTTGACCTTGGCTCCGCCGCCGGTACCCGGGTGGCGTTGAAGAACTGCACCGTCGGTTCCCTCGACCTCCGCGGGGCGAAACTCAAGGACTTCGATATCCGCGGCACGGAGTTCCGCAGCATCAGCGGGCTCGGCAGCATGGCGGGCGTGGTGGTGGATGAGTACCAGCTGGGCCTCCTCGCGCCCCTGCTTGCCGCGCATCTGGGCGTTACGGTCCTCTAGGCCCCGGTACCCATAGGACAACCGCCCGTGTACTATTTACAGAACGAACGGTCGGTAAGTGGGAGTGCTGCCGGCCGCCGATGACAGTGCTGTTTATCGTGTGAAGGGTGTTTCCATGGCTGCAACCGCAGGTCCGCAGGCTTTCCTCGTTGGCGGGGTCCGAACGCCCGTGGGCAAGTACGGGGGCGCGCTTTCGTCCATCCGCCCCGACGACCTGGCAGCCCTGGTAATCCGGGAGGCCGTCAACCGGGCCGGGCTGGATCCGGACAGCATCGACGAGGTCATCCTGGGCAACGCCAACGGGGCCGGCGAGGAAAACCGGAACGTCGCACGGATGGCCACCATACTCGCCGGGCTGCCCCTCCACATCCCCGGCATCACGGTCAACAGGCTCTGCGCCTCCGGCCTGAGCGCCATCATCCAGGCGAGCCACATGATCAAAGCGGGCGCGGCGGACATCGTGATTGCCGGCGGTGTGGAATCCATGAGCCGGGCACCCTGGGTGCAGGAAAAGCCCTCCTCTGCTTTCGCCAAGCCTGGCCAGATTTTCGATACGTCCATCGGCTGGCGCTTCACCAACCCCCAGTTCCACAAGGGCGAGCTGTCCCGCGACGGAAAAATGACCTACTCCATGCCCGAAACGGCCGAAGAAGTGGCCCGCGTGGACGGCATCTCCCGCGAGGACGCCGACGCCTTCGCGGTCCGCTCGCACCAGCGGGCCCTGGACGCCGCGGCTGCCGGCCGGTTCAAGGACGAGATCGTCGGGGTCACCGTCAAGACCAGGAAGTCCGAGCACGTTGTCGACACGGATGAAGGTCCCCGGGCGGACACCACCTTGGACGTCCTCGCCGGCCTGAGGCCGGTCGCGAACGGCGGAACGGTAGTCACGGCCGGCAACTCGTCGTCACTGAACGACGGCGCTTCGGCCATTATCGTCGCCTCGGAAGCTGCCATCGAAAGGCTGGGCCTCACGCCCCGAGCCCGGATCATCGACGGCGCCTCGGCCGGCTGCGAGCCCGAAATCATGGGCATCGGCCCGGTGCCTGCCACGCAGAAAGTCCTCAAGCGGAGCGGCCTCAGCGTAGGTGACCTGGGCGCCGTCGAACTTAACGAAGCGTTCGCCACGCAGTCCCTCGCCTGCATCCGCCGGCTGGGCCTGGAACCAGAGATTGTGAATAACGACGGCGGCGCCATCGCTTTGGGGCACCCGCTGGGTTCCAGCGGGGCCCGGATCGCCATCACCCTGCTGGGAAGGATGGAGCGGGAGGACGCCCGGGTGGGGCTGGCCACCATGTGTATTGGTGTTGGCCAGGGCACAGCGATGCTGCTGGAGAAAGTCTGATGCCGGGCCCCGTGGACCTGGCAGCGGAGAAGTTCCATGCGCTGCTGGTGGAGGAGCGCAGTGACCGCGTGGTGGTGCTCCTCAACCGTCCTGAGGTCCGGAACGCCATCGACCAGCAGATGGTGGATGAACTCCACGGAATCTGCACCGCCCTCGAGCAGAACCCGAAGGTGCTGGTCATCGCGGGTGTGGAGGGCGTGTTTGCCTCCGGGGCTGACATCGGGCAATTGCGCGAGCGGCGCCGGGACGATGCCCTGCAGGGGATCAACTCCAGCATCTTCGTCCGGATCGCCAGGCTGCCCATGCCGGTGATCGCCGCCCTTGACGGCTACTGCCTGGGTGGCGGGGCCGAGCTCGCCTACGCGGCCGACTTCCGCATCGGCACACCCAACGTCCGCATCGGCAACCCGGAAACCGGCCTCGGGATCCTCGCCGCGGCCGGGGCCAGCTGGCGGCTCAGGGAGCTGGTGGGGGAGCCGGTGGCGAAGCAGATTCTGCTGGCCGGCCGGGTCCTTGGCGCAGAAGAAGCGCTCGCCGTGAACCTCATCACCGAAGTCCACGCGCCGGCGGAGCTCCTGGACGCGGCGCATCACCTGGCGGACCGGATTGGCCGCCAGGACCCGCTGGCCGTGCGCATCACCAAGTCCGTGTTCCATGCCCCGGCCGAAGCGCACCCGCTGATCGACCAGCTGGCCCAGGGCATCCTCTTCGAATCCGAGGCCAAGTTTGATCGGATGCAGAGGTTCCTCGACAAAAACGCCGCCAAGAAGGCTGAAAAGAACACCGGTGCGAAGGCCGGCAACGAGGCCGGAGAGAAGAACTGATGAATACACCGCAACCTGCTTCCGGCCTCCCTTCCCGCGTGGGCGTCCTCGGCGGCGGCCGCATGGGTGCAGGCATCGCCCACGCCTTCCTGGTCAAGGGCGCGGACGTGCTGGTGATCGAGCGCGACGAGCAGTCAGCCGAAGCTGCCCGGGAGCGGGTTGAATCCGCCGCCGCCAAGAGCATTGAGCGCGGTGCAGTCGACGCCAACCTGGATGAACTGGTGTCCCGGCTGGCCCTGGGCGTTGATTATGGCGCCTTCAAGGACCGGCAGCTGGTGGTCGAAGCCGTGCCGGAGGACTGGGACCTGAAGGTCACCGCGCTTCGCGGCATCGAAGAGCAGCTTTCGGGGGACGCGTACTTGGCATCCAACACCTCGTCGCTGTCCGTGAGCGGCCTGGCCAGTGAGCTGGACCGGCCAAGGAACTTCCTCGGACTGCATTTCTTCAACCCGGTTCCTGCCTCCACCCTGATCGAGGTGGTGCTCGGAACACGCACGTCTCCCGAACTCGCTGCCGCGGCCAAGGGCTGGGTGGAGGCACTCGGCAAGACCGCCGTCGTCGTCAATGACGCTCCAGGCTTTGCGTCCTCAAGGCTGGGCGTTGCCATCGCCCTGGAGGCGATGCGCATGGTGGAGGAGGGGGTGGCCTCTGCCGAGGACATCGACGCCGCCATGGTCCTGGGGTACAAGCACCCCACCGGGCCGCTGAAAACCACCGACATCGTGGGGCTGGATGTCCGGCTCGGCATTGCCGAATACCTGCATTCCACGCTGGGTGACCGTTTCGCTCCGCCGCAGATCCTCAAGGACAAGGTGGCCCGGGGTGAACTGGGACGCAAGGCCGGGAAGGGCTTTTTTGACTGGCCCAGCTAGGACAGCGGGCTAGTCGAAGAAGCCCACAATGTAGCCGACGAAGTACAGGAGGGACAGCAGGACCACCACCGCGATAGCTGCGATCACCAAGAACTGCGTGCTCTTCTTGGTGCCGTGCTCATCATGGCCCTGGGGTCCGGTTGTGGAGGCTTCACCCGGAGGCGTTTCGCCCGGCGGCACTCCGCCTCCCGGCTCCAGGCCTGTGATCTTGTCGTCCTCCGGATCCGGATTATTTCCTGACACGTTAACTCCCTTGCTCGCGGTCCTGGTGCTTTTCCAGCGTACCGGTCCCGATGGTTGGACCTAGGCTGGTGCGGTGACCTTCCTTGAACCCCTTACCCTGACCGGCCGGTATGTAACCCTGGAGCCGCTGAATCAGGAGCATCACGACGGCCTGGTCGACGCTGCGCGCGACGGTGAGTTGTGGCGTCTCTGGTACACGTCCGTGCCGGCTCCTGACGAAATGGAAACCGAAATCCAGCGACGGCTCACCCTGCAGGAGCAGGGTTCGATGCTGCCGTTCACCACCCGGCTGATCGGCCCAGCCACCGGCGGCCCGGGCAGGATCATCGGGATGACCACCTATATGAATGCCGACGCCGGCACTCCCCGGGTGGAGATCGGCTCCACCTGGAATGCCGCTTCAGTGCAGGGAACGGGTACGAATCCGGACTCCAAGCTGCTGCTCCTGCAGCACGCGTTCGAGGTTCTGGGCTGCCCGGCCGTCGAGTTCCGGACGCACTGGCTCAACCACCAGTCGCGCGAGGCCATCGCGCGGCTGGGCGCCAAGCAGGACGGCGTGCTCCGCAACCACTCCAGGACGCGGGAGGGCATCCTGCGCGACACCGTGGTGTTCTCCATCCTCGAACACGAATGGCCCATGGTCCGTGCCGGGCTCGAATACCGGCTGGCCCGGCGGGGGTAGGGCGGGCTAGAAGACGCGGGCAGCCCTTAGTGCGGCGAAGTACGCCTCATAGCCTTCTGCGTTCGGGTGGAAATTATCCGGACTGACAGGGTCGGTCGGGCCGCCAAGGATCAGGTTGATCCAAGGGTCCCGCGACATGGCGCCATGGCCGAGGAAAGCGGGCCGCACATCGATGAATGTGGCTCCGGTGTTGTAGGCGGCCTTGGCGATGGTTCCGTTCAGTCCGTCGGACAGTTGAGTGGCCTGGTAGATGAACAGGGACCGTTGGTCGGTTTGGCCTGCTGGGATCG
Source organism: Arthrobacter sp. V1I9 (assembly GCF_030817075.1). Taxonomy (NCBI): domain Bacteria; kingdom Bacillati; phylum Actinomycetota; class Actinomycetes; order Micrococcales; family Micrococcaceae; genus Arthrobacter; species Arthrobacter sp. V1I9. The sequence goes on from NZ_JAUSYU010000001.1 coordinate 644,422, forward strand.
GGTCCAGGAGGTAGGGGTAGCCGGTCACGACGATCCTGGCGTTAGGCGCTGCGGCTTGCACGTGCTCGATCATCGCGACAACATCACGGTACAACTGGCCGCCGGAGATTTGGGATGTGGCGAAGGTGATCGCACTTCCACATCCCGTACCTGGCGTGCCACCCGCCAACGCTGCGCCGCAGGAAGTGATGATGTTGCCGAAGCCGATGTTGTTGCCGCCGGCGGTAATGGTTACGAGCTCGGTGCTCTTGTTCAGCTTGCGGAGCTGGTCGTTGACAACGTCCGAGGTTGTTTTGCCGCTACAGGCCGCGTTCGTGACGAGGTTGATGGCTTTGGCTTCATCCGCGAGCTCGGAGTAGGCATTTTCGCTCCGGTAACACCCGTCGAGGTACGGGCCCGCCCCCTGCCCGGCGGCGAAGGAGTCACCCAGGGCGATGTACTTGGTCTTCTCTGCAGCCTGCGCCGGGACCATGGCCAAGCCCACGGCCATAACAACGCTGGCGAGGCAGGCCGCGAAGGCCGAGTGCCGCCGTCGTACTTTTGCAGTTCCCATCAAAGCTCTCCTTTGTACGATGGACAGAAGGCATGTAGGTGTCACCGTACGCCAGCAGTACCCCGGCCGTCACTGTGCCCGGGTATCCAATTTCACCAGAATGTCCCCTAATTGACGTGCGGCTCCTGTGGCCAGTGTGGTTAGCTGTCCGGATGAACAGAGCGGACGGGTCCATGGACTGGGATGGTGCTGTCAACGCTTGGCACGTGGCCGGTGGTGTTTACCGGATGGGGCGGCGGGAGTGGCTGACCGACGCGGGCTGGCGGCAGGCGCACGACGACGGCGTCCGCACCGTGATTGACCTCCGTAACGCTGCCGAGGCGCGGCGCCGGGACGGTGACCCGCTGGTGGCGGACACAGCCTTGGCCGGCATCACAGTCGTTACTGCGCCTACCGAGGTGCCGGGCGATCCGCGCTTCGTCAAACTGTCCGGGCCCTACCTCAATGATCCCGCCCACTACGCAGACAACGCCCGGCTCTTCCCGGAAAAGCTGGCGGGCGTCTTTCGTCAGCTTGCGGCAGCGGCGAGCCGCGGCGACGTGGTGCTGCACTGCGCCGCCGGCCGCGACCGCAGCGGAATGGTGGCAGCAATGGTCCAGGACCTGGCCGGGGACTCGGACCAGGAGATCGCTGACAGCTATCGGCGCGCAGCCCGCGGCATCAACGAACGCTACCGCACCCACGGTCCACCGCACGCCCGGGAACGCTATGTTGAGGAAACTGAGCTGGCGCCGCTGCTTAAGCAGCGCGGAGTCGCGGTGGTGGACTTTGTGCGGAGCCTGGATACGCGTGCTTTCCTGCTGCGCAACGGCGTCACGCCTGGTGAGCTGGACGCAGTGCTGGCCCTCTGTGGAGCCGGGGTGTCCCGATGAAGGGGGCCAAGGTGCGGCGTTTCCTCGCCGCTGGAGCGGCTGCGGGAGTACTGGCGTCCTCTGCCTATGCAGCAAGTCCGGTCTGGGCGGCGGACGAACCTGTGCCCGAAGCTTCCGGCGTGGCCACGGATGGGAAAGTTTCCGGCCTCTCCGCGGCCGCCCTTGACGACGCGGTGGTGCGGGACCTTGGGATGACTCCGGCCGAATTCATTGCAGCGGGGGAGCTGGGTAACCAGGCGGCGAAGGCTGCCGCTTCGTTGCGGGACGTCCCGGGCTACTCGGGGACACGGCTCCAGGACGGACGGATCGTTGTGTCCGGTTCCGGTGCGGAGTTGCTGGCGGAAGTGGCCGTGCTCGCCGGCAGCATCCCGAACCTGGCGGTGGAGGACCCCGCTCAACTGCGCGTAGCCGAACCCTCAGAAGCGGCCGCTGCGGAGCCCCAGGGCACCGAGTTGGCCGTCAGCACGGAGCAGCTGTTCCAGGCCTACGTCCGCGAAGTGGGTTTGAACGGCCTGCAGGCCGTGGTGTCCTCCGGTGGGAAGTTCGTCATCCGGACTGGCACCCTCAACGCACCGGAGTCGTCGGCCGATCCGGCTGCTGGCCCGGCTGATTCCGCTGCCGCAGGGGACGTCACTGCCCCGGCTGGTTCCGGCAAGAAGTCGGCGGCCGAGTTCGTGTCCCGTTACGCCAACGTGGAGCTCGACGGCGGCGCTCCGCTCGTGCCCGAAGAGGACGTTCCCGGGGGAGTCGGCTACATCACCGACACCGGCTGGATCTGCTCCACGGGTTTCTCTGCCTTCGACCCTGCAGGGCTGCCTGCGGTCCTCACGGCGGGCCATTGTGCTTCTGACGGTGCAGCCAAAACGGCTGACCTGACGCTCCAGGGCGTGCCGGCCGGGCTGCTGGGGACGTTTGGCTTCAGCCAGTTTGGCGGTCCGGGTAATTCGAGGGTGCTGGACCCCAACACCGCCGTGGAGCGGGACCACATGGTGGTCACGGACCCCGGCAACGTAGGAACCGATATTGCGGTGGTTGAGTCCCTCCGCTCCGGCGTGGACCCGCTCCCGGCAGCCAGCACCTGGGGCGACCCTTCGCAGCCGGAACCCAACGTCAAGATCATCGGAACGGCCGAACCTGTCGTGGGGACGGAGGTCTGCCGTTCGGGCAGGACCTCGGGCTGGTCCTGCGGCACGGTCGATGCCGTGGGGATTTTCCTGGTCGGAGGACCCGCTTATGCTTCAGACCCCAACGACGTGCGAGCCTTCCGCGGGTTCCTCTCGTACGGTGTCCAGTCCAGCGGTGGCGATTCCGGCGGGCCCTACGTCAGCGGAAACTACGCCGTGGGAACCCACGCCGCCGGGGATACTCCAGATGAGGATGGCACCGTGATCAATTTCGCGGTCGCCGCTACCCTCCAGGAGAGCATGAAGGTGTTGCCCGGATACCAGCTCGAGCTCTTCCTCAATAAGCCTGTGGTTTCGACGCCGGCAGCGGGAGCACCATTCGAGCCGGGTCAGGAAATCAGCGGGAACGTTCCGGCCGCACCGGCATCGGCGGTTGCTGCCGGGTCGGAAGTCCGTATCACGCTCCAGGGGCACGAACCTTTCAAAGTCCCCCTGAGCGCAGACGGCAGCTGGAGCTTTCCCGCCCCCGAAGGCGAAGGAACGCTCCGGTTCACGGCCGAAACGGTGAACGGATTCAGCACTTCCGGGGCCAGCAGCTTCGAGCTCAGACAAGCTGCCCCAGCTGGACCGGAGGAGCCCACCGGGACTGCTTCAGAGGAGCCTTTTCCCGTTAAATCAGGCCTTCCAGCCCCTGCTCAGGCGTCAGCACCGGCTGCTCCGGCACCCGCCCATGCCCCGGCTGACCCAGCCCCGCCCGCACCGCCAGCTCCCGCAGGCGATACCGCCGTCGTCGTAACCCCTACGGACGCCGCGCCTCCCGCTGACCTGGCAGACACCGGAGCCGCCGCACTCGTCCCGGCGGCAGGCGCTGCCGCAGCAGCCATTGCCGTCGGAGGGCTGCTGATGATGCTGGTCCGCCGCCAGAGGCAGCACAGCACCACCGAATGAGCTATCAGTTATCGTCGCCATAAGCCGGCGATAAGAGCGTTATCTGAGAGGGCAACGGGTTATTTGTGGCGCCGCATCAGCAGGTTGGTGATGCGCATGGTGCAGAGCCGCTGGCCCGCTTCGTTGGTGATGACAACCTCGTGCGTGGTGAGGGTGCCGCCCAGGTGGATAGGTGTCGCGGTGATGGTCACCTGGCCCTCCCGCGCCGAGCGGTGGTGGGTGGCCGAAACATCCACACCCACCGCCGTCTTGCCCAAAGTGCTCGCGTGGATCACCGCGGCCCAGGACCCCACAGCCTCGCCCACGGCCAGCGACGCTCCGCCGTGCAGCAACCCGAAGGACTGCCTGTTCCCCTCCACTGGCATGGTGGCCACCACGCGATCCACCGACTCCTCGAGGATCTTAACGCCCATCTTGTCGTCGAGCTCGCCAAGGGTGATCTTCCACAGTTCGTGCGCATCAGGGTGGTTCTCCACACCTGTATCCTTCGGCAGTGGGGCGCTCATAAGTTCTCCTTCTGGGTGACCATTTCCGGTGGCCATTTCAAGCCCGGCCTTCTAGTCTGCACCGCGGCCTTTCATGTATGGTGAATATATTACCGAACGGACGGTCAGTAATCACTGGCCGCCTTTGTATGTCCCATGTTGGAAGGACCCGTCAACGATGACCACCACCGCCACAGCTCCCCAGGCCACGGTCGACACCGTGGAGACAGTGCCCAGCTTCATCATGGATGCATGGTGGACGCCCGACGACGGTTCCACGGGTTCCGCTGTCCCCGTGCGTGACGCGAGCACCGGGGAGATCCTGGCCAAGGTGAGCACGGAGGGGCTGGATCTTTCCACCGTCGTCGACTACGGCCGCACCACTGGCCAGGCGGAACTCGGCCAGTTGACCTTCCACCAGCGCTCCCTCAAGCTCAAGGAGTTGGCGCAGTACCTCCACGCCCGGCGCGAACACTTCTACTCCTTCTCTGCCCAGACCGGCGCCACCAAAGTGGACTCCATGATCGACATCGACGGCGGCATCGGCGTCCTCTTCACGTTCGGCTCCAAGGGCCGGCGCGAACTGCCCAACTCGCAGGTGGTGGTGGACGGGCCCATGGAGGTGCTGTCCAAGGATGGCTCCTTCGCCGGCGAACACATCTACACGCGCATTCCGGGCGTTGCCGTGCAGATTAACGCCTTCAACTTCCCGGTCTGGGGCATGCTGGAGAAGTTCGCCCCGGCCTTCATCGCCGGGGTTCCCACCATCGTCAAGCCGGCCACTCCCACCGGGTACGTGGCGGCCGCCGTGGTCAAGGCGATTGTTGAATCAAACATCCTGCCCAAGGGCTCCCTGCAACTGATTTCCGGCTCCGTCCGCGGACTGCTGGACGTGCTCGACTACCGCGATCTGGTCGCCTTTACGGGCTCTGCCACCACTGCGCTCTCCCTGAAGTCGCATCCCAACGTTGTGCAGGGCGGCGTCCGCTTCACCTCCGAAACCGACTCCCTGAACGCAGCCATCCTGGGCCCGGACGGGGTGGAGGGCACGCCGGAATTCGACGCCTTCGTCAAGTCCGTCGTTACTGAGATGACGGCCAAAGCAGGGCAGAAGTGCACCGCCATCCGGCGCGCCATCGTCCCCCAGGAGCTCGTTCCCGTGGTCTCTGCTGCCATTGGCAAGCGCATCTCCGAACGGATCGTCCTCGGGGATCCGCGGGCAGAGGGCGTCACCATGGGTGCGCTCGCCTCGGTGGAGCAGCTTGAGGACGTGCGTGCTGCCGTCCAGTCAATGCTCGACGCCGGCGGTGAGCTTGCGTACGGAACGCTCGAGTCGCCGTCGGTCACCTCTGCCGACGGATCCACCGGGGTAGCGGAGGGCGGCGCCTTCATGGCCCCCGTTCTGCTCACATGGCAGGACCCCGAGGCGGAGGAAGTCCACTCGCTGGAGGCGTTCGGCCCCGTTTCGTCGGTCATCGGGTACAAGGACATTCCCGACGCCGTCCGCCTCGCCGCCCGTGGCAGCGGCTCCCTGGTTGCCACGGTGTGTACTAATGATCCCGCGATCGCGCGGGAACTGGTGACGGGTATTGCCGCGCACCACGGCCGCGTCCTGATGCTCAACCGCGAGGACGCCCGCAGCTCCACCGGGCACGGCTCGCCCGTGCCGCACCTGGTCCACGGCGGCCCGGGCCGGGCAGGCGGCGGCGAGGAACTGGGCGGCATCCGCTCGGTGATGCACCACATGCAGCGCACTGCGATCCAGGGCTCGCCCAACATGCTGACCGCCGTCACCGGCGTCTGGCATGCCGGGGCGGACCGCAACTTCACCGTTGAAACCGAAGGCACGCACCCGTTTCGGAAATCGCTGGCATCGCTGCGGATTGGCGACGCAGTCCGCTCCGAACTGCGGCAGGTCGCGCTGGAGGACATTTCCGCGTTCGCCAACTCCACCGGGGACACGTTCTACGCCCACACCAACCAGGAAGCCGCGGAAGCCAACCCGTTCTTCCCGGGCATCGTGGCGCACGGCTACCTGCTGCTCAGCTGGGCCGCAGGCCTGTTTGTGGAGCCCGCCCCGGGCCCGGTCCTGGCCAACTCCGGGCTGGAAAACCTGCGCTTCATCACTCCGGTGGCCGGGGGCGACTCGATTCGGGTGACCCTGACCGCCAAGAAGATCACCCCGCGCGAAACCGACGAGTACGGCGAGGTGGCCTGGGACGCCGTGCTGACCAACCAGAACGACGAGATCGTGGCCACCTATGACGTCCTCACTTTGGTAGCAAAGTAGCCCACCCCCCGGGACGCTCTCTCACTTGATGTGGGTTTTCCCCCAACGCTCTCTCACTCTCTTCAGGAAAGTGAGAGAGCGTTGGCGGTTGGGGAACATTAAGTGAGAGAGCGTCTGATGCAGGGCATTTCAGGTCCACAAAAAGCGGTAGGCGCGCCCCGGAAAACCGGGACGCGCCTACCGCCATTAGTGACGGAACGTGTCAGGATTCGGCGCCGTTGTGCAGCCCGTCGTCGCTGCTGTCGTCCGACGGCGCTGCCCCGGTCTGGTCTGAGAGGTCCATGTTGCCGCGGGCTTCGTCCATGGTGGGGCCGCCGGCGGGAACGCTGTAGGTGTCCGGGCGGATGCCCTTGGCCTGTTCTTCGATCAGTGCCTGCTCCTCGCTGAAGCGGATCGCGTTGGCCTCGTCTCCGGCGTCGCCGGGGATGTCCTCGCGGACTTTGGAGGGATCCGGCGTGATGAATCCGGCGTTCGGTTCTTCCTTGGGGCTCATTGTCTAACCTTTCTCTCGGGTACTACTGGGTTGGCCGGTCCGTGAGGTCCGCTTTGATGTCCAGCGTCTGGTTATCCCGCCGGACTTTGAAGCCGACGGTATCGCCGGGGTTGCGGTTCCGGAGTTCAGTAAGGAGCTTCTCCGGTGCGTTGAGCTCCACCCCTTCCATGGACTCCAGCACATCGCCGGGGCGGATTCCTGCACGTCCGGCGGGGCCGTCCTCGTCAACGGACAAAACTACGACGCCGGTGGTCGTGTCGATGCCCAATTGGTCCGCGATCTGCGGTGTCAGCTGGGACGGCGTGAGGCCCAGGTAGGCGTGCTCGGCGGTGCCGTCCGCCAGCAGTTCCTCTGCCACCTCCACTGCGGTTGCGGCAGGTATGGCGAAGCCCAGCGAGACGGCTCCGGCAGACGGCGGGATGTACGCCTCGCTGATGCCGATGATCTCGCCCCTCATGTTGATGACCGCACCCCCGGAGTTGCCGGGGCTGATGGGCGCGTCAGTCTGGATCAGGTCCACCAGGGAGAGGCTGTTGGAGGCGGAACCAGGGATGGAGCGGTGGAGTCCGGAAATGATGCCGGCAGTGGCAGTATTCTCGAACCCCAGCGGTGACCCCAATACCAGCGCACCCTCACCCACGCGGGGCAGGGTGGTCTGGTATGCGGGCTTGGGCAGGCCGGTGCGTTTGGCCTGGACCAGGGCAAGGTCCGTGACGGGATCGGTGGCCCGTACTGTCCCTGCCACCCGCTGGCCGTCGGCGAAGCCCACCTCCACCGTGGTGTTCCCCCTGATCACATGCTCGTTGGTGAGGATGAGGCCGTCCTCCGAATAGACCACGCCGCTTCCCAGCCCGCCGCCTTTGGTGAAGATGGTCACCACGGACGGGGAAAGGTTCGCCACCAGATCGGGGATGCCGCCGCCCGCGTCAGGCGCCGGAGCGGAGTTGCCGGCGCCGGGTGAACCAGTGGCGCCCGGCGACGCGTTGCCGTTGGTCGACGCGGTGGTTTCGCCCGGCACCGGTGGAGTGGGCGAGCCGGTGCAACCTGTGAGGGCCAGGCACACCGCCAGCACCACGCCTGCTGCTGCCTGCGCACGGAGCGGACGGCAAAAGCCCGGGCTGATGGTGGTGCTCATGGTCGACCTCCTGCGGATGCTGGCTGGTCCTACCACCGTAGCCGGGGAGCAACAGAAATACCAAGCACACTTAGTATTCTCGTTCCGGGATGGGCTTAGGGCTGGGAGTGAAGCCCGTCGAACGCCATGGTGATGACGTCGTCGGCAAGCCTCTCAGGCGAGAGGGAGCCGCCGGGCTTGTACCACTCCACAATCGAGTTGATCATGCCAAAGAGGAGCCGGGTGACGGTCCGGGGGTCAATGTCCTGGCGGAGCGAGCCCTCGTCGCCGGCGTTGGAGATCAGCCCGGCCACCTTGTGGTCAAAGGTGCGGCGCCGTTCCAGGGCGTTCCGTTCAATCTCGGTATTGCCCCGCAGCCGCAGGAGCAGCGTGACGAACGGCAGGCGGTCCACCAGCACGGCCACGGTCTGCCGGAGCACGAACTCGAGCCGGGCATCCGCTGCGCCGGAGGTGGCCTCAGGCGCTTCCAGGATGGCTTCGAGGCCGCCGAGCGCGTGGTCCAGGGCGAGCTTGAGGAGGTCGCCCTTGGACGGCACGTGGTGGTAGATGGCGGACTTGGAAATGCCCAGGTTGTCCGCCAGGATGCCCATGGATGTTGCGTCGTAGCCGTGCCGGTTGAAGACGTCGACGGCGATGCGCAGCACCGACTGCTGGTCGTATCCGGGCCGGCCGCGCTTGGCGCCGGCGGCGGAACTGGCTGTTTCAGTGGTGCTGGGCATGGTGCCTAGTTTCTCATGAACGGTCGGTCAGTCTGCGTGGGCTGATGCTGCTAGCCCTTCGGCCGCAGGTCGTAGATCCGGCGCAACTTGCCGTTGGACCGTTCGAGCGAGCCTGGCTCCACCACGTCCACCGAGCACGAAGAACCCACGTGGATCTTGATCTGCTCCTTCAAGGTGCGCGCCGCCGTCGTGCTCTGCTCGGAGGTCACAGCGTCCCGGCGTTCGATCCGGACGGTCAGCTGGTCCATCCGCTGGCCTTCGGGGCGGGTGAGCTCGAGCTGGAAGTGCGGGCTGAGCTCGGGGATCCGAAGGGCGATTTCCTCGATCTGGGACGGGAAGAGGTTTACGCCGCGCAGGATGATCATGTCATCGCTGCGGCCGGTGATGCGGCCCATCCGGCGGTGCGCGGGGCGGGCCGTGCCGGGCAGGAGCCGGGTGAGGTCCTTGGTGCGGTACCGGATGATGGGCAGCGCTTCCTTGGTCAGGGACGTGAAGACGAGCTCGCCGTGTTCGCCGTCGCGCAGGACGTTCTCCTTGCCCACCACGGGGTTGAAGGCGTCGATGATTTCGGGGCGGAAGTGGTCCTCCCAGATGTGGCTGCCGTCCTGGGTCTCCACAGCCTCACCGGCCACGCCCGGGCCCATCACCTCGGAGAGGCCGTAAATGTCGCAGGCCTTGATGTTCATGGTGACTTCGAGTTCGTGCCGCATCTCCTGGGTCCACGGCTCCGCGCCCAGCACCGCGAACTTCAGGGAGGTGGAGGCGGGGTCGATGCCCATGTGCGCCATGGCGTCGGCGATGGTCAGCAGGTAAGTGGGGGTGGCCAGGATGGCGTCCGGCTGGAAGTCCTGGATCAGCTGGATCTGCCGTTCGGTCTGCCCGCCGGACATCGGGATAACCGTACAGCCGAGGGCTTCGGCGCCGGCGTGGGCGCCCAGGCCGCCGGTGAACAGCCCATAGCCGTAGGCGTTGTGGACCTTCATGCCAGGCCGGATGCCGGAGGCGCGGAAGCTGCGCGCCACAAGCTTGGCCCAGTCGGCCAGGTCCTGCTTGGTGTAGCCGACGACGGTGGGCCGGCCCGTGGTGCCCGAGCTGGCATGCACGCGGGCTACTTCGCTCTGCGGCACGGCGAACATGCCGAACGGGTATTCCGCCCGCAGGTCCTCCTTGGTGGTGAACGGGAAGTTGCCCAGGTCGCTGAGTTCGCGCAGGTCGCTGGGGTGGATGCCGGCGTCGTCGAACTTGCGCTTGTAAAGGGGCACGCGCTCGTAGGCGTAGGCCACGGTGTGCTGCAGGCGGCTGAGCTGCAGCGCCTCGAGTTCGTCGCGGGAGATGGTTTCTTCGCGGTCCAGTGCGACGTCGGATGCGGTGGTGCCGGCGGACGTGGGGGTTTCGGGGGCGTGGAGGGTCATGGTTGTCCTACTTCTTGGGAATGGTCCGGCTGCGTCCGCGGAACTCGGCGATGAGTTCGCCCGGGGCCTGGGAGTCGGCGTCGGCAGCGAAAATCTGGATGTCGTACAGTCCGCTGCGTCCGGCGCTGGAACGGCGGTCGGCGACGGCGGTGATCACCTGGCCGCGGTAGGCGGGCTTGAGGAAGTTGATGTCGACGCCGGCGGCTACGGTGATGTTGTTCTCCTCGCCTGGTGCCGGGTTGACCGGGTTGCAGGCCATGGCGAAGGCGGAATCCGCGAAGGCGAAGATCATTCCGCCGTGCGCCATGCCGAAGCCGTTGAGCATTTCCTGGCGGAGGGTCATCCGGATGGTGGCATGCCCGTCGCTGACGGCGAGGACTTCGATTCCCATCCAGATGGAGGCGTAGTCGTTTTCCAGGATGGGGTGGATGGCCCCGGACACTGTTGTTTCAGCCATGCGTCATTGCCTCCAGCTTTATTTACCGAATGTTCATTAGGTAATCCCATGAGGGGGTCCGGTGTCAAGGGCATGCACTTCCCGCCAGATGGCATTTCACGGCAGTCCCGCGGCCGGACATTGCCGCGAAGTGCCATCTCGCGGAGCGGGAAGTGCAAGGATGGAGGACCGGCACCAGCAGACCAGCAAAAGGGCGGACCATGGCCAAAAGCATCTACGTCAGCGCAACCACTCCCGGATCGGGCAAGTCCCTTGTGGCCCTGGGTTTGGCGGACACCCTGCACCGCCACGCGGACAGGATCGGCTTTTTCAAACCCGTAGTCACCGGGCCCACGGCCAAAGATGATCCCATGGTGGCGCTGATGAAGTCGAGGTTCGCCCTGGAGGATGAGCGGTGCCGCGGCGGCCTCACCCACGAGGAGGTCCGTTCCCTGCTCGCCGAAGGAAATCGCGAGGAGATTGATTCCCGCTGTGTGGAGATCTTCGCCGACATTTCCCGCCACTGCGACGTGGTGATTGTGGAGGGCACGGACCTGACCGGCCAGGACGCCGCCGTCGAATTTGACCTCAACGCCCGCCTGGCCAACAACCTGGCCGCCCCCGTGGTGGCCGTGGTGGGCGCCAAGGGGCGGACCGTGGCGGAGGCGGCAGCCGATGTCGAGGTTGCCCGCAAGGAGCTCGCTGCCGAGAAGTGTGCCCTGCTTGCCATCATGGTGAACCGCGCGGATCCGGAGGACGTCGAGGCAATCTCCGCCGCCGTGAAGCCCGGCGCCTCCAAGCGCCCCGTGTATGTCCTGCCCGAGCTGGAAGAGATTGCCCGCCCCACCACCGGCGAAGTGGCTGCGGCGCTGGGGGTGCGGCAGATTGCGGGCCGGGCGGACATGGAGCGGGACGTGAGGGACATCAAGGTGGCGGCCATGAACGTGGGCAACTTCCTGAACGTGCTGGACGAGGGCGCCCTGGTGATTGTGCCCGGGGATCGCGCCGACGTGATGGTCGCGTGCCTGGCATCCTCCTTCTCGCCAGAGTTTCCCGTGGCTTCAGCGCTCATCCTCACCGGCGGGCTGGCACCGGACGCCAACATCTACCCGCTCCTGGCGCAGGCGCCGTTCCCGGTGTTTGCCGCCACGGACGACACCTACACCACTGCCCGCCGCGTCTCCGAGGTCCGGAGCGAGATCTGGTCCGGGCACCGCCGCAAGGTGGCCTCGGCCCTTGGACTCTGGTCCCGCACCGTGGATGAGGCCGAGCTGGTGGAGCGGCTGCACCTGCCGCGGGCTGAACGGATGACTCCGCTCCGCTTCCTGCACGACCTCATCGAGCGGGCCCGCGGCCAGCGCCGCCACGTGGTCCTCCCCGAAGGGACAGATGTACGGATCCTCCGCGCCGCGGAAATCCTGTACCGCCGCGACGTCTGCGACCTGACCGTCCTCGGACCGGAAACGGACATCCGCGAGCTTGCTGCCACCCGCGGCATCGATCTCTCCGGGATAAACATCGTGGATCCCGCCACTTCGGACCTGCGGCAGAAGTTCGCCGAGCAGTACGCGGAGCTGCGGGCGCACAAGGGTGTTGACGTGCCCAAAGCCCTGGAGATCATGCAGGACGTCAGCTACTTCGGCACCATGATGGTCCAGCTCGGCGTGGTGGACGGGATGGTATCCGGCGCCGCCCACACCACCGCCCACACCATCCGGCCGGCGCTCGAGTTCGTGAAGACCCGCGAGGGCGTGAAAATCGTGTCCTCGGTGTTCCTGATGCTGATGCCGGACCGGGTGCTGGTCTACGGCGACTGCGCAGTGAACCCGGACCCCAACGTGGAACAGCTGGCGGACATCGCGCTCGCCTCCGCCGAGACCGCTGCCCAGTTCGGCGTGGAGCCGCGGGTGGCCATGCTGTCCTACTCCACCGGCGGCTCGGGCTCGGGGGAGGCCGTGGACGAGGTGCGGCAGGCCACCGAGCTGGTGCGCCAGCGCCGCCCGGACCTCGCCGTCGAGGGCCCCATCCAGTACGACGCCGCCGTGGACGCCTCGATCGCCGAGTCCAAAATGCCGGGCTCTTCTGTGGCCGGGCAGGCCACCGTGTTCATCTTCCCGGACCTCAACACCGGCAACAACACGTACAAGGCGGTGCAGCAGAGCTCCGGTGCAGTCGCCGTCGGGCCGGTCCTGCAGGGGCTGCGGAAGCCGGTCAACGACCTCTCCCGCGGCTGCACCGTGGAGGACATCGTGAACACCGTGGCCATCACCGCCATCCAGGCGCAGGCCTGACGCTCCCCGTCACCGCAAGGCTCAGGGAGGACGGACGAAGGCGGCAGCAGGCTTCGGTGCCGTCGTCGCCTAGGGTGATCACATGGACCGTCCATTCCTCGCCACGAAGCTGTACGTCCCCGCGCCGCGGCGAAGTTTTGTGGCCCGGCCGAGGCTGCGGGAAAAGCTGCGCACCGGCGCCGATTCCGGCCTGACACTCGTGTCCGCTCCGGCAGGATTCGGGAAGACAGCCCTCCTTGCCGACTGGATTGCCACTACAGCCGGCAATGACCGCTCCGTTGCCTGGCTTTCCCTGGACGCGGGAGAGAGCGAACCGGCCGCATTGTGGGGTTACGTCGCAACGTCACTCCAAGCCGCTGTGCCCGGTGTGGGGCGGACCGCCTTGGAGCTTCTCGCTTCCCCGCCCCTGGCCACCGAGCTTGTCCTCACCGCCCTGGTGAACGACCTCTCGGCCGTGCCCCACGACGTCTGGCTGGTACTGGACGACTACCACACGGTGGACAACCCGGAGACGGGCGCCGGGATGACCTACTTCCTGGAGCACCTGCCGCAGCACGTCCATGTTGTGGTGAGCACCCGCTCCGACCCTGCCCTGCCCCTGTCCCGCTGGCGGGTGAAGAGGGGCCTGGTGGAAATCCGCGCCGCAGACCTGAGGTTCACTCCTGAGGAGGCGGCGGCCTACCTCAACGACGTGGCAGGGCTGGAACTGGCCGCGGCGCAGGTTTCCACGCTGGAACAGCGGACCGAGGGATGGATCGCGGCACTTCAGCTCGCTGCGCTCTCGCTCCGGGACCGGGCAGACGCTGCCGGCTTTGTTGAACGCTTCGCCGGGGACGACCGGTACGTCGTGGACTACCTGGTGGACGAGGTGCTGGAGCACCAGCCGGACGACGTCCGCAGTTTCCTGCAGCACACAGCGATCCTCGACAGGCTTACCGGGCCGCTCTGCGATGCCGTGACAGGTCATGGCGGCGGCAGTGCGATGCTCGTCAACCTGGAGCGCGCCAACCTGTTTGTCATCCCACTGGATGACCAGCGGGAGTGGTACCGCTACCACCACCTCTTTGCCGACGTGCTGAGGGGGCGTCTGTTCAGCGAGGAGCCAGGGCAGATTCCACCCCTGCATCAGCGCGCGAGCGGGTGGTACGAGGCCCATGGCCACGAAGCCGACGCCGTCCGGCACGCCCTCGCCGGACAGGACTTTGACCGCGCGGCACAGCTGGTGGAGCTCGCTGTGCCCGGGCTCCGGCGCAACCGCCAGGACGCCGTGTTGTTCGGCTGGCTCAGGGCACTGCCCGAGGCCGCCATTCGGCGCAGCCCGGTGCTGAGCGTCTTTTTTGGGGCAATGCTCATGGCCTCCGGGGACCTCGCCGGGGTGGAGCCGTGGCTTTCCACCGCAGAGCGCGGACTCACGGAGGGGGCGGCGCCTGCCGGATCCGTTCCCGGGCCCGGGAACCAGGAGATCAGGACGCTGCCGGCCACCATAGCCACCTACCGCGCCTCCCTTGCGCAGGCGCGGGGAGATGCCGAGGGCACGGCGGCCTATGCCCGGCAAGCACTCGACCTTGCCCGCCCGGAGGACCACCTGGCGCGTGGTGCCGCGGCGGGCTTCCTGGGGCTTGCCGCCTGGGCGGACGGTGACGTGCAGGGAGCCCTGGGGACATTTACGCAGGCGGTCGCAAGCCTGCACGCCGCCGGCAACCTGCTGGACGAGTTCAGCAGCACGGTGATCCTCGCGGACATGTGGCTTGCGGCAGGCCGGCCGGGGGAGGCGCGCCGGCTCTGCGAGAACGCGCTGCAGCAGGCCAACCGCCGGGGCGGCTCCATGCTGCGGGCGGGCGCCGAGTTGCACGTGGCCCTCAGCGAGATCAGCAGGCAGTCCGGAAACGGAAACGAGGCCAGGCGGCACCTCGATGCAGCGGCGGTGTTTGTCGAACGGGGGCCGATGACCGAAAGCCGCTACCGGTGGTTCGTGGCGAAGGCGCTGGTGGCCCAGGATGAGGATGACCGGGATGGCGCCATCAGCCACCTGGAGCAGGCGGAGCAGCTGTACCGGCCGGGCTTCTTCCCGGACGTGCGCCCCGTTCCGGCGGTGAAAGCCCGTATGTGGGTGCGCCAGGGCAAGCTGTCCGAGGCGGCCGGCTGGGCACGGGAGCATGGCATCACTGTCACAGGCGACGGCGGCTACCTGAAGGAGTACAGCCACCTCACCCTGGTGCGACTGCTGATCGCCCAACAGTTGGCGGGCGCCGGTGCCACCGAAGACGCCGGAGCCGCCGAAGGCGCCGTCGAAGATGCCCTTGGCCTGCTGGACCGGATGGCAGCCGGCGCCACCCAGGCCGCCCGCGCGGGCAGCGTGGTGGAGATCGCCATGCTCCGGGCCCTGTTACACGCGGTGCTGGGCAACCGCCGCCAGGCGCAGGAGGCGCTCGCCGCTGCGCTGGCCGCCGCGCCGGAACCTGATGGGTACGTGCGGCTGTTCCTGGACGAAGGCCCGCTGATGGTGGAGCTGCTGCGGGAAGCAGCGCAGGGAGCAACGCACGACGGCGTTGCTGCCGCCCGTGCCCAGCGGCTGTTCGGCCTGGCTGCCCCTCCACCCACGGCACCTGCCGGCTCCCGGGACCACCCGCCGTCGGACGTTGACCCCCTGAGCGAACGCGAACTGCAGGTCCTTCGGCTCCTGGACAGCGAGCTGAACGGGCCGGAGATCGCCCGCGCCCTGTTTATTTCGCACAACACACTGCGCACGCACACCAAGCACATCTTCACCAAGCTCGGCGTGACCAGCCGGCGGGCGGCAGTAAGCCGGGCACGCGACCGCGGCCTGCTGTAGCGCCGGCTGCTGCAGCGCCGCTGCTCCAAGCCGCTGCTGTTAACGGGCCACCGAATCCGGCCCGGGGTTCACCCTGCCGGTCACATCATCGGGTGATGCCAGCTCACCCCGCCGCTCCCTACCTTGGAGTTATCCGGCAGCGTCAGCCGGAACCCGCAAGAGCCGCAGCCACCGACAGGAAGCCCGACATGCCCATCACCACCACCAAACTCACCCGCTGGGCCGGCCTGTCCGCCGTCGCGGCGGGCCTGCTGTTCATCGGCGTCCAGATCAACCACCCGCACCTGGACGCAGGGTTCGCCACCACCACCGAGTACACGGTCCGCCAGACCCTCAAGGTCCTGATGAGCGGGCTGTCACTGGCCGGCATCACCGGTATGTACCTGCGCCAGGTGAAGCAGGCCGGAGTGCTGGGCCTGGTGGGGTACCTCGTGTTCGCTGCCGGCTACCTCATCATGACCAGCGTCGAGGTCATCGGCGCGGTAGTCCTTCCAACGCTCGCCCGCACCGACCCCGGCTACGTCAACGATGTCTTTGCCATGGTCCTCGGGGAACAGGTGAACGGCGACATCGGCCTCTTTCCGGTCCTGAACATCGCCTCAGCACTCACCTTCCTGGGCGGCGGACTTCTCTTCGGCATCGCCCTGTTCCGTGCAAAAGTCCTGGCCCGTTGGGCTGCGGCGCTGCTCGCCATCGGATCCGTGGCAACCCTCGCCATTCCGCTGCTGCCCCAGGTCAACGAACGGCTGTTTGCCCTCCCCACGGGCGTGGCCCTGGTGGGCCTGGGGTACTCGCTGTGGAGCGGGCTGCGCACACGGGCCGCCCTGCCGCTGTCCGGCACTGTCGGGCCGGCGGCTGCACCGGAGGCCGTGAAATGACTGTCCCCACCCGGTACGGGATCCGCATCGGCGGGCACCTCGACCAGCGCTGGTCTGCCTGGTTCGGCAACCTCACGCTGACCCACGAGACCGACGGCACTACAATGCTCAGCGGAGCCGTCGCCGACCAGGCGGCGCTGCACGGGCTGCTCACCAAGGTCCGGGATCTCGGCGTCGTCCTTCTTTCCGTGGAGGCACTGGACGCAGCCGACGGCGGCACCCGGGTGAGTGCCGCCGCCGGGCGTTAGGCGTCGCTGCTGTCCGGCCTGGCCAGGCTGTCCGGATCCTCCTGCTGGGCCGGTTCGTCGGACAGGCCCTCCGGGGTGAGGTCGAGGTCTTCCAGGTTTTCCGGCGCTTCCGGGGCATCCCCGGTTTCGCCGGCCTTGGAGGCGCCGGTGTCGTCCAGTGCCGGGTTCGCGCCCTCCACTCCGGTGGGGTCCTTCGTCCCGGAACCTGCGCCTCCCTGGGCGTTGAGCGAAGCGGTGTTGCCGGATCCCGTGTCGGTGGGGTTGCTCTCGTCGTACGAAGTGGGCTCGTTCGTCATGGAAATGTCCTCTCGGGCGTGGTCCAGCCTGTCCGCCGACTCTAGGCACAGCCCGCTCCCATCCGCAAGGAAACCGTGCAGCACCAGGGCAACCTATAGTGTGGTTTGAACTGCAGAAGCCAGGCTCAGGAGGCCCGCATGCTCGTGCTCGTCATCAATTCCGGCTCGTCCTCGCTCAAGTACCAGGTGCGCGATGTTGCCGCCGGGAGCGTGCTCACGGAGGGACTGATCGAAAAGATCGGCCAGGGCAACGGCGGTGACGGTGACGGCGAAATCGTAGGCCCGCGGGACCATGCCGAGGCGCTGGAGCAGGTGGACGCCGCCATCCACCAGGAACTCGGCGACCTGGAATTGGCCGCGGTGGGGCACCGCGTGGTGCACGGCGGCGAGCGGTTCGCCGAGCCGGTGCTGATCGACAACGAGATCACCCGTGCCATCGAGCGCCTCAACCCGCTGGCGCCCCTGCACAACCCCGCCAACGTGCTGGGCATCCGCGCGATCACCAAGAAGTGGCCCGAGATGCCGCAGGTGGCCGTTTTTGACACGGCGTTCCACCGCACCCTTCCCGAACACGCCTGGCGCTACGCCGTCCCTGACGAGCTCTACACGAACCACGGTATACGCCGCTACGGCTTCCACGGCACGTCCCATGAGTACGTCACCCGCCGGGCGGCCGCACTGCTGGACCTTGCGGTGGAAGAGTTCGACGGCGTCATCGCCCACTTGGGCAACGGCGCCTCCGTCACGGCAATCCGCGGCGGCCACTCGGTGGACACGTCCATGGGATTCACGCCGCTGGAGGGCCTGGTGATGGGAACCCGCTCCGGCGACCTGGACCCCTCCATCCTGGTCTTCCTGGGCCGGGCCGGCTGGACGCCGGAGGACATCGACACCATGCTGAACCGGGAATCCGGGCTGAAGGGCCTGGCCGGCAACAATGACATGCGTTCGGTGGTGGAAGCAGCCGAGGCCGGCAACGCAAAGGCAGCAACGGCGCTCGAGGTCACCTCGTACCGGCTGGCCAAGTACATCGGCGGCTACCACGTGGCCGTGGGCGGGGCCAAGGCACTCGTGTTCACCGCCGGGATTGGCGAGAACTCGCACCAGTTCCGTGCGCTTGTGGCCGAGAAACTGGGCGCCCTTGGCATACAACTCCACGCCGGCCTGAACGCCGAGCGATCCAAGGAACCGCGCGTCATTTCCACGCTTCAGTCCGCCATCCCCGTCCTGGTGGTTCCCACTGATGAGGAACGGGCCATCGCGGAGGCGACAGCCGCCGTCGTATCTTCATCGACTGCTCCGTAACGGCCCTTTTGGTCAGTCAAAACGGCGCCTATGGAGCAGTCGATGGGGAATGACGTAGCCTCGGTCCATGCCTGACATCACCCTGCCGATCCGCACCGAACGGCTGATCCTGCGCCGCTTCGACGGCGGCGACCTGGACGCCTTCCACGCCTACCACTCGCTGCCGGAAACCGCCCGCTTCCTGCCGGGGCCAGCGAAAACCTACACGCAGTCGATGGAGCGGGTGGGCCGGTACGCCAACTTCGTTTTCGAGAAGGAGGGTGACTGGGTGGCGCTGGCCATCGAGGCAGCGGACGACGGCGGGCTGCAGGGTGAGGTGGTCCTCAAATGGCTGCCGGGGTGCGGGCAGGGCGAAGTGGGCTGGACCTTGGCGCCGGGCGGCAGGGGCAAGGGCTATGGCACGGAGGCCGCGGCGGCGATGCTTCGGCTAGGCTTCGAGGAGCTGTATATGCACCGGATCGAGGCACGCCTGGACGAGCTCAATACGGCCTCCGCGGAGCTTTGCTGCCGCCTCGGCATGCGACTGGAGGCGCGGCACGTGGACAAGTGGCACTACAAAGGCCAGTGGGCCACCGAGCTGATCTACGCGGTCCTGGCCGACGAGTGGCGCGTCGGCCAGGCAGCGAAGGCCGCTAAGCGCGGCCCTTGAGGATCAGGTTCCAGTACACCTGCGGGAAGATGTCCCGGTCCACCACCCAGGACAGCTTGCTCTCGTTCCACGTAGGAACACGCGGGATGGTGGGCATGGGCCGGTACCGGTCATCGAACTCGGCAAACACCACCGTGTTGCGCGAAACCGTGAACGGGCAGACCGAGTAGCCGTTGTACTTGGCCGGCAGCGGCTTTCCCTTCCGGGCGGCCACCAAATTCTGGGCCAGCACCTTCGTCTGCTTGCGCAGGGCGCCGCCGGACTTGGAGTTGGTGGTCCCGGCGGCGTCCCCCAGCGACCAGACGTTGTGGAACCGGATGTGCCGGAGGGTCTGCCGGTCTACCTCCACAAAACCACCTGTGTCATCCGGTGCGGGCAGGTTTGTCGCCTTCAGCCAGTCCGGGGCGGACTGGGGCGGGACCGCGTTGAGGACGTCGTAGTGCAGGTTTTCCTCGGCGCCGGATTCGGTGTTCCGGATGGTGGCCTTCTGGCTGGCAGCATCCACGGACACCAGTTCGCTGTTGGTCCGCAGCTCGATGCCGTACTCCGCGATTTTCCGGTCCAGCTCCCGGTCCACCTCCGCCACCCCGAACACGGTGGGATAGGGCTGGACCATCACCACGCGGATCTTGTCCAGTACCCCCTGTTCCCTCCAGTAGTCGCAGGCGAGGTACATCGGTTTCTGGGCCGCGCCGCCGCACTTGATGGGACCGGCGGGCATGGTGAACACGGCGGTGCCGGACGTCAGCCCGCTCAGCAGCGTCCAGGCCTTCGGTGCCAGCTCAAACTCATAGTGTGAGGCGCCGCTCGGCGAGTATACGGCTTCGGCAAGGCCGGGCACATCGTCCCAGTCGTACTGCAGGCCGGGGCACACCACCAGCTGCCCGTACGCGACGGCGGCTCCGGACGCCAGGGTGACCAGGTTCGCGTCGGTGTCCACGCCCGAGGCGGAGTCACGGATCCACGTAACGCCCTTCGGGATCAGGGGTCCCTGCGGCCGGACGGCTTCCTTGGCTGCGGCCCTGCCCCCGGCGATGTGGGAGAACAGCGGCTGGAAGAAGTGGTGGTCCCGTGGTTCGATGAGGGCCACGTCCTTGACGCCGTAACGCTCCAGCCGGGCGGCCAGGGAGATCCCGGCGTTGCCGCCGCCGATGATGACAACTTCGTGCTGGCCGGCCACCGCGCTACTTCTTTTCCGTCAGGGCGGAGGCCTTGTGTGCTGCCCGCGCGCCGGTCTTCGCCGACTCCACCACGTACTGGGGCTCATCCTTGCTGGCGCGGTGCGTGTGGCCGTCCA
This sequence comes from Arthrobacter sp. V1I9, assembly GCF_030817075.1. Lineage (NCBI taxonomy): Bacteria > Bacillati > Actinomycetota > Actinomycetes > Micrococcales > Micrococcaceae > Arthrobacter > Arthrobacter sp. V1I9. The sequence continues at coordinate 664,686 of NZ_JAUSYU010000001.1, forward strand.
GCTCGAAGTCGCTGGTTTTCTTCTCCACAATCTTGCCGTGCGTTGTGCCCTGCGGCGTGTTCCATTCCACGGACGTTCCCTTGCTCAATGACATCTGCTCTCCTAGCTGGGGTTTGCGGTGGGTAGTGGCTCAGCGGCGGGGGCCGTGCCCCCAGTATCCGCCGTTGGGACCGGCGTCTCAACGGGTGCGTACGACGCCGGTGCCCCAACGGGGGCGGGCTGCGTCGCCGGGGCGGTTGCGGCCCCGGCCCCTGCGGGAGCGGGTGCTGCGGGCTCCGTCGCAGGGGTATCCCCGGAAACCCCGGTCCCGGTGGGCGCTCCGCTGGGTGCTCCGGCCGGCGCAGTTGGAGGCGGGGCGGTGTTCGTTGCGGCGGGCAGGGGCGTTGCCGCGGCTTCTGTGGCGCTCGGGTCGGCCTTGATGATGGCTGTGATCTGTTCCTTGTACGCGGCCAGCCGGGCCTGGATTTCCGAGAGCGGTACATTCTGTATGTTCCGGCCGTACTCTGCGATTTCGGCCCAGAGCGCCGTCAGTTGCTCCATGCCGGCTTCGCTCAGCGGGCCGTCCAGCGTCAGGACGAGTTGGCTGGCCAGTGCATAGGTGAGGCATTCGACGCAGTTGTAGTTGGCGGCTGCCGAGAGGTTTTCCGGGACCACAACATCCGCCTGCCCCACGATGAGGACCACCTGGAAGCCCACCGCCACGGCGGCGCAGCCGGTGCAGCTGGCAAAGGCGTAGGCCTCGTTCCGGGTGTCCACGGGTTCGCCGTCCTCTGCCCAGACCAGCGCGAAGGCCACGTTGTAGGTAACCGAGCCGTCGGTGGCGTTCACTGCGAGCGCCTGGTTGCCGTCCTGTTCCGGGGCCGCGGGCCGGTCGAACGGGAACACCCAGGACGGGGCGGTGGAGCCGGCAGCGGCGGCAGCGTCGGGAGAAGCTGCCGGGGATGAACCACGTCCGGCGCCCTGCGAGGCCTCCACCGGCACCAGCACCATGCTCAGCTGCGGGTTCTCCCGCGTTGGCCTGGCGGCACCTTCGGGCCACAGCGCCACGGTCCTCCCGCTGCTGCCCTCCCGCAGGACGGTGTCCGCAGCCGGAAGGACCGACGTCGTGGCGTCCGCCAGCGTGCCGCGTTCGTAAGGCTGCACCGGACGGTACGTCCCGCCGTCGGGCCACCATGCCCAGGCGAGCCCGCCCAGCAGTACCGTGACAACGCCCATGGCGGCGGTGCGCTGCAGGAACCTGCCGCGGGTCTTCTGCCAGAGCCCGGTGACCAGCTGCCTCAGCAGCCGCAGCAGGATATAGAGCATGCCCAGCATGGGAAGGGCCACGGCCAGGATGGCCAGGACGCGCACGGCGGCCCCGGCAATATCCCCGGCGGAAAGGCTGTCGGCGAGCAGTCCCTGCTGTCTAACGGCGCTGCTCCATGCCGTGGCCAGCAGCCGCGGCAGGGCAAGCACCATCAGGGCCAGGCTGACCAGCAGCAACGGCACGGTGACCAGCACCCATACCGTCACCACTGCGCGGGCCCAGGGTTTGAGGACCTTGTTTTCCGGCCTTCCCCACCGCCAGGGAAGCAGGCCCAGCAGGACGGGCTTGATGCGCTGGAAGAGGTCGGGAACGCCGGTGGCATCGGCCAGGATGTGGTACCCGTCGAACCTGACCAGGGGGAGCAGTTGCCGGACCATCTGCAGGATCTGCGTGACCACCACCAGCAGCAGCGCATCAAAGCCGGTGGCCCACCACAGCGCCATGATGGCCACCGCAACGATCGCGTTGAAGTACAGGCCGCCGAAGTCTGTCCGGAGCCGGCCGCCGCGGCCCAGCCGGTACGAGTCGGTGACGTCCGTGAAGAACGCCGGCCAGATCAGGTACAGTCCGGCGCCCATGGCACCAGGCGTGGCTCCGCCTTTGCGCGCCGCGGCGGCATGGCCGAACTCGTGGAAACCGGCGGAGATGATGGTGATGGCAAAGATCAGCAGGAGCAGGACAGGGTTCTCGAACGCTTCGTGGGTGGCCGAGCCCAGCCCCTTCACCATCAGCACCCACCAGCACGCGGCCAGGAACGCCGCGGTTACCGCCACCACGATCAGCGGGTTGAACAGGGCTGTGAAGGGTGCGGTGATCCTGCGGGTGCGCTCCGGATCCGTCACGGTGTAGCGGAAGCGCATGCCCAGCAGCGGGTCAGCCTTCCGGACCTCCGGCTGGGACCCGTCCGCGAGCCGGAGCAGGCCCAACGGCAGGAGCTGGGAGTTGATCAACGTGCGCACGTTCTCCGCGCTGACGAGCCTTCCGGAACCCGCGCTGGCATGCTGCGCGATCTCCTCCAGGCTCCGCTGCCCGTCCACTGCCTCCAGCACCAGGTAGAGCAGTGGCGTTAGCTGGAGGGTCTGGCCGTCCGCGCGGCGGACCAGGAAAGGCGCCTCGCGGTAGCCCGACCCCTCCGCCCGGCCGATGAGTTGGACGCCGTCGGCCCGCGCGGGAACATGCGGCGGGTGCTCGGCAACGGGGGCAGCGGACGACGGCGGGCCGGCCTGGGGGCGCGGCCCGCCGCTGGCGTGGGTCATCTGTGCTTACTGCTCGAGGTCGGACTGCTGGTCGGCAGAGGCGTTGGCTTCGCCCTCGATGTTCTGGGTGATGATGGCGTCCTGCTCGGCCACGGCATAGGCCTGGCTGTCGATGGAGCCGATGTTCGCGGCCACAGCGGCGTCGATCGGTGCAGCCACGTTCGCGTTGGCCGCCACCGCGCCGTTGATCGGGGCGGCGATGTCCGCGTCCGCGGCGAGGTCCACGTTGACGTTGAGCAGGTCCCCGTCCAGAGCGGCGGCGGGGTCTGTTGGCAGCGCGCCGACGTCGGGCAAGGAGCCGTCGTCGGGCAAGGCGCCGCCGAGGCCTTCCTCGGGCACGATGCCGTCGGTGGATGTTCCGTCGGGGAGGAGGCCGCCGGCGTCGGCCGTGGTGCCGGTGGTGTCCGCTTCGGTGCCGGTGGGAGTGGTGCCGCCGTCGTCAACGGTGTCGTTGCCCTGGCTGATGGTGCTGTCCTGGGTGGATTCGGCGTTGGCATCGGCCACAATGCCCTGCTCGATCATGACGCCCTGGTCCGCCAGTGCCTGTGCGTCCGAGCCGTAGGAGAGGATGTTGGCGGAGGCGGCGGCGTCGATCGGCGCGGCCACGTTCGCGTTGGCCGCGACGGCGAGGTCGATGGGTGCTGCCGCGTCAATGCCCAGGTCCAAATCCGCATTCAGGTCCAGGACAGAGGCAACTTCCTTGTCCGGCAAAGCCGTTGCCTGCTCCGCAATCAGTTCGTCGTCGGTCAGGGGACGCATTTCCTGTTCCATGCTCACGCAAACCTCCAGTATGGCGCGGGTTGTCTACCCCCAGTGGGCAGCCCGACGCCAACTAATAGTAAGCATGGTTATGTTTTTTGGAAATCAGCATCGATGACTGTTCAGGCCCCAGCGCCGGGTTCAATGGACATTGCGATGCCGTCCTCCGTGGCACTCGGGTCGGCTTGGACGATCCTGGTGATCTGTTCCTTGTACGCCTCGAGCTGGTTCTGGATTTCGGCAAGGGGGACGTCCTCGAGGTCCTCGCCGTACTCCTCGATGTCGCACCACAGAGCTGACAACTGCTCCATGCTGTCGTCATTCAACGGGCCGCCCAGGGACAGCACCAACTGGTGGGCCAGCGCATAGGTAGTGCATTCGGTGCAGTTGTAGTTGATGGCCCTGGATAGGTTCTGCGGAGCTATGACATCGGTTTGTTCCTCGATCAGCACCACCTGGAATCCCACGGCCACCGTGGTGCAGCCTGTACAGCTGGCGAACGCGTACGCTTCATTTTTCGTCCCTACCGGATCGCCATCCTCGGCCCAAACCAGCGCGAACTCCGCGCTGTAGTCCACGGAGCCGTCGCTGGTGTTCACCGCCAGGGCCTGGTTGCCGTCCTCCTCAGGGTCATCGGGCGGGGCGAACGGGAAAACCCAGGACGGGCCGTGATCGTCGTCCTGTTGGACAGCGGCGTAGGCTACGCCGTCGGGCCACCATACCCCCGCGAGCCCGGCCAGGAGGGCTGTAGCGGCCGCCACGGCAAGGGTGCGCACGCGGAAACCCGCCCTAGGTGGCCGACCGCCACTTGTTCCGCCGTCGCTGTGCTGCTGGGAAACCCTGATCACGTCAACCTCAACTTCCGGCGCGGGTTGATCTGCCCCCCAGCGGACAGCACTGCGTCAGATAAGAGTACGCATGGCTGGCTTGTTTGGATACGGGCGGCGCGTGGCGCACCCATCGATTGCTCCGTAACCGCCGTTTTACGGGCTCAAAACGGCCGTTACGGAGCAATCGATAAATCAAGTTGCTACTTCAGGCCGGCGCCGGGGAGTAATTCAGTGGCGCCGAGGGAATCGGCGATGAAGGCGTAGTCCCACGACCTTTCGCGCCACTGGACGTAGCGGCCGGACGCGCCGCCGTGGCCGCCGTCCATCTCGATCTTCATCACCACCGGCTCGGATCCCGTGGTCCTGTTCCGCAGCTCCTGCACCCATTTTGCCGGCTCCACGTACAGCACGCGGGTGTCGTTGAAGGACGTCACCGCGGCGATCTTCGGGTACGACGCCTGGCGGACATTTTCGTAGGGCGAGTACGACTTCATGTAGGCGTAGACCTCAGGGTCCGTGATGGGGTTGCCCCATTCCTCCCATTCAAGGGCGGACAGCGGCAGTTCCGGGTCCAGGATGGTGGTGAGGGCATCCACGAAGGGCACCTGGGCCACAATCGCGGCGTACTTTTCCGGGGCCATGTTGGCAACGGCACCCATCAGCAGTCCGCCGGCCGAGCCGCCCAGTGCTGCAATCCGCGAGGGATCCACCCAGCCCGAGTCCGCCAGCCACTCCGTGGCATCCACGAAGTCGGTGAAGGTGTTCTTCTTGGTGAGCTTCTTGCCGTTTTCGTACCAATGCCGGCCCAGTTCACCGCCCCCGCGGATGTGGGCGATCACAAACACCACGCCGCGGTCCAGCAGGGACAGCCGGGCAATGCCGAAGCCGGGGTCCATGCTCAGCTCATAGGAGCCGTACCCGTACACAAGGCCCGCCGCCGTCGAATCCTGCTTGACCGCCTTGTGGCGCAGCACGGAGAGCGGGATCCGGGTGCCGTCGCCGGCCTCGGCCCATTCGCGGGTGGCCACGTAGTCGTTGCCGTCGTAGCCGCCCAAAACCGGGCTTTCCTTGCGGAGCAGCAGTTCACCGGCTGGCTGCCCGGGAGTGGGCAGCACAAAGTCATAAACACGGGACGGCGTGAAGTAGGACGTGTAACCGAGCCGGATCACCGGAGCCTCGTAGTCGGAGCCGCCCACTCCCGCGGTGTAGAGCTCCTCGTCGAACGCGGGCTCCACCGGTGCCTCCTGCGCCGCAGTGCCCAGGCCTTCCAGCCCGATGACCTGGACACGCTCGATGGTGTCCTTCCGGATGGACACGACGAGGTGCGTGGAGGTGACGCCTGCGCCGTTGACGCGGACGTCGTCGGAATGTTCGACGACGGTGTCCCAGCGCTGCCCGGCCAGCGGCTTGCGAAGCTCGGCCCAGTCAGTCAGGGAAACCATCGAGTTGATGGCGCCGCGGTTATGCGTGAGCAGGATGCGTTCGGTCTTTACGCCGTCGGGGCCGGGCAGCAGGAACGGTTCGGCCTCATAAAGTACCCGCTCATCCCGGGAAATGACGGTGAGGAGCTCCTGGGCGGGATCGTCGAACCGCAGCAGGCGGGTCTCGCTGTACTCCGAGCAGCCGATCCCCAGCACGAGGTAGCGCCGGTCAGCGGAGAGCTCAAACCCCAGCCACATGGCGACGTCGTCCTCCTGGTAGATCACCACGTCCGCGGTGACGGGCGTGCCCAGGGTGTGGGCCCTGACCTGGTAGGGGCGCCAGGACTCGTCCACCACTGTGTAGAAAATCCGCGTGCCGTCCGGGGAGAAGGAAACGCCGTAGAAGACGTTTTCGATGACGTCCGGCAACAGCTCGCCGGTCCGGAGGTCCTTGATGCGCAGGGTGAAGCGTTCATCACCGGCGTTGTCCACCGCGTACGCGTAGAGGTTGCCATCCACCGTTACGGCGGTGCCGCCAACCGAGAAGAACGGCTTCCCTTCGGCCTCGACGTTGCCGTCCAGCAGGATCTCCTCGCCCGGAATTTCGATGCCGGGTTCAACGGCCGGGGGAGTCCAGTCCGCGACGGGGTTGCCGGTGTTTTGGGCGCGGACCCGGCACTGGATGCCGTACTCCTTGCCTTCCACTGAGCGGCTGAAGTACCACCAGCCGTCCTTCCGGTGGGGGACGGACAAGTCCGTCTCCTGGGTGCGGCCCTTGATCTCCTGGAAGATCGCCTCGCGCAGCGGTTCCTGGTGCGCGGTGACCGCTTCCTGGTAGGCGTTCTCGGCTTTGAGGTGCTCCACTACCTCGTCGGATTCCTTGTCCCGCAGCCACTCGTAGTTGTCCACGAACGTGTCCCCGTGGTGGATGCGCTCGGAGGGGATCTTCTTGGCAACCGGGGGAGCGGGGGTGGAAGTCGCGGTTTTGGCGGAATCCTGCAGCGGAGTCTGGGTCATGGGTTCAAATATATCCACCCGCCGTGGCAATGGACCGGGCGTTCGCTACCGGACGAGAACCGGACGCATTGGGGGAGGCGGGGTGGCCTAGTAGGGTCCGGGCGGCAGGCGTATCCTGTTCACGCTAAGGCACATCCGCCCAGCGTGAGAGGGGAAGTTTATGACCATCCCGCCAGTGCACGAGCCCGAGCCGTTCCCGCCGGAGCCAGGCCCAACCCCTGATCCGGGCCACCCTGGTCCGCCATCGCCCAACCCGTTCCCGGTACCGGAGCCTCCCGGCCCACTGCCCGTGCCCGATCCGGGCCCGGCGCCGCTTCGTCCCGACCCAACCCGAAGCTAGGACAGCAGTAACGCACTGAAGGGGGGCCCTTGCGCACGGCGAGGGCCCCTTCTGCGTGCCCCCTGATCATCAAAAACGGGAGAAAATTCTCCCCAAAAAACGCTTGCAGATCTACCCGGCCAGTGCTAAAAAATCTATATCAGCCAATACAGATCGGCTGGTACCAAAACAGTGTTGGACCGTCTCCCACGAGGAGGGAAGCCATGTTGATGCGAACCGATCCGTTCCGCGAGCTGGACAGGCTGGCCCAGCAGGTCCTCGGCACGGCAGCGCGTCCGGCAGCGATGCCAATGGACGCCTGGCGTGAAGGCCAGGACTTTGTAGTCGCCTTTGATCTGCCCGGTGTTTCAGTGGACTCAGTGGATCTCGATGTTGAACGGAATGTCCTGACGGTGCGGGCAGAACGCCCGGAACCTGCAGGCAAGGACACCGAACTGATCGCCTCGGAGCGGCCGCGCGGCGTGTTCAGCCGCCAGCTGATCCTCGGGGACACCCTGGACACCGACAACGTGAAGGCGTCCTACGACGCCGGTGTCCTGACCCTGCGGATTCCTGTCGCTGAAAAGGCAAAGCCGCGTAAGATTGAGGTTGAGACGAAGGGGGCAAAGCACGAGATTTCTGCTTAGTCCCCAGCAGGATCGGGATGTCGGGTAATGATTGTTGACTGCCTTTTGGGGCGGATAGCCATTCTGAGCACGCCACAGCGCTGAAAGCGCATTGGCAGGGTAGGCCTGCACTTCCCGATACGGTGGCCCCCGGCTTCGGCCGGGGGCCATCCCATGCCCGGGCTTCAAAGGCCCGGGGCAGGATCAGGTGTTCAGCTCCAGCATCAGGGCGGGCAGTTCGTCGGCCAGTTCGCGGGCGAGGAACCCGAGGGGGCCCCAACCTGCTGGCAAGCCGGTCTGCCGCTGCCGCATGGAGGTGGGTGCCCCAGCATGCGGCCTGCGCGCTGGTGGTTCCCCGGGCGCGAAGGCCCGCGATTGCCCCGGCCAGGACGTCCCCGCTGCCAGAGGTTCCCAGCCCGCCGTAGCCGGTGGTCATTTTCCAGAGCTCCGATTCCTCCGGCGCGTCCCCGCCGGAGGGCCGCGCGATGAAGCCCTGGCAGCTCACCACAGCCTGGAACTTGTCGGCGATCTCGGCAATATCCGCCGTCAGATCATCCACCTCGCGCTCCAGCAGGACAGCGGCCTCCTTGGGGTTCGGCGTGAGGATCAGCCGCCCCTTCCACGGCTCCAGCTGGTCCGCCACCTTTACCAGGCCGCCCAGGGCATAGGCATCAAGTACGACGGCGGGACCACCGTTTGCCTTCCCGTCGCCAGAGCCTGAATCACTGGAGCGGGTTTCCCGCTCCAAGAGTGCCCGCAGCAGCTTTTCCGCGAGGTCCCGGGTCATCCAGCCCGGGGCCAACGAGGATCGCATCCGCACGCTCAAGGTAAGAGGAAATCCGGTCCAGGCCTTCACCCGTCACCGACCCGTCCGCGTTCTCCGGCAGCCCCATGGCCCCGCATTCCGGGAGTGCCACGCCAAGATGCATGGCCACCGATTCCGCCACGGCGAGGGTGAGCTTCCCGGCGCCGGCCCGCAAGGCAGCGGTACCGGCCAGCAGTGCCGCGCCGGGCGTGGCCCGCGCCCCACCGATCACCAGCACCGAGCCCCGCGAGTACTTGTCGGCGCCTGGTGCCGGCAGCGGCCAGTCGCGCAGCAGCGACGGCGTCACGAGGGTAGGTGAAGCGGCTTCAGTTGCGCTGGCTACGGAATCACTTTGGGTGGACACTGGCGTCTCCCGCATGTTCGGTGACTGTTACACCCTGCTCCGTGAGGTGGTCCGCCACATTGAAGCTTTCCAGGGTCCAGGGCCCTTCGCCGGAGGGCCGGACGTAACGGGTCAGGGAGGCATTGAGGACCGACGTGCTCGCCGCAAGATCCAGGAGCTCCTGCTCATTCATGCCCTCCAGCACGTAGCGGAACAGCAGGATCACGGCGTCGTGGCAGACCAGCATGACCCGGTGCCCCGTGCCGAGGTTGTTGAGTTCGTCCAGGACGGACCGCAGCCGCAGTGCCACGTCGGCCCACGATTCGCCGCCCGGCGGCCGGTAGTACATTTTGCCCAGCCACTCGCGGCGCTCGGCCTCTTCCGGGAATCGGTTTTCAACACCGCGGCGCGTCAGCCTGTCCAGGATGCCGAGCTCGCGGTCCCGCAGGCGTTCATCGGTCCGCACCTTCACGGGCCAGCCCGCGGCCTCAACGGCGATCTCGGCGGTCTGGCGCGCACGGGCGTACGGCGAGGAAACCACCGCATCCGGCCGGAGGTCCTCGGCGATCCGTGCCAGTGCGGCACCCAAAGCCTTTGCCTGGTCCTGCCCGGTCCCGGACAAGTTCACGTCCGCATCCCGGGCGGGTACCTCGATGACCTCAGCCCCCGCCAGCCGCGCATCCGTGGCCGCCACGTTGCCTTCGCTCTCGCCGTGGCGGATAAGGATCAGCTCCACCGCCCCGGCTTCCTGGACAGCCTCTGTCAGTCCGTCCTCTTTCACAAAGAATCACCCCGTCTGTGTGCCTTGCCGAATGCAGGAACATTACCAGCGGCGTACCCATGGCTCAGGGAATGTAAACGAGGAAAAGCAAACGGGCCGACGGCGGGGCCCGCCCCGGAGCGCTGCAAGCGGCAGCACTCCGGGAGTCAGCTCCTACCGCTCAGGCGTCAGCACCTTCGAGAACACCGTGGTGCCGTTCGCGTTCCGAAGGCTGGCGGTGAAGCTGTTGTCCTCACCGAGCTGGACGTGCCCGAAGAACTGGTTCTCGCCGTCGCGCGGTGACTCCCCAGGAAAACGCCCGGCCTTCGAGAAGGCCACCTCGGGGCCGAACGTGCCGTCCATCGGGTTGGGGCCGAAGGAACCCGCGGCGATGGGCCCGGCCACGAACTCCCAAAAGGGGTCGAAGTCGGTGAAGGAGGCGCGCTCGGGGGAGTAGTGGTGGGCGGCGCAGTAGTGCACGTCGGCCGTCAGCCAGACCACGTTCTTAACCCGGTTGTGCTTGAACGCACTCAGTACCCCGGCTATCTCGAGCTCGCGCCCCAGCGGTGCACCGGCGTCGCGGTTTGCCAGGCTTTCCTGGTTTACGGCGCCGTCGGGCACGATGATGCCCAGCGGCAGGTCGGCGGCGATCACTTTCCACGTCGCCTTTGACTTTGAGACCTCGCGGATGAGCCAGTCCACCTGCTCCTGGCCCAGGATGGACGTCGCGTAGGGTTCCTT